>NZ_JABVCQ010000032.1 GCF_014145225.1 Thiospirillum jenense
TGATAAATTAGCCTTTGAATACCATAGTAATCGTGGTTTATTCAAAATGAAAGATATTTTGGAGTATTTCCGTATTAACCTTAATTTGCTAGAAGGGAAATTATTGGACTTGGGATGTGGCAGTGGCGTTCCCGTGTGTCAGCATTTTCTTCATTATGGTTGGGAGGTAACGGGAATTGATATTTCGGCAAATATGCTTGAATTGGCACGGCAATCTAATCCTGATGGCGTATTTCATCAAGCAGATATGGTTGAATATGAAATGGCAGAATCACGCTATGATGCAATCACAGCAATTTACAGCCTTTTTCATTTAACGCTCGCTAATCAATCCAGCGTATTTATTAAAGTACAGCGCGCCCTGAAACCGGGCGGTCAATTTTTATTCGCTTATGCCACGCAAGATTACACCGGGTACGCAGAATTTTCTGGCAACCTGTCTTTTTTAGGCGTGATGCTCCCTTATCATCACACCACCCCAGATAAATTATTAGCGGAACTTGCTTCAATAGGATTGACCGCCGAATTCGTGGCGCACATCAATAAAGGTGGCGAAACCTTTTTGTGGGTAATTGTTAAAAAGTCGTGACGGATGGCTGAATTAAACAACAGGATTTTAGGCACCTTTTATTTGTCATTTGGTGACTGATGCCCAAACTATTCTATTAATTGTACAAGCCACATCATCTCAAATTTGAATGATTGATTCATTTATTGACTCATTCAGAATGCGTGAGATACCGCGCCTGCTGTTCGGCGTGATAAGACGAGCGCACCAACGCGCCGCTGGCGACGTGGCTAAAACCCAACTCACGCGCAATTGTGGCCAATTCCGCAAATTCGTCGGGTGTCCAGTACCGTTGGACGGGCAGATGTGCGCGGCTGGGGGCAAGATATTGACCGATGGTGAGCATCTCACAGCCGTGTTGTCGCAAATCTGTCACTGTGGCGATGAGTTCCTCGCGGGTTTCGCCCAGCCCGACCATCAAGCCGGATTTGGTGGGGATGTTCGGATGACGGCGCTTGAATTCTTGCAATAAATTCAAGGAGTTATGGTAATCCGCACCCGGACGTGCCAATGGATAACAGCGAGCGACGGTTTCCACATTGTGATTGAATACGTCGGGTAATGACGACGCCAGTGTTGTGAGCGCAACAGTTTCACGCCCGCGAAAATCTGGTACCAAAATTTCAATGCGCACCTCAGGCGCTGTGATGCGTAACGCTTTGATACAACTAACAAAATGCGCCGCTCCGCCATCGCGCAGGTCATCGCGGGTGACTGATGTCATCACGACATAGCGTAGTTTTAACGCAACGATTGCGGCGGCTAACCGCTCGGGTTCAGCCGGATCCGGCAGCAGTGGTTGCCCGTGCGCCACGTCGCAAAAAGGACACCGGCGGGTGCAAAGCTCACCCAAAATCATAAATGCCGCCGTGCCATGCCCAAAACACTCGCCCAAATTGGGGCAGGCGGCTTCTTCGCAGACCGTCGCCAAGCCCGCTGTGCGTAATAGTGTTTTGATATGCGCCACCTGCGCCCCCGCTGGCAACGGCGCACGAATCCACGCGGGTTTGCGCAGCGGGGCGGTGGTGGGTGTAAATTGAATTGATAAGGGCGCGATTTTTTCAATACCGCGTCGATAAGATTGGGTATGACGACGCGATGGTGCTATTAACTCTGGTGAATCATCTGGGGGCGTCATGCTGTATGATCCTGCGCAGCGCGGCCATAGAGTTTAATTAAATAACGCAGGCGGGCGGGTAATTCAGCGTCAACCTGTGACCAACTAAACCGCCATTGCCAATTGCCATCACTGGTGCCGGGTAAATTCATGCGGTGTTGACCGTCTAAGCCTAATAAATCTTGCAGCGGGATAATGGCTAAATTGGCGACGGAGGCGAATGCAGTGCGAATGAAAACCCAGGGCATGGCTTCATTCGGATTGCCGAGATATTCATACACATAATGACGCGATTCCGGAGTTAAACTTTCATACCAACCGCAGGTCGTGTCATTATCATGCGTACCGGTGTACACCACCGAATCTTGCGTATGATAACTCGGCAAGTGAATATTATCATTGCTGCCATCAAATGCAAATTGCAAAACTTTCATGCCGGGTAATTGATATTTGCGGCGCAATTCATCCACTTCAGCGGTAATGACGCCCAAATCTTCGGCAATTAACGGCAAATCACCAAACTCACGATGCAGGGCGGCAAATAACGCATCACCACCCGCTTTAACCCATTCTCCTTGAATGGCGTATTCTTCAGTGGCGGGGATTTCCCAATAGGCTTCAAAGCCACGAAAATGGTCAATGCGAATTAAGTCAAATAACTTTAACTGGGTACGAATACGGTCAATCCAAAAGCGAAACTGGCTTTTTTCTAATTGTTCCCAGTGATATAACGGATTGCCCCAGCGTTGCCCGGTGGCAGAAAAATAATCGGGGGGAACACCAGCTACAACACGCAAACTGCCGTCAGGATTTAAATCAAAATCCTGTGGCCGTGCCCACACTTCGGCGCTGTCATACGCCACAAAAATTGGCATATCGCCGAATAAACGTACCCCAACGGTTGCCGCATGATGATGCAATGCCGTCCATTGTTGAAAGAAAATAAATTGCTCCCAGCGAATATAATTTAATGCGTCAAGTAATTTATCTCGCGCTTGAGTTAATGCGCGTTTTTCACGGGTGCGCAAGCCTTTTGGCCATTGCCACCAGCTCTTTTGACGCTGTTCACTAATGGCGCGAAATAACACATAATCCTCTAGCCAATACGCATGATTGGCACAAAAGATATTGAATTCGGTGCGTTCAGCGATGGTGGCTTTGATATTAAACCCACGATACGCCTGTTGCAATAACGCTTTTTTGGCAGTGTGATCTAAAGAATCAATTAACGCATCTTGATTAAGCCAACCTGAATTAACCAGCGTTTCTAAACTAATGAGTTGCGGATTGCCCGCATGTGCCGAGCTGGTTTGATAGGGTGATAAACCGCCTTGCGGTGGTCCAATTGGCAGCATTTGCCACCAAGTCATACCGCAATCGGCAAGAAAGTTAATAAAATGAAATGCTTCACTACCAAGATCACCAGTATTGCCGGTGCCGGGTAATGAGGTAATGTGCAATAAAACGCCTGCTCGGCGTTCACTGCGAAAATCAGGATATTGCTGTGTCATTGATGACCTAATCATGAATAAACTGTGGTGTTTGGATAATAGATTGCAACAATGATGGGGATTAACGCAGACGATTAACGCTTTGACCAAGCATGTCCGGTGTGATTAATGTGATGCCAGTTTCGCTCATATAAAACCCAGCCGCTTTATCAGCATCAGGATCGCGTCCAATGACTGTATTGGGTGGAATTTGACACCAGCGATCAATGACGGCGCGGTGAATATCACAATTACGCCCAATAGACACATTTGGCAAAATGACCGAATCGGTTACTTTGGCGTAAGAATTAACCCGCACATTGGAGAATAATAATGAATGACGCACAATAGCGCCAGAAATGACGCATCCGCCTGATACCATTGAATCCACTGCCATGCCGCGCCGCGTATCATCATCAAATACAAATTTAGCCGGCGGTAATTGCTCTTGATACGTCCAAATTGGCCAATTATCATCATATAGATTGAGCGGTGGTGTGACACCAATTAACTCTAAATTAGCCTCCCAAAACGCATCCACTGTTCCGACATCCCGCCAATAGGCTTGATTGCCACTGCGCACATCACGAAACGGATAAGCCATCACGCGGTAGCGATTGATAATTTCGGGAATAATATCTTTACCAAAATCGTGGCTGGAGTGTGATGAATCGGCATCTTTAATCAGTTGCTCAAATAAAAAATCCCGATTGAAAACATAAATACCCATTGAGGCAAGTGCAACATCAGGGCGATTGGGTAAGCTCTGCGGTTGCGCGGGTTTCTCTTGAAATGCCATCACCCGGTGCTGCGCATCAACAGTCATCACGCCTAATTCTCGCGCCCTTAATAAATCAATTTCAATACAACCCACAGTCATATCAGCGCCGGTTTCGACATGCTGGGCAATCATCGCACCATAATCCATTTTATAGATATGATCGCCGGCAAGTATTAAAATATATTCGGGATTGTGATTACGAATAATGTCAAGATTTTGAAACACCGCATCCGCAGTGCCAGCATACCAGGCGGTTTCAGCAACCCGCTGTTGCGCCGGCCATAATTCAACAAATTCACCGAATTCACCGCGTAAAAAACCCCAGCCTTTTTGAATATGCAAAATCAGGGAATGTGCTTTATACTGCGTCAACACACCAATCCGTCGAATCCCAGAGTTAATACAATTAGACAAAGGAAAATCAACAATCCGAAATTTACCACCGAATGGCACAGCGGGTTTAGAACGCCATTGAGTTAATTGCCGTAAGCGCGCCCCCCGTCCGCCTGCAAGAATTAAAGCAAGGGTGTTGCGTGTTAAACGCGAAACAAAACGTGGATTAGATTCTGGCATAATAGACTCAACTGTATGATTGCAATTTTGAATAAGAAAACGGGCGTTCGACAATAGATCGGCACCCGCATTACAGTTAGCAGCACACCGCTTGATGCGTCACCGCGCCTCCGACAACAAACGGCTATGTTACCATTATCACGCCAGTGTTGGGTTGCTCCCCCCGCTACTTCAGCCATTGGCAAGCAATGTTATCCATAAAAAACGAAAGCGGTTTAAACTAACCTTATTGTTTTTTAACAATAAATTTGGTGTAATTACCCAACACATCATTCCAAACTTATTTAATATTCACTCGACGTTACAGGTATTCATTTCGCCATGCCTACTGCTCACGCAACGCCAAGTCAACTCCCCGAACCACTGCTCCGTCTTATTGAAGCACGTCATCACGAACCATTTGAAGTATTAGGTCGGCACCGTCTCGGCAACGGGCGTGCTGTGGTGCGCGTTTTTTTACCACGCGCAGAGCGAGTACGTTTAAATGGCGGGGTGGTTATCCTTAATCGTATTGACGGCACCGATCTATTTGTTTGGGAAGGTGATGAAACATTAGTTGATGGCTATTATTTAATTGATTGGTATGATAAACAAGGGCAAGTCCATACTCAACATGACCCTTATCTATTCCCACCTCAGTTAGACGATTTTGATTTACATTTATTTGGAGAAGGTCGCCATTGGCACGCCTATCGTTTCCTCGGCGCCCACCAATGTACAATAGATGGTATTACTGGGTTTCATTTCGCAGTCTGGGCACCCAGTGCCTCGCGTATTAGCGTTGTTGGCGATTTTAATGCGTGGGACGGCCGCGTTCATCCTATGCGAATACGCGGCGGCTCGGGCGTATGGGAATTATTTATCCCCGACTTATTACCGGGCAGTCTGTATAAATTTGAAGTCCGTGACCAAGCCGGTAATATATTTGTCAAAATTGATCCCTATGCCAATGCCTTCCAACAACGCCCAGAAACTGCCTCTATTTTATTAGCACCGAGCGATTATCAATGGCAAGATGATGAATGGCTAAAACGGCGGGTGCATTCAAATTGGCAACAACAACCGCTATCCGTTTATGAAATACACCTCGGCTCCTGGCAACGCAATGAAGATGGCAGTTTTTTAACTTACCATGAGTTAGCAGAACGCCTCGTTGACTATTGCCAAGAATTGGGATTCACGCATGTTGAGTTATTACCCATCACTGAACATCCATTAGATGCTTCATGGGGTTATCAAGCCACCGGTTATTTCGCGCCTACCGCCCGTTTTGGTACACCAGATGACTTCCGTTATTTCGTGGATTATTTGCATATACACGACATAGGTGTATTGCTTGATTGGGTGCCTGCGCATTTCCCGCGTGATGCAACTGCTTTAGCGCGTTATGATGGCACTGCATTATTTGAACATGCCGACCCGCGTCAAGGTGAACATCGTGATTGGGGAACGCTCATTTTTAATTATGGTCGCCACGAAGTAAAAAACTTTTTATTATCTAGCGCACTTTATTGGTTAAATGAATTTCACATTGATGGTTTGCGGGTGGATGCCGTCGCTTCAATGTTATATTTGGATTATTCACGCAAAGAAGGCGAATGGATACCTAATAAATACGGCGGTAATGAAAACCTCGATGCCGTTGAATTCTTGCGTCAACTAAACACCGTCACCCATGAGCAGCACCCGGGCACCTTAATGATTGCCGAGGAATCCACTTCATGGCCGCAGGTATCACGCCCAACGTATCTCGGTGGATTGGGATTTAGCATGAAATGGAATATGGGTTGGATGCACGACACCCTCGCTTATATGGAAAAGGATCCCATCTACCGCCATTATCACCATGATTTATTAACTTTTGGATTGCTGTATGCGTTCAGTGAAAACTTCGTATTACCGTTTTCACATGATGAAGTCGTGCATGGCAAGCGCTCAATGCTAGACAAAATGCCCGGTGATTCATGGCAAAAATTTGCTTCATTACGTTTGCTTTACACGTTTATGTTTAGCTATCCAGGAAAAAAATTATTATTTCAAGGCTGTGAATTTGCGCAAGGCGGCGAATGGAATTTCGATACACAAGCCGAGTGGTATTTATTAGAGCGCTCGCAACATCAGGGTATTAAACGCGTCGTTGCTGATCTCAACCGCCTTTATCAAACCTTACCCGCATTATACGAAGTGGATTTTGAAAGCGGTGGCTTTGAATGGATTGATTGCCATGACACCTCACAATCGGTGCTGAGTTATTTACGCAAATCAAAAGACGGTACTCAATTGGTTGCTGCCGCGTTTAATTTTACCCCCGTCCCGCGTGAGAATTACCGCATCGGTGTTCCACAAGCTGGGTTTTATCGTGAAGCAATTAATTCAGATGCCGATATTTATGGCGGCAGTAATGTCGGTAATCGCGGCGGTGTTCATTCAGAACCCGTGAATTGGATGGGACGTTTAAACTCCATTCCATTAGCCCTACCGCCATTGGCGGGGGTCATTATGGTACTAGAACCAGACCCAGCGCCATCAATTATGAAGAATGAATTGTCGGATGCAAGCACTGCACCTAGCACAACAAATGAATCGGCGCTAATCACGAATGATCCGGTGTTAACTGACACATTAAACACGGATTGATTAAACTCACCCCAATAGACAAATTGTCAGCAAAAAAGCCACGATAGGTATTCAGAGTGACCATCGTTTTTGGACAGCGTTTATGTGCTAATTTTTTAATAGTGTTGCTGAGTTTATTAGCGCCACCGCTATTTGCAACAACGCTGACTGATCTACCTCCACGTATTGCAACGAAATTGCCTGATTGGGGATTAAAACCCGCCCAAGTGAGCATTTATGTGCGTCGAGTAGATGCGGACACACCATTAGTGTTTTTTAATCCTGAACAACCGCGCATTCCAGCATCAACAATTAAATTAGTCACGACGATTGTGGGATTGGATGTGCTTGGCACGAATTATCGTTGGACTACACAAGTCTATACCGACGGTAATCAACAAGGCGAACAACTCATTGGGAACCTTTACATTAAAGGGTTTGGCAACCCCTATTTATCTAATGGAGAATTTGCTGATTTAATTCGTGGTATTCGCAATAAAGGCATTAGTATCATTCGTGGAAATATTTTACTTGATAATAGCTATCTCGACCCACCTGAACAAGCGCGAGCGGATTTTGATGGCGCTGGTCAAAGTGCTTACAACGCTTTACCCGCCGCGTTAAGTATTAACCGCCAAGTCACAGATATTCATGTTTTTAATGATCGTGGCAATGGTAAAGTTGGTATTTATACTGATCCGCCGCTATCTGGAGTAGTCATTGATAATCAAGCACAACTGATTAATGCGCCGTGCCAAAATCGCTATCATCATCCATTCGTCAGTTTTATTGAAGCAACGCCAACCAGTGCACCAACTGTGCGGCTGACAGGTCAATTTGCCAGTGAATGTGGCGAGGAAGTTATTTATAGCCTTATGTTATCGCCCGAACAACATGCCGCCGCCGCATTTGATGCGCTATGGCATGATCTTGGTGGTCAAATCACGGGGCAGATTCGGCTCGGTATGACACCACGTTCAGCGAAACTTTTGCACAATAGTCAATCCCAACCTTTAGCGGTTATCATTCGTGACATCAATAAATACAGCAATAATTTGATGGCGCGCATGTTATTTTTAACTTTAGGTAATAAACGTTTTGGCTCGCCAGGTACATTAAAAAAATCGCGTGATGCTATGGCAGCTTGGCTAACAGCGCATCGATTTAATTGGCATGGTTTTATAATTGACAATGGTTCAGGTTTATCACGTCACACACGCATAGCCGCAGGCGATTTTGGTGAATTATTAACCTGGGCGTATCGCCAACCTTGGATGCCAGAGTTATTAAGCTCAATGGCAATTGCAGGAATTGATGGAACGGTGCGAAAACGACTTCGCCAAGAGCCAATTGCGGAACGGGCGCATCTCAAAACTGGTACAGTACGCGATGCGAGTTGTATTGCAGGATTTGTCCTTGACCGTAATAATCAGCGGTGGGTTGTCGTGGTCATGGTGAATGCAGATAGTCAAAAACAGGCGCTTGGCGCTTGGCAAGGTCATGCAGTACAGCATGAAATATTACGTTGGGTTTATCAGGGCGCGCCACTTAATGAGACGATTAAAACAACTGTGAAAAAAAATACCAAAACACGGTCAACTCCGTAAATGTTAAACAACCACAAAAAACAAAACAGCTCATCTAATTACGACAAGCTGTTTTAATTAAAAATGGCTATTAATTTTTTTACGAATTATTTTTTAGGCGGAATAGCATCAGGTTTTACTGCGGGTGGAGCAGGTTCAGCTTGTTTCTCTTCCATTGCCTTTTTATATCCAGGTTTATTGCGGCAATGCGCTTTAACTTGAATACCGTCTTTACGCACATACCCATCTACATAAGAACAACCAACGGTCGTTTCACACTGTTCTTTTTGCAATTCTTTACAAACTGTATTCGCAACGGCGGCAGAGTGACCAAACGTGACCGTTAAAATGGTTGCCGTTGCTACCGCGTTTAATGATAAAAACAGTTTTGACTTCATTGTGCTTTCCTCAATGGTTTAGATTGACAAACAACTCAGAAACCAATAGTTTTACAGTCACCTCGCTAAATGTCAAGGTAAAATATCTGCAATCCAATTATACTACACGCTTCCATCGCTATGACGGCAAACACTGCCGTCTGTTTTTTTTTTGCACAATAGGTGCTTTTGTGATTGAACAATTACGCAACATCGCTATTATCGCTCATGTTGATCATGGTAAAACAACGTTAGTGGATAAACTTCTTCAACAATCTGGTACGTTGGGTGATCGTTTTGGCCCAATAGAACGGGTCATGGATTCCAATGTTCTTGAAAAAGAACGTGGTATTACCATTTTATCTAAAAATACTGCACTGCGCTGGAATGGTTATCGTATCAACATTGTTGATACACCCGGACATGCTGATTTTGGTGGAGAAGTGGAACGTGTATTATCAATGGTTGATTCAGTTTTATTATTGGTTGATGCCCAAGAAGGACCAATGCCGCAAACACGTTTTGTCACTACCAAAGCATTTCAGCACGGTTTGCGACCTATTGTTGTTATTAATAAAATAGATCGTTCTGGCGCCCGTCCAAGTTGGGTGGTAGATCAAGTATTTGAGTTATTTGATCGCTTAGGTGCAACGGATGAGCAATTGGATTTCCCTATTGTCTATGCTTCAGCAATCAATGGATATGCTGGTTTGAGTGACCAAATAAAAGATGGTGACATGACACCGTTGTTCGAGGCGATTATTACGCATTGTCCGGCGCCGGCGGTGGATCCTGATGGCCCTTTTCAAATGCAAATTTCCACCTTGGATTACAGCTCTTTTGTTGGTGCAATTGCAATTGGACGTATTCAACGTGGCACATTAAAACCGAATCAACCAATCGTTGTTGTAAAACACGATGGCAGCAGGCAACGCGCCAAAGTTGGATTAGTTTATGGTTATTTAGGATTAGTGCGAAGTGAAGTTCCTGAAGCGTCTGCTGGCGATATTGTCGCTTTAACTGGTATTGAAACACCGAATGTATCAGATACCCTCTGCCATCCAGATCAGGTTGAACCATTACCGCCCTTGACCGTTGATGAACCGACTGTAACCATGACGTTTCAAGTCAATACATCACCCTTTGCGGGACGTGATGGTAAATATCTAACTTCCCGACAACTAAAAGAACGTTTAGAACGTGAATTGATTCATAATGTCGCATTGCGCGTTGAAGAAGGCAATGATGCGGATCGTTTCCGTGTATCTGGGCGGGGTGAATTGCACTTATCCATTTTATTAGAAACGATGCGTCGAGAAGGATATGAGCTGGCGGTTTCACGTCCTGAAGTGATTTTTCGTGAAATTAATGGCGCGATTTGCGAACCTTATGAACAATTAACTGTTGATGTGGATGAAGCGTATCAAGGCGCGATCATGCAAGCCTTAGGTGAGCGGCGTGGTGAATTAAAAGACATGGTGCCGGATGGGCGTGGACGTGTGCGATTGGATTATGAAATTCCGTCACGCGGGTTAATTGGATTTCAAACGGAATTTATGACTTTAACTTCTGGTACAGGATTAAAATATCATGTTTTCGATCATTACGGCGTGGCTAATCCGGGTGGCATCGCACCGCGCCGTAATGGTGCAATGATTTCTAATGGTCAGGGTAAAGTATTAGGATACGCCCTGTTTAATCTACAAGAGCGCGGGCGGATGCTGGTCGCCCCGGGGCAAGAAGTCTATGAAGGACAGGTGGTTGGTATTCATTCCCGCGATAATGATCTGGTCGTAAATCCGCTTAAAGCCAAACAGTTAACAAATATTCGGGCAGCGGGGTCTGATGAGAATATTTTATTAACGCCCCCTATTCGTTTTTCATTAGAGCAGGCGCTAGAATTTATTGAAGATGATGAGTTAGTAGAAATTACACCAACTGCTATTCGTATTCGTAAGCGATTTCTTAAAGAACACGAACGCAAGCGCGCAGGACGCAGTGTGAGTAACGTGGCGGACGCCTAATGATTTGCGCAGCATTTTATAGATAGTTGCTATTTTACTAATATTGACACTTTGTCATAAAGCAAACTTGTTTTCTACGTCGAAATGCTGCGCCTAATTCTTTTATTTTATCCGATTATAATAACCAAATGATACGAAACCAGTTGCAGACAGCGCTATCAAACCCGATAAAAAATAATAATCTTTTGCTGTGATAGCCACTAGATTGGCAGCGCCACTTGGCAATGCTTTGGATTATCCGCTATTATGATGCGGCGGCTAACATAATGCGCCAAATTCACTGGAATAACGAAAGACGGGCTAGAATTTGTCGTGTTGCGTCGCCAAATAGAGAAATAATGGAATACGTTAGTGACATCTTGACACCACCAACATAAGTTATGTTGCCAAGTATAAAAAAAATCTGGTCACTCGCTATTTCCTGATTGACATCATTTCTGCCATGATTGCAATTGAGATATACCACTCAAAATTAGGGTTGGAGGACCTTTCCAATGATCGCTTTTTCTCAACTACACGCACAAAACCACAAGATCACAGAACTCTCTAATGTGTTTATGTATTTAGTACAAAACCGTGAGTTGTGTGATACCGAAACCATTTGTAATATCTTTTTTGAATATGCCGCCAAGGTTAAAGAACATAATGACTTGGTAGATCGTGAATTATGCAGTAAGCTGATTTCTTATCCAGATCAATCTGTAAAAAACACGGCAAATCGCTTTTTATCTGGTTCAAATGAAATTAAGCGTATTTTTAATAGATACCTTAAAGATTGGTGTTCCGAACCGCAGCGGCGCTTGAAAATTCGTGACTATAGTGCATTCCTTCAAGAAACTGAACAAATGTTCGGTTTGGTATTAGATCGTATTCAACGCGAAACGGAACATTTATATCCGTTAATTCGCAAATTGGAAGAATGCAAAACGGCGGCAGCCGCCTAACATGAATCAATCCAGTCTCACCGCGCCTGACATTGCGGCGGCGCTGGCACAATTGAATGCCACGGCCATGGTGCCGTGGCAAGTGATTGAAAATAAGCTGTGCAAAACATTTGTGTTTACTGATTTTAATGCCGCTTTTGGGTTTATTGCACAGGTTGGACTCGCGGCTGAAGCGTTGAATCATCATCCCGATTGGTGTAATACTTATAATAGAGTATCTGTTGCATTACAAACGCACGAAGTCAATGCAATTAGCGCACAGGATTTTGCTCTCGCTCACCGTTTGGAACAGTGCGTTACGCAATCAGGTTTGATGAGTTAGGGATTTTTCAATTAAATTAGGTATAGAGTTGATATGTCAGATTTGCATGGTATTAAAGCAAATGAAGCTGCGGTCTGCGGCAGCACACAGCCCTGGTCTGTTATTCAAACGACGCTTAAACTGACTGCCGACGGATTACTTCCCGCAATTGCTCAACAATACGATACGGGTGAAGTTTTGATGTTGGCGTGGATGAATATGGCGGCATTGGATGAAACGTTAATGACGGGGCGGGTGTGTTATTGGTCGCGCTCGCGCAATAAGTTATGGCGTAAAGGTGAAGAATCCGGGCAGGTGCAGCATTTAAAGGAAATACGCATTGATTGTGATGGCGATGCGTTGTTGTTATTAGTTGATCAGACTGGCCCTGCTTGCCACACGGGACGGGTAAGTTGTTTTTATAATGCAATCCGCAATCATCAGGTTGAAGTCATTACCGCCCCGCTGATTGATCCTGCCGTGTTGTATCATCATAAATAAGGGCTAAATAATCGCGCCACACCGTCCCGCAATTTAATTGGTAATGGACGGGTACGCAATTCCTCAATTCGCACTTCACGCGCCGTTGCTAATTTAGTTTCAAACAGTTGATTCAATGTGTTGCTTAAAGCGACATCATAGCATTCAACATTTAATTCAAAATTCAGTCGCAAACTGCGCGCATCCCAATTAGCTGACCCGAAAAAACACCAGGTCATATCCATGAGCATTAACTTGGTATGATCGAATGGGGGCGCAGAAAGATAGATTCGACAACCGCCAAGCAAAATTTGTTCAGCCTGTGCTTGAGCAGCCCAATGTACAAATCGCAAATTGTTATGAGCGGGTAATAGAATTTGTATTTCAACCCCGCGTAACGCCGTGACATTTAATGCAGAAATCAGTGATTGATCGGGTAAGAAATACGGCGTAATAATTCGAACACGATGTTTGGCATGGACTAGGGCGCCAAGAATCATGCGGCGAATGAGATCGCAATTTTCATCTGGTCCATCAGCAATACAACGGGCAATGCTATTCCCACAGGGAATTAACAGCGGATACCAGGTATTGCCACTTAAACGTTCACCGGTAGTGAAATGCCAATCCATTGCGAATGCGTTTAATAATCCCCGCACCACTGGTCCTGTGAGTTTGAAATGTAAATCACTCACGGGATGTAATGGTTGATCTGCTAATACGCAATTGGCGCGAATATTCAATCCACCAGTGAACCCCGTGCGTCCATCAATGACTAATATTTTGCGATGATTTCGCAAATTAAGATACGGATTGCGTACTGGCAATGGAGATTCTAAAAAAACTCCAATAGGCAAAAGACTTTGCCGTAATTGATGCGGGGTGTAGGGCCGACTATAGCGCTGACCAACACCATCAATTAACACCCGCACTTGAACACCGCGCTGCTGGGCTTGTGCTAATGCTGTGACGAATTGCTGCCCAATAGAATCATAATCAAAAATATAGGTTGATAATGCAACGCTGTATTGCGCAGCGGTAATGGCTGCAAGCATGACTGGATAGGCATCGTCGCCATTGGCTAATGGCTGTATTTGATTGCCCGCTTGCAAATTGCTGTGGGTTAGTGTATCACCTAAACGTCCCATTCCAATTAAATCGGGAAAGTTTTTACTTAGTATTCTTATCGCCCGTTGTTTAGTACGGAGCCCACTGCTGTCATGGTTTAATAGTGTTTCTGAACGCAACCGATGTGCCTTCCGCCGAATACGATTAACCCCGAAAATCCAATACAACACAACTCCCAAACCGGGCGTTAATAATACTAACCCCGTCCAACCGACAGCGGATGATACATCGCGTTGACTTAAAACAATGTGACCAACAGTAAAAGCTGCCGCCGTTGTTTCGATGATGATGAGTAGTGTCCAACCAATATCTTCAAATAACAATACGAATTCCATATTCACCAAGATACTGGGAGTAGCGGTTCCGTGTATGAAAACTCACGGTTTTTATTAACTACAATTGTGTTTATTGAAACATTACCTTAATTAATATAAACAATCATTAAACGAGATTTTCTAATGACAACCAACATGCAAAACCTGCATCTTAATTATACCACAGTGGCTATAATTGTTAATTGCTGTATTCAGTTTTTTCATTCAATATCAATGCCGACTTGCGCGTGGTGGCGGCACTTCACGCGGTTCAGGTTCTTCCACCCAAACCCCGCGCCGCGCCCGTCGTCCAACTAATAAACACGCCCGTTCAAATGCCATTTCAGCTTGCCGCGCTAACCAATCCCATTCAAACGGTGTCGCACCGCTACGCACATGCCAATGTCCCGTAATTAACACCTGACCTAAACGCACTTCTACAGCCCAATCATGCCAAATAACTTCTGGTTCCTGCTCATCGGCGAATTCTTGTTCAACTAATCGTACCGTATTTACTCCACTATCATCTTGCGCCTGCATTTGACTAATAATGGAATCATCATCAATACAGGTTTCGCGGCCGGTATGCACCGCATTGGCCGTATCCATTAAAACCCGTGCAACTGCTTCTGGCGTTAATTGAATTAAGAGCGGCGTCCCCCAATCCAATTCACCTGGATCATCTAAATTCATAATGATATTCATCTACATCCGCCTTTAACACTCAATGGTTCGGCGGATAAATCTGGCTATCCGCCGAATACATGACTATACCAATACTGGCGTCACTAATTACTGTTGTGATAGCCGATGTTCAAAATGACTTAACAACCGTGACCGTAAGGTTTTTTCTTTATGCTTGGCTGCCGCTGCCAAACGTTTTTCTGCCACACCAATTAACGTTTCTTGTGCACCCTTTGCATTTGGATCATCGGAACAGCGCTGAATATATGTCCCATCGGATTGCAAGTCCCATGCGGAACGATAATCAGCGAATTGCACATCAAGAATTAACCGCAATTCTTGGCGTAATTCAGTCCGTTCCACTGGGGCCAATACTTCAACGCGACTTTCTAAATTGCGCCGCATCATATCTGCTGACCCAATGTAATACTCCTCATTGCCGCCATTGCGGAAATATAGAATACGTCCATGTTCTAAAAACCGCCCGACAATACTGACTACGCGAATAGTTTCCGAAATACCCGGCAACCCCGGCCGCAAGCGACAGGTATCACGCACAATTAAATCAATTTTCACTCCAGCGCGGCTGGCTTTATACAGGGCGCGAATAATATCGGGGTCTTCCAGCGCATTCATTTTCATTTGAATCAAGCCGCCGCCTTGCTGCTGATGCAAATCAATTTCGCGCTGGATTTTATGCAAAATACCGCGCTTGAGTGTATAGGGTGCGGCCAAAATCTTGCGATAACTTGGCGGTGGTGAATAACCCGTCAAGTAATTAAACAATTCGGTTAAATCTTGACCGATGTCTTCATCACAACCCAGCAATCCAAAATCGGTGTATTGTTTTGCCGTGACTGCGTGATAATTCCCGGTGCCAATGTGATAATAACGGCGTAATTGCGAATAATCACGGCGCACCACAAAAATTAACTTGCTGTGCGTTTTTAATCCTAATACACCATAGGTGACATGAATCCCTTCTGATTCCAAGCGCCGCGCCCAGCCGATATTCGCCGCTTCATCAAAGCGCGCTTTTAATTCAACTAATACCGCGACCTGTTTACCATTCCGCGCTGCTTCAATCAGTGCATCAAGAATTGGCCCCGCTGAAGTGCGGTACAGCGTCATTTTAATAGCTAATACCTTTGGATCACGCGCCGCGGTGGATAAGAAACGCTCCACCGTTGTTGCAAATGATTCATAGGGATGCTGCAATAACAAGGGGCCATTTTCACGAATAACATGGAAGATATTGCGCCGATCATTGGCTAATAATGGATGATCGCACGGGCGATGCGGACGGTCACGCAATTCAGGAATATCTAATGAAGCCAATTCAAACAAATCACGCTTGGCAATTAACCCAGCAACTTCATAAACATCTTCTTCATTCAAACCCAATTCGGCTGCCAGCATTCCGCGATGTACCGGATCCATCCCCGCCTGTACTTCGAGCCTGACAATTGGCGCGAAATGGCGCTCGCGCAATTCAGTTTCGATCATTTCTAATAAATCATTAGCCGCTTCTGCATCGGGTTCGACAATGGCATTGCGCGTCACGCGGAATAATGCACAACGTTCAATCTCCATACCGGGAAACAGCATGTCAAGATTATTCACCACTAAATCATCTAAGGTGACAAACGTATTAGAGCCATTCACTGGGATCAAGCGTTTAGACACGTCTTTACTAATGGGCACCTTCACTCGTGCCATATAGGTTTCACTGCCGCCGGGATAGCGCAATGTCACTAATAAATTGAGTGCTAAATTAGAAATAAACGGGAATGGATGCGCTGGATCCATTGCCAACGGTGTCAACATGGGAAAGATATTTGTGCGGAAATGATCGCGTAATCGTTCCTGTGCATCGGATGGCAATTGATTAACAGCAGTTAAACGAATGTCGTGCTGCTCTAATGCGCTCATCAATTCTGCAAAAATGCGTTCTTGATCTTCCTGAATCGCCGCAATCAATGCGCGGCACTCCGCCAATTGTTGATTGGGTGTGCGCCCATCTACTGTTGGCGTATGTACCCCAGCTGCAATTTGTTGTTTCAAACCGCCGATGCGTTTCATAAAGAATTCATCGAGGTTATTGCTGACAATGGCTAGAAATTTTACCCGTTCTAACAAGGGTGTCCGCGCATCATCCGCCTCGTGCAAGACTCGCTGATTAAATGCTAACCAGGTTAATTCTCGATTAAGATACAATTCCGTATCATTAAAATTATTCAGCGACTTCATTATAAGACTACCGTTATCATCGTCATCATCTATTGCATGATCGTCTGGGATTTGCGGACATGACATCATCGTATCGTCAGCCGTATCCTTTGTTGATTGGTCATCTACCGATGTTTCATTTTGTGTTAAATCAGTGACATCTTGTTCGTTAGTTTTATCAAGCGACGCTATTGACACAGTCGTATCATCCATATTGGATTCATTGGCAACAATGCTGGTTTTTTCTACGGAATCATCTGTTGTGGCGGCATCTGATGTATTGGTATTCGGCAAGTGATTATCCAATTCATCATCGTTGTCAGGTTGATCCACTGCGTCATCATTACCAATTTCATCACTTGGTTTATCGTTATTCTCAATTGCCGCCGCTGCCATCATTACATCATTCGCATCGTTATCATTGGCAACGGTGCTGTTTTTTTCTGTTTTATCCAACTCTAACTCGTCCAATCTGTCATAATCCAATTCATCATCGTTGTCAGGTTGATCCACTGCGTCATCATTACCAATTTCATCACTTGGTTTATCGTTATTCTCAATTGCCGCCGCTGCCACCATTACGTCATTCGTATCGTTATCGTTGGCAACGGTGCTGTTTTTTTCTGTTTTATCCAACTCTAACTCGTCCAATCTGTCATAATCCAATTCATCATTATTGTCAGATTGATCCACCGCGTCATTATTACCAATTTCATCACTTGGTTTATCGTTATTCTCAATTGTCGCCGCTGCGACTATTACATCATCCGTGTCGTTATCGTCAGCAACGGCGGCGGGTTGTTTTATTTTATTTGTCTCTGATTCGTCTGAATCGTAACGATCTAATTCATCATCGTCGTCGCCTTGATTAATTGCATTAATATTCGCAGCAATGAGTGCGACACTTAATGGTTTTTTAACAGCACTATCATCGTCGTCTGATTCCATTGTTGCGTATTCGAGATCAACCATTTCATCATCTTCATCATCATCAACAATCAACTGGTCTTTATGACTGTCACGCACAGATTCAGTAATAACCGACGGGTCATCCGCATCAATTGCAGCGGTGGTAACTGATTGATGCGTGAATTCATCAGCGGATGCGGTATCTCCACCAGCATCTTTAATATCAGTCAATTGATCTTGATGGGAGACGGCGCTTTGTCTTTCGCTATTTTCAGCCAGTGGTGACAAGACGTTTGCGTTGTATCCAGCAAGTGCGCGTTCTAATTCGTTCATCCGTTCCCCCATTAAGAAATGCTGCTACATGATGTCACAATGGTATGACCATCTCATCAAAAATTAAAGTGGTTTCATTCAATAGTTATGCGATGTTCAACGCACACAACGCCCATACCGATTTGCAAAAAAACCCGGTGCGCAGCGCCCCGGCCGTGGGCTGGGTGCATAATAAGTTGAGCTTTGCCCCTGTTGCGATTCAATCATATAACCGCCTGCTGTGCCGACGCCGGCACCAATTAACGCGCCCTTGCCGGCATCGCCGCTCAATGAACCAATTGCTGCACCGGTGGCGGCGCCTAATACCGCACCGGTGGCGGTGGTTGACCCGGGTGGGGCATTCGATGCGCAGCCCGTTATCATCAAACTTAATCCAGCGAATAATCCCGCAAAACGGATAGTTTTATATTGCATATTTGTTACCTAGTGATCTAAACCCCGCCATGATATTGACGGGGTTTTCAATAAAACGAATTCTTTACCGGCGGCGGCTTATTTGACGCAAGCGCGATACCGTCGCTTCATTAAAATAACCAGTGACAGCCAACCCATGATCGCGCTGGAATTGTTTAATGGCGCGGCGCGTATTGCTGCCATACACACCATCCGCCGGCCCGGGACGATAGCCTAATTCTTGTAATGCCATTTGGGCGCGATGAATGTTAATTGGTGCGGCATCAGCAGTGGGCAGTGTGAAGGCGCCAGCACAAATCAACGCGAGTGCTAAAAATGTCGTGCGACGTTGCATAAATCCTCCAAGTTTGAATACATGCGTGGATTGAACAGCAATTAAAACGCGATTTAAGACCGCCGCTTGGGTGGCAATAGATCGGTAATAGACCCGTCGGCCATTTCTGCGGCCAATCCAATCGTTTCATTCAAGGTCGGGTGCGGGTGAATGGTTAAACTCAAGTCTTCCACGTCCGCTCCCATCTCTAATGCTAACACTGTTTCGCCAATTAACTCACCGGCATTTGGTCCCACCAATCCCGCGCCGAGCAGGCGTTTAGTGACCGGATCAAACAGCAACTTGGTCATGCCCTCGTCGCGGTGCAATCCCAGCGACCGCCCGCTCGCCGCCCACGGAAACACGCCCTTTTCATACGCAATCCCCCGCGCTTTGGCGTCGGTTTCGGTCAAGCCCATCCACGCAATTTCCGGATCGGTGTAGGCGACCGCCGGGATGGTCAGCGGATCAAACACCGCTTTGTGACCGGCGATGACCTCAGCCGCCACCTTCGCCTCGTGCGTGGCTTTGTGCGCCAGCATTGGATTGCCGACCACGTCTCCGACGGCGAAAATGTGCGGCACTTGCGTCCGCTGGTGGGCGTCAACGGCGATAAAGCCGCGAGCGTCAACGGTTAAACCAGCCGCGGCGGCGTTGATTAAATCACCATTCGGGCGGCGGCCGACGGCGACCAGTACGCGGTCATAACAGCCGGTGCCGGGCGATTTACCGCCAAAGTTGACCTCAATTCCCGCCTCAGTCGCCGCCATGCTCTCAACTTTGGTCTCCAGCCAAATCTGCCGGCAACGTTTGCGCAACATCTTGTCGAGTACCTGCACCAAATCGGCGTCGCAGCCGGGGATCAATTGCGGTTGCAGTTCCACGATGTCAACGTGACTGCCCAGCGCGCTGTACACCGTCGCCATTTCCAATCCAATGATGCCGCCGCCGACGATCAACAGTTGCTCTGGCACATCCGCCAGCGCCAGCGCGCCGGTGGAGGTGATGATGCGCGGGTCAGTTGGAAAACTGGGAATCTGCACCGGCCGCGAGCCGCAGGCGATGATGGCGTGGTCAAACCGCACCGTGATTGGCGCGCCGCCGTCGGGCGGGGTGACGGTGAAATGATGCGGCGAGCCAAACTCGGCCATGCCCTGCACGATGCGCACCTGCCGCTGTTTGGCCAACGCCCGCAGTCCGCCGGTGAGTTTTTTCACCACGCGCTCTTTACCGGCGCGCATTTGGTCAAGATCAACCGTCGGCGGGGCAAAGGTCACGCCCATCTGGCTGATCGCTTTGGCTTCCTCAATGATCGCGGCGGCGTGGAGCAGCGCTTTGGAGGGAATGCAGCCGACGTTGAGGCACACGCCGCCCAGGTCGGGATGGCGCTCGATCAGCACTACTTTTTTGCCCAAATCAGCGGCGCGGAAGGCGGCGGTGTAGCCACCCGGCCCCGCCCCGAGGACGGCAACGTCGGCGTGGAATTCTTGCGAAGATGCAGCGGTATCTGACATAGCAGTGTGTTGTTACCTGTAAAATGGTGGCTAAATGGCAACGGCGCGTCACCAGTCAAGCCGGTCAAGTGTCTGTTTTATCACTTTACGCGACGGCGGTGAATGCGGCAGATCACCTAGTCAACGCCCGCCCCCCGCCGTCGGCTAGACTAATCATAAATTAACCGCTTGATGAGGCATTTGATTTTTCCATGAACACTGATCCCACGGCCGCTGCAACGCGGCGTTTTACTTGCCCGCATCACTCACCACTGGCGGCAGCGATGCCGACGGCTGAACTCATCGCCCAACAGGCGCAGTTGGCGGTACTGGAGGACGTGGGCGGGGGCGATTTGACCGCCGCGTTCCTACCCGCCAGTCAGCGAGCGCGGGCGCAGGTGATTGCCCGAGAGGCGGCGGTGCTGTGCGGCTGCGCATGGTTCGAGGCGGTGTATCACTATCTCAGTCCCGATTTGCACGTCACCTGGCTGGCGCAGGATGGCGACCGCATCACGCCCGGTCAAATTCTGTGCCAATTGGACGGGTATCTGCGCCCGCTGCTGACTGGCGAGCGTACTGCGTTGAATTATCTGCAAACGTTGTCTGGAACGGCGACCAGAGCGCGCCGTTATGCCGACGCACTCAACGGGTTGCCGACGCGGATTCTTGACACGCGCAAAACGCTACCCGGATTGCGGTTGCAGCAAAAATACGCGGTGGTGTGCGGCGGTTGTCATAATCACCGCATTGGATTGTATGACGCGATTTTAATTAAAGAAAACCACATTTTGGCCGCCGGTTCAATTGCCGATGCGGTGAAACAGGCGCGCCAATCAACCGCCGGGGTTGGCATTGAAATCGAGATTGAAGTTGAGAATTTGGCCGAATTAGAACAGGCAGTCGCGGCTGGCGCGGAACGCATTTTATTAGACAATTTTGAGCTTGAGTTATTGCGCGCTGCGGTGCAATTCACTGCCGGGCGGGCGCGATTAGAAGCGTCGGGCGGGATTACGTTGGAGAATTTACCACTCATTGCCGCAACGGGCGTAGATGATATTTCAATTGGTGATTTAACCAAGAGCGTCGAAGCCATTGATTTATCCATGCGGCTGGTGGATTAAAACTAAAGGTTCTTTATTCCCCTTTGCAAAAGGATTGCTTTATTTCCTCTGCAAAAGGGGTACCGGGGATTTCTTCGGCGCCGTCATTCACTGTTAATTATTATCCATGCACATTCTCCACATCGAAGGCGGCAGCCAATTATACGGCGGCGCATTACAGGTTTTATATCTATTAAATGGCTTAACCGCGCTCGGCATTGACAATACGCTCATTTGCCGCCCCGACTGCGCCCTAGTCAACCGCGCCGCGTCCTGCGCCACCGTCTGCCCACTTCCGTTGCACGGCGATCTGGATGTCGGCATGATCCCGCGTCTGCTGCGTCAAATACGCCACAGTCAACCCGAACTGGTGCATTTACACAGCCGGATTGGCGTGGACGTGATGGGCGGTATTGCCGCCAACCTGTTGAATTTACCCGTCATTCACACCCGCCGCGTGGACAACCCCGAGTGGTACTGGTTAGCCGCCCCCAAATACCGCCTGCACGACCGCGTGATCGCCATTTCCGCCGGCATTGCCGAAGTGCTGCGCGCCCACGTCCCGCCCGAGCGGCTGCGATTGGTGCGCAGCGCCGTCGCCGCGAGCGAATACGCCCAACCGTGTGACCGCGCCGCCGTGTTGTGCCAATTAAATCTGCCGCCTGATGCGCAATTAATCGGCATCGTCGCGCAGTTGATCCCGCGCAAAGGGCATCAGGTCGCCATCGCCGCGCTGGCGCAGGTGTTACACGCCCAACCGCGCTGGCATCTGCTCTGCTTCGGGCGCGGCGCGTTGGAAACCAGCTTGCGCAATCAAATCGCCGCCGTTGGGTTGGCGCAGCAAATTCACCTGTGCGGGTTTCGGGATGATTTACCTAACCTCTTGCCGTGCTTGGATTTATTAGTTCACCCAGCGTTGATGGAAGGGTTGGGCATTGCGTTACTGCAAGCGGCCGCGGCGGGCGTGCCGATTGTCGCCAGCCGCGTCGGTGGCATTCCCGAAGCGGTGCGCGACGGCGTGACGGGATTACTCGTGCCGCCGGGCGACGTGACCGCGTTGCGGTGCGCCTGCGCGCAGTTGTTGACCAATCCCGCCCAGCGCCAGCAGTTGGGTCAAGCAGGCGCTCGACTGGTACGCGAGGAATTCTCAGTTGAGGCAATGGTCGCGGGCAATTTGGCCGTGTACCGCGAATTACTCGGCTGCGCGGCGGGTTGATTGAGTAATTGGGCATGATTGTTTAACTGATTAAACAACGCGATTGGAGTTTCTATTTATGACCACGACCTACGAAGATATTCTCAATTTATTTCGGGAAAATGATGTGCAGATCAAACAACTTTTGCGCGCTCAACAAGAAACTGAGCGGCGCTTTCAAGACACTGAGCGCGAGCAAAAAGAAACTGCTCGTCAATTAAAAGAATTGGGCAAACAAATTGGTAGGTTGGGTGAAAAATTTGGTAGCTTCACCGAAGGATTGGCGCTGCCATCAATGGCAAGAATTTTGCGGCAACAGTTTCAAATGGAAATCATTAGCCCGAGTGTGCGGGCGAGTAAAGCCGGGCAGCATCTTGAAATAGACGTTTTGGCGTATGCGAATGGTGAGGTGAATACCGCGTATATTGTCGAAGTCAAGAGTCATTTGCGCGAAGAAGCCATTACGCAATTAAAAAATATATTAGATAGATTCCGAGCGTTCTTTCCCGAACACCGCGATAAACGATTATTCGGTATTTTGGCGGCGGTGGATTTACTCCCCACTTTACGCGAGCGGATTTTGAATGAAGGTTTATACGTTGCGCGGATTCACGACGGGATATTTGAATTGGATACGCCGGCCGATTTTCAACCCAAAGCGTGGTAGTTATTAGCTATTTAATCGCAACCGCCGGGCATCATTTAATCGCATTGTTTTAACTCAACTTAATTAATAACTCACAACCCAACCGCGCAATTCTTATTAAATACTTCAACCATGACCCATTGGCCGCACACGCTGCAATTAATTGGTAGCCGCACGTTGGGCGGAGCGGAGCGCTGGTTTCAACGCTTCAACGTCGCGCTGGCGGCACACTCCGCCCCGGTCACGCTCGGCATTCGGCGCGGCAGTGCGCTGGCGACGCTCGACTACGCCGGATTAACGCCGCACCAATTGCCATTTTTAAGCGTCTGGGATCCGTGGTCACGCCGCGCCGTTAGCCGCTTGATTGCGCAAACGCGGCCGGAAATCGTACAAACTTACATGGGACGGGCGACGCGCTTGACCCACCTTGACCAACTCCCGCCCGCGCACCGCCCGCGTCACGTCGCCCGCCTCGGCGGCTACTACCAACTCAAGCCGTACCGCCACGCCGACGCCTGGATCGGCAACACTCGCGGGTTGTGCGATTGGTTAATTGCCAACGGGTTGCCGGCGGCGCGGGTGCAGCACATTTACAATTTTGTTGACCCACCGCGCTGGCGTTCTGCCAATGAAATCAACCAGTTACGCGCCGCGTGGCACATTCCAGCCGAGGCGTGGGCGCTGGTCACACTCGGGCGTTTTGTGCCAGTCAAAGGGCATCGTGATCTGCTCGCGGCCGCGGCGCAATTGCCGGCCGAAATTGACGGGCGGCGGTGGTACTTGATACTGGTGGGCGATGGGCCGCTGCGCGCTGACCTGACACGGCAAGCAGAGCAGGCGGGCATTGCGGCGCAGGTGCGGTGGTGCGGTTGGCAAGCCGACCCGAGCGCGTGGTTGCAACTTGCTGATTTAATTGTGTTTCCGTCGCTCGATGCCGAAACGCTGGGCAACGTGATTTTGGAGGCGTGGGCGTGGCAGCGGCCGCTGGTCACGACGCCATTTCGCGGGGCGCGGGAATTGGTGCGGCATGGCGAAGATGGCTGGACGGTGGCGGGTAATGATGCCAAGTTATTTGCCCGCGCAATTGAGTTGGTATTAAAAGATGCGGCGCTGCGGGCGGGGTTGGTTAATAACGGGGCAAGGCGGATTGAACGCGAATTCACGCGGGCGGTGATTATGGAGCAGTACCGAGCGTATTATAACCAGTTAATTGGCGGGTAGGGGAGTTGATTCAATCCCCGCTGCCACTGGGCTGTTAAGTTCTATTGAAAATAGACAGTATACTGTTGGTTTAAGACCGCCACCTAAATTGTCATTTGCAATGAAATTCATTTGGGATGAAACTAAACGGCAATCTAAATTATTTCCATGCGAAAGGCAACCCGTGATGAAACCAATCTCTACTATCGAAATGCCAATGCTATCTAATGAAACTGACGATGATGCCCCGGCTTTAACGCAAACTGATTTTGATTGCGCAACATTTCGTGTCAACGGCAAAGTGGTTGGCCGTGAAGTTTGGCAAACAGCAGTCTGTACTCAAATCGGTAAACACCCGGTTTCATTATTATTAGATGATGAAATCATTGCTTTTTTCAAAGCGCAAGCGGAACGTGAAGGCGAAGACTATCAGTCGTATATCAATGCTGTTTTATATCACGCAATGCAAAGATTAAAAACAACTCATTCAAACCAACCCTATTAATTATGTATTCTTTTTTTGCAAAAGAAAGCGTTCGCGGTGCGCTTTTCTTTACCGGCCAACCCGCAATAATAGGCATGTAAGCGCGTGATTTGCTCCGCCAATGCCGCCAGTTCACCGCTATTATCAATTACCGTCATTGCGCCCGCCAAACGGGTTTCACGACTCACTTGCCGCGCCATGATTTGCTGAATCATATTTAATGATAAACCACTGCGTAATTGCACTCGTTCAATTTGCAGCGCTTCGGGAATATCCACCACTAAAATATGATCGGCGATTGCCTGTTGATAGGTTTCAAATAATAACGGAATCACCAGCATTGCATAGGCGCTGCGCACCCGCGTTAATTGCATTTGCATCTCGGCAAAAATCAGCGGGTGTAAAATGCTCTCTAATTGAGACCGCGCTCGCTCGTCATTAAAAATCTGCTGGCGCAGAGTGGCGCGATTTAATTCGCCATTTGAATTAAAAATCTGCGCACCAAATGCCGCTTTAATCATCGGAAATGCCGCACCGTCAATTGCCGTCAATTGGTGCGAAATGACATCCGCATCAATCACTGCAATTCCGCGCTGCGCAAATTCTTCAGCGACCGTTGTTTTACCGCTGCCAATGCCGCCAGTGAGTGCAACTGTGAACATGATGATAATGCGTTAATTAAGAGTGCGCATTGTCTTTTTCAACATGCCAACCCGCTTGGTCAGCATCACTTTGCCACGCAATGCAATGATGTGTGCGATCAGTTGACGCAAAAAAGGTGCGCGCTAATAATTCAGCCAAGACGCCGGTGGTCATCAATTGCGCCGCGGTGATTAATAATAAAATGCTAATGAATAGCAGCGGGCGCTGACCAATATCTTCACCTAATCCAAACTTGACGACTAATAAATGCGCCATCATTAAACTGCCAATGACACCAAAGCCAATGCCAATCATGCCAAAGAAATGGCCGGGGCGGGCGCCAAAGCGTAAAAAGAAAAATGCCGCGAGTAAATCTAATAAAACGCGGAAGGTGCGCGAAATACCATATTTCGATTGGCCGAATTGACGAGCGCGGTGCGTGACTACCGTTTCACCAATCCGTTGCGGTGCTGTTACTCCCGCAATCCACACGGGAATAAAGCGGTGCATTTCGCCATATAAACGAATCTCACGAATGACTTCAGCGCGATAGACTTTTAATGAACAGCCGTAATCATGCAATCGTACCCCCGTCACTTTACCAATTAACCGATTAGCAATGCGTGAGGGAATCTTGCGAATAATTAACGCATCTTGTCGCCGCTGCCGCCAGCCCTGTAATAAATCCAAATCCCGCGCAAATAATTCATCAATCATGCGCGGTAAATCGGCGGGATCATTTTGTAAATCACCATCTAATGTGGCAATCACTTGCCCGCGTGCCGCATCAAATCCCGCCTGCATCGCCGCTGTTTGACCAAAATTGCGGCGAAACCGAATGACGCGCACATGTTGTCCATAGCGGGTCATTTCCTGTTTTAATCGCTGTGTCGTGCCATCACGACTGCCGTCATCCACTAAAATCAATTCCCAGGGATCAGCGTAACTGGCCAAGCCTTCATGCACTCGCGCTAATAACGGCGCGACATTGTCTTCTTCTTGATACAGCGGGATAATAACTGACAAACTGCGCGGATGCGTGGCAAATTCAATTGCGGTGGTATTCATTATAAATCTCGGGTTAATGATACGAGTGACGTGTAACGGATGGGGTTATCATAAATGCAATCAGGGTTGTTCCGCAAGTGTTTTTAATTCATACAAGAGCGCCAGTGCTTGGCGGGGTGTGAAATCATCTAATTGAACCGTGCGCAGGCGTTCTAATAATGGATGTATTGGTTGCGGCACGAATGGCAATTGATCAGGTGGCGCTGGTGTTAATAACGGCAATTGTAAAGTGTCCGGTGAAGTGGTGGTTGCAGTTGAATGATGTTGAATAGCGGCGGCTTCTAATTCACGCAAATAAACCCGCGCTTGGCTAATAACCACTGCCGGGACACCCGCTAATGCCGCGACTTGCAATCCATAACTTTGATTGGCCGGTCCGGGACAAATACGATGCAAAAACACAATATGATCGCCATGTTCTACTGCATCAAAATGCCAATTAACAATGCACGGCGATTCATCCGATAGCCGCGTTAATTCAAAATAATGCGTGGCAAATAACGTTAATGCTTGAATGCGATTGGCCAATTCCATTGCTGTTGCCCAGGCTAATGATAGCCCGTCAAAAGTGCTGGTGCCGCGACCAATTTCATCCATTAACACTAAACTATTTGCCGTTGCATTATGCAGAATATTCGCCGTTTCTTCCATTTCAACCATAAAGGTTGAGCGCCCGCCCGCTAAATCATCCGCCGCGCCAATGCGTGAAAAAATCCGATCAATCGTGCCAATCTGTGCCGATTGCGCCGGCACGAAACTGCCAATGTGCGCCATTAAAACAATTAACGCAATTTGGCGCATAAATGTCGATTTTCCTCCCATGTTTGGACCAGTTAAAATCAATAATCGCTGCTGCGGATCAAGTGCAACGCTATTGGCAACAAAGGGTTCATTCACCAATTGCTCCACCACCGGGTGGCGCCCTTCATTAATATTAATCACTGCTTGGGTGGTTAAAATCGGGCGCTGCCAATTGCGTTGTTCAGCGCGTTCGGCAAAATTACTCAATACATCTAACGTGGCAATGGCAGTGGCAGTGATTTGCAACGGTTCAATGACTGTTGCTAAAGTACGCAATAACTCATCATACAATCCTTTTTCACGCGCCAATGCCCGTTCCCGCGCACTAATCACCCGATCTTCAAACTGTTTTAATTCCGGAATCAAATAGCGTTCCGTGCCTTTTAATGTTTGACGGCGTTGATAATCTGGCGGTAAACGATCCGCATGAACCCGTCCAACTTCAATAAAATAGCCATGCACTTTATTATAACTGACGCGCAAGGTACTAATACCTGTCCGCGCTCGTTCACGCGCCTCTAAATCTAATAAAAAGCGGTCACTATGCTCGGCTAATTCGCGCAATTCATCCAATTCGGCATCATAACCGGGCGCTAAAACTCCGCCATCTCGAATTAACTGCGGTGGGTTTTCAATCACTGCCCGTTCTAATAATGCGAGCGTTTCAGGATGATGACCCATATCCCGATCTAATTGGTTTAATAATGCCGGCGGTTCGAGATTGATTAACGCCGGTGCGAGGGCAGTATGTAATTGTGGCAGTGCGGCTAATGTATTGCGCAGGGTTGTTAAATCACGCGGGCGGGCGCTACCTAATGCGATTCTAGCTAATAATCGTTCAATATCGCCAATGGTTTTTAGTTGCTCACGCACGGCATTGTATGTTTGCGTGTTTAATAACGTAGTGACGGCATCATGCCGACCAGTAATGATTTCTCTATTGCGCAATGGGCGACCTAACCAGCGGCGTAATAATCGCGCACCCATGCTGGTAATGGTGTGATCTAAAATAAACACGAGGCTTTGCTGGTCTTCACCATTTAATCCTCGGGTGATTTCTAAATTGCGGCGCGTGGCGGCATCTAATAAGAGTGCATCGGTGCGCCATTCAACCTGTAAGCCGCGCAAATGTGGCACGGCAGCGCGTTGCGTTTCTTTCACATATTGCAATAAAGCGCCGGCGGCACCAATGGCTAATGTTAATTCTTTGCAGCCAAATCCATTCAAATCACGGGTGCCAAAATGCTCACATAATAATCGGGTGCTGCTCTCGAAATCAAAATGCCAAACGGGACGGCGGGTCGTGCCGGCAGTGATGCGTAAGTGTTCAGTTAAATCACTCTGTTCATTCAATAATAATTCAGCGGGCGTGAGGCGTTCTAATTCAGCCGCCAGCGCATCAATTCCCGATAATTCTAATACAAAAAAGCGCCCAGTGGAAAGTTCTAATCCCGCTAATCCATACGCGCATTCGCTGGCATGAATAGATTCTGCAATGGCGCAGAGTAAATTATCGCGGCGCTCTTCTAATAATGCGGCATCAGTTAAAGTCCCCGGCGTAATAACCCGCACTACCTCGCGTTTCACTGGACCTTTACTGGTGGCTGGATCACCAATTTGTTCACAAATAGCGACCGATAACCCATGTCGCACTAATTTGGCAAGATAATTATCCAGCGCATGATAAGGAATACCGGCTAATGGAATTGGTTGACCATTTGCTTGGCCGCGTTTGGTAAGTGTAATATCTAATAAACGCGCTGCCCGTTCTGCATCATTAAAAAACAGTTCATAAAAATCCCCCATGCGATACAATAATAAGGTGTCAGGATAATCTGCTTTAATACGCAAATATTGCTGTATCACCGGCGTATATTCAGAGTGATTTTTTGTCATAATTGTGGCATAATAGGGTAAAAATAGGGAATAAAAAAATCAGCTTCAGTATTTAAATGATGCGAATAGATTTAACTGATGTTCTCTGGTCTATCACGACCGTTACAGCAAGCGTATACTATTGGTAGTACGTTGGGATAGTGAGCAGATTACGGCGGCAACGTTGTTGACTATACTGTGCAACAGATAATGCACGGGTGGCAAGCACAATCAAGTTAGCGAGTTATTTTACTGTATCATTTAAATAGTAACTGGAACAGATTGATTGTGCGGATTGTCATTAAAAATCAGATATGCTGTGGTCGTTTATTATTTAATAATGCCGTGTTTTGCTTACCACGTGCGTCACGTTTTGTTAATTAACCAGTTTATTTTAGGAATCATCATCGTGTTTAAAAATGCCAAGGTGTTTCGTTTACGCAATCCATTTACATTAAATCAACTGCAATTACACGAACGCCTTGAAGCCTATGCTTTTCGACCGTGCGGACCATTAGAAACCATGACTTTAGGTTGGGTTGCCCCATTAGGTGATAATGCGCATGTTCTCGCACATTTGAATAACGATTGTTTAATGATTACGGCACGGCGTCAAGAACGGTTACTCCCCGCCGGTGTCATTAGCGAAGCATTAACGGCAAAGGTTGCCGAAATTGAACAGAATGAAATGCGCGATGTTGGGCGGCGGGAACGTACTCGGTTACGCGAAATGTTATTAAGCCAAATGCTGCCGCAAGCCTTTACGCAATCGCGTTTAATTGCCGCCTATATTGATTGTAAACATCATTGGTTTGTGGTTGATACTAGTAGTGATACTGTTGCCGAAGCGGTATTAAGTTTATTACGCCAAACGCTCGATTCATTACCAGCGCGACCATTGCAACCGACTGTATCTGTATCAGATCGAATGACGATGTGGGTTGCCAGCGGGCGGGCAATTGCAGGATTGGAATTAGAAGATCAATGCGAATTACGCGATGCAGTGGATCAACAGAGCGTGGTGCGGTGTCGTGGACAGGATTTAACTGCGCCTGAAATTAAACAACATTTGAATGCAGGCAAACGAGTGGTGGTATTAAGTTTGACATGGCAAGATCGCTTGTCATTTCTACTCGATGAAGAATTAGGGTTAAAACGTTTGCGCCTGACTTCAATGCTCACTGATGCACCGACTGATGCGGATACTAATGATGAACTATTGCGCTTTGATGCCGAATTAACGCTTATGACTGGCGAATTGCGTGCTTTATTAAATGCGCTCACCACTGAGTTTGGTTGCCAAGATGAAGTATAATTCACGCACCATAATGGTAATTTTGCTTATTCACTCAACACAGGATATTTATTCAAAATGATCAGCCACGAAACGACACCATGTACTGCGCCGCGTACCCTGCTGGTTAATGCCGAACGTGCCGAAGAATTGCGGCGTACTTCATTAGCATTCATGTCACTGACATTAACTAAGCGCCAATTATGTGATCTAGAATTATTATTAAACGGCGGGTTTTATCCATTAACTGGTTTCATGGATCGCGCCACTTATACGGCAGTTTTAACTCGTTGTCAGTTACCAACAGGGCATGTTTGGCCAATGCCAATAGTTCTCGATGTCACGGCCGACATTTCCGAGAAATTGCGCATTGGTCAACAGGTTGCATTGCGCGATACCGAAGGTTTTATGCCAGCGGTATTAACCGTCACTGAATTATGGCAAGCCGATAAAACGAATGAAGCCGAAGCAATTTTTGGCACGACCTCAGAGCAACATCCCGGGGTGAGCTATTTACAACAACAGACTCATTCATATTACGTTGCTGGCACGTTAGAAGGCATTCAATTACCAACGCATTATGAGTTTGAGCAATTGTGGCACACGCCGGCTGAATTGCGGGTGTTATTTAATAAAAAGGGCTGGCGACAAGTATTGGCGGTGCATAGTTCAAGTCCATTGCATCAAACACAACGACACATGTTAATTGACGCAGCACAGCGGGAACAATTGCCGTTGTTAATTCGTCCGGCCGTTGGAGAAACAAGTCCAGGGGATTTATCGCATATTGCGCGGGTACAGTGTTATCAAGCATTATTACCGCATTTGCCGGCGAATCTTACTCAATTAGCATTATTACCTTTGGCAATGCGGATGGCAGGGCCGCGTGAGGCGTTATGGCACACAATTATTCAACGGAATTATGGATGTAGTCATTTTCTAATAGGGCCAGATCATGCTTCGCCACCATTTAATCATCATCAAATGCGCTTTTATGAACCGAATGCCGCGCAAACCTTTGTGCAACAATACGCCGATGAGATTGGCATACATATCGTTGCAATGCCCGAATACTGTTATGTTCCCGCTCGGGCGACTTTTTTACCGTTGCCAGAGATAGAACGCGAGGGTTTTGACTCAGTTACTATGAGTGAAGCTGAATTAAAACAGCGTCTGCAACAGGAATTAACCATTCCCGATTGGGTCAGTTATCCGGACATTCTTAATCGCCTGCGCAAAGTTTATCCGCCGCGTAGTCGTCAGGGAATGACGTTGTTTTTTACGGGATTATCTGGGTCGGGTAAATCAACGTTGGCCAATATTTTGGTGGCGAAATTAACCGAAATGGGTGACCGTCCGGTGTCATTATTAGACGGCGATATTGTGCGGCAGAATTTGTCGAGTGAATTAGGGTTTTCAAAAGCCCATCGGGATTTGAATATTCGCCGCATTGGCTTTGTAGCGAGTGAAATAACTAAGAATGGTGGAGTGGCGATTTGCGCACCAATTGCGCCGTATCAAACCACCCGATTGGCGGTGCGTGAGTTGATTGAACAGCACGGGGTGTTTATTGAAATTCATGTATCTACACCATTAGAGGTGTGTGAACAGCGCGACCGCAAAGGATTATACGCAAAAGCGCGGCAGGGTTTAATTCCTGAGTTCACGGGGATTAGTGATCCCTATGAAGTGCCAGTGCAACCCGAATTGCGAATTGATACCAGTCAATTATCACCGAGCGAGGCGGTGCAGGAAATTCTGCTGCATTTATTTAAAACGGGGTTGCTGCGCTGAATAAACCGCTGCAATATTAGTGAATTGAGTAATGATACAGGTCGCTACAGAAGTGACGCAGTTCAAGGGTTGATGGGTTTGATTTTTTAAAGAAAATTGCGTTCCCACGCGGGCGGGTGGGAACGATTAAATTGATCGTCTAATTGTGTCACTCATTCACCGCACGACGATCAATATCAGGGTAAAACTTCTTGCTCCGGCGTCGCTTCACTTAACCCATAGCGGCGCAATTTAACGTATAAACTTTGGCGACTCAATCCTAATAACTCGGCGGCGGAAGCACGATTATCTTTGGTTAATTCTAATGCGGCTTCGATACAGAGGCGTTCAATCATATCAGTTGATTCACGCACCACCTCTTTTAATGGTACCCGCCCGACTAATTCGGTTAATTGTTCAATTGAACGCGGCAATGAAGTGCGCCCGGGTGGGGTGCCGGCGAAGACGCGGCGATCCACGTTGCGAATAATAAAACCAAAACTTTGTTGTTCACCAGCTTGGGCGGAAACCGCGGAGATTTCTACTTCGGTGGTGCTGCCATAATCACTGCGAATGGTGGTGGCGAATAATCGCACGGCGCCATGTTGGCGCAGGTTGGCAATTAACACATTCAAATCAACGCCGGGGCGGCCGAGCCAGCGATCTAATGATTCACCCCGCGCCTGTTCTTCACTGGTTAATTGAGCGAGTTCTAAAAAGGCGGCATTGGCACTTAAAATGCGGCCGTCATGGCGAGTAATAACGATGCCGTCCGGTGCTTTTTCCAACATTTTAATTAAGCGTGAGCGCGGTTCATTGCATGGAGCAGTGGTTGAATCCCCATTGACTGGCGATAAGCGGACTAATAAAAGCGTGGCATTTTCTTGGCGAATGGGCGCGGCAGTCATTAAAAATTCGGTGGTTTGTTCACGCAAGCGGGTGCGCACGTCATTGGTGCGACCTGAGCTGCGGACGCCTGTTAATAATGATTCAATCAATTCGATGCTATTCGCATCAAAATGATCAGCAAAGGCGCGCCCAATGAGTTTGCGTGCATCAACGCCGAGTAATTGACTGGCGGCGGGATTGACTTCGACAATTTTCCCAGTATTCGGATCTAAAATGAGAATGGCTTCACTGGTGGAGCGGAATAATAACCGATAGCGCGTTTCTAATTGACGCAAGCGCCAATAATCGCGTTCTAATGAATGTTGTGCATCAACCAGCCGCTGTTGTAATGCGGCCATGCCTTGCAAATTGCGGCCGATTGCAATGATGCTATTGCGATTACCTAAACGAGTTGCGCAATACCGCACGGGCATTTCAGCGCCACTCGGCACTAAATGATCTAATTGCCAGAATTGCGTGGGGTGGGTGAGGCTGGGGGCGATGTAGAGCAATTGCTCAACGCGGGCGCGGCTGTCGGGCGTGACGGTGTCGGTCAAGCGTCGCCCGACCCAGTCCTCGCCGATTTGGGAGGACAGCTCGTCGTTGCCGAACGCGACGTCGCAGATGCGACCTTCACGGTCGAGGATCAGGGCAATGTCGGACGCCGCAGCGATCAGTTCAGCGACTGCCTCGGTTTCAAGGTCGCCCAAAGCCGCCTGCGGGGCGTCAAACAATTTCACTGGGCATACTCCCCGCGTGTTCGCCGCTTGGCTGTACCCGCGGGCGGGGCAACACGTCGGTTGGGTCAAAAAATTTTAATGCCAGCAAGTTAAATCTATGTTTTACAACAGTATTTTCGCATTGTTGCGGTGGATCAGGGGTAGCGTCGCGGGGCGCGACAACTGGCCGTGCCTAACATAATTTTCGGCGCAACGCGATCGCATCAACCGACATTAGTAAAACCCAGTGCCACCTGCTGTCAAGTTTTGTTTACGTTAAGCAAACTTGACACTGGCCATGCGGGGTGGAATTGTCAGGTTTTTTTACACTCAATTTGGTTGGCAATTATTTTTAATAACTATTTGATTTAGCGATAAAAAAATTGTTTTGTGTCTAAAAAGACTCAGTTTAGCGGCTGTATTTGTCAGAAATTTTTACAGTCGTGATTTTTAACTAACTATTTGTTTTAATAGGAATTAGTCAAAAAAGCGGGTAAAAAGTGTAAAGAATTCTTTACAGTCATTTGCCAATAACTGCCCGGGCTAAAGGGTAACAGATTGATTATTAAAGCTATTTGTAATTGGTAACCTATTTGCTTTAA
>NZ_JABVCQ010000033.1 GCF_014145225.1 Thiospirillum jenense
CTCAAAAATGATATTATCTCGGGGATAACCTTTCGCAAATTTAGCGGTAATTTCTTTATCCAAATGATCTTTTGCATCTTTCGCTTCCCAATAGCCATGTGTCAATCGCAACCGATCTACCAGCGCACCATCGACGCGAATCGTATTGCCTGCCAGTGTTTTGATTTCGTATTCGTTCACCAGAATTAATTGCTGTTCATGGCCGAGCGTTTCTAATAATTGTTGAAACGCAGCGCGTAAGCTGCCTTCATTATCGGCGCCCGCCACGCGGCGTAAATCATCTAATTGGCGTTGATACTGTTGAATAGCATGGTTCATTGATAATAATTCACAGGTTTATGAGGGGAGGATGCGGTGAACATGTCAACCGCATCAATTGTGTTTATTACCGAATTGAGGCGATGCGTTTTACCACATGTTACAATGTGCTTTATTTGATTGCGCTAAAATAGCTTCATCATCACTTTAATAATCATTCCGCGTGACCCAAACCAAGTTAAGCAACACGCAGCGCAGCATTAATGCGAGGTAATAACTCATCTTGTAGCCATTGCCCAAATGTGATTAATGACGGATAATGGGTAGCGACAGTAGTCACATAATTCAGGGTACGCGGGATATGTATTAAATACCCGCGCTTGCCATCGCGTATTGCTAATCGTGCAAAAATCCCTGCTGCTTTTAAATGCCGCTGCATTCCCATTAAATCGCACCATTGCCACCATTTGGTCTCATGTTGTGGACGTACAATGCCGGATTGCACGGCGAGGTTGAAATAACCCCATGCCCATTCTTCAACATGTATAGTTGGCCATGCAATATAACAATCGCGCAATAATGACATTAAATCGTAAGTGACGGGACCAACGACCGCATCTTGAAAATCTAAAATGCCGGGGTTGGCAGTTGATGTGACCATTAAATTGCGCGAGTGATAATCACGATGCACACACACCTGCGGTTGCTCTAATGCACTGGCAATTAAAACGGTGCTGACTTCATTAAATAACTGATGCTGGGCGGTGGTGAGTGGGTATTGCAACCACGCCGTGACGAGCCAGTCAAGAAATATGGTTAATTCGCGTTGTAATAAGGCGGCATCGTAGTGCGGTAATTCCTCCATTGGTCCGGCGGCTTGTAAAACAATGAGCGCGGCGAGGGCGTCACCATATAAACGGTCAACAGTGACGGGTGTTAATTGGTCAAGATAATGCTGTTGCCCCAGATCACTGATTAATAAAAACCCTTGTGTTAAATCACTGGAAATGATAGTTGGAGTATTCAAACCAATGTGCCGCAAAGCGGTTGCCATGCGAATAAAATTGGCGTTATTTGTGGTCGCGGGCGGTGCATCAATTACAATGTGTGATTGATCTTGCGATTGGAGGCGAAAATAACGCCGACTACTAGCATCGCCGGCGATGTTAATTAAATGTGCGGCAGTACTATTCGGCTGCACCTGTGCCAACCAATGATGCAATGCGGTGGTGCGTTCTGGTGAATGAACCGTATGAACGGTGGAATGAAAAACGCTGGTGGGTGTGGACATACGACGGTGTGGTGGTTAAATAATAAAGCGTTGATTTTAACACACTGTGGCATCAACCCTGATCGAATGACACAACGGCGGTATTAATCAATGCAATTTACATTTAAACCAATTGGTATTGTGCGGTCGCCTTTTAATGACAAATTCGGTATTCCACGCCAACCCCGGCTAGTCGAAGCTGCAACGGCGCGGTTACAATTGCTGCCACCTTATGACCGCGAGGAAGCCTTTGTGGCACTCGACGGTTTTTCGCACGTTTGGCTCATTTTTGTCTTTCACGCGGATTGTCTCACTGCCGATTGGCACCCGATGGTACGCCCTCCTCGCCTCGGTGGACGGGCAAAGGTCGGCGTTTTTGCCAGTCGCGCCCCCTACCGACCCAACCCGATTGGTATCTCCGCCGTTGCCCATCGCGGTCTAGAACGCACCACGCAAGGTTTAGCATTATGTTTGCAAGGTGTTGATTTGCTTGACGGAACACCCGTACTTGATGTCAAACCCTACGTCCCATACACCGACAGCATCCCGACCGCGCTGGGTGGATTTGCACACCCACCCAGCCCTGCGCCGCTGCTGCCGGTGGTGTTCAGTCAGACTGCACAGCAGCAATTAGTTAGTTATGATCCTGATGAGCGGCAACAATTACGCGACTTAATTATGCAAGTCATTGCGCAGGACCCGCGTCCCGGTTATATGGATAGGTATCCGCAACGCACCCAGTTTAATCTGCGATTATTGGATTACGATATTGCTTGGGAATGGCAAACAACACAAGCGGTGGTGATGCGAATTATAAAGTTGCAAACGACTGTCTAGTTTCAAGCGGATAACTTATTGCAATATCAGTCAATAGCATGGTGTGATTTAATTCATGCAATTTTCAATACATCATCAACTCCGCCACGTCTGTCTGATTGAAAACTGATAAACCGGTACCGTCGCTTAATTTAATGAAGCTTCGTCACACCGTGGCGCAACCTTTATCACCAATAGGCATGAGTAATGCAGCATTTGTTAATCCATTGGCCAGCACTGCTGTCTAGCGCGGGAGTTTGTTTATTCAGTGTTGTTTTACCCAGTTGGAGTCCCGCTTGGTTGATGGTGCTAATCGTTTTAATCATTTGGTCATTATCAACTTGGTATCATCCGCCGGCGTCAATTCAAGCCGTGACTCGGGCAGCATTCCCGGGGAATAAACAACAACCCGTCTTGAATTCAGAACAGCAGCTTTGGTCATTGGTGATAGACATTGACCGGTTAATCGCTCCCGAAATGACTGAACTGCGGCAGATGATTGTACAAGTGACCAATTTAATTGCCGATGCCGTCGTTGATTTGCAAACGAATTTCACCGGTTTATTGCACGGATCAGAAACCCAACAACAGTTGGTCATGCGATTAATTCAAGGCATGACTAATGAAACTAACGAGCGTCAAGAGACCATTGACATCAATTCATTTTTAGAACAAAACAGCCGATTGTTGACTGAAAATATCGAGCGCTTAATTGACATGGGTAAGCATAGCGTCCAAGTGGCGCATCAAGTTGATGATTTAACTACGCAGATGGATAACATCTTTAAATTGTTGGATAGCGCAAATAAAATTGCCCGACAAACGAATTTGTTAGCATTAAATGCAGCAATTGAAGCAGCGCGGGCAGGTGAAGCTGGGCGGGGATTTGCAGTGGTGGCACAAGAGATTCGCAAATTATCCCAGGATTCGGCGCAGTTTAATGAAGAAATTCGTGAACAAATTTTGCAATCACAACACATTTTTTCCGAAACCCGCACGATTGTCGGGCGAATGGCATCGCAAGATATGAGCATGTCAATTACAGCGAAAGGCTATATGGATGATGTCAGTAATAAGGTGCAAAGAATGAATCAAGCCATGTCATTAACATTAGATGATTTGAATGGTGTTGTTGAAAATTTACATGGGAATATTGATGCGGCATTACGGTTGTTACAGTTTGAAGACATTACGCGGCAGGTGCTTGAACAAGCGCAACAACGCCTTGATTTTATGGATCGCTTTGTGAGTGAACTGCGGCAATTACCCGTGTTACAACAGGAGCAATCAGCGGCGCAGACCGAGGAGGCGCGCATTCGTTTGCAGGCGTTGCAAACGGAAGTGAAGGCGGCATCGCATCGTCCTGTTATTCAACAGTCAATGTCGGCCGGTGAGTTGGAATTATTCTAATGACAGCACGTCCACAAAAATACTGCTAAACTCACATGTTTTCGTAGAGTCTATTCACTTTTCAATTTGGAGTATGCTGGATTATGACTGTTAAACGTCACGTTGACGATCAAAATAATCAAATTATTATCACCATTGAAGGACGGTTTGATTTTGCGCAACACAAGGCATTCCGTGATGCGTATCGAGATATTTCCACCAATCATAACCGTTTTGTTGTGGATTTATCTGAAGCAACCTATTTAGATAGTTCTGCTTTAGGCATGTTGTTATTATTGCGTGAACATGCCGGCGGTGAGGCGGCACCGGTGCGCATCACGGGTTGTAGTGAAGATGTGCGGCGCGTATTAAAAATCGCTAATTTTGAACGCCTGTTTATTCTTGATTGAGAGTTATCATATTCATGCCACCTAACGGTTTGCCATTACTGAATTCACCAATGCCAATTGTCACTCATGTCCCACCTGGGATGCGGGGGACAGCATTGATTGTTGATGATGAGCCGGCAAACTGTCGGCTATTAACTCAGATGTTGCGGCGCGAAGGCTTTGCAACCCACGAAGCGTATGATGGCTATAAAGCATTAGAGTTATTCGCCCAACATTCGGCCGACATCGTGTTTATGGATGTGATGATGCCGCGTATGGATGGTTTTGAAACCACCCGTCAATTAAAACAAATGGCGGGTGTGAACTTTGTGCCGGTGATTTTTTTGACCGCGTTGCGGGATGAAAAGTCATTAATTGAATGCACGGAGGCGGGCGGAGATGATTTTCTCACTAAACCCTTTAGTTTGGGTATTCTCAAAGCGCGCATTAAAGCAATGGAACGGGTGCGGGATTTGCAGCGCACCATTCATGCAAAAAATGTCGCGCTATCGGCGTTATTAGAACAAGACCGCGAGGAACAAGAATTGGCCGAGCGCGTGTTCACCCGAGCGGTCAATGCCAATAATGTGCGATTAGACAATTTGAATGTCGTTTTACGCCCGGCGGCATTATTCAGTGGCGATGTCATTTTAACTCAACATGCGCCCGATGGTGGATTACGCATTTTAGTTGGGGATTTCACCGGTCACGGATTGGCGGCTGCTATTGGCGCTTTACCCGTCGCGGATGTGTTTCATACCATGACGCGCAAAGGTGTTGATGAGCGTAAGCTATTAGCTGAAATTAATCGCAAACTCTATCAAATGTTGCCCGCCGATCGGTTTATGGCCGCCTGTTTAATTTCCATTTCTGGCCACGATCATCAATTACGTTGGTGGAATGGTGGAATGCCCAGTGGTTGGCTGCGGACGCAAACTGAATTATTAGAATTGGAGTCTTACGCATTGCCATTAGGCATTTTACCCGAACTCGGTGAGTTGGGGGTGCCGCGGTGTTTGACCATCAATACGGCTGACCGTCTGCTGTTAATGAGCGACGGCTTGGTTGAAGCGAATAATAGTGATGAGCAAATGTTTGGCGATCAGCAATTCAAAAAGTTGCTGGTGGAATGGCAGCCGGGCGAGGCAATGATGCCGCGTTTAATCACAACGCTCGATGCCCATATTGCCAATGCCGAACAGCGCGATGATATTGCCATTGTTGAATTGCCGTTAAATCCCAGTTTATTTGCCGCCACCCATCCGTTGTGTTGTCCGTTATCCACCGCCAGTTGGTGCTGGTTATTAGAATTACATGATGAGCGATTGGTTGATATGCCAACACTCGGGCAAGTATTACAGCCATTGGGATTATTAAATGGCATTGAACCCCATTTAGGCCCTTTGCAAACCATTGTCTCGGAACTTTATACTAATGCGCTGGAACACGGTATTTTAGGCTTGGATTCGCGCATGAAAGCCACGCAAGAAGGCTTTGAAGAGTACTACCTAGAACGGGCGCGGCGCTTGGTTGACCATTGTCACGGGCAAATTACGCTGCGCCTCTGTTATGAACCGCACGACCCCGGTGGCTGTATTCACATCATGGTGCGTGACAGCGGCCCGGGATTTGACTCACAACATCTGCCCACTGGTTCGATTGACGACGCCGTCCGTTTTTGGGGACGGGGTATCCCGCTCGTGCGTGATCTGTGTCAATCCGTCACCTACAGTCACAATGGCGCTCAGGTCGAAGCCGTCTATGTTTGGCACACCGATGAGCAACTGCCATATTCCACCTCGCCGACAGCAGGCTAATTGTTTTGTTCACTTTAGATCGCGCTTCCACACCACTGCCATTTTTGACTACTACGACCACCTCCCACTTCCCTGACTGGACGAGCGGGCAAGTTTGGTTATGGGCGCATGACCTCGACTCCAGTTTATGGCTGGCGCAACTGTTATCAGAAATCGGCTGTGCCTTACAAACCATCCGTGACCCGCGTGAAATTGACCAGAGCGCCCCAACCCCCGGGGTACTGCTACTTGATACCGGCGCGCCGGCCACCGCGGCAGAGGAATTGGCACTGCTGACACAAGCGCGATCAGTGCTACCCGCCCGCCTGCCGATTTTGGTAATCGGCAATCAAGTTCAAGTGACCGAACGGTTGGCAATGATTCGTGCCGGGGCGCAGCGTTACCTGACGCGGCCAATCAACTCGGCGCACCTGTTACACAGCTTGGCGGAATTTTTAGACACCGACGAGCGCGCCCACAGCGCCCGCATTTTGCTCCTCGGTGACGATGCGCAACTGCAACGCTGTGCTGACCTGTTAACCGCGGCCGGCGCACTGGTGCATCACGAACCGAAGGTGCAACAGGTATTCACCGCGCTGGAACACTTCGCCGCCGAGGTGGTGATTTTACCCGCCGAGTTACCCGATGGCAGCGGGAGCGAGTTAGCCGCCGTGATTCGCGGTGAAGAGCGCTACGCCCTGTGCAGTTTCATTTTTTTGCGCACCGCCGCCGCGTCGCCCCTCCCCGCTGACCCGACGCTGACCGACTGGCGGACGGTGGAATTACTTGACACCCCGGTTATCAAGCAACGCTTATTTGATTTGGTCGCCACCCGCCTGCGCGAAGTGCGGCGCAATCGTGATACCTGCGGCGCCCTGACGCTGGCGCTGCGTGGGTTGCAAGCGCAAACCCAGGCGTTAAATACCCACGTCATCATCAGTATCACCGACGGGCGCGGGCGGATTATTCACGCCAATCAGAATTTCTGCACCCTCAGCGGCTATCACTGTCACGAACTGTTGGGCAAAACGCATCATCTGGTGCAATCAGGGTTACACGACCAACCGTTTTATCAGACGCTCTGGCAGACCATTACCAGTGGACAGATTTGGCGCGGTGAACTGTGCAATCGCAATCGGCACGGTGAATTGTTTTGGGTGCTATCCACCATCGTGCCGCTGATTGACGGCAACGGTCAGCCGTATGCGTACATGGCAATGCGCACCGACGTCACACCAATTAAACGGCAAGCCGAGCAATTGCGTTGGCAAGCGCGTGCTTTAGAAGCGATCAATAATGGTGTGACGATTTCAGATGCGCGTCTGCCCGACATGCCATTGGTTTATGTCAATCAAGCATTTGAAATGATTACGGGTTATCGCGCCGCGGATGTCATTGGGCAGAATTGCCGGTTTTTACAAGGCAATGAACAAACGCAAACTGCGATTAATGCAATTCGTGATGCGTTAAAAAGCGGTAGCAGTACTCAAGTGGTTTTGCGCAATTATCGTAAAGACGGCAGCGCATTTTGGAATGAAGTCAGCATTGCGCCGGTGCGGGATGACATTGGCGAGATTACGCATTATGTCGGTGTGCAAAAAGACATTACCGAGCGGTTGCAAGCACAAGATGCCCTGCGCGCCGAGCGCGATTTTATTCAAGCCGCGCTCGATGCGGTGCCGGCGCTGTTTTATATGATTGACCAGCAACTGCATTTAATTGAGTTTAATACCAGATTGCTTGATCTGACCGGCTGGAATACCGAAGCGGTTAAACAATTATTAGCACCCGATTTATTCGTGCCAGAACAACGCGCTGAAATCACCCGCGCCTTCACCGCCGCGTTTAATGACGGCATTCCAATTGCGCAAGAATTCCAATTGCTCACCACCGCCGGTGAACGCATTCCATTATATTTGCGCGCCGACCGTCGCCGGATTAACGACACGGAAGTGTTAATTGGCACGGGTCAAGATATGAGCGCCTATCATCAGGTCGTAGCATCATTAAGATTGAGTGAAGAACGGTTAAGCCGCAGTCAAGCCTTTGCCAATATTGGATTATGGGATTGGAATATCCAAAGCAACACGCTGTTTTATTCGGAGCAATTGACCACGTTATTAGGTGGTGAAATCCTACCCGCCAATAGCGGATTAGCACCACTCTTTGCGCTCATTCATCCCAAAGACCGCGATCAATTACGCGATGCGATTGAATACTGCTTGCGGGGCTGTGAATTATGCGATGAAGAATTCCGCGTGATTCAACCCGATGGTGGATTACGCTGGCTCTTATTACGCGGCAATATCATTGCTGATCAACAGCACCAGCCATTGCGAATGCTGGGCGTCATTCAAGATATTTCGCGCCTTAAACAAGCGGAAATGGTGGAAAAGCGGGCGCGGCGTGAAATTAAAGCGGTGATTGATTCGCTGTGTGCGTTGATTTGCGTGATTGATGCGCAGGGCGTCATTTTGTCAATTAACCGTTCGTGGCGGCAACGCGGGCGGTGTTTAACAAACAATCACAATTTATTATTAACGGGTAATAATTATTTAAATTTACATATTGCATTTGCCGAGCAAGGGCGGGCGGATAGTGCGCGCTTAGTGCAGGGTATTCGTGATGTGTTGTCGGGTAATTTACCGGGCTTTGAAACCGAAATACACGGCCCCGTCGAGTGTGAAGAGATTGTGTATTTGGTGCGCGTCACGCCATTACAGGGCGCATCAGAAAATGATCCACGAGTGGTGGTCAGTCATCAAGATGTGACCGAAACGCGCCGTATTGAAACGGATTTGCGTCATGCCAAAGAAGCGGCGGAACGTGCCAGTCAAGCGAAATCAGAATTCCTGTCGTCAATGAGTCATGAATTGCGCACGCCAATGAACGCGGTATTGGGATTTGCGCAATTGCTTGAATACGATGCGCATTTGAACGCTGAACAACATGAGAGTGTCCAAGAAATTCTCCGCGCCGGCCGCCATTTATTAGAATTGATTAACGGCGTATTGGATTTAGCGCGGATTGAAGCGGGTAAAATTGATTTAACCATTGAACCGGTGGCATTGCTGGCGGTGGCGGAGGAATGTCAATCGCTGTTAACGCCGTTGGCCGAGCCGCGTGGTATTCGCTTATCTATTCAAGCCCACACGCTGTTGGGATTGGTGGTGTACGCTGACCGTATTCGGTTAAAACAAATTATTATTAATTTGCTGTCTAATGCGATTAAATATAATCATGTCAACGGCCAAGTGATTATTACCGCCGAGCGCCGCGCCGCCATGATTCGCTTGACCATCACCGACACCGGCGCCGGCATCGCGGCGGAACATTTAGAGACTTTATTTCAACCGTTCACCCGCCTGGTCACAGAAGATGCGGCGATTGAAGGCACGGGCATTGGCTTGACGGTGTGTCAGCGCCTGACCGAGGCGATGCAAGGGCAAATTGGCGTGGATAGCACGGTCGGGCAGGGCAGCCAGTTTTGGATCGAATTGCCGGGCGTCGAACCGGATCTGATGTTGTCAGCTGAGGCGATTAGCGCCGATTTGACCGCCACCGACGAGTGGACAACTTGCGCCGGCTGCCCGCGCTACACCGTGTTGCAAATTGAAGACAATCCGGCCAATCTGAAACTGATGGAGCGGTTATTTGCACGGCGCGGTGACATTTTTGCCTTGAGTGCGCCCAGTGCGGCGCTGGGATTGGAATTGGCGCGCACGCAACGCCCCGACCTGATTTTGATGGACATCAACATGCCCGGGATGGATGGCTACGCCGCCCTGACGGCACTGCGCCTTGATCCAGTTACTCGCGCTATTCCAGTGGTGGCCTTGACGGCGAATGCGACCTTGAGTGATGTCGAGCGCGGCATTGCGGCGGGATTTGATGCGTATCTCACTAAACCATTGGATATTCGGTTATTAGTTGAGACGCTGAACCGGCTATTGGAAGGATAAATCACAGCGCGGTTGAAAGCGGTTAAATCAATTCAGCTAGAATTGACGCACGGCGAAGTCTAACTGAATTGAATTTTTAAGATCAATTGCGTTCCCACGCTGGCGCCTGGGAACGAGCAATTAAACCATCAGAACGAACGCTAATGATTAAAACGGATACATGCCGTCATCAGGAAAGGGTGGTTCATTATCAAACCCAGAGGGCGCACCGTTGTCAGAGTACAATTCAAGTGGCCGCACCTTATAGGCCCGAACGGTCGTGTACCACCGTCCGTTATATTCGCGGCTTTCTAATTCAATTTCAATAGCGACCTGCTGTGCCATTTGTAATGAAAACGCATCAATGCGATCACCCCAAACTGTCACACAAATCTTTTTCGGATAATCCCCAGTGGTTTCAAGAATGTACTCTTGACAGCGCCACTGATTACCGCGTACTGACGTCCCCGATTTAAGCGGCAAGATTTCAATAATTTTCCCAGTAATTTGCATCATTAATAATACCGTTCCTGCACCATGAAAACGCGGCAAATCACCGCGTCGTGCAATTGAATGTTAATTAACCGCGCCGTCAAATTAAATCGCGGCGGCCCGTTGTTGTACCAAGCGTAACTGCGGGCTGGTTGATTCCGGCGTATTTTGCTCAGGTGAGCGCCACACACCAGGGTTTTGATTCACCGGCGGTGGGGGCGGCGGCGCATTTTGTTCGGCGGCGGCTGGTGTCACGGGTGGCGTGGTGACCGCTGGACTTGGCACCGGTGGCGGTGGCGCGACAACGGGTGGTGGTGCGACAACGGGCGGTGACACCACGGGCGCTGGCGCGGGTGTCACAGTTTGCACCGCAACCGGTGGCGGCGCCGCTACTGGCGCAGGTGCAGCCGTGACAACTGGCGGTGTGATGGCTGGTGCGGCAACAACTGGCGGCGGCGCGGGTGTCACGGCTGATGGCACAGCAGGAGTTGGTGTTGACGGTGGTGCGGCCGAAATGGCACTGGGCGTTGGCGCGGTCGGCGTGACCACCGGTGGTGCTGGTGAAGTGACCGCCGGCGCTGGTGGCGCAGCATCGGCAACTGTCTCCAGTGGCGTCGTGGTGACGGAACTTTGTGGCGCTGCCGTTGCAGCTGAAGCAACTTTCGCCGCCTTATTCGCCGCCAACCGTCGCGCCGCCGCCTGTTTTCGTTCACGTTCACGTTCCGCCGCCTTCGCAGCAGCCACCCGCCGTGCCTGTTCCTGAGCGCGCCGCTGTTCTTTGGCACGCGAGGCATAATTGCCATAATCCGGCCCGTGACCGACCACCGACACCTTCGCGCCCATCGTTACCTGGTCGTACAATTTATCGGCCACTTGTTCGGGCATTCGCACGCAGCCGTGTGAAGCGGGGCTGCCCGGACGCGGGATTAGACCGGCGTGCATCCCGACGCCGTCATACGTCATGCGCAGAAAATTGGGCATTTTGGCGCCGACAAAGCGCCCACCGGGCGGAATTTTGTCACGCCCCAACACGGCGTCGCTTTTGACCACTTTACCGGCACGATTGTAAATTTTGCCGTACAAATTGGATTCTTTGTCGGCCACTTTTTCCAGCACTTCAAATTCCCCCACCGGGGTTGGATGGGTTTTAGTGCCAGTCGCCACCGTTGACCAGCCGATTTCGGTTTCACCATCGTAAAAATGGGCTTTTTGTTCACTGGTATTGATAACAATCCGCGTCACCCGCCGCCCATCGCCGCGCCAATCGTACAATTTACGCGGGGAGGCGGCTTCTTGGGCGGGTTTAGGGGATTTGTCTTTTTTCGGCGGCCAGGGCAGCGGATCAGACGCCCGTGCCTTTTTAGGTTTAGTGTCAGCCGCAACGGTCGCCGCCGGCGCGGGTTTGACCTCAGATTTCTTGGCAGGGGGCGTAGTCGGTTCGGCAGCTTTAGTCGGCAAACTTTCGACACAGCTGGTAGTCAATAGCGGCAATAATAAACACGTCGCAACGAGGGTCAGCCGGTGCCATAACTGCCCTCGGCTGGCTCGGCTGGGGTGGAATAGATACGTTTGGATTCTGTTGTTCATGCGCAACACTCAATACGATTGATAGGGGAGAATATAGTTGAACTATACAAGTTAACCCATTGACTTAGAAAAAATCAAAAAAAATTAAGGCTGTTGTACAATTGCCAATGCTGTACTTTTATTCCATTCTATAATGTGGGGCGCCATGTGTGAATTTATACTACGCATTTGCTGCTCTGCCGGCCGCATTACCATGAATCAAGTAACACCAACTGCGCCAATCATCATCGCCGTCAGCAACCGCAAAGGCGGCAGCGGCAAAACGACCACCGCCGTGACACTGGCGGCCAGCTTTGCGATTGACGGTCAGCGCACCTTGCTGATTGATTTAGATACCCAAAGCCATTGTGCGCTGGGTTTAGGGATCACCGTGGCGGAAGAGCAACCCACCGCGCATCACCTGTTCAACCCCATCGCCGCCGACTTTGCGTTGACCAACGCCATTGTGCCGACGTTTTGGGAGCGGTTGCAGTTGATCCCGGGCGATGTCGATTTTCAACACGACACGGCAGTTGAGGATGAGCAGCGCCTCGCCCGTGCATTGGCGCAACCGGGGATCATTGACACTTATCAAATCATCATTTTGGATACGCCGCCGTCGCTGGATTCATTGCTATTAAATGCGTTGACGGCGGCGTCTTCGGCATTGATTCCGTTTATTCCACATCCATTGGCGGGCGAAGGGGTGCGGCAATTAGCGCGGCTATTTTTCCGCGTTGCCATGACCAGTAATGCCAATTTACGGTTATTAGGTTTATTACCCATTCAAATTGACAGCCGCATTGGATTGCACCGCCGCACCTGTGAACAATTAGCGCGGCAATTCGGGCAACAGCGGCTATTACCCGGCATTCGTAGCGATATTAAACTAGCCGAAGCATTCCACGCCGGCTGCCCAATTCAATTATACGCGCCGCGCTCGCGGGCAAATGATGATTATCGCTTTATGTTTGAACAGATCAAGGCGCGTTTGCGGAGTGAACAATTAGCGGCAGCGGGCGGTTGACTCATTAATTCAAATCATCACGCCAACAGCACCCGCAACGCCGCAATGCACTGCGCATTTTCATCCGCCGTGCCAACGGTAATCCGCACATGATCGGTTAAAAATGGGTGCGCGCCGTCGAGATTTTTAATTAACAAGCCGCGCTGTTTTAATCCGTCAAACACCGCCCGCGCCCGCCCGCTCGGTACTTTTAATAATAGAAAATTCGCCTCACTCGGATACACACGCACATTGGGTAAGTTCGCCAAACTCGCATACAACTGGTCACGATCCCGCCGAATCTGCGCCGTTTGCGCATCAAACACCGCCTTGTGTTGCAATGCAAAAATTGCGCTGACTTGCGTTAATACATTGATATTATACGGCAGCCGCGTTTTATCAATTTCGTTAATCCACTCCGGCGCACCAATTAAATAGCCCAGTCGCAATCCCGCCAAGCCCATTTTTGAAACGGTGCGCAACACCAATACATTCGGCCAGCGGCTGAATTGGTGAATAAAACTAGCGTCGGTAAAGGGCGCATACGCTTCATCAATGACCACCAGTCCCGGGCTGGCGGTAATAATCTGTTCAATCGCCGCCGTGTCAAATAAATTGCCGGTGGGATTATTCGGATACGCAATGAACGTTAATACCGGTTTTACTCGCGCAATGGTCTCCAATGTTAATTCAAGATCAATTGCAAAATCCGCCGCCCGCAATGGCACGCCGACGTATTGCAATCCCGCAAATAACGCAATCATGCGATACATGACAAAGCCCGGCTCCAGCGCCAGCACCGTCCGCTCAGAATTGGCTAATGCCAACGCCAACATTTGAATTAACTCATCTGAGCCATTGCCTAATAACACCGCCGCCGTCGTGGGCAATTGCAACGCACCGCGCAACGTGTCAATTAACGCCTGCGCTCGCGGGTCGGGATAACGATTCAGCGGCACATCGCGCAGCGCCGTCAGCCACGCCTCGCGCAATTCATCGGGCAACGGGTAGGGATTTTCCATTGCGTCTAATTTAATTAACCCCGCGGCCGGCGGGACGTGATACGCAGTTAAAGCGCGAATTTCGGGGCGAATGAGCGTGGTGTGTGGCATAACAGTGGTTGAGAATTGCGGCAGTGGATGGGTAAAATTCGGTAACATGAACGGGCGATTCTACCGAATTTCGCTCTCAATGACCGTCACTGATTGAATCAACTCAACTATTTTATTTATTCAATACACCGCCTATGCTCGATCAATACGCCGTTATTGGCAATCCAATTGCCCACAGTTTATCCCCGCGCATTCACGCCACCTTTGCGCATCAAACCCATCAAGCGCTCGAATACGGCGCCATTCTCGGCAATTTAGATGACTTTGCCGGTGATGTGCGCGGTTTTATTGCAATGGGCGGGCGGGGATTAAATGTCACCGTACCATTTAAAGAACAAGCGTGGCAATTATTAGCCGATCGCAGCCCGCGAGCTGAATTGGCTGGCGCTATTAACACGCTCATTATTCACGACGACGGGCGCTTGCACGGTGATAATACCGACGGCATTGGATTCATGCGTGATTTAATTGACAATCACGGTTTTCAATTCACCAACCGCCGCGTGTTATTACTCGGCGCGGGCGGCGCAGCGCGGGGATTGGTGCCGGCGTTGCTGACCAGCGACTTGGCGCACTTGACCGTCGCCAATCGCACTGTGGCGCGAGCGCAACAGTTGGCGGAAACGCACGCGGCCGTGGACGCCTGCGCTTTGACTGAGCTGACCGCGCTGCAACCCTTTGATTTGATTATCAATGCGACCTCCAGCGGCTTGACCGATCAGCACCTGCCGTCGCTGCCCGCGCACTGTTTGGCCGCCGGCGGGTGGGTGTATGACCTGATTTATCGCCCCGCGCACCTGCCCGCCACGCCGTTTTGTCGCTGGGGAACAGCGCACGGCGCGGCGCGAGTGCTGGACGGATTGGGCATGTTGGTCGAGCAGGCGGCGGAGGCGTTTTGGTTGTGGCGCGGGGTGCGACCGAATACCGCGCCGGTCATTGCGGCATTGCGCGATCAGAATGATGCGGTGTGAATGGTGAATAAAACGCGGCGGGAGGTGAATTAAAACGTGCGCCGCGTTCTATTAAAAACCTGCGATTCAGTGAATGAATAATGGGATTAAACTGCCGCCGTTTTCTAATGTGTTATTCATCATCTGGCAATTCAGGATCCCAGCCCAGCGCCCGCGCTCGCGTAATAGCAGCGGTATAAATCCGTTGATGGCGCTGGCGCAATTCATCTGGCAAGCGCGACACCAAATGACCATAAGGCATCCACGCCGCCGTCACCTGATCGTAAAGCTGTTCAATGCGATCTACATTCCAACCAATACAGGTTTCGGTTTCGGGAATTAACCCAAATACCTGCGCATCACGCACGATATTTCCAGTGGGTGACATGCCGGCATGAGCATCTTGCTCCAAACCGGGATAGACTTTATTTTGTCTGGACATCAGTTTTTAATCCTATTTAATTCCAACATTTGATGATGATTGACCAATCATTTGTCAATAAAACCCGCGCTACTGCGGCCGCAATTGGTTTAATCGCTGCTGCAAGGCGTCAATAAAACTCGCGGCCGGTTCTGCTATGACGGGTAAATACCAATGCTGCGGCAACGCGAATGGACGGCATTTCACCGCATCTTTTTCAGTCATTAACACGGGCGCATCTGACCAATTGCGCACCTCCTCGGCGGTAAAAACATGATGGTCAGGATACGCGCAACGGTGAATAGAAAATCCCCGCTGTTCTAATAATGAAAAAAACCGTTCGGGATGACCAATGCCGGCCACGGCGCGAATGATTTGATGACCAAACTCGCGCTGTAAATCTGCTAATGAACGGGTCAAATGTAGATTAACCAGATTCACCGCCGCTTGCGGTTGCAAATAAAAGTGTGACCAGTGCGGCAATGATGATTTGCATTGCGGGGCAATGGATTGGAATAAAACGGCCGCGTCATCACCATTGCACAGAATGAAATCTACGCTATTCAAACGCGAATACGGTTCGCGCAATGGCCCCGCCGGCAAACACCGCCCATTGCCAAAGCCGCGCTGCCCGTCAATCACCGCAATCTCAATCGCTCGCCCCAACCGCAGGTGCTGCAAACCATCATCCGCGATCACCACATCGCAGCCGTGCGCGTCAATTAACCGCCGCGCCGCCGCCACGCGGTCACGTCCCGCCACCACCGGACAGCCGGCGTTCGCCGCCAATAGCAGCGGTTCGTCGCCAAATGCGGCCGGATCGCCACCAATTGGCACATCCACAATTTGACGGCGCGGCAGCCGTCCGCCGTAGCCGCGAGTGACGATGCCCGGCCGCCAGCCGTGTCCGCGCAGGTGGTCTGCCAGCCACAGCACCAGCGGCGTTTTGCCCGTGCCGCCGACCGTGAGATTGCCCACGATAATAACGGGGACATTTAAAGTGTATTGCGGCAACCAATTGAATTGATACGCACGGGCGCGCAGTTGAATGAAACCGCAATATAACCCACTCAACGGGGCGAATAACACCGCGAGCGGGTGGGAATGACTGTACCAAATGATGTTGGGATTCAATGGAAATGGCGACAATGGGCGGCAAATAAATAGCGGAATTAACTGGCGTGAATGGGGGCGAATTGCAAGCGGCATAAACGCGCATAATAACCGTCTTGAGTCAGCAATTCGCGGTGCGTTCCTTGTTCAACAATGCGGCCATTATCCAGCACCACAATGCGATCAACATGTTCAATTGTGGATAAACGATGTGCAATGACCAACGTGGTGCGACTTTGCATTAACACCTGTAATGCCGCTTGAATATGCCGCTCAGATTCGGTGTCTAATGCCGATGTCGCTTCATCGAGAATTAAAATGGGCGCGTCTTTTAACATCGCCCGCGCAATCGCTAATCGCTGCCGTTGACCGCCGGATAATAACACGCCGCGATCACCAATTAACGTATTAAACCCGTCAGGTAAAGCGCGAATAAAATCGAGCGCGTGTGCCGCCTCCGCTACCCGTTCTAAATCCGCCAAAGTCGTATTTTCAATTCGACCATAGGCGATGTTATTTGCCACAGTTTCATTAAATAACACCACCTCTTGTGTCACCAATGCAATGTGTGCACGCAAACTCGCCAATGTCACGGTGCGGGTATCAATACCATCAATCAGAATACAACCGGCACTGGGTTCATAAAAACGCGGTAATAAATTGGCGAGGGTTGATTTGCCACTACCCGAACGCCCCACCAATGCGACGCTCTCGCCCGGTGCAATCACTAAATCAATATCGTGTAATACGCGCCCTTTTTCAGTGCTATACACATGCGATAGGTTTTGATAATGAATATGCCCCTGCGGACGCTGTAAAACCTGATGACCGCTTTCGATTTCAGGCGGGCTGTCGAGCAATTCAAATAAACTTTCAGCGGCAATGATGCCCTGCTGCAAATGTGAATTAACCGAGGTTAAACGCTTGACCGGTGGTAATAATAATCCCATTGCCACGACAAATGACATGAACGTCCCAACTGTAATATCGTCCCGCAAACCCTGTAGCGTGGACAAATAAACAATTACACCAATTGCAACGGCAGAAATCAATTGCACCAATGGTACGCTAATTGCTTCGGTTGCAATCATCTTCATTTGCAATGAACGGGTTTTTTCATTCAAGGCGGCAAATTGTTTGCGCTCATACGCCGCACCATCAAAGGCTTTTACCACGCGGTGCGCATCAATCACTTCTTGCACAACATGCGTTAATGAACCCACCCGTTCTTGAATACGACGGCTATAACGGCGAAAGCGTTTGGTAGCCAATTTAATTGCAAACGCCATGCTCGGGCCAATGAGCAGGAAAATGATAGACAAGGCGGCATCTAAATAAAATAAATAGGCTAATAATGCCAGCGCGGTAAAACCATCGCGCACAACAGTAGTAACTGCCGAGGTCGTGGCATTAGCGACATTATCAACATTATAGGTCAATTTGGCTAAAATATGGCCGGTGCTATGATGGTCATAATAATAGGTTGGCGCGTGTAATAAATGCTCAAACATGTGCTGACGTAAATCAGTCACCACCCGCCGTCCCACCCATTTCAAACAATAGGTGTTAATAAAATCGGCAATACCGCGTATTAAAAAAATACCCACCAATAAAAACGGCATGAGCCGCACCGTATTAAGATCACGCTCTACAAAACTGCCATCTAATAATGGTTTAATTAGCGCCGCAAATAATGGTTCGGTTGAGGCGAAAATCAACATGCCAATTAACGACGCGGAAAACATGCGCCAATACGGTTTTGCATAACCCAGCAAGCGGCGATAAATCTGCCATCCTGGAAAGGCGGCGGTTGGCGTGATAGCATTATTCATGGCATGGATTGTAAATGGCGCTATTCAATCGCTGGCGGTCATGTGATTGATTAAATCACGCATGACTACAATAGACGGCAGTAATACAGGTGAGGTTTAATTATCATTCGAGTTGTTTCAACCAGTCAACTCAAGCAGTTGATCGTTAATGATTTAGGTTAAAACAACGCTATTAGACTTGTTCTAACACTTATAAAACAAGGAGTTAGCAACGCTAAAATCTCCACATTTCTGTGGATGTGGCAAAAATAAAATCTTATAAATCAGCGTGATACTGCTCACGCCGTCAAAACAACTCTATTATTTTCCGATGCAAAAATCGGCGAAAATCACGTTTAATAAATCATCAGAGCGGAATACACCGGTGATTTGTCCGAGTGCAACCTGTGCTAATCGCAATTCTTCAGCAACGTATTCAATTGGCGCATTCTGTTGTTGGGCTTGAGCCGCGCTCTGCAATTGCACCTGAGTTTGGCGTAATGCTTCTAAATGCCGCCGGCGCGCCAGAAAAGCATTGTCTGCCAAATCACGATAATTGACGCTGTGTTTCAAATGTTGCTGCAATAACTCTATGCCAATTCCCGTTTTTGCGGATAATCCAATTGTCGTGTAACCAGATTGCTCGCGCACAAACGGCAACTGATTCATCAAATCAATTTTATTATGAATGATGGTGACGGGAATTGATGATGAAAACTGCTGGAGGTTTTGATTACATTCCGAATTATCAATATCCGTTGTTGCATCAATTACCCATAGCACACGATCGGCCTGTTCTATTTCCACCCGAGCACGGCGCATCCCTTCTTGTTCAATTGGATCATTAGAGTTTGAATGCAGACCAGCCGTGTCAATTAAACGCACCGGCATTCCATCTAATGCAATCTCCGTGCGTAATAAATCTCGGGTTGTGCCTGGAATTGGCGTGACAATCGCGGTATCTTGCCCTGATAACGTATTTAATAAACTGGACTTACCAGCATTCGGTGGCCCTGCAATGACGACGCTAATGCCATCACGCATCAATTCACCCTGCTGCGCACAGTCAAGCAAAGTTTGCATTGCCGACATCAGCTGATTTAATTGATTGTCAATGTCAGTGTGATTAATAAAATCCAAGTCTTCATCTGAAAAATCTAAACACACTTCAAGTTGGACGCGCAACTCAATCAACTGTTTTAATAACACATTTACTTGTTTAGATAACGCACCTTGTAAAGTGCGTTGCGCTAATTTCGCCTGCGTCACTGTGCTGCTGGCAATTAGATCGGCAATTGCTTCGGCTTGCGTTAAATCCAATTTGCCATTCAAAAAGGCGCGTTCCGTGAATTCCCCAGGACGTGCTAACCGCGCCCCTAAACGCAAAGTCACTGCCATTAATAAATCAAGAACAACTGGGCTGCCGTGCGCGTGCAATTCAATAATGCTTTCACCAGTGAACGAGTGTGGCGCTGGGAAATACAACGCAATGCCACGATCTAATACCGCGCCCTGTTCATCGTAAAAGTTTCCCCAATAAACCGTGCGAGGTTGCGGTAATTGTTTTAATAATACGACGGCAATTTGATTTACCAGCATACCGGACAAGCGCACAATGCCAATTCCACCACGTCCCTGTGGCGTTGCAATCGCAACAATGGTGTCAGTACTCATTCCCGTCGCCAATTGATATGTGCATTATCTAATGTTTAGCGACACCTTTTTCAATTGAATCGGTAATATACCATTGTTGCGCAATAGAGAGCAGGTTATTAACAGTCCAATACAACACCAATCCTGATGGGAAAAAGGCAAAAAAGATTGTGAAAACCACTGGCAAAGTTAGCATGATTTTCTCTTGCATTGGATCTGGTGGTGGGGGATTGAGTTTTTGCTGTACAAACATTGAAATGCCCATGATGAGCGGCAAAATATAATACGGGTCTGGGGAGGTTAAATTATCTAACCACAAAACAAAGGGAGCGTGACGTAACTCTACGCTTTCTAATAGTACCCAATAGAGCGCAATAAACACCGGAATCTGTACAAAGATTGGTAAACACCCATTGAGGGGGTTAATTTTTTCTTTTTTATACAACTCCATGAGCGCTTGATTTAATCGCTCTTTATCATCGCCATAGCGGTCTTTAATTGCTTTCATGCGCGGCGTCAATTTGCGCATATTAGCCATCGATTTGTAACTGGTCTCTGACAATTTATAAAACGCTAATTTAATTAAAATTGTCAGCACAATAATCGCCCACCCCCAGTTACCAAACAGGTAATACAACTTTTCTAATAACCAAAAAATAGGTTCAGCAATAATAGTTAGCCAGCCATAATCAACGGCCAATCCCAATCCCGGAGCCACCTGGGCGAGCGTATCTTGCAATTTTGGACCAACGAATAAACGATTGGTAAATTGATAATTTGCTATAGGTGAAACTTCAATCGTTTCGGTGTATTTTCCAATGATATAGCGATCGTTACCATCGGTATTAATAACCTTTGTGTAAAAGGTTTGCGGCTGTCCAGTGGGTGGAATCCACGCGGCCATAAAATAGTGTTGAATCATTGCAATCCAGCCATCTGTGATAACAACATTCAACGTCTGTTCTTTCATTTCATCAAATGATTTTTTCTTATACTTTTGCTCTGGTCCGTAATAAACACTACCCGTGTAGGTAGAAACAAACCGTGATTGATCAACATCATGTAACTCCGACCGCTGTAATTGATCGTAGGCTCTAACCACAAGCGGTTTTTCAGTGCGATTAATCACCTCCTGAGTCATAGTCACGACATATTGACCACGTTCAAACCGATAGCGTTTAATCACTTGAATGCCGCTGTCATTATCCCAGTATAATTCAACTGTCAGCGCATTTTCACCTTCAGTTAACTGATAACGGTTTTTTGCAGTTGAAAATAAACTATTATGTGTTGGTAATTGTTTATCCACAGCACCGTACAATCCTGACTGTACGATGAACATGTTGGGCACTTCCGATTTCAACAATTGAAATTTGGTGGTCGGTGCATCAGCTTTTTGGGCATAATCTAATAGCCATATATTTGAAATCGTACCACCGTACGGCGAAATTTCTATCTTAAATAAATCCGTTTCAACCTGTATTAATTGCTGTTTAACCGTATTAACAGTCAATTCATCTGTTGCCAACGGAGATGCCACAGCAGTAGTCATGGGCGGCGCATCGGGAGATGATGTCATTACTGACGTTGTGGAAGAAGGCGCGGTTGCAACTTGAGCAACTGGTCCGTAGTCTTCAACCCACGCTGAATAAATGAGAAATAAAATCCCTACCAGGGCGATAATCAGAATTAAACGAGTATTATCCATCGCAGTTTTCAATTCCTTTTCCAGGAACAGGATCAAATCCACCCGGGTGCCAGGGATGACACCGCAATAGACGGCGGATCGCTAAACGAATACCCACCATAACACCGTATAGTTCAATTGCCTCAAGCGCATATTGTGAGCAACTGGGAGAAAAACGACAATGATTGCCCAATAATGGGCTAATGAATAGCTGATAGAAACGAATTAAAAAACGGGCGAGGTGGTGCATAAACGCTGTTGTAATCGCAGCCAGTGGTTATTCAGAGATAGACGCAAATCGGAATTGCTGGCAGTAGCCGCTGCACTGCGTCCAATCACGACACAATCAACATCTATCCGTACCCAATTGAGGCGCTTATCTTTGAGACGAAACGATTCACGAATTAAACGCTTAATCCGATTGCGATTGACCGCTGTTTTCGCGCATTTGCGTGATACAGCAAGCCCAAGTCGCGCATCCATATCATCATTCGTTCGCTGGCGCACAAACACCGCAAAATAATGATCTGTTATTTTAATGGGAGTGGCAAAAACCCATTGAAAATGTTTGGATGCGGTGAGGCGTAATTGTCGTGGGAATTTATTCAAAATGTCTATTTAACGAGTTAAACATTTTATTAGTGTACGGATAGAATATAATTGGAATTTAAGGGATTAAACGTTTGCGTCCTTTAGCCCGTCGCGCTTGCAGAACATTACGACCGTTACGAGTTGATGAACGCGCCCGAAAACCATGTGTACGCACCCGCTTAAGGTTACTAGGTTGAAAAGTTTGTTTCATTAAAATACCTTTTAGTGATAAACCGTAAAAGAAATGCAAAAAGTCTTTAAAAATCTCAATGACTTTTTCAGTGTCGTACTGATTATGATAGCATCTGCCGCTCCAAATGCGGAGTGTTAATAATTTATATTAACTTCCCGACGGAGTCAACTCCATATCGGCAGGTGCTAAAAATCTTGTAAAACGTTGAGCCAATTATACTGGCTCATTTTAATTAACTATAAAACAGCTTGCTGCTTTATAAACGCATTGGCATGATGACATAAATTGCTCCTTCATTTTCTTCGTTATCTGCATCTTGCCAGATTGCACTATTGTTTCCATCTAGGAAATTGATTTTTATTTTTTTACCTTCAATCACATTGAGAATATCAACAAGGTAGCTAATATTAAACCCAATACTAACTGCTTCTCCTGAATAATCAATTTCGACTTCTTCTTCCGCCTCTTCACGTTCTGGATTGTTAGAATTTAACACCAAAAGATTGGTGTCAAAACTGAGTTTAACTCCCTTGTATTTTTCATTAGAAAGAATAGCGGTACGGAGCAATGCCGAGCGTAACGCCTCTCGGTCAACAATTGCACAACATTCTAAATCAGATGGAATAACACGTTCATAATCAGGATAACGCCCATCAACCAGTTTTGTGGTGATAATGACGTCACCAAATTTTAAACCCAAGGCGCGCTGACCAAATTCAATTTGAACTAATTCGGTTGTAGACGACAATAACCGTTTAAGTTCATTCACGGTTTTTGCTGGAATAATCAGTTGCTGGGGTTCTTTCCAATCATCCAGTTCTTCTAAAACAACATCAAGTTTTGCCAAACGATGTCCATCAGTTGCCACTGCTGTCATCTTGCCGGTTGTAATATCTAACAACAAGCCATTTAAATAATAGCGCACATCCTGTTGTGCCATAGCAAATGCGGTTTTTTCAATGAGTTTTTTTAATAATCGTTGTTCTAAAACTAATGTTGCCTCTGCATCTGGCATACCGATTGTTGGGTAGTCTATTGCTGGCAATGTGCTTAATACAAACCGGCTTCGTCCTGAACGCACTGTTGCACGCTCTTCTTCTAATTGAATCTTAATATCTACTTTGTCTGGCAAAGCGCGACAAATATCTAAAAACTTCCTTGCCGGCAAGGTTATGGCGCCAGCGTCAATAACGTATGCGTCTATTCGAGTTGTAATTTGCATTTCAAGGTCAGTAGCCGTGATTTCTAATGTTTCCGTATCAGCATGCACCAATAGATTGCTCAGAATTGGTAGCGTTTGACGCCGATCCACAACCCCAGTCACGACGGCGAGAGCTGGGCATAAGAGATCTCGTTCAACTTCAATTTGCATAACAGCATCCTTCAGATAAGGTGAACATGTTTAAGTACATAATATATGTACTTAAAACCATGCGTAATGGTAACATTTTTCATAAATATACACATAATTTAAATCGAGTGAAAGACTGCCAATTTATGGCAATTTGCGGTACAATATTTGTTGCTTGTAACTTGACAATATTATGAAACATTCAATGGCTTACGATTCGTCTAATATTAAAGTACTGCGCGGTTTAGATGCCGTCCGTAAACGTCCCGGTATGTATATTGGTGACACAGATGATGGCAGTGGACTCCATCACATGGTGTTTGAAGTTGTAGATAATTCAATTGATGAAGCATTAGCTGGTTTTTGTAGTCAAATCCGCGTAATCATCCATTTAGATGGCGCGGTATCAGTGGAAGATAACGGACGCGGTATTCCTGTTGATCTTCATCCAGAAGAACAACGCTCCGCCGCAGAAGTCATTCTGACCGTATTACATGCGGGCGGCAAATTTGATGATAATTCTTATAAAGTTTCCGGCGGATTACATGGGGTAGGTGTGTCGGTTGTCAATGCGCTGTCAGAATCTTTAATTCTGCATACATGGCGCAATGGCGTTTTGTATGAACAAGCATATCATCTAGGCGAACCGCAATATCCGTTGCGTGCAATTGGTGCTGCCGAGGGTTCCGGCACTATTATTCGGTTTAAGCCGGCATCAACTATTTTTTCTGATTGTGAATTTCATTTTGAAATTCTTGCTAAACGCCTGCGTGAATTATCCTTTTTAAATTCAGGCGTCAAAATTATTTTGCGTGATGAACGGACCGAGCGTGAGACAATTTTTGAATACAAGGGTGGGATTGCTGCCTTTGTCGAATATCTTAATCAAAATAAGTCGCCAATTCATTCTACCATCATCTATTTTACTGCTAAACAGGGCGATCATATTGTAGAAGTTGCTCTCCAGTGGAATGAATCTTATCAAGAAGCTGTGTTTTGTTTTACAAATAACATTCCTCAAAAAGACGGCGGTACTCATTTAGCAGGTTTTCGCGCTGGATTAACACGCACATTGAACCACTATATTGAACACGTCGTATCTGACAAAAACCAAAAAATCCGCCCAATTGGCGATGATGCACGAGAGGGATTAACGGCGGTATTGTCTGTTAAAGCGCCTGACCCCAAGTTTTCTTCTCAAACTAAAGATAAATTAGTGTCATCTGAAATTAAATCTATTGTAGAAACACTGTTAGCGGAGAATTTGTTTATCTTTTTAGAAGAACATCCTGCTGAAGCAAAAATCATTGCTAATAAAATACTTGAGGCAGCACGAGCGAGAGAAGCAGCGCGTAAAGCGCGTGAAATTACTCGCCGTAAAGGTATATTAGATGTCGCTGGATTGCCCGGCAAACTTGCTGATTGTCAAGAAAAAAACCCAGTGCATTCAGAACTATTTATTGTTGAAGGTGATTCAGCCGGCGGATCGGCAAAACAAGGACGGGATCGTTTATTCCAAGCAATTTTACCATTAAAAGGTAAGATTTTGAATGTTGAAAAAGCCCGCTTTGACAAAATGCTTGCTTCAGTTGAAATAGGAACGCTCATCACTGCACTTGGCTGCGGTATTGGGCGTGAGGAATATGATCCTAACAAATTGCGTTATCATCGCGTGATTATTATGACCGATGCTGATGTGGACGGTGCGCATATCAGAACTTTGTTATTAACTTTTTTCTATCGCCAAATGCCCGAATTGATTGACAGAGGTCATGTTTATATTGCACAACCACCGCTGTATAAAGTGAAAAAAGGCAAGCAAGAATGCTATCTACTTGATGATAACGAGTTTGAGCAGGTATTATTGCGTACCGCACTTGACAACGTGCAATTTTTTATTGGGGAAAACCATACTGCTTTATCGCCAAGTGATACTGAGCAGTTTGTGCGTGAATTGCAGGCAACCGACGCTGTTATTAACCGCTTTGCGAATCGCTTTGATGGAGTGTTTTTATCTCAACTCCTCACGGTTAAACCAATTCAACTGACAGAACTTAAAAACTTAGAACATTTGATACACTGGAGTACGATATTAACAAATCAACTCAATGCTGTGACACATTCAAATATAGACTACCGTCTTATACCTAACCTGGAGGCTACTGGAATAGAACATTCGGGATTTGTGCTGGAGCGTTATGTGCATGGTATTGCAGAAACACGTTTTATTCCACTCGATTTTTTTGCAACAACAGAATACCAACGCATTGCGAATTTGAATAATAAACTATCAGATTTAATGCAATTAGGTATAAACATCAAATATGGCGACAACCTGTTTGATATGACTGATGTTGCCACCTTATACCGTCGGCTTATTAATGAAGCAAAGCGCGGCTACTATATTCAGCGTTATAAAGGGTTAGGCGAAATGAATCCAGATCAATTATGGGATACCACCATGAATCCGACGAGCCGTCGCTTATTGCGCGTGACAATAGAAGATGCAGTTTTAGCCGATCAGATATTCACCACGCTCATGGGTGATGAAGTGGAACCGCGCCGAGCATTTATTGAACGGAATGCGTTAGAAGCAAGTAATATTGACATTTAAATTGCGCTATGGTGGCGATGATGATTGCGCAAGTGTTGATTGAATCCATTGCTGCGTTATTTGATTGATCTCCGCTGCTGTTTTACCGATCACCTCAATAGGTGCGCTGATTTCCATACGAATCACGCCGGGGTATTTAATAAAAGAACGCCGTCTCCACACCGTTCCGGCATTATGAGCAATAGGAATGACCGACACCTGCGCCCGTTCTGCCAATTTAGCGCCACCAATATTAAACTCACCGAGTTCATTGGTATCTTTTCTGGTGCCTTCGGGAAAAATTACGACCGTATAGCCCGCATTCAATGCCTGTTCTCCCTGCAATAACACCTGTTTTAATGCCTGACGCGCCAGGTGTCTTTGAATACTAATTGGGCGAAGAATGGCTAATGCCCAACCAAAAACTGGGATTTTTAATAATTCACTTTTTAATACCCAAGTGTGTTTAAGCGGTAATAAGGCGCGCAGTGCCAACGTTTCCCAAGCGGATTGATGATTAGCTAATACCACTGCTGGTTGGTGTTGCAGATATTCAACTCCACGAATAACATAGGATACATTACAAATCACTCGTAATAACCACAGGCTGACATGTCCCCAATTGCGGGCAATGCGTGCCAGTGTTAATTCAGATACGAATTTTGCACTAAATACAATCGCCAAACCGTAACCGATAGTGATGATGGCAAAAGCCAACATAAAAAGCATTGAACGCAAAATCAACACAACATTGTTCATTGAGTTATTCATTAATTAACAAATCAACTGCGGCGCGAAGATCAGCAATCACTGTGACATCGTTTAATTGAGCGCGGTGCGTTTTTTCTGTGATTCCGCCCTTGCCAGTTAATACCAACAATGGGTTTGCTTTGACAGTCATTGCCGCTTCAACATCACGCCACGAGTCGCCAATCATAGGCACGTTAATTAAATTGGTGTGAAACCGCTGCGCTAATGATTGTAATAACCCGGGCTGTGGTTTGCGGCATTGGCAAGCGGCTTCTGGTGCATGTGGACAGAATGCAATGGCGTCAATACGCGCCCCGCCCGCCGCTAAATAATCACGCATTCGTTGGTGAATACGATCCAGCGTCGTTAAATCAAATAAACCGCGTGCCACGCCGGATTGATTAGTGGCAATTGCAACTGTCCAGCCAGCGTGGTTTAAACGCGCAATGGCATCAACACTGCCGGGGAGTGGAATCCATTCTTCGGGGGATTTAATATAAGCATCGGAGTCTTGGTTAATGACGCCGTCGCGGTCTAAAATCACCAGCTTCATTTTTTTAATTGCATTTGGCCCGATTAAATCTATACGTTCACTGCAATAGTCAATTGTGGAAAACGCTGTTATTTTTTCGTGCGAAATTCCGAGACACGAATGCGACCATTAATCATGCGCGCCGTCCGCTGATCTAATACTTGCATCTTATCCCAAAACGCCGCATTCAAATCAATGTCAGTCGCAATCGCTGTTCCCAATAATAAAATTAACAGGTCAGCTAATTCTTCTGCAAGTGCGGTCTGTGTTTGACCTTTGGTGACACATGCGGCAATTTCACCCAATTCCTCTGCCATCAATGCGACGCGGTAATGTAATTCTTCACCGCCATTTTCGCGCAATTGATGTTTGGTATGAAACCCGCGCACCCGCGCAAGCATTTCGGCATAGGAATCGGGATCAGCGGGCAGTTGGTTTTTTAATTCGTTTACGGTGCGGTCAGTCATGGTTGTAAGCGCGAAATGTCGGCAATACGGAATAATTGTTTTTGCAAAGCCGCTAATAATGCTAACCGATTGCGCTGTATCGCTAAATCTTCGGTCATCACCATCACCGCGTCAAAGAATTGATCTACCGCCGTGCGCAATTGGGCAAGCGTCATTAAGGCAGTGGTGTAATCACCAATGGCTAATAACGGTGTGATTTGATTAGTCAGCGTTTGCAATGCGGTTGCTAATGCCAGCTCGGCCGGTTCAATTAACAACTCGCTATCAACTATTGCATTTTTATCATCGGTTTGATTGGCAACCGCCGGCGCTTTTTTCAGAATATTGCCAATACGTTTACTCGCAGCGGCTAATGAATCGGCCGCCGGCAGGGTGCGGAATTGCGCCACCGCTCGAATACGCGCATTCAAATCCGCTGGGCGCGTGATTCCCAATGCTAATACTGCATCAACACAATCAACTGCAATGCCTTGTTCTAAATAATAACTTGCCAAGCGTTCGGCGCAGTAATTAAACACCTCGTCCACCACCGTGGCGGCATTTAATGAATCGGGAAAGGTCGCGGCGCTCTGAGTAAATAACTGTTTTAAGTCCAGCGGTAATGGACTTTCAATTAAAATGCGCAAGACGGCAATGGCGGCGCGGCGCACTCCATACGGGTCTTTTACACCAGTGGGGCGTTGACCAATGGCAAATACGCCAGTGAGTGTATCCACGCGGTCGGCTAAAGCTAATGCGCGGCCAATCGCAGTCATGGGTAAATGATCGCCGGCTTGACGCGGTAAATATTGCTCTTCAATTGCAATGGCGACGGCGTCATCTTCACCCGAATGCTGCGCATAATAGCGCCCCATCACTCCTTGCAAATTACCGAATTCACCGACCATTTGTGTGACTAAATCGGCTTTCGCTAATAACGCGGCGCGTTCACACAAGGCGGGTGATAATTTTAATTGCGCGGCAATGAATTGCATCACTTGCACAATACGGCGGGCGCGTTCCCCTATTGAACCTAATTGCTCTTGAAAAACGACCTGATCTAATTGCGGCAGGCGCGTGGCGAGCGGTTGTTTGCGGTCTTGTTCCCAAAAGAATTGCGCATCGGTGAAGCGCGGGCGAATGACACGTTCATTGCCATGTTGCACGACGTCCGGTTGTTGACTGGCGATATTGGCAATGACAATAAAATGCGGCAATAAGGTTAATTCAGCACCAGTTGCAGTGAACAGCGGCACATACTTTTGATTTTTCTGCATAGTTTCAATTAACACTTCTTGCGGGACGGCGAGAAATGCTGAATCAAACTGCCCTAATAACGCGACCGGCCATTCACACAACGCGGTGATTTCATCTAATAATGCTTCGGGATAAATCGCCTGTCCATTCACCGACTGCGCTAGTTGATTAACTTGTTGTTGAATCAATTGACGGCGGACGGCAAAATCAGGTTCGACAAAATGCTCGCGTAATGCTTGAACGTACTCACTCGGCTGGGTTAATTCAATGGCGGCGGGCGAATGAAACCTATGCCCGTAGGTGATGGGTTGTATTGCAATCCCCATGACTTCACCGGCAATGGGTTGATTGCCAAATAAGCCGTTAATCCAATGAATTGGCCGCACGAATTCCGCCGTTCCCGCGCCCCACCGCATTCGTTTGGGAATGGGTAATTCACGCAATACTTGATAAATAATGTCGGGTAATGCGGCGCTAGTTATTTGCCCCGGCGTCACCGCTTGATGAATTAACCATTGCCCTTTATCGGTGGTGAGCGTAGTTAATTCATTCACCGCCACGCCGCACGAATTGGCAAAACCGATTGCCGCCGGCGTCGGTGCGCCAGTGGCATCAAAGGCGGCGGCGAGCGCCGGCCCGCGCCGTTGCGTCTCCCGTGCTGGTTGCGTGGCGGCAACTGCTTGAATTATCACGGCTAATCGGCGCGGCGTGGAATACAGTTGCGCGTCACCGTGACCAATTTGCTGCCGGTCAAGATGCGCGATGATACCGTTGCCAAACGCGGTCATCAGGGTGAACAGCGCGGTCGGCGGCAGTTCTTCCGTGCCAATTTCGATCAGTAAATCAGCAACTTGCATCACTCGCTCCCCTCGGCTTTCGCCAGCATCGGGAATCCCAACCGCTCGCGGCTGTCAAAATACGACTGCGCCACCGCCCGCGCCAACGTGCGCACCCGCAAAATAAATCGCTGGCGCTCGGTGACGGAAATCGCGCCCCGCGCATCGAGCAAGTTGAATAGGTGCGAGGCTTGCAGCACCTGTTCGTAGGCCGGCAGCGCCAATCCCGCCGCGACCAACTGCTGACTTTGGCGCTCGCACACGTCAAATTGCGCAAATAACGCGGCGATGTCGGCATGTTCAAAGTTAAATGCCGACTGTTCGACCTCATTTTGATGAAACACGTCGCCGTAACTCAAGCGCCCGCTCGGCGTGATCGTCCAGGTCAAGTCAAATACGCTGTCCACGCCCTGCAAATACATCGCCAGCCGTTCGAGGCCGTAGGTGATTTCGCCGCTGACCGGCCGGCATTCCAATCCGCCAACTTGTTGAAAATAGGTGAATTGTGTGACCTCCATGCCGTTGAGCCACACTTCCCAACCCAGCCCCCACGCGCCCAGCGTCGGTGATTCCCAGTTGTCTTCGACGAAGCGGATGTCGTGGACGAGCGGGTCGAAACCGAGCAGCCGCAGTGAGTCAAGGTACAGTTTTTGGATGTCGGGCGGCGACGGTTTGAGGATGACTTGGAATTGATAATAGTGTTGCAAACGGTTGGGATTTTGCCCGTAGCGCCCGTCGGTTGGGCGGCGACTGGGTTGCACATACGCACAATTCCACGGTTCCGGCCCGATGGCGCGTAAAAAAGTGGCGGGGTGGAAGGTGCCAGCGCCGACTTCCATGTCATACGGTTGCAAAATCGCGCAGCCCTGCGCAGCCCAGTAGCGTTGCAGGGTGAAAATGACATCTTGGAAAGTGGCGGGGCGGTCGGTCGGCTGCAAGGCGCGGTCTCCAGCGCATGAGAAGATGGCGCAGTATAGCGATTTTTGGGCGGATTTGCTTGCCGATTGCCGAATTTGGGGAAGCCCGCCTTTGAAAAAGGGGATTTAATCAAAGCAAATGATTGGGGGGATTTGATCGTTCCCACGATCCAGCGTGGGAACGTGATATTTGAAGAATCAATTGGTTAGAATTGAAAACTGAAGTCAGCTTTTCATTATCGTTCTATTGTTGTTGCAACATTTGAATGATTGATTAGTATCAAATATGATACTGCTTAAACCATAACCGTTGGATTTTTAAAGAAGAGTGCGTTCCCACGCTGGAGCGTGGGAACGATCAGTAATAATCCATGTTAGAACAACCCTAATGAAAGGCGCGCTGGACTAATCAATGCCCACAGCAATATTTGGGTGTCAAGCAAATAGCGCATGTCTAAAAATACTCGTTAAAGTCGTCAATTAGCGTATTAAAATCTTCGGGAATAGAATACCCGCGCTGCGCTAAACTACCGAGTTTAACGCCCTGGTTTGGCGTCCATTCTGTATTTTCAATAAAGGTTACAATCACCTGTGCATGACGCATTGTGGGTGGTAATTCATCAAGAATCACTTGCCCATTTTCATACGTTCCCGTAATTGCAGTGTGCATGATTTTCACTCCTAAACTCATTTAATTAATCACTCCCACCCGCTACGCCCCCATCGCCGCCGTTTTAATTTCAGCCGCCACCAATGGAAATGTATTAGGTTAGCCTGCCCAATTGGTAATGAATTGATTGCGGAGCGGGGCGCGGGCAACCCAACCTACACTGCTCATGCTGCCAGCAGACATTCGATATTTTTAATGACAATACGCGGTATTTGGTCAGCACCAAACAGTTGTTTAGCATCCAAAATTTCAATGCCAACTAGCGTTTCATTCGTGCCGATATTAAATGCCACGTCTTCATTAAGCCGCACTGTTCGGCATTCCTGCGGCTCATCAATTAAACGAATATACAGCGCGTCTATTTCAGAATCATAGATAATGTGCATGGTTGCCTCGGCATGATTATTAAAAAAAGAAAGTGTACACTGTGATTACGACAATTTCATCAGGTTCGTCTTTTATGACTGGGGCAACCTGTTTAATTGCGTAGTATTTGCCTTGCCAATGTGATTCAAAGGCAAAGTTAAAGCGGCATAATAATCGCTCGTGTTTTGCCGCTTCTCTTTCGCCTTCACAAATAGCGCGAATGACTTCGTCATGGGTAGCGCCACGTTCAAGACATTGCGTTTGGGCATGGCGTGATAAACGAATTGGTTTCACATTCGCTCTCCGTTCATTAAATACGCTCCCATCACCGCTGATTTAATTTCATCCGCCACCAACGCTGCAATGACGTTGACATTCATTAGCCAGCATTTGCCACCATTGGGCGAATGGTGACGGGTGGTAATTCGCGTCCGGCGGCTTGTAACGCATTGATGACATCGGCAATGACTTCGCATAATTCACCATATAAAACCACCGGATCATCACCATGAATACCGGTAATTAAATCGGGGCATTGACCAATATACACTTGATCGGTTTCACTCCATTCAATCCATTTAAGATATTGATCGCCGGGTTTCATGGTAGACTACTCCTGAATAGTAGTTGATTTTCTTACAGTAGAAAATTGTTTGTGAGGATTTGAGGATGTTAAACGCCGATAGTACGCAAACGCTAGACCAGCTCATTGATGTGACAATTGCCAACCAGCAACCAGTGATGATTCATGGTAAATCTGCCAATGCCGTTTTACTCTCAGAACATGATTGGAATGCAATTAACGAGACGCTGTATCTGCTGTCAATTCCGGGAATGCGGGAGTCATTGCGTGATGGGATGGCAACGCATATTGATGATTGTAGCGCAGAATTGGAATGGTGATGTGGGAATTGCGCTACACGCATCAAGCGAAAAAAGATGCCAAACAATTGGCGGCGTCTGGATTAAAACATAAAGCGCAAGAATTATTAAACATCATCCGTCATAACCCTTATCAAAACCCGCCACCTTATGAAAAGCTGGTTGGTGATCTCGCCGGTGCCTATTCCCGTCGTATTAACAGTCAGCATCGGTTGGTTTATCAGGTTTTGAAGCAAGAACAGAGTATAAAAGTGTTACGCATGTGGACACACTATGAATGACTGGCATTGTTGATCTGCGCAGTTTTTAATTTGCCATATTTGCCACTACCCAATACGCCCCCATTGCCGCCGTTTTAATTTCATCCGCCGCCAATAGAAATGTAGTGGGTTGGCTTGCCCAATTGGTGATGAATTGATTGCGGGGCGGTGTGTGGGCAACCCAACCTACGCTGCTGCCCATTCAATTGAATTAACCATTTTTTATTAGCCCCCCTTTGGAAAAGGGGGGGTGGGGGATTTAATCAAAAGCGGGAGTTGATATTCATCAGCCAGCATTTGCCACCATTGGGCGAATGGTGACGGGTGGTAATTCGCGTCCGGCAGCTTGTAACGCATTGATGACATCGGCAATGACTTCGCATAGCTCACCATATAAAACCACCGGATCATCACCATGAATACCGGTAATTAAATTGGGGCATTGACCAATATACACTTGATCGGTTTCACTCCATTCAATCCATTTAAGATATTGATCGCCGGGTTTCATTGCACACTCCTAATCGCAGTGATGATTTGCTGTTCTTGGTATCGTTTAGCATCATCGCCCAGTTGTCCACTGACGGTAATAGCGCCGGGATAATTCGGGTGTATGAATTTGCGATGTGAACCCTTGCCGGCTTTGGGTATTTCAACAAATCCAGCGGCGTGTAATGCACTTAATAAATCGCGGATTTTCTTTGGCATAACGCTGATTTAATCCGAATTGTGCAACGCATTAATGACTACCAGATACGCCCCCATCGCCGCCGTTTTAATCTCATCCGCCGCCAATAGAAATGTATTAGGTTGGCTTGCCCAATTGGTGGTGAATTGATTGCGGTATTTTTAATAAAAATTGCTACGATAACTCCTGTTCATCAATCCCTAAACGCTGACACAAATCAGTTAAACTGATGGTTGGTTCATTACCCGCCGTTGCCTGCGCTTGACGCAATAACAATAAATCTTCTAAATCCTCTAGTTCGTCTAAATAGTTTTTTAGACGATTAAATTCATCAATTGATAACACCACAAACTGCGGCTGACCTTGACTGGGTAGAAAGTCGGGATGCAATTCAATCATGGTTGTTTCCTCAGCGGTAGATTTCTCGACGATGCCCAACACGATGAATAATAATGATGCTGTCAACAATTTCAAATAGAATCCGATAATCGCCAACCCGCAATCGGTATTCAGGGTGAGTGCTTTTCAACTTTTTAATATCTCCGAATAAATTATTTTGCAATGCTGTGATGCCTTTAATAATGTGAATTTGATCTTTTCGTGGCAAACCGGCGAGGTCTTTTTCTGCACGGCTTTGAAAGCGAAGGGGATAATTTGCCATTATGTTTTATTCGGTTTGATTGATGCCCG
>NZ_JABVCQ010000034.1 GCF_014145225.1 Thiospirillum jenense
TATTAATAACAGGCGTATTTTAATTCAGCATGAATAGTTATTTTTGTTCGGAAAGCAATTCAATCATTCGATCAATGGTCGCCACTGCTAATGTAAATTCTAAATGTTCAAGTTGCCGTTCTAATTCAACAACCAGGGCATTTGGCAAAATCGATATTAATTGTTTGTGTAGTTGTGTAAAATGCCGCCGCGCCTGTAAATTATTATTTTCTAATTGTTGACGCAAGCAATTAACTGCTTCTAATAGCGTTTCGCGCTCCACGATCATTGCGGCGGGCGTATTTGGCGAATGGGCGGCTATGGTTAATGGCGATTGTTGTATTTTTTGAATTGCTTCAAGTGCGGGCAACAGCGCCGTTTCTAATGCAGTTAGTTGTGTCGCTAATTCAACTGATGCTGGCGGGGTTGTCACAGCTTTAGTGAGCATCAATTCTAATGCTTGTGCCGCTGCTTGCAATTGACTCGCTGCAAAGGTGCCAGCGAGTCCTTTCAAATTATGTGCTAATCGTCCTGCCTCAGCATAGTAGCCACGTTCTAATAATAAATGTAATTGGCTTATCACATCAACTTGTTGTTCACCGAAACGGCATAATAATCGCCTTAACAAGGCTGCATCTTGATTACACCGCATGAGTGCTTGAGGTAAATCAAACGGCGGTAAATGCGGCGGTAATACCTCACATGACGGCGATATTGATGACACAGGTCGTGCTGTTGTATTGGAGAGCGCCAATTGACTGTCATTTATCAATCGGTTAATGGGCGGTACGTTTGAATGCGTGTCAAGCGGTTGAAAATGCGGTTTTTCGACGAAAGTTGCCTGTGATTCTATTGGTACGGATGTCACAACATGAGTGGGCGGTTGAATAGGAGTAATAACATGGGACTTGCGGGTGTTTAACCAGCGCACTAATAGGTTGCGTAATAATTCAGGATCAATGGGTTTAGCGAGATGGTCATTCATACCAACGGCTAAACTTTTCTCACGATCACCGCGCATGGCATGGGCAGTCATAGCAATAATTGGAATAGGAGAGTAAGCGTCTAATTGGTCATGTGCCGTGGCGCGTTCTTTTTCATATTGGCGAATACGACGGGTTGCTTCTAATCCATCTAATTCTGGCATTTGAATATCCATCAGAATTAAATCGAAGTCTTCGTGACAAGCGCGTTGCACACCTTCAAGCCCATTATTCGCAACCATAGTTTGCACACCAAATGAATCAAGCAGTGCAATGGCTAATTCACGATTGATGGCGTTGTCTTCGACCAATAGTACGCGCCCGCCAATCAGCGTGGGGGATGATTTGCGCGTATTATCATTTATGCTGTGGGATGCTGGTAATACCATATGTTGATGACAATCAAGCTGTTCTGCTAATACGTCATATAGGGTTGATGCAGTCACCGGTTTTAATAAAATGCCATTGATACCAATCGCCTGTGCTTGTTGCGTGATTTCTTCCCGCCCAAAGGCCGTGACCATTAAAATTGCGGGCGTTTGCGCCAGCTGTTGATTCGTGCGAATTCGTTGCGCTGCTTCAATGCCATCAATATCAGGTAATTGCCAATCCATTAACACTAGATCATAGGGTTGAGCGTGGGTGACGGCATGTTCAAGGCGATTAAATGCGGCAATAGCATTCGCGGCCATATCAACACGAAAACCAAGACTCTCTAGCATGGCGGCTAATACCATTCGCGCACTTTCACTATCATCAACCACGAGCGCATATTTACCGCGCATTTGGGTTAATACCATGCGCGTTGTTGTGAGATTGGCGTGGCCGGCCGGCACCATACCTAATATGACAGTAAATGCGAAGGTACTCCCATGCCCTAATTCGCTTTCAACGCTAATGTCGCCACCCATTAAATGGGTCAATTGCCGACAAATCGCTAACCCTAATCCTGTTCCACCATATTTGCGTGTAATTGAACTGTCCGCTTGAGAAAAGGATTGAAATAACCGCGTGATTTGTTCGTGTGACATGCCGATGCCGGTATCGCGGACGCTAAAGCATAGCGCAATACGGCTATCATTAATGTTGTTGGGTTTAACACTGATCACCAATTCACCTTTTTCGGTGAATTTGATTGCATTATTCGCTAGATTAATTAAAATTTGACCTAAGCGTAATGGATCACCAATTAACATTGCTGGGATTTCTGGGTCAATGTTATAAACCAGTTCCAAATTTTTTTGCTGCGCTTTTATACCAATTAAATCGGTCAAGTCGGCGAAAACACGATCCAGTGAAAAAGCGGTCTCTTCTAATAACAACATGCCGGCTTCGATTTTAGAAAAATCTAAAATATCATTTAAGATGACCAAAAGTGAACGGGCAGCATGATCTATTTTATTTAAATAATCACGTTGGCGGGGGCTGACATCAGTACCCAGTGCCAAATAAGTCATGCCCATAATTGCATTCATAGGAGTGCGCAATTCGTGACTCATATTGGCTAAAAATTCACTTTTAGCGCGACTGGCAGCCTCGGCTTCGGTTTTAGCGAGTTGTAATTCTTGAGTGCGTTCAATAACAATTTTTTCTAATTCTTGATTTTGTTTTTTAATAAACCCGCTTTGCTGTTCCAATAACTGAATTTGGATACTAATCTTTTCGGCCATTTGATTAAATGCGAGCGCCAATGTACCCACTTCATTGTGCGTTTTGACGGTCAGGCGCAGCGCAGTGTGTCCATCACGAAAGTGACGGACTGCACGCTCTAATTGTTGAATAGGATATAAGATATGCCGTGTGCTATACACGACTGTTAAAATCACAACGGTGAGAATAATTGCTAATATCCAAAAGAGTTGATAGCGCATATCTTGAATTGGTTGGAGGACTTCTTGATAATCAACTTTAACCACCAATCCCCATTGTAATGAAGGCACATAGCGCCACACAGCCAACACCCGTTCTCCGCGATAATCATTAATCATGCCGGCGCCATTATGACCCTGTACAGCACGGCGCATGCCGGCGGCTTGTCCGGGCTGGGCATTTAAAATTCGCTGATCACGAACGGCGTATGGGTCATGGCGTAATGGAATCGTGGCAATAATGCGCTGATCGGGTAATAATTCACCCGCGACCACCTCGCCGGTGTTGCCAACAATTGAACTGGTGCGCTGTAGTTGTTGATAAATAAAGGTGTCATCTAATTGTATGGCTAAGACACCGATTAAACGCCGATCAGCAATAATTGGCGTTGCAACAAAAACGGCGGTTTTATAAGAGGGTGGATAATAACGCAGTGATGAGATGTCACTGGCTAATGATCCCATCACTTGTTGAAAAACCTGCGCTAATGCGGTCGTTTGAAAGGCGCCCGTAATAAGATTAGTGCCCAAATCGGCTTCTTGTTTGTCAGTAAAGATAATATCGCCGTTGGTGTTAATTAAAAAGAGGTCGTGATGTTTTTGATTACTGACAAATATGTGCAAGTAGTGATTTAAGGTGTTGGAAAGGATTAGCCGCTTTGTTGTGCCATCAAGCGTTTTGATTTCTTGATGCGTGACGAGCATTTGTGCTAATAATTCTAGCTGTTTTTTTTGTTGCGCAATACTATCTTCTAAACGTTCTAAATCATTGCGTAAAACACTTTTTAGATTATCTAAATATTGATGAACGATGATTGATTCAGTTTGGCTTTGTTGGTACCACACTAATAAAGTGATTGGGACAATTGCGATTAATAACATCCACAGCGCAACTTGTGTTGTTAAATTGCGCTGTAAGCGGTGCCAGAGCGGTACATATTGTGATTTTGAATTACGGAGCACAACCAATCTCATAGTCAGGTGGCGCTGCTGCATCATGCGGTTGAGCGGGCGCGGTTAATCGGTTGCGCAATCGTGTTTTGGGTTGACAAAGTGGTGGGAAATTTTGCGGTTGAATTGGATGATCTGATGCCCAAACAATTTGAAAACTTAAATCAGTAGTGACCTGTCCAATGCGTGCATGTTGCCAGGTATTAAAGTTGTTTTTCTCTAAAGTGACGATGCCCGCCGGTCCATTAAAACTTTGATAGGCAAAGCAGGGTTTGAGGCGCTCTGGTTCAAAACTTTCACATTCCTCTACGGCTTGTTTGTATAGCCAAACACCGGTGTAGGCGGCGCTCATTGGATCATTGGGGGTTTTAATCCCGGCCTTGTTTAATAGGGCGGTGAAATGGCGGTTGGTGTCGCTGTCAATTGAGGCGAAGTAATTCCACGAGGCGTAATGTCCAATAATGGCATCCGCGCCAGCAAATGCGGCAATTTGTTCAATTTCATATTCGCCGATGCTAAATGACATGACGCGCATGGGGGGAATACCGTCGGCGTTTTTGGAAAAGGCTTTGGCGAGGGCGTCGAAGAAGTACAGGTTGCTGTCGCCATTCAGAGTATTAAAAATGACTTGCGGTTTTTTGGTGCGAATATCGTGAATAATTTCATTAAAATCTCTTTGCCCAAGTGGGACATAACGCTCGCCCACTATTTCAGCACCCACCAAGTGGGCGATGTCAGTTAAATACCAATTGGCGGTGCGGGGGAAAATATAATCACTGCCAATTAAATAAAATTGCTTGCCCAAGTTATCAACTGCATATTTCACTGCCGGCTTGATTTGTTGATTCGGTGTTTGACCCAAATAAACAATAGAATCGGACAGTTCTAATCCCTCAAACTGCACTGGGTACATTAATAAGTTGTGATGATTTTCAACTACCGGTTTGACTGCTTTGCGGGCGGCGGATGTCCAACAACCGAAAATCACCTGTACCCGATGCTCCCGAATGAGTGATTCGGCTTGCGCGGCGAATTGCGCGGGACTGGAGCCGCCGTCAGCCAATACCGGCTCTAACCGATAACCCATAACGCCGCCCTGTTGATTGACGTCCTCCAACGCCGCAATCGTCGCTTTTGCCAGCGCCGCCTCGCTCAAACTCATGGTGCCGGTCAACGAATGCAGTATCCCAACGCGCACCACCCGTGCCGGTTGCGCCGGCGCCAACTGCGTTGTGACCCACGCCAAACCAAGTGCCAACAGCACCGCCGTTGACAGCACCCGCCGCCGATAACGCGAGCTGCGGCGCGAGCGTCGTGATGTGCCAGTCATTGTTTCATCAGCGGATAACGTGCGATGAATCATGTGCTAAATACACCGGCCTAAAATGAAAATGATAGGCAATTTTACTCACAATTACTACGGTGGCGTTGCCTGTCATCATCATAAGCCCGCCAGCGCTCTATGCTATAGTGCCGCCTGATAGCTTGTGTCATCACCGTTTTACTGGAGAGAGTTGACAAATGAACTGGTTGATTTCTGACGCCCTTGCCCAAACCGCCCCCGCGCCAGCCGGCAGTGCGTGGGGTAGCTTACTGTTGCCGATTGTGTTGATTGTCGTGCTGTATTTCGTGATGATCCGCCCGCAGGTCAAACGCCAAAAAGAACATAAGGCGTTGATTGACGGGCTGGTTAAGGGCGATGAAGTGGTAACACTCGGCGGCATGACCGGCCGCATCGTTGATCTGGGTGACAACTTCGTTCGCCTCGAAGTGGCCGATAACGTCATTATCAAAGTGCGGCGCTTGGCAATCGAAGCCGTGCTGCCCAAAGGGTCACTCAAAGAGCTGTAAGCCAATCCCAGTGATCCGTTCTCCGCTGGCGGCGGTCCTCTCCTGACCGGCCACGGTTAAGATGCCGCCGGCTCATCCTTAACTGACCCCACTCAAGACACCCGCGATGAACCGTTATCCGTTGTGGAAAAACCTCGTGCTACTCAGCGCCGCGCTGATCGGACTGCTGCTGACCTTACCCAACCTGTTCTCTCAAGACCCGTCAATTGAAATCTCCGCCATGCGCGGCGTGACTATCACGGACACCAGTGATGACGACATCACCGCCGCGATGGAGCGGGCGGCTGTGCCAGTCAAGGCAATTGATTCGTTGGAGGGCAACCGCCTCCTGCTACGCCTGCGCACGTCAGTGGAACAATTGCGCGCCCAAGAGGTGCTGCAAGCGCACTTCTCCGACCGTTACAACAGCGCCCTGACCCTCGCACCCGATTTACCGCGCTGGGTCAGTGCGTTAGGGATGCGCCCGATGTTTTTAGGGCTTGACCTGCGCGGCGGGATTCACGTTTTGATTGATGTTGACCTCGAAGCGGCGGTCAAGCAGGCGCTGGAACGTTACGCCGGCGACGCCCGCACCGAGTTACGCAGCGCCAAAATCCGCTACGTCACCATTCTCAATGACGCCAAACGCATCGAACTGCGCTTTGCCGATCAGGCCGGCCGCGATGCCGCGCTTGAGGTGATGAAACGTGAATTGCGTGATTTATCCACCACAACGTCCGACCACGATGGCAATTGGTTTATTCAAGCCACGCTGCCGCCGGCGCAGCAGCAGACGGTGCAACGCTTTGCTTTACAACAAAATATCACTACGCTGCGCAATCGCGTCAACGCGCTGGGCGTGTCTGAACCAATTATTCAACAGCAGGGCGAGCGGCGGATTGTCGTGCAATTGCCCGGTGCGCAAGACCCGGGGCGGTTGAAAGAAATCCTCGGCGCGACCGCGACGCTGGAATACCGCTTGGTGGACACCGAACACAGTGTGCAGGATGCGGTGGCGGGGCGGGTGCCAGTTGGCGCGGCGCTCTATAAAGATCGAGATGGGCAGCCGGTGTTACTCAAACGGCGGGTGATTGTCACCGGCGATCAGATCACCGACGCGGCCGCGGGGTTTGACCAGCAGTCGGGGTCGCCGGCGGTGTTTGTCAGTTTGGACGGCCCCGGGGCGCGGCGAATGCGCAATATGACCACAGAAAATGTCGGCAAACCAATGGCGGTGGTGTTTATTGAAAATCGCACCATGACGCGCTTGGTGAATGGCGAAACGATTAAAGAACGGGTACGCACTGAAGAAGTGATTAGCGTAGCCAATATTTTGGAACCATTCGGGCGGCGGTTTCAAACCACTGGATTAGATAGCAGTGAAGAGGCGCATACGTTAGCCCTGTTATTACGCGCTGGCGCATTAGCGGCACCCATTGAAATTGTCGAAGAACGCACCATTGGCCCGAGCTTAGGTCAAGATAATATTGACCAGGGGTTATTATCATTGCTGGTCGGCTATCTATTAGTCGCGGTGTTTATGGTGCTGTATTATCGCGTCTTCGGGTTGGTTGCGAATGCGGTATTGATCTTTAATGTGTTGTTATTAGTCGCGGTGATGTCGTTATTACAGGCGACGCTGACATTACCCGGCATTGCGGGCATTGTTTTAACTGTTGGTATGGCAGTGGATGCCAATGTGTTGATTTATGAACGCATTCGAGAAGAAATCCGCAATGGCAGTAGCCCGCAAGCCAGTATTCACGCGGGTTTTGATCGCGCTTTATCGAGTATTGTTGATGCGAATATCACCACGTTAATTGCCGCCGTCGTGTTATTTAGCTTTGGCGCCGGCCCCGTGAAAGGCTTTGCCGTCACCTTATTTATTGGGATTTTAACCACGATGTTCTCGGCTATTTATGGCAGTCGGGCGCTCATCAATTTGATTTACGGCGGCCGGCGGGTGCAACAATTGACGATTTAATAAGATGATCGAGCGGTAGTTTCTATTGAGTTAAACGGCTGATAATCGTTCTGCTGATAATCGCTTCATCATTCGCTTATTTAGGATCATCACATGGCGCTTGCACAAGAAGACATCGCTTTTATTAAACAACACCTCGGCGAGTGGTTAGCCGAACAATCACTCGGTAAACCGCCGCTGGTGTATGAAATTGAATTGCGCGAGCGCATGGTGCGCGTGGAGGAAGAACTCAAGCACCAGCGCGAATTGATGCGCGAAGGCTTCATGCGCATGGATGAGCGTTTTGAAGCAATGCAAGTTAGCATTGATAAACGTTTTGAAGCAATGCAAATTAGCATAGATAAACGTTTTGAACAGGTGGATAAACGCTTTGAACAAATGGATAAGCGTTTTGAAGCAATGCAAATTAGCATTGATAAACGCTTTGAACAGGTGGATAAACGTTTTGAACAAATGGATAAGCGTTTTGAAGCAATGCAAATTAGCATTGATAAACGCTTTGAACAGGTGGATAAACGTTTTGAAGCGATGCAAATTAGCATAGATAAGCGTTTTGATGAAATGCTAAAACGCCACGATCAACAATTCTTCTGGTTGCTGACTTTTATTGTCAGCGGCGTGGGATTGGTCATTGCCGCGTTGCGGTTTTTATAAAAATGGCGGCACTGCTCATTCCCTAAATAAAAAACTAATGATTCGGCCGCCTGCACGAGTTTTATTAAGCAGAATTGTCATTCCGAGCGGCGCGAAAAATCTGAATGAACGTGTCTCGCGGCATGAGACACCCGAATAAATACACAAGATGTCTCAGGTGAATACACCGCCGAAATGACACTGAGATAAGTTGAATAGTCACGTCAAATAAACCAGTCAGATAACGCGCATGTCTTCAGTTACTCCTCCTGCGTCCGCATTACCATCATCGCTTTATATTGCCACCGTTGAACAGGCGCCAATTGCCATTTCAATTACCAATGCAAAAGCGACGATCTTGTATGTTAATGCCGCCTTTGAACAGCTCACCGGTTATTCGCGTGATGACATCATCGGGCAGAATGAATCGGTCTTATCCAATAACGCCACGCCGCCGACGGTGTATCAACATCTGTGGCAAACCATTCAAAATAAACAGGTTTGGAAGGGGACGCTGGTGAATCGCACCAAACAGGGTGGTGATTATTTAGCTGAATTAACCATCGCGCCGGTGTTGAATGCACAGGGCGCAATTGATTATTTCCTCGGAATGCACCGTGATGTCACCAAAGAACATGCGCTCGAAGTTGGTGTGCGTCAACAACATGCGCGATTAGAAACGGTCTTGCAAACGGCGCCGGTGATTGTGGTGTTATTTAATGCAGCCGGACAGGTTTTATTAAATAACTTGGAATATCAACGGCTGTGTCAGGATGTGCGCGACGGTGAACCGCTGGCATTATTGCGGGCGGCACTGCGCGAACAAGCGGGATTTGACGTGATTGCGCAGGCATTTGCGGGCAAAAGTTTCAAAGAAGTGGAGATTCGTTTGGATATGCCGGGCAGTGGTGGGTCGCGCTGGTTTGCGTGCGCGGGCAGTATTGTGAATGAAGCCGATAGCAGTGCGCGGGGGTATTTCGATCAAACGCATGAAACAGCGCCGCATTTATTATTATTGGCGAATGAAGTGACGGCGCGGCGGCGGGAAATTGAACGGGCGCATTTAGAAAATCTACGCGCTCGATTAGCCGAACAGCAATTAGCGCAGGGCTTGCGTGAGGCATTAACTGCCGCGTGTTATCAAATTCAGGGGCCATTAAATCTTATTCAAGCAGCAACGGTGATGTTTGCCAGTGATACGAATGACGGGCAAATAAACGCCTTTGCTGACACCTTGCGTCAAATCAGCGCGGCGAGTGAAACGGCATTAACTACGCTGCAATCAGCATTGCCGCCGGAGGTGGTTGAATCGGGCGTGTTGGTGAATATCAATCAATTATTACGTCATGTATTGGAATTAGAAACGGATCGGTTATTAGCGGCCGGCGTGGTGGTGGATTGGCAACCGGCGTTGGTATTGCCGGAATTGTCGGGTCATAAAAACCAGTTGCGCTCGTTGTTTAAATATTTAATTGATAATGCGCTTTTGGCATTTAATGAAAGTCGGCGGTCGCAGCGGGAATTGAGTTTAATCACGCGGGCGTTGGATGATGCCGTGATGGTGATGATTACCGATAATGGCCCCGGGATTGCGCTGGCCAATCGGTTTAAGGTGTTTGAACCCTTTTATATTGGATGGAAACAGCGCCGCGGGCGGGCGGGAATGGGATTAACGTTAGCGCAGGAAATTGTGAATCAACACAATGGCAGTATTGAGATTGATCCCACGACGCACGACGGTTGCCGAATGACGGTGATCTTAACTGGTGTGCGCGATGCGCATTAACCGTTCTCACGCGGGCGCATGAGAACGATCAATTAACGGGTGATTAGTGCGAGTGCTGTAACCAAATAGCCGCTTGTTTAGCGTAATAGGTTAAAATGCCATCTGCGCCAGCACGTTTAATACTGGTGAGTGCTTCTAATACTACCGCTTCTTCATTCAACCAACCATTCTGACTTGCGGCTTTTAACATGGCGTATTCACCGCTGACTTGATAAACAAAGGTCGGCGCGCCGAATTGATCTTTCACTCGCCGCACGATGTCTAAATACGGCAGCCCCGGTTTAATCATCACCATATCGGCGCCTTCAGCCAAATCTAATCCCACTTCATGCAGCGCTTCATTAGAATTGGCCGGATCCATTTGATAAGTATATTTATCACCGCTGCCCAGATTCGCCGCCGATCCAACCGCGTCACGAAATGGCCCGTAAAAACTCGACGCATATTTGGCTGAATACGCCAGAATGCGCGTGTGAATGTGACCGTCGGCTTCGAGCGCCGCCCGCACCGCGCCAATCCGCCCGTCCATCATGTCAGACGGCGCAACAATGTCCGCCCCCGCCGCGGCGTGTGACAGCGCCTGCTTGACCAGCACCTCCACCGTCGCGTCATTCAACACATAGCCGTTGTCATCAATTAAACCGTCCTGCCCGTGCGTGGTGAACGGGTCGAGCGCGACGTCGGTGATGATGCCCAACTCCGGCAGCGCCGCCTTGAGCGCCCGCACCGCCCGCTGCGCCAAGCCGTCGGGATTGAAGGCTTCGCGGGCGTCGAGCGACTTGGCCGACGGCGGCGTGACCGGAAACAGCGCCATCGCGGGGACGCCCAATGCCCAAATCTGCTGGGCTTCGGCCACGAGCAAATCAATGCTCAGGCGCTCGACCCCGGGCATGGACGGCACGGGTTCGCGGGTATTTTGCCCCTCCAGCACGAACACCGGGTAAATGAAATCGTCGGGGGTGAGCCGCGTTTCGCGCATCATGCGGCGGGAAAACGGTGCGCGACGCATCCGCCGCATCCGCGTGGTGGGGTAGGGGGCGCGGGGTAAAGAAAGGTGTGTCATAGGTTGGCTTTTTCGTTGTTTATTTGTTTGAATCCTTATTGTAATGGATATTGGGTTGCTCTGTTTTTAATAAAAATGCACATTAATATTGATAATGTCAACAACAATCTATCAGTGATTTATTCAGCAGCTTCTAATGTTTTTTCACCCATTTGGAAGCGTTTTAACTTAGACCTACCGATATTAACTCGTGTGCAAACAACTGAGCTGGAACTGGTAAATCACACATAACGCACTACCAAAAACTGCATTGCGCTACTATGAAACCAATGCTTAAAAAAACAGGACGCCAATCCCATACTGCTAATATACAGCAGTGAAAATAAACTACCGCACTTGCGTTCATCTGTCAATCATTCTCCCGCTTTTTTTCACTCCCGCTCGCGCTGACATGACAAAATAGCAGTCCGCGTTCATAATAGCGCCTACTCCAATCAATTCCCGCGTGACCAATCCCATGACTCCCGACGAATTCATTATTAAATGGCAGCGCTCTACCTTAAAAGAAAGCTCGGCTGCGCAAGAACATTTTTGCGATCTGTGTCAATTATTAAATGAATTAACACCGGCTGCGGCTGATCCAACTGGTGCGTTTTATTGCTTTGAACGCGGCGCCATTAAAACCACCGGCGGTCAAGGCTGGGCGGATGTCTGGAAAGATGGTCATTTCGGTTGGGAATACAAAGGCAAGCATAAAGACTTAAAAGCGGCGTTTGTGCAATTGCATCGTTACGCACCGGCGTTGAATCATCCGCCGCTATTGATTGTCTCCGATATGGAGCAGATCATTATTCACACCGCCTTTACTGGCACGGTGCCGGATCAATACACGCTGACATTAAATGACCTGCGCGATCCGTCCAAGTTGCAATTATTAAAATGGGCGTTTTCTGATCCTGAAAAATTGCGGCCAATTGATACGACGGCGGCATTAACTGAAAGAGCGGCGCGGCAATTCGGTGAATGGGCCGAGGCATTATGTCAGCGCGGCCATGATTCGGCCGCGGTGGCGCACTTTAGTCAACAATTATTATTCTGTTTATTTGCGCAAGATATTGAGTTATTGCCGAATCAGTTATTCACGCGGTTATTAGAAAATGGCTTGAAATATCCCGCGCAAGTTGAACAGATGTTGACCAATTTATTAGATACGATGGCGACGGGTGGGTTATTTGGATCAGAAGCAATTGATTGGTTTAATAGCGGGTTATTTGCCGAGGTGCAGCCGTTGCCATTAGAAACGGCAGATTTGAAAACGCTGCATTCATTCACTAAATTGAATTGGTCGGCAATTGAACCGAGCATTTTCGGGACGTTATTCGAGCGCGGGCTTGATCCAAAACAGCGGGCGCAATTGGGTGCGCATTACACCGATCCCAATTCAATTATGCGATTGGTGGCGCCGGTGGTGTTAATGCCATTGCGTAAAGAATGGCAGAGCGTACAAAAAGAAATGCTGCAATTAAAAACGGCGGCAGACGCGGCGAAATCGCCCGCCGTGCGTGATAAACAATTGACTAAATTGCGGGCGCTTTTGACTGGAATGTTGGAGCAGTTAAATCAATTTCGCGTCTTGGATCCGGCCTGCGGCTCGGGTAATTTTCTATTCTTGGCATTAAAAGGCTTAAAAGATTTAGAGCATGAAATTATTTTAGCGGGTGAACAGTTGGGGTTAATGCGCGCCTTTCCAACCGTCAGTCCGCATAATGTGCTGGGGATTGAAAAGAATCATTACGCGGCGGAATTGGCGCGGGTGACGGTGTGGATTGGTGAGATTCAGTGGATGTTGCAACACGGGTTTTCTTTATCAAAAAATCCGATCTTAAAACCAATTAACATCATTGAACAGCGTGATGCAGTGGTGAATGCAGATGGCAGTGAACCCGAATGGCCAACAGCCGATGTGATTATTGGTAATCCGCCGTTTTTAGGCGGCAGTAAAAAGCGCGGGTTATTAGGGGATGATTATTTCACGGCATTAGAAACCATTTACGCCGGGCGTGTTCCCGCTGGTGCTGATTTGGTGTGTTATTGGTTTGAAAAAGCACGAGCGCAAATAGACATTGGCAAAGCACGGGCGGCTGGTCTGGTGTCAACCAATTCAATTCGCGGCGGGTCTAATCGCAAAGTACTAGATCAGATTTGCCAAACAACGCGGATTTTTAATGCCTGGTCAGATGAACCCTGGGTGAATGATGGCGCAGCAGTGCGGGTGAGTTTAATTAGTTTTGGCGAAATCAAAACGCCGCCGGTATTAAATGATGAGCGCGTGGCGGTGATTTATGCGGATTTAACAGCGGGTTCAAGTGAAATAAAAATGGATGTCACAACGGCGAAACAATTAAAAGAAAATGCAGCCGTTTGTTTTATGGGAGTATCAAAAAAAGGCGCTTTTGACGTTGCTGGAGATTTGGCAAGACAATGGTTAAAACTACCTAATCCACATCATAAATCGAATAAACTAGTCTTGCGGCCGCTTTGCAACGGTATTGATTTAACACGACGTAATAGAGACGTTTGGGTTATTGATTTTGGAACCGACATGCCAGAGAGTGAGGCATGTTTTTATGAAAAACCTTTTGCTTATATTACGGAAGAGGTTAAACCAATACGGCAAAATAATAATAGAGAATCTTATCGGCAATATTGGTGGAGACATGCGGAGGCAAGGCCGGGAATGCGCGCTGCACTGCATAATCTTTACCGCTTTATTGCGACCCCGGCAGTTGCAAAATATCGCACCTTTTCTTGGTTAGATGCAATTTTTTTGGCTGATCAAGCAGCACTTATTATTACCCGCGCCGACGACAGCACATTCGGCATTTTGCATTCGTGTTTTCATCAATTGTGGTCATTAAAAATGGGCACCAATTTAGGCGCAACGCCGCGCTATACACCGACTACGACCTTTGAAACTTTCCCTTTTCCAATTGGTTTAACCCCCGCCGACACCGCCAGTAATGCAATTGAAACTTTGAATAGCGGCGCCATCATTCCCAGCGTCGCCAGTGAATACCGCGCTCATGCAATTGCCATTGCCGAAGCGGCGCACCAATTAAATCAACTGCGCGATCATTGGTTAAATCCGCCCGAGTGGATTGATCGCGTACCGGAAATCGTGGCCGGTTATCCTGATCGGATCATTGCCAAACCGGAATACGCCGCGCAATTAAAACAGCGTACGCTGACCAACTTGTATAATAAACAACCGGCGTGGTTGGTGAATGCACATCAGCAATTAGATCAAGCAGTCGCGGCCGCGTATGGCTGCTCAACTGAGTTGAGTGAAGCTGAGATTTTGCAGCAGTTATTGCAATTAAATCTAGCGCGGGCATAATAACCAATAGACATGCGTTCTCAGGCTGGCGCGTGGGAACGATTCAATGAATTGCAACCTAACGAATGAAACCTGTATGATTGATGCTAATTCTGATTCCCCGCCAACAATAGAAAACTTCTTGCGCTCGGCAACAGAAGAGCGGGTGATTTATTGCTTTTTAGACATGTTGGCCGAACGCACCGCCCGAATAGAACGGGATGCCGGTTTAGTTGAATTGCCGGCATTGCGATTAGAAAACCAGCGCTTGGCGGCGGAAAATCGTCAATTGCTGCGGCGCTTGGCGGCAATTGAGCCACCTGAATTAACGTCATTATTAACGTATTTGCCCGCGCTCTTTCGCAATGTGTGGGGGACGGTGCCGCCGGCAGTGGTGGCGACATTGGCGCGGTCGGCAGAAGTGCCGCGTATTCCGTCGCCATTTCCCGAACCAACGGCGGCGGAAGTGGCGGCGAGTCGGCAGCAATTATTGCAATTGCCAGCAATGGAGCGGGCGCGTATTTTATTTGCGTGTCATAAATTGCAACACCAATATGCGCTGGTGTTGCGCACCGAAATGACTGATGTATTGCAGGAGTTTTTAGGATGAATGAAAAAGAAGCGAAACGGTTGGCAAAATTGCGTGATGATGATTATTTGCCGAAAAAGTTGATCTATACGGATTTGTTATTGTTGCTGCAATATGATGCCGACATCCGCGCTGCCGTGCGGGCAATTGTCAGTAGTCAAGATGACAATCAGGCACAATTGACATTGCAACCAACGCTTGCTAAACAAGGTGAATTGATGCGCAATATTCCACCCATGAAAAGTCACTCGTCACCGCTCGCCACTAAACCCGATCCATTGCGTGAACAATTAAAATCTGAATTGACATTATTAACGCAGGTCAAGAATGATGCCGATTTGGCCGCGTGGTGGCGGGTGAATACAAACGATAATGAAGGGCGGCAGTTATTGCAATTGGTGGCGTTGGCCGCGCAATGGGATCAGGTATTGCAATTGTGGGAGCGTTTAGCCGCTCGTTGTAAAGAAAACCAGCGCCCGGCAACGGCAATTGAACGGGCGATTCTCAGCGGTGCGGTGCAGATTCATAATTTGATTTGGCGTGATAAACAAGCCGAATTGCAGTCGGTGACAATTGGTACGCCATTTGATTATAAAAACCACGAGCGCGGGGCGGCAAAGGGTGAGGTGATTCGGGATGAATGGTTGCCGGGGTTGCGCAATGCGGCGGGTGACTTGCAGAAAAAACCATTGGTGGCGACTTAATAAAACCATTCCCGTGCGGGTGCGTGGGAACGGTCAAGTTTAACAGAGCAATTTAACGCTCGTTATTCTGCAAACACTCAATAACACTGGCGCGCCATTTGATCTGTCTAATCGGCGTTCCATCACTATGTTTTTTATTGGTATCGAGATAAACACCAAAGCGATGCCCTAGCGGGGTTAATTCATAATACAGTTTATTTTTATGATCACGATGCTCGGTTTGTAATCCAGCATTCGTTATTTTTGGATTCACTGCATGTATGGCATAATTCAAACGCAATGCCAGATCAGAGACTGCTAATAACACTTCTTGATCGGGTGCCTCAAGATAAGTGTGACCCATCGCTTCTAGTAAATTCACACCTGTGAAATGCCGAATGGCACGATTAGCAGATAGCCGTGCTTGATTGCCCCGCAATCCAAATGCTTTCGCCGCACGAATGAATACCAGCACAAGATTGGCGGCGTATTCATAATTGGTGATTGTTGGTGTTGATTCAGGCGTTTGCTCTGTACGCGGATTGATGGCGTGACCTTTCGACCAATATTCCCATAACACATCATCACATTCGTTTTGATAAGCAATGATGTTGTCGCGGATTGCGGGTTTGACTTTATTTGGGTAAATAGTCATTAACCAGCCGGGGAGTTTGCGCAAAAGCAGGCAACACATAGAACGGCGTTGATCATCGCCCGGCATCAGCGTCACGATTTCCATGATGCAGGTTGCAAACCTTTGATTTTCAGTCATTTTTACATGTTGTGGTTGCCATGCCAACCCCATGCCCTCGACAACTGGTTTCATCGGGACATACGGCGTACCGTCAACATCAATTAAAAAGAGAGTAGTAGCGCGGAAGGGAACAGGAATTAACTCGTTCATTAGATGACTCCAGAACTGCTATTAAAAATAGCCGCCTCCAAGACCAATTGAAGGTGGGCTTACCGCGTGGGTTGGTCTGCCCGGTTCTGGTCGGGTGCATCCGAAGATGCCCGCACACGGTTCGCCCATAGCAAACTGGAGCGTATTTACGGACGCAATAAAACTGCTTTTATCCGTCAGAACTATGATGGGAGACCAATCCCGTATTACTCATTGCAAGTAATGCGTTTATTTTCATCTTTAAGTAATTCACTTGTCAAGTGCTAAAATCGCGCCGCTCATTAAAAATGACACTTGCTACCGGTGAACAAAATTGCATACTATACTCACCACGCTGGCCGCACTCAGTGACCATCAACTCGAACGCACGTTCATTGCGCAACTCCACGCGCTCGCTCGTCGCCATCAATTCAAGATTGAGACTCTTGCCATGACAACTGATTTCCCCGCGTATTTGCAAGATGCGTATCGCACGGAACAATTCAATCAAATCAAAGCGGCATTTGCGCAATACGATTTTTGGTGGGTCGGCGTGGCAAATCAAGAGAAGGTCATGCTGTATGACAGTAAACAACGGTTATTGTGGGATGCTAAACCAGATGCTAGGACTGGGCTGTACGAAAATGATGGTAAACAAAAAGCGGCACAATTAAAACTTGGCACACTTGATAAATGGCGTTTGCCTAGCCGTGATGAGTTAGTTGTATTTGCCGCTAATACAAAAAATCCACTACGTTCTGGCGCTGCTATCCGTTTATTAAATGTAAATTACTGGCTTTGCGCGGGTGGGATAATTGATTTAGATCGCGGAACATCGGCATCAGTTATCTCAGGATGTAGTGGTTATTTAATCGCCTGCAACCCACCATTTCTCAATTCAACCGCCGAATCTTTTATTAACGCTGCTTTACAAAACAACTGGTTTTTTCAGCCGTGCGGCGTGAATAATGCCCCCGATTTACTCGCCCCACTGCGCGGCACTCCCGACTTAAAAACGCTCTACAGCCCAATTGATTGGCTCGCCGCCCGCCTGCCCAAACTCGAAGCAGCGCAATTTAATGATCCGAATAAAGGCATGTGGGAATTCTGGAATTGGGATGCGAATGACTTGCACGCGGCCGGCGTCCGCGCCCGCAATCCCGCGATTGATGTCAAAGATTGGAATGTGACAATTGATTTCGGCACCAGCAGCACCGTCGTCGCCTATGATGATAATGGCCAACACAAATTACTGCGTATTGGCGTACAGGATTTTTGGGCAAAAGAACACCCCAGCGATTATGAAAACCCGACCGTATTAGAATTGCTCGACATCGCCGCATTATTAACCGCGTGGCGAATTGACGCCTACCGCCCCGGCGTCTTGTGGGATCAGGTGCGCTGTTCGCACGAGGCACTGCACCGCCTGCGCCACAACGAAACCGACAAAGCAGTGGTCGCCAGCGTCCTGACCAAACTCAAACAGTGGGCGTTGCGCGAAACCAAAGCGGCGCCGGTGCGCATTACCAGTCAAATCAGCGGCTTAGAACACGAATTAGCGCCGCTCACGTTGCGAATGCCGGTCAAGGGGCAGCCGCTCACCGTCAGCGCCAGCGATCCGTTTGACCCGGTCGAACTGTATGCGTGGTTTCTCGGCCTGACCATCAACTGGCGCGGGCGCGGCCTCTTTTTGCGCTATTACATGACGTTTCCCGTCGCCTATCCCACTGATATTAAACAGAAAATCTTGGCATCATTCCGCCGCGGCCTGCAACGCAGTCTGCCCGCCACCCTCGTCACGCAACCGATTTTTGCCGAGTTCAGCGTCGAGGAACTCGCCTCCGAACCCGCCGCCTACGCCGCCGCCGCGCTGCCATTACTCGGCGTCCACCCGACCACCGACGGCGAAGCGTATGCCGTGTTTGATTTCGGCGGCGGCACGGCGGATTTTGACTTCGGGCGCTACCGCCTGCCGGACGCCAGCGAAGAAGACGCGGGCTGGGAGGCGGTGTTTGAACACTTCGGCGTCGCGGGCGATCAATTCCTCGGCGGCGAAAATCTGCTGGAAAATCTGGCCTATCGCACCTTCCGCCACAACCTCGACCTGTGCCGCCAGCATCAAATCGCCTTCACCCGCCCGCTCGATGCCGACGATTTCCCCGGCTCGGAAATGTTCCTCGAACACACCCAAGCCGCGCAAACTAACACGCTGATTTTAATTGCTAAATTGCGCCCGTTGTGGGAGCAGGGACAGTTGCCAAACAGTAGCGGCGTGGAACGGGTGGCGCTGCTAAATCGTGACGGCGGCAAAGTGGAAGGTTGCGAATTGACGCTCCCGTCGGCGGCGCTGACCGAGTATTTAGAAAATCGCATTGCGCAGGGCGTGGACAATTTCCTCGCGGCGATGCGCAAAGCCTTTGCCAACAACCCGCCGCAGCAGATTCACATTTTGCTGGCCGGCAATGCCAGTCGCTCGCAGATCGTGGCGCGGTTATTTGGATTGACGGCGGCGGCGCCGAATCACGACAACACCAATGCTGGCGCGGCGTTATCTGTTGATGATGTCTATGTTTGGTCTGGTGAACAATGGGGTTATGTTAATGAGAAATCACCCACAGCAGATCAATCCACTCATGCCGATTCATTAACCACGCGAGTACAAACTACATTAGCAACGTTATTTGGCGCGCACGTCCCGCAATTAACAGTGCATTCACCATTGCCCGTGGATGCTGGCGCGGTCTTTCGCCCAACCGCGAAAACCGGCGTCGCACTCGGCTTATTAAATCTCTGCCCCGGCGGCGTGATTAAAGTTATTAACCACGCGGCGAGTGATAGTCACGGCGAAGCGCCATTCGCGTATTACGTCGGGCGTGAACGGCACGGCAAATTCCAAGTCGGATTGCATCAAGGCTGCGGCTACGGTGAATGGCACGAATTGGGTACGCCGCGCAATCGCGTATTCAATGTGTATTACACCCAATTGCCGCGAGCGCACACCGGCGAATTGACCATTGGCGAGCCGGGGCTATTCAAAAAACGCTTGGATTTCATTGGCGATTTAGACGGGCATAAAGTATTCGCCCGCGCTATTGCACCCGATACCATTGAAATTGCCACGGCCATCTCAACTGGCGCACTCGCTGGCGCAGCGGGTGATAATCGGCGGGAATTGTCATTAAAATAATCAACTGCTAATTGATTACGCCGAAAGATTTGATTGATCGTTCCCAGCCGCCAGGATGGGGATGCTACCACCCCGCCCGCATCTAATTTCCCATTCAATTTTTCTATTCTCCTGCGTGTTGCAACCTAATGACAAATCGCGTGCAACGGCGTATCGTATTGCCTGCTCGTGTCATTACCCAGCGCCCCATTTTTTAATATATTTGACGCGAGTTTATTCACCGCACGGCATTAAATTCCGCCGTGTTTTATTAACCTGTTCTTGTCCTTGAGATCATCTTATGACTAGCACGAATGAATTTCTCTCTCGTTCACTCGCCGATCGTCAAAATCGGATTGACAACGCCCGCGCTTATCTCACACGCACTCAAGAATTATTTGACCAATTTGGCAGTGCTGAATTAAAAACCACGCACCGCCATTTTGGCGAATTGCAACAATCATTAGCGTCCGATCAAGTCAAGCTGGTGGTGTTGGGCGAGTTTTCACGCGGGAAATCGATGCTAATTAATGCACTATTAGGCATTGATTTATTACCTGCTGCGCTGGAAACCACGACGGCGACAAATACGTTTTTACAAAAGTTACCCGCTGGCCACACTGAGCCATTTATTCGCGTACATTATCAAGATGATCGCCCGCCGCAAGAAATCGCCTGGACGGATGATGCAGCATTAAAACGCTGGGGAACTGAATTAGATGACAGTCATCAAGCAGAGCGGCAGCAGGTGTCACATATTGAGGTTTTCTTTGACCACGATTTGCTCAATAAAGGGTTGGTGTTAATTGACACACCGGGATTAGGAACCATTGTTAAACATCACGAAGAGATTACGCACAGAGCTATCGCTGAGGCACATATCGCATTGTGGGTACAGGATACAGGTCAACTCGGTGCGAATGGTTCTGAATGGGAATTCATGCGCCAAACGTTGCGGCGGAACTTTCAAAAGTTCATTACGGTGGTCAATAAATGGGATCGAGTATTAGAGCCAGAAGATGCGCATGATCGGGCAATGAATGAAGAGGAACGTACCGCTAAAAAACTACAATTGGTGCGCAAAAATTTTGCCGAAAAATTAGGTGAACAGGCACAAGCAGAATTTGCATCCTTAACCGGTGCCACGCAATTATTTGGCGTTAGTGCTGCTTGGGCAAAGGATGCCGACCCTGAGCGGCAGCGGCGTTCTAATATGGGTTATTTAGCTGAACGGATTGCGGCGCTATTAACCAGCGGCGAGGCACAGGAACAAATTCTGCTCAAGCCATTAAAACAGTTGACCGATATTCAGCGGCAATTGGCCGAACACATTGCGAATGAACTGGTGCAATTAAACGCGGATAAGAGTGCCGTGCAACGCGAGCAGGAATTGCAAAAACTTGATTTAGATATTCGTGAATTGCAGCATGATGAGGAACGCGAAACCCGCGAATCGCGTGATGAACACGAACGCGCTGCGCAAGTGATGACCGATAAAACCCGCGAGGAATTACTAAAACCGTTGATTAAATTGCGCGATGCGGTTGACGATCAAGTCACTGAATCTTATGTGCGCCGTTTGGTTAATAAAGGTGAGCGCAACATTGGGCTGCCGCCTGAATTGGATCAGCAATACAAACAGGTGGCGGGGCAATTAGATCGCTTGTGGCAGCAACAAAAAACGGCGGTGCAAACGACCTTAGATGGCTTGCGCGCTAGTTATTTAGATGCGATGCGCCGCCATGCGCGTGAGATTGAAGGGCATTTAACGCAGTTGAATATTCAGTTGCCCGAATTATCATTAAACTTGACGTTTGATTTTTCGGTGTTGGAAGAACATCAGCAACGCATGGCGCAATTGAATGCGGAAAAAACGCGGTTAGAAGATGAGATTGATACGCTCGATGGTGAGATTGCGCGTAATCGGATTGATGAGAATAAACGGCGTCATGCGGAGGCCAATTTAGCGCGGGTGCAACGTCAATTAGACGGAATGGGATCACGGCCAGAAGCGCGGATTTATTCTGAAACGTATAGAACGAGCGATTGGGGCAGTGGTTTTCTGTGGTGCTCACCGAGTTATTCAACAGTGACACGCCGCGATGATAGTGCAGGCCGCGTTTATGACCAAGAACGCGGTGAATTGCGCGAGCAAATGGCTGATCGTGAAACGGCATTAGCGGCAATTCAACAAGAGGAATTAGAACGGACGGGGCGGCGTATCACGGCGGAAACAGCGCGTAAGAAATATGAGAAGCAAATGGCGCAGCGTGAAAAGGAATTGCAAAAAGCCGAGCAACAGGCGCGGCAGGATGAAGAAGCGTTAATCCATGACACGCTCACGCAATTGCGCCGCAATACGCTCCACCAATTAGAAGCGAGTATTAGTGGGATTGAACGTTATTTAGCCGATAGTTTGCGCGACATGTTTCAGCAACAAGCGCAGTTATTAGCTAGTTGTGTGCGTGAACAAATGCTCGAACCATTAAATGCAAAGCGGACGCAGCAGCAAGAAATTCAATTGCTGTTGCAACAAAGTCAAGCGCAGATCAATGCCCGCCGTGCCGCGTTATTAGAGGGAGAACGAGCGGTTGCCGATGTGATGGCAATGACCAGCGCCGCTTTAACCAATTGAGGAATCTCTCATGTCCACTACCGCCTTTACGCTTGACAGTTTAGCCAATCAATTGCCCGCGTCGTGTCAACCCGCTATTGCTGAATTGACCGAGCGCCTGCCACCACTTGATGCGCCATTGCGGGTGATTTTACTCGGCGCATTTTCGGTCGGCAAAAGCAGTTTATTAAATATGTTAATTGCCGAGTCATTATTGCCGACGGCGCGGGAAGAGACGACCGCATTGCCGACCTTTATTGAATATGGCAATACGCGCACGTTGCAATTGCTCAATAGCGACGGCAGCACCGTTTCATTAGATGACGCGGCATTGGCGCAGGTGGCGACGCAAGCGCCAGCAGGGGCGGCCTGCGCCAGCGTTACTTTGCCGCAGGATTGGTTGCGCGGGCTGTTGTTAATTGATTTGCCCGGGTTGGGCGGCGTCACGGCGCGGCATCAGGCGTACACCACCGCGCAAATCCAGCAAGCCGACGCCGTGCTGTACCTGATTGCACCGCGTGGGCCGGATGCCGCTGATCTGGCGACGCTGCGGCAGATTGCGCAGGCTGGCAAGCGCGTTTTGCTGCTGGTCGCCCGCTGGGATGAGGTGGACGCGGCTGTGGCGCGAGGTGAACAGCGCCCGGATGTGCAGCGTTGGGCGCAGCAGATCACTGCGCAAACTGGGTTGCAGTTGCCGTTGACGCCGACCAGTCGCGCCGGACTCGGGCGGGACGTGATCCAAACTTTCCTCACGCAAGCGCGGGATGAACGCCACGCCATTCGGCAGCAGCGGTTGACGGCCGAGTTGCGCCCGTTGCTGACCAATGCGCTGGGGCAAAACGCGGCAGCGCAGGCGGCGTGTGCAGTGGAGTCTGACGCGGCGACGCAGGCGTTGCGGGCGGAATTATTGGCACGGCGGCAGGCGTTGCTGGCCGTGCGCAGTGCGCATCAGGCGCAGGCGCAGTCGGAGCGGGCGGCGCTGGCGACTCGCGCTCAAGTCATTGTTGAACAAAGCAAATTGCAGTTGGACGGCACGTTGGCGCCGCTGGCCGCGGCGGTGCAATTGGAAAGCGATTGGGAACAATTTGCCACTGCCGGTGGTGAGGCGTTACGCGCTGCGTTGCGGGACGCGGCGGGGGAATTTAGCGCGTTATCAACTGGTTACGGCGAGCTGGCGCTGCCCGAGGCGCAAGTGACCAGTCTCAATTTGCGCTTGCCGCCGCCGGTGACGGTGGACGCGAGCGAATTTCTCGATCAGGCGCGCCAGCAGCAGTTGCAGCAGGCACTGGATGCGTACGCCACCGAGTACGCGGGGCAATTGGAGCGCTTGGCGCAGTTGCCGGAGGCGGATTTGACCGTGTCTGAACGGGCGTTGCGCGAGGTGCTGCGGCAACGTGACCAGGTGGCGGCGCAGCCGTTGCCGCAAATTGTGCGGCAATTGGAAAATCGCGGCACGGGCGCGGTGATGGGGCGGATGGCCGGTGAGATCGGTGATTTGGCGCTGGTGCTACTCAGTCCGTTGTTGGCGGGGACTAAAGCGGCGGCGGTGCTGGGCAAGGTGGCGAAAACGGCGACGACGGTGCGCACCGTCGCTCAAAACAGTGACATCGTGCCGCCGCCAATGCGTGACCGTCTCAAAATACTGGAGGGGTTGTCTCTGGGTTACTGGGGCGAGCAGTTGGGCGCGAAGTTGGACAGCATCCCGCGTGAGGAGGTGGTGACTGATCCCGAGGCGTTAGCCCAGCGCGATGCGATGCTGGCGCAGTGTGATGCGCAAGTGCGCGAGGTGCGGGCGCAGTTGGCGCAGCAGGAGGAGGTGGTGAATGCGCGTCAATTGACGGGTTGGGCGTTGGAACAGAATCGCCGCGAGCAGGCGCAGTTGGAGGCGCGGTTGGCGGATTTGCAGCGGTACGCAGTCGAGCGGCAGCAGGCATTTGAGCAGGCGGCGCGAACTGAGCGGCAGATGGCGGTGCAACGTCAGGTGGCGCAGGCGGTGGCGCACTGGCAGCACAGTTTTGACCAGCAAGCCGGGCAGATGGCGGAGGTGTTGCGGGCGCGGGTGCGTGATGACTGGGAGGCGCGGGTGGAGGCGTTGTTGAGTGAGCGCTTGGCGGACATTGATACGTTGCGCGGGCGGTTGGACGCGGCGCCGGCGGAACGGGCGGCGGTGTTGGCGCAGTTGCAGGTGGAGGCGACGCAATTGCAGGCGGTGCTGGCGCGGGTGCAATAGGCAAAATTGTGCTTTTGAATAAAACTTCCCCTCTTTTTAATGAGAGGGGAATCAATAACAGGTGTTGAATTATGCAGAATGATGAGAGTAATCAAACAATAAAAAAGTCTGCCATCCCACTTGACCAAGAACTATTGCGATTTTTACTCGAATTTGGCATTGAACAGCGCACGGATGAGTATTTGCGGCAATTAGCGCGATTAGCAGCACATGCGGCCAACATTGATAAAAATTATTTGCGCCAATTAACGCAGATGGCAACCAGCGTGGCAAATACGAATAAACAACTCAGTACGCGCCTTGAGCAGATTGAAGCACAACAGCAATTATTTACCGGTCAATTGCAGCAGTTCAATCAAGCAATGACTGAACAACAACGCGATGCTGCGCAGACTGTAGAGACGTTGGCGCAAATGGAACTGTCGCTAAATGAACGACTAGACGATAGTGCGGAACAGTTGAATGCGCAAATTGAACAACAAGAGCAGTTGCTCACTAAGCAATTTGTGAAATATGACGTACAGCTTGCTGAAAATTCACAAACTATTATGGATTTAGTTGTTCAAATCGAAAATTTGAGGCAACAGAGTCAAGCAATAGATAAAGAAGCGGCTACAGAAGATGAAAGCATTACGGAGCGGATTATCAACTCTAACAATATAAGCGAAGAATCTACTGAACAATCTGACGATGATGATACTACTCTTAGAGACATGCACGAACAGCCTATTGCTGTAGTTCAACAATTGCAGCGCAAAACCGCCAAAATGTTGGGATTAGAAGTTGCCTTTTATCATTCGCTCAAAGATGGTAGTCAAGGACCCGAGATGCTCGTAATACCCCCGGGTCGTTTTTTTATGGGTTCAGCTAGAGACATGGAACGCCCACAACATGAAGTCACTATTGCACAACCATTTGCCATTGGGCGCTTTACTGTGACCTTTGCCGAATACACGGTTTTCTGTGAACGCACATGGCGTCGGAAACCTGAAAAATGGAGTTATAGCCAACATCCTATGGTTTATGTCACTTGGGGGGATGCGCAAGCATATTGTGAATGGTTAAGTGAACAAACCGGTTATCGCTATCGCCTGCCAAGTGAAGCTGAATGGGAATACGCTGCTCGTGCAGCTACCAGCACTGACTTTTGGTGGGGTAATGAAATTAATACCAGCCTAGCCAATCACGGTAACGAAAGTTTTTTCGATTTTGTACTTAGCACAAAAATACAGACTGTACCAGTTAAAAGTTTTGCACCTAATCCTTTCGGACTATACCAAGTACACGGCAATGTTTATGAATGGTGTCAAGATTATTGGCATGACAATTATAACGGAGCGCCAGTTGATGGCAGTGCTTGGGAAGGAAATGCTTGGGTATTGAAAAATAAGCGTGTTCAACGCGGTGGATGCTGGGCTTCTCATTCCTCGCGTTGTCGTTCCGCGTCCCGCCATAGTTCTGAGGCTACGAATGTTTCCCAAGCTGGCGGCTTCCGCGTCTGTTGTGATCTTGATTAATGGCTATTTCCATTTTTTGGAAAACGGATTTAAATAATTAATACAATCATTAACACCATGCAGAATAACGACAGCACTCAACCAACAAAAAATCCCGCCATCCCACTTGATGAAGAACTATTGCGATTTTTACTCGAATTCGGCATTGAACAGCGCACCGATGAGTATTTGCGGCAATTAGCGCGACTCGCGGCACACGCGGCCAACATTGATAAAAACTATTTGCGCCAATTAACGCAGGTGGCAACCAGCGTGGCAAATACGAATAAACAACTCAGTACGCGCCTTGAGCAGATTGAAGCGCAACAGCAATTATTTACTGGTCAGTTGCAGCAGTTCAATCAGGCAATGACCGCAGCGATGGATAAACTGGCGCGAATGGAGATGTTGTTGAATGCGCAACAGTTGTTAGATGCGCAAAATGAGAAAATTGACAAGGCGACCACTGAATCTGCGCTTATCAATGGCCGTTATCGGGATTTGGGCGATAGCACGGTGTTAGATGTCAAAACGAATTTGCAATGGATGCGCTGTGCGTTGGGGCAGACATGGGATGGGAAAACATGTGTTGGTGAAGCAACTAAATTTAACTGGAATGATGCAAAAATTGCAGCGCAGGAATGTCGTCATGCGGGTTTTAGTGACTGGCGGTTGCCATCCATTAATGAATTAAAAACCCTAATTTATTGCTCTAGTGGCAAGCCTAAACTATGGAACGATACTGGTTTTCCCTGCCGGGATAGGTATGATAAACCAGTGATTGATTCGGTCGTTTTTCCAATGACGCCCTGTATATGGTTTTTGTCAAATTCTTTCTATAAAGACCGTTTATTGCGTTTGGACTTTAGCGATGGTGAAGCGTATAGCAATCTGCCGACTACCAATAGTCTTGTGCGCCTCGTGCGCAGAGGACAATGATTTTAATTTTTTTGATTGAATAGCAACCATTTAGAAAAATAACACCATGCAGAATAACGACAGCACTCAACCAACAAAAAATCCCGCCATCCCACTTGACGAAGAATTATTGCGATTTTTACTCGAATTCGGCATTGACCAACGCACCGATGAGTATTTGCGGCAATTGGCGCGATTAGCAGGACATGCGGCCAACATTGATAAAAATTATTTGCGCCAATTAACGCAGGTGGCAACCAGCGTGGCAAATACGAATAAACAACTCAGTATGCGCCTTGAGCAGATTGAAGCGCAACAGCAATTATTTACTGGTCAGTTGCAGCAGTTCAATCAGGCAATGACTGAACAACAACGTGATGCTGCGCAGACTATAGAGACATTGGCGCAAATGGAACTGTCGCTAAATGAACGGCTAGACGATAGTGCGGAACAGTTCAATGCGCAAATTGAACAACAGCAACAATTACTTGCTGAACAATTACAACAACACGATCAAACCATGACCGCAGCGATAAATAAACTGGCGCAAATGGAGATGTTGTTGAATGAACGGCTGAATAACAATCCGATTGAAACGCCACGACAACCAACGCTAAAAACTGAAAATCCAAATCAGTCCGTATCTGGTGAAAGTGAACTCATCAATGGCCGTTATCGGGATTTGGGGGATGGCACGGTATTAGATGTTAAAACCAATTTGCAATGGATGCGCTGTGCATTGGGGCAGACTTGGGATGGAAAAACGTGTATCGGAGAAGCAGGAGAATTTGATTGGGATAATGCAAAGATTGCCGCGCAAAAATGCCGCCATGCAGGCTTTAGTGACTGGCGGCTGCCTTCTATTGATGAATTAAAAACGCTTATCTATTGTTCTAGCAGCAAACCCAAGTTGTGGAATGACACTGGCAAACCATGCGAGGATAATTTCAAACAACCCACTATTGATCAGCGGGCATTTCCGAATACACCGAGTTCGTGGTTTTGGTCAGGGTCTCCTAATCCCTACTACTCGAACAGCGCTTGGTATGTGAGCTTTAACTTTGGTTACGACGGTAATGGTCGTTACGACGGCTGCACCTTCTACGTCCGTCTCGTGCGTAGTTGGGTGAATAGTGAGCCATTTGACGATGATATTCCATTTTGATGAAAACGTTTGGCGGCAACAATTAAGATTTGTTGCGGCACTCGACATGACGGGGAAAACGATTAAATGACAACAGTCAACAATGACTGTTTGCGGCGTGTTTAGCGGACTTCTCATATCATCTTTCAATTCCTGAACGCGGCACAATAAGGAATCGCCTCTTCAGTCGCTTCATTCATTGCCATGAGACACTCCGCAATAAATGGCGCAGGCAAATCAGGATTTTCTAATGCCGCTCGCCCAACCCTAGCCCAAAATGCCAATTGCTCTGGCACAGTCCGGTATTCGACTTCAGCCGCAAAACGCGCCGCGTCAACTAAGCTGTCATTAACATAAATAGCAACTGTTTTCATACCCAATACTCCTGCTATGTATTGACAGAATAACCAAGCACTATGATTTTAACATATCAAAAACGGTACACGACAATTAGCAATAATCATAATTTGGCAGACCAATCCAGTTGATTTTTATAATCAATAGAAAGCTGCGGATCAGCTTCAAAACCGCCCACAAAACCAATTGCTATCGCAGCATTCAATGCCGCTTGACCAATTAAAACAGGTGGTGCAGGCGCCTGTTCAGATGTCAACGGCACAATCATCACTTTCACTGCTTGACCAGCCAATTCGGCTAAAGGAAGATGCAGCATACCGTCATCAGTCACTTGAGTGGTCACACACAAACTGTTCATAGGTCATTCCGTAAAAATGTTGAATCCTGTCGAGTGATTATTCTATAGTATTGATTATTGATGAGCAACCACATTGTTTAATTCACCCCAGAGTAGCATCCATGTCATCTCCCACCACCAATACCGCCATTGTTTATCGCACTTTACGCACCTTTTCTAATCACATGCAACGCACCGCCACGCCGCCCGACGGGCTACTCAGTGCGCGAGTCATTGGCGAATTCTCCGCTGGCAAAACGCGCCTATTGCGCGAATTACTCGGCGATGTCATTCCACCGCCATTATTCCCCGTCAGCTCGCTTGAATGCCAAACGCGGCTACCACTCGAAATCACCTTTGCCCCGACGCCCGCATTAACGTTAATTCAACGCGCTAATGATTACGATACCGCCGCGCCAATTAAACTATTAACGCAATTTCCCGTGCGCGAGGAATTAGCCGACTATGACCCGCAACATCATCGCCTGCAATTAACTATTCCCGATCAGCACCTGTTTTTACCCGATGGCGATCATTACGAAGATAACAACGATCCCAAACGTCTATTATTAATTGACATGCCCGGCTGGAATTCGGGTGATGATGCGTTGGCCGACAGCGCCGCAATTGATTTAATGGCGGGCTATCATAATCTCGCGCTGGTGTTTGTCGTGAATGCAAACCGGTTGGATGGCAGCGCGAATAGCGAACGCCTGCGCGAGTTTTTAGACACCTTTAGCACCGCCGATTTTGTCGGCCGTCCAACGTTAATTATCGTCATTACACATTGCCCACGTCCAGATCAAGAACGCTTGAATAATCGCTTGCGTGAACGGGTATTAACGTTATGGCAAAATGAACTCGATCAAGACGCCGCGCAATTAGATTTACAGGTATTACCAGTAGAATTTAGCGAATTAACGCCGGACGAATTAACGCAATTTCGGACGACCTTTTGGGCGCATTTATTAGCACCGCTGGCAAATGACGCAACGCCAATTAATCCTGCCGCGCATCCCTGGTTAGCGCAATTAAACCGCTGGCCATCTGAATGGGATGTGCGCCCGCAACTGATTCAAGCGCAGACGGTATTGACAGCGGCGCGTGAATTACTCACCCACGCCCGTATCAATAACGACTTTTTGCCCGGGATGAATATGCACCGGTTAATTGGATTAGACGCGGTCGCTATTCAAAACAAATTGCGCACTCAATGGTTACGGCAATTGAAATGTCAAACCCAACAGCAATTGACTGACCGTTTAGCGGCATTAACGCTATTGCCAACTGACCATCCATTAACAGCGTGGTGGAATGAATATTGGTATGCCAATGTCGAGCGGGTATTGGCACAAGTGCGCGCATTTTTTCAACAGGCGGATGTCGCATTCCAGCAAGTGCAAACGAATACGCCCGATTTGCACGTCCATTTAGCAAAGCATTTACATGAACCCTATCAAACAGCGTTGCGTTTATTGGATTCAAGTTTCACCGCATTGGTGAATACGGCGCCGGCGCTCGCTGATGAACCGCAATGCAGTCGGGCGACCGCCACGCTTTTAAATTTATCATTATTAGAGGCACGTTATGCTGATTATTATCAACAGGCGCGGGGTGGCTAGTTGCCATTAAAAAAGCGTTTTTATCATCGGTGATGTGTTGATAACTTTTAATCATAGCGCCGCTTCCGATTGCCAGCCCACGATTGAAAATTGCCGGCGCGCTGCAATTAAAGAGCGCGTGATTAGTTGCAGATTTAATCAATACTAATTCCAGCGTGACTCACCCCATGACCCCCGACGAATTCATCATTAAATGGCAGCGCACCACCTTAAAAGAACGCTCGGCAGCGCAAGAACATTTTTGCGATCTGTGTCAATTATTAAATGAATTAACACCGGCTGCGGCTGATCCAACCGGCGCGTTTTATTGTTTTGAACATGGCACGATTAAAACTACCGGCGGTCAAGGCTGGGCGGATA
>NZ_JABVCQ010000035.1 GCF_014145225.1 Thiospirillum jenense
CACGTTCACGGCAACCACCGCATATTTGCAAGTCAGCGCGCCCGACGGCGGCACAATCACCAGCGACCCACCGGGCATTATTTGTGGTCAGACCGCAACAGATTGTCGCCACGAGTACCCAATCAACACCCCTGTTACCCTTTCCGCCACAGCGGCCGCCGGCAGATCATTCGACGGTTGGGGCGATATTTGTTTCGGTTTAGAGCCAGAATGCGCTGTTACTCTCAATGCAGATCAACAAGTTAGCGCCACCTTCACTCCGCTGACGTTAGAAGTCGCGCTCGTGAACAATGGCGCCGTGACCAGTGAAGTCGCGCCCGGCACTGTAGAAATCGAGCTCGAGGACAATGTCACGGCGGCGGACGGTACTGTGACCAACGACAACGGCAACCTCGAGTGCTCCGGGGTATGCAGCATAGATTTATCCGAACCCACCGCCACCACCTTGACCGCAGTTGCAAATGCAGACTGGCAGTTCATTGGTTGGGGTGGCGATTGTACTGGCAATGAACCCTGCGTACTCAACATGAATGAACCGAGCAACGTCATTGCCAATTTTGTCCAAACCAATAATGCTTACCGCATTGAAAGCCCAATGAATGGCAGCCGTGAAAGTGGGATTAGTTTAGTCAGCGGATTTGTCTGTAGGGCGGATGGTGTTGAATTACAGGTGGACGATTTTCCAATCATTACTGCCGATTACGGCGTCAATAACCCAAATAGCGAAGTGGCCTGTAGCGATAATAATAACGGCTTCACCGCAGCCATTAACTGGGCAAAATATGGCAATGGCGATCATGTGCTAAAGTTATTAGTAGAGTCATTAGTAAACAATACTATAACTGTAACTGAAGCGGCCAGGACAACTGTCACCGTCACCTCATTGGGGAATGACTTTTTAACTCGCTTACACGGCACGACTACCGTGCCTGACTTTCCCGATGCGGCATCATATACGACATTAATCTGGTCAGAACCGCATCAAAACTTTGTTGTCACCAGCAATGCTCCAGTAACGATAACACCGACGCCACAAGCCGCTCGTCAAGCCAGTCGAGCGGGTGAAATCAATACCCCGCAGAATTGGGAAAGTCCATTACCGGATGGGTTTGAAAGTGGGCGCACGTTAATGCGCGGTTGGGCATGTGACGCACAGATCATTAGCGCGAGTATTGATAACACAATATTCAACCTGCCCTATGGCAGCACCCGTGATGATACATTAGGCGTGTGCGGCGACGTGAATAATGGCTATACCTTTGCTGTCAATTGGAATCAATTCGGCGAAGGGTCGCATAACATCAGTTTGGTATTAGATGGCGTGACATTTACGCGGACATTTACCATTGCCACGCCCGCCGGACGAGGTGTAGTCAGCGGTATTCAACACCAGCATCGGATGACCAGTTTTCCATACCCCGGTGATTTATTAACTTTGCGTTGGTCAGAGCCACATCAAAACTTTCGCATTGATGAATACCGCGCTCGGGCGACTGAACGGTTGGCAATTGATTGGCAAATTGCAGAGATTTATTTGGCGACCTTAGGCTATGCGCCGGATAGTGAAGGACTGCAATACTGGGTGAATGAAGTGGTCAATCATGGTTGGACTGTGGCAATGGTGGCGGAGAGCTTTTTTGATAATCCATTGGTGCAGGCGCGCTATCCAGTTGATCAGGGGAATGAAACACTGGTAGATGCGTTGTATCAAAATATCTTTAATCGGGCGGCAGATGATGCCGGCAAAACCTATTGGTTAGGTGAATTAAGCGCAGGTCATATTCCGCGCCATGCGTTAATTCTTGCGATGATTAATGGTGGTTGGGCTAATCCACTTGCAGCAACGGATATGGGGCGGTTTCGTTATTTGACTGAAGTGGCCTTGACCTTTGCCGCGAATCAAGCGCAACGCGGGTGGGTTTATACGCAATTAACCCCGCTGCAACAGGAGCAATTACGCACCGCGGGAACCAATGTGTTAATTGGCGTTACGGCTGACTACGATACCCGCAATGCCGCAATTAACCGCATTCCGCAATTATTAGACGCCATTGTGCCATCGAATTAAATAGCGGATTGTCTTGGGGGTAGAACATTGATGAACTAATTCGATCAACTGACTTGGTTCATTGTAATTTATTATGCTCGTCAATCATTATTTCACAACGCGCAATGTCGGCCGTTCTTTCGTAGTACGTTTAGGATTATCATCATTCCCATCGCGTCCGCCTGTGACGGCATCTTCTTCAGATGTTGGGGCGTCATCAATTGGCTCTTCCGCTGGAAAAATCATGCCTTGATTATTTTCGCGTGCATAAATACCCAATACCGCTTGAGGCGGAAACTCAACTAGCGATGCCACACCACCAAACCGTGCTGAAAAACTCATACGATCATTCCCTAGCATTAACCCTTGCACTGCCGTTGGTGAAATGTTCAATACAATTCGCCCGTCTTCCACAAAACGCTGAGGCAATGATGCGGACGGATGTTGCGCATTGACGAGTAAATATGGCGTCATGCCGTTGTCTGTAATCCATTCATATAAAGCCCGAATGAGATAAGCGCGATTTGATGTCATGTTTTGATTCCCAAAATCAATCAACGATTAAATAAAATCACCAACCACCGGCTTGAGCGCGCATCCGCATAATTCTAACCAAACGGCGCAGCGTGGCATGTTGTTCACGGCGCAGGAAAAAGACTTCTAATAATAATAATCCCAACGTCACGCCAAATGCACTCCATACAAAAAAAGCATACCCGCCTTGCTGGAAAAAAGTTATGATTGTTGCCAACACTATTCAACTCCTTGCGGTTGTTTTAATAGTAGATCACGCACCCAATGTGTATCGGCTTCTCGCGTTAAAATAATGCCGCGCAAGCGCATAAAAACTGCCGCAAATGAATAACACCAAAACCCCAGCGTCATGCCTAGCATCGCTAATAAAATGTCCTGATCAATCTGACCGAGTGAAGACCGCTGATGTAATGCCGCGCATTGATTTGGATCCGGGCAATTAATTGACCAAAAGATGATTGGCAGCATAATTAAACCCACTAATGCCAATAAACTTGCAGCCCGGTCAGCACGGCGGTAATCATCAATTGCAGCATGTAAGGCACTATACCCGATATACAAAAAGAACAAAATGAGTTCTGAGGTCAAACGTGGATCCCAATCCCAATAGGTGCCCCAACTGGTTCGCCCCCAAAATGCACCTGTCCATAATGCGGCAAAAGTAAATAATGCGCCGGTGGGAGCAATCGCATTTGCCATCATAAAACTGAGGCGCGTTTTGAATACCAATCCAATCGTTGCCCAAATGGCTAATATGATGTAAAGCCACATTGACATCCATGCCGTTGGCACATGCACGAAAATAATTCGGTAATATTCCTTTTGCGCATTTGTGCCACCTAATTGATCTGGCGTTTGAAAAAAACCCCAATACAACGATGCAATAATTAATAAGACGGCGGCGCTACCAAACCAGGGAATTAGACGCCCGGCAAGCGGATAAAAAGTTGCAGGTGAGGCCCAATGTGACCAGCGCCGTTGCGGACGTTCTACAAATGCGTCACTAGATGAAGGAGTGGGTAATTGCGTAGTCATAACCGGCGTTTTCACTAAAATTAAAAGACATTCATCATACAAATGAAGCATTATTGTTGCAATGTTCGTCCGCCATCAACCGTCATGATTTGACCAGTCATATAGGGCGCGTCACGAATTAAAAATAGCACAGCCTGAGCGATGTCATCAGGATTACCCGCCCGCTGTAGTGCAATGCGAGTTAATTGCTGTTCATACGCCGCTTTATCATCTGCGCTATTCACATCTGTCGCCGGCCATAAAATTGCTCCAGGCGCAATGCCATTCACCCGCACCTCGGGCGCTAATTCACGCGCTAATGCTTTTACCATCATGGCATTACCCGCTTTGGCAATGCTGTAAATCGCATAATCTAATAATGGACGTTCCGCGTGTATATCCACCAAGTTAATTACACAGCCGCGACTGGTGCGCAATAAAGGGGCGGCGGCGAGCGTTAAAAAAAACGGCGCTTTTAAATTCGTACCGAGCAAGTCTTCCCATTGAGCGTCAGTAGCCGTTGCCAATGGTGTTGAATAAAAACTGGAGGCGTTATTAATTAACACATCCAAGCGTCCGCGCCAGTTTTTCACCTGTTCAATTAGCGCAGTGTATTGCGTGGTGATGCGCAAGTCGGCAGCAATTAAATGCACGGAATTGGGGCGGCGCGCTTCACAGTTTTTTTGCACCGCTAATGCATCGGCGTGTGATTGATGATAATGCAATGCGACATCCCAGCCGTGTTGATGCAGCGTGTGTACTAAATGCGCACCAATTCGCCGCGCCGCCCCGGTAATTAACGCAACTGGCGCAGTGTTCATTGACGAGATGTCGGTGGTTAATTGCGGTTGCACAGCCATTTTAATTACCAATACAAGCGTGTTATGGGTCGTTTTAGAATGCGTCTGCGACTGCCGCGTGACCAAATACAATGCGGCCATATTTCCCGTTGGTCATTTTGAATTCACCAATCCCATTGCGGCCGCCATGGTCGAGAATAATATCAGCTGTGCCGGTCATGCCGGTATTGCAATTCACCTTGAACGTTGAAATTTTATCACCCGCAAACGCATTGTATTGTCCATAACAGGATTGATTGCCATTGGTCACAAGAAAACGGGCAATAAAAGGCTGCGAGACGTAATGCCCACGATATTGGGTGCCGTCATTAAAGACTAATAAGAAAGGCCCGCCGGTGATTTGGCGCGGGGTTAAACGCTGTTCACTGACTGCTTCATAGTGTTCAATCACACTGGTTAAACAAGTATGGTGATCGGCCATTGGTACGACACGACATTGAATGCGCGCATAGTCAATTGGCTCAACCGCCCTTGTTAATAAACGATAGTCCACTTTTGTAGATTGATTTTGACAGCCGGTGGTGAATAAACTGGCAATTAACACAAGGCAGGTGGAATAGATAAGAGAGCGCATGGCAGAGTCCGGTCAATTAACCTGTGCGCGAATTGAGTACCGCGTCACATCAAAGGTACTCAGGCGGCTGATGTGCGCCGCATTGCACGGCGGTCGAATGGTGTTAATAAAAGCGAATGTGGTAATACAACAATTGACAGGGTGCGTGATGATTAAACGCGGCGCATTTTTAATCACCGCGCCGGCTTGTTTTATTCACTTGACAATTGAAATGTGAATTGGTGGAGGCGGCGGGGATCGAACCCGCGTCCGCAAATCCTCCGCCGTTGGTACTACATGCTTAGCTCAACTCTATTGTGTTTAACCGACCAGCGCCCGAGGAGCAGGGCAATTGGTTAGCGATCTCGTTAGTTTTAGCACCACCGCTCCGAGCAGGCGGCAGCGCGATCTGGTGTGATGTTACCCCACGAATCCGTCGCCCATCAGCAAACGGCGGTGTGAGGCCCACTGGGATTAAGCAGCGAGAGCGTAGTTGTCGTCGTTGGCAACTATTGGTTTGCGGATAGATTAACGAGGTTTCCCGCACCTCGGCATGCACCTCAGGTTTTGTGACCCACGTCGAAGCCATGTCGCCCCCAAGGAGTGATTAGAATAGGCGATCTTGCCGCACTCGTCTAGTCAAAATCGGTGTATGTTAATCGCCACGCAATTACCCGATCAACGGCGGCGGTGGCAAATCATTCTCTGTCGCTATCAACCACCATGCGTTTCCATGACGCAATTTGCCTGTAATTGCGGGTTGATTGATGTGCGGTATTTCATTATTAACCATCATTGATTGAATGACTCATGGCGCGTTTTATTTATCGTGCCGTCAAATTAGACGGTGAAGAAATTGAAGGCGAACAAGAAGCGGCGGATGAAGCGGCTTTAATTCAACAGCTACAAAGCGTCGGGTTAATTCCATTGCGGACGCGACCGGCTGGCGGTTTAACCGCACGTTTAATTCGGCGGCGATTACAGGGGCGGAGTTTAACCGCCAAAGAGATTGAAGTATTAACACGGCAATTGGCGACGTTATTAGAAGCGGGATTAACGCTGGATCGTTCACTGGCGGTATTGGGTGAATTAAGCACCGAGGCGCACGTTGCGCAGGTATTAAATGATTTACAAGAACGGGTGCGCGGTGGTGCGACCTTTTCAGCCGCATTAGAACAACAAGATGGTCAATTCGCCAAGTTGTATATCAATATGGTGCGTGCCGGTGAAGCGAGTGGCGCATTAGATGAAGTTTTAACGCGATTAGCCGATTATTTAGAACGCAATGCTGAATTACGCAGCACCGTCACCTCGGCATTGGTTTATCCAATGATTCTACTCGTGGTGGCGGGATTATCGGTGATTATGTTATTAGTATTTGTCGTGCCACAATTCACCGTGTTATTTGAAGATATGGGCGCCGCATTACCCACGCCAACGCGCATTGTGGTTGGATTAGGCGATCTATTTCGGCAATACTGGTGGGCAATGCTGGTGGCAATTGCGATCATTGCGGTGGTGATTGAACGCTGGTTGCAAAATCCTGATAACCGCCGCCGCTTTGATTATCAAATGATGCGGCTACCTTTATTAGGCGATTTATTGTGGAAATTAGAAACAGCGCGGTTTTGTCACACACTCTCCACTTTATTAAAAAACGGTTTGCCATTATTGACTGGATTAAATCTCGCCCGCCAGGTGGTCAGTAATTATAAGTTGAGTGATGGTTTAGCAACGGTCAGCGATGATTTAAAACACGGGCGCGGCATTGCGGGGCCATTGGTGAATCATGCTGTATTACCGCAATTGGCATTGCAAATGATTCGCGTGGGTGAAGAATCGGGGACATTGGATGCGATGTTGGCGAAAGTTGCCGATATTTTTGACCGCGAAACGCGCAATAGTGTGCAACGGTTATTAACGCTGCTTGAACCGATGTTAATTATTGGTTTAGGGGTGGTTGTCGCCGGGATTATTGTGTCTATTTTAATGGCAATTCTCGGTGCGAATGAGTTGGTTTTTTAATCTACCGCCCGTTGCAATGCGCTGAATGATTATTCAATTCTTATCAAGTGATTCAATGAACAGCGGAGCTTAACATGATGACAACCCCACCGGTTTTAGTGGAAAAACCAACGGTTTTAGTGGTGGATGACACGCCGGATAATTTGACGCTCATGTCAGAATTATTGCGGGGTAAATACCGCGTCAAATTAGCGAATAATGGTGAAACGGCATTAAAGGTAGTGCGCAATACACCGCCGGAATTGATTTTATTAGATATTATGATGCCGGGCTTGTCGGGCTATGATGTGTTGCGCGCATTAAAGTCAAATGATGAGACGCGGGATATTCCGATTATCTTTTTAACGGCAATGAGTACCGCTGAAGATGAGCGTAAAGGCTTGGAATTGGGCGCGGTGGATTACATTACTAAACCCATTTCACCGGCGATTGTGCAAGCGCGGGTGGCGACGCATTTGCGCTTAAAAGCGACAGTGGATTTTTTGCGCGATAAAAATCATTTCTTGGAAATGGAAATTGCGCGGCGCACCCGTGAAACAGCGGCAATTCAAGATGTATCAGTTTTAGCAATGGCGTCATTGGCTGAAACGCGGGATACCGATACCGGTAATCATATTCGCCGTACGCAACATTACATCCGTTTATTGGCGCAGCAATTAAAAAATCACCCGCGTTTTGGCTATTATTTGTCGCCGGAAATGATCGAATTATTATTTAAATCAGCGCCGCTGCATGATATTGGCAAGGTGGGTATTCCAGATCGCATTTTATTAAAGCCAGGACGATTAACGCCGGATGAATTTGAGATTATGAAAACACACACCACCCTCGGGCGTGACAGTATTGAAGCTGCCGAAAAACAATTGGGCGTGGAAGTGGAGTTTTTGCGGGTGGCAAAAGAAATCGCCTATTCGCATCAAGAAAAATGGGATGGCTCGGGTTATCCTGAAGGATTAGCCGGTGAAGCAATTCCCATTAGTGCGCGGTTAATGGCAGTGGCGGATGTGTATGATGCGTTAATTAGTCGCCGCGTGTATAAAGAACCCATGTCACATGAACAAGCGGTGGCCATTATGCGCGACGGGCGCGGCAGTCATTTTGATCCCGATGTGTTAGATGCGTTTTTAGCTTTACAAGATGAATTTCAGGCAATTGCCGCGCAATTTGCCGATTCACAGGTTGACGTGGCGAATAAAGAAACGCGATTAGCGCAATTCATCAGTTAGTCATTGCGGCAATTAAATAGTTCATTTACTGCCGCCAATGATTAGCGTGTTTTAACTGGCACACCCGAATAACCGCTGGCGCTTAAACGCGCCCGCAACGCATCAGCGCCCGCCTTGTCATAACTGCCGGTGCGCACCCGAAAACTCGGTTGCCCGCCTAAATAACCCGTATGAATTTCAACCGCAATACCTTTTTTTGCCAATTTAGCGCGCAATTGCTCGGCTTCGGCTTCGGTGCGAAATGATCCCAATTGCAAACGGTAATGACCAGCGGCGCTGGGCGTTGGTAATGCGGGCTTCGGTGTGACCGCCGCCACCTCGGGCGCTGGTTTAGATTTCACTGGTTTTTCAACCACTTCGGGTGGTTTGACCTTGACCGGCTCAGATTTTTTCACCACCGGCTCAGATTTTTTCACCACCGGCTCAGATTTTTTCACCACCGGCGGCGGGGTCACACTGCGCACCGGCGGCAGTGGCGTATTGTCCACCCGCTTGGGCGGCGGCAGGCGCACCGCGACTGGCTGTGGTTTTGAAACAACGGTCGCGGGTGACTGTGGCGTTACAGCAACAGGTATTGGTGCCACGCTCGGCACTGCCACAGCGGTTGCGGGATTGGTCACAGCCGCCGGCGGCAGCGGTGGCGGCAGCGCAGGTGCGGCGGGCGTGGCAGTTTCCGCCGGCACGCTGACCTGTTCCTGCGACAGCCGGTCGTAAAAATCAAACGTCGGCGGCGGGGCGGGTTGTCGTTCGGCAACAGCGGGTAACGCAGGCAACACATCCGCCACCGGATTCGGGGTGGTCGAGCGCGAATTCCACGCCATGCCCACGCCAATCCCGCCGCAAACGATGCCGACTAAAAACCAGCAATACGGGCAGCCCGAGGCGGTGTGACGGCGGGCGCGTGATGGTGAGGCGGGGTCGTGATGATGAGAACTTTTGGTCGCCATACTGTCTAACACATCTCAAAAACTGCGGTGACTACATTGCATCTGGTGCGGACACGCCCAGCAATTCCAACCCGTTGCGCAACACCTGCCGCGTGGCCAAGATCAATTTTAGCCGCGCATCAAACAGCGCCGCGTCGGGGACGAGAAATTGGTGCGCGTTGTAATAGCTGTGAAAATCGCCGGCCAACTCGCGCAAATATTGCGTCAGCAGGTGCGGTTGTACGCCAGTTGCCGCGCTGACCACGATCTCAGCATAGCGCGCCAGCGTTTTAATCAGCGCCAGCTCCTGTGGCTCGGTCAGGCGCTCCAAATGGGTTAAACCCGCCGACGTCTCGGGCATTAACCCGCGCTCGACGGCTTGGCGTAACACACTCGATACCCGCGCATGGGCGTATTGGACATAATACACCGGATTGTCATTCGACTGGCTTTTGGCCAGATCGAGGTCGAAATCCAGATGCTGTTCACTTTTGCGCATGACGTAAAAAAACCGCGCCGCATCTCGCCCGACTTCGCGCCGCAACTCGCGCAGCGTGACAAATTCACCCGAGCGCGTGGACATCTGCACCCGCTCGCCGCCGCGATACAAAATGGCAAATTGCACGAGGTGAACATCCAACCGCTCGGCCGGATGTCCCAGCGCCAGCAACGCCGCCTTGATGCGCGGGACGTAGCCGTGATGATCCGCCCCCCAAATGTCCAAAATCCGTGCAAAGCCGCGCTCGAATTTATCGGCGTGATAGGCGATGTCGGTGGCAAAGTACGTCGTTTGGCCGTTGTCACGAATCAACACGCGATCTTTTTCGTCACCAAAATTGCTGGCACGAAACCACAGCGCCCCATCTTGGGTATAAGTGTGACCGCTCGCTTGCAGGCGGGAAATCACCTGCGCCACCGCGCCGCGTTCCGCCAATGACCGTTCCGAGTACCAGGTCGCGTAAACCACGCCGAATTGGGCGAGATCGTCGCGGATGTCGTCGAGAATGATGTTTAACCCGAGTTCAAACACGAGGCGGTAGTGATGATCGCCCAGCAGGTGTTTGGCACGCGCAATTAACCCGTCAATGTGCGCTTCCTTGTCACCGGCGGCGGGATCATCGGCGGGCAGATCAGCGCGGGCGTCGGCGGGTAAATCGGCAAATACCACGTCCGCATCAGCGCGGTAGGCGTCGCCCTGTTCACGGTGCAGCGCCGCAGCGATGTCCCAAACGTAGTCACCTTTGTAGCCGTTGCTGGGAAATGGCAGCAGTTCGCCGCACAATTCTAAATATCGCAGCCAGACTGACGTCGCCAAAATGTCCATCTGTCGCCCGGCATCGTTGACGTAATATTCCCGATGCACGGTGTAGCCGACGGCGGTGAGCAGGTCAGCCACGACGGCACCGTAGGCGCCGCCGCGGCCGTGACCGACATGCAGCGGCCCCGTTGGATTGGCGGACACGAATTCGACTTGAATGGTCTGCCCAGCGCCCAAGTCACAGCGACCAAATTGCGGCCCCTGCGCGAGGATGTCGGCAATCACCGCGTGATACGCGCTCGGGGCGAGGCGGAAGTTGATAAACCCGGGGCCGGCGATGCTGACTTCGGCCACCTGCGGCGACGCGGGCAATGCTGCGACGATGCGCTCGGCCAGTTGTCGCGGCGGCTGGCGCGCCAATTTGGTTAAACTCAACGCAACGGTGCTGGCAAAATCGCCATGCTGCGGGTCGCGGGCGCGTTCCAGCGGTGGCAGTTGGGCGGCGGCCGCGGCGGGCAGTTCACCGTTAGCCACCAAGTGCGCCAGCGCGGTTTCGAGTAACGTTTGCAAATGCTGTTTCATAACCCATTCATCACCAACAAGCGGAGCGTTTATCTAAAGACCAAACGTTCGGATTGGTTTATGGTAGCCGATTTACGCCACGGTGACGCAACTGGTGAGTCGGTGGTGTCCTGGCCGCGTTTATTTATTGCCCAAGTTAATTGTACCTATTCTAAATAGGTTTTGGTTTCTATAGATTCGGTTAGCTTAATGAATGGGGATAATAAAAAACGAGAACTGGCATTTATAGGGTATATGATTCTCACAGTTCAATCACGCCTGGCACCGATTTATCATTCAGCTAGACTTGACCATTAGGAATAGCAGCGCATGATTCCAGGAGAATATTCGCTCAAGGAAGTTGATAGCGAAGAATTACAAGAGCTATTAGCAGCTGAAAGCGAACCGCCACCCATCGAGTCGGAATCTGCCGCCAGTGCAATTTGCGGGCGAATTGAAACGTTGCGGCATCATGCGTTAAAACAGGCATTGCCAACCTTGATGTTGGAATTGGAGCGCACGGCGCGGGAAACCCTCACGGCAGAAGAGCGGGTAATTGTGATGCGGTGTGTGAAAAAACCGGTATTAAAAGCCGCCGCCGGGTTGCCAAAACCAATTAAAGGGGGTGACGGTGGCGGCGCGGCAAGCATTACGCTGGAGCAACGGTTATTATTATTAATGCTGTATAACTTGCGCAAAACGCTGCACGACGTGGATCGCGCCTGCACTAATCGTTTTGCCGATGATGATGGCGACCGCATTTGGGTATTGCAGCAAATGTTTCGCTTTTTTAGCCGCCAAATTCGCTATGGAATTGATTGGGATCGCCCGTGGCCACCCAATACTTGGCGCGATTTGCACGATTTATTTGTTTATTTAGTGGTGCGCGGCATGGTGCAACTCAGCTCCGATTTCAGCGTATCGGTGTTTGATGAAGATTTTGATGCTGAAATTGAATATAAACGGGCGTTATTGCTTGGATTAACTGACCGCCTAACCAATCGCCGTGCCAATAGCGAAGAGTTTTCACCATTATTAAAACGCTGGGCGACTGAAACTCGCCTGCAAGACCCCAATAGTTTAGTCGGGCAAACCGGTTTAATTAAAGTTGAAGTCACCTGTGATGAACCACCGCGGTTGCAGGAAGGGGCATTAACTGAATCATTTCGCGGTTGGATTTTGCGCCCACCCGAGAGCTTCCGTGATTACATTGATCATATTAACTTTGGCACAACGACTTGAATAAAACCAACAGCGATTCATCCCGCCCGTGCAAATAACAGCATTCGCCACACTGTTTTCATCACTTAAATTGACCACGCCGCCTTACACAGAATACCCCGGCTTTTTTATTCACCGCATTGAAATAAAACATTAAACAAGGTTGAATTATGCGCACCTCACAATTTCCCTTATCCACCGTTAAAGAAACACCGGCCGATGCCGAAATTATTAGCCACCGCTTAATGTTACGCGCCGGTTTAATTCGCAAACTCGCCGCCGGTTTATACACATGGCTACCGCTCGGCTTGCGTGTATTGCGCAATGTCGAACGCATCGTGCGTGAAGAAATGAATCGCGCCGGTGCATTAGAAGTATTAATGCCGGCCGTGCAACCCGCTGAATTGTGGCAAGAATCCGGCCGCTGGGAACAATACGGCCCTGAATTATTACGCCTGCGCGACCGTCACCAACGCGAGTTTTGTTTCGGCCCCACGCATGAAGAAATCATTACCGATTTAGCGCGGAATGAATTGCGCAGCTATAAACAATTGCCGGTCAATTTCTATCAAATCCAAACCAAATTTCGTGATGAAGTGCGTCCGCGTTTTGGCGTCATGCGCGCCCGCGAATTCATTATGAAGGACGCCTATTCATTCCATTTAGATCGCGCTTCATTAGAACAAACGTATTCCGAAATGTACGCCACCTATAGCCGGATTTTTCAACGCTGCGGATTAGCCTTTCGCGCCGTCGCGGCGGATACTGGCAGCATTGGCGGCTCGGCCTCACATGAATTCCATGTATTAGCCGATTCGGGTGAAGACGCGATTGCATTCGCCAGCGGCAGTGATTACGCCGCCAATGTTGAATTAGCTGAAGCGATTGCGTCATGCAATGCGCCGCCCGCCGCAATTGAAACAGCGCGGTTGGTGAATACGCCAAATGCGAAAACCATTGCCGAATTAGTGACACAATTCAATCAACCCATTGAACGCACCATTAAAACATTGGTGGTTGCGGCACCGGTGACAGATGCGAATCCGAGCGGGTTAATTGCATTATTGGTTCGCGGCGATCACGAATTAAATATCGTCAAAGCGAGTAAATGCGAAGGCGTCGCTAGTCCATTGCGCATGGCTAATGAAGAAGAAATACGCGCCGCAATTGGCGCGGGGCCGGGTTCATTAGGGCCAAAAGACTTACCCATTCCGTGTATTGCCGATCGGTCAGTGGCTGTCATTGCGGATTTCAGCGCCGGTGCGAATCAAGATGGCTATCATTGGTTTGGATTAAATTGGGGGCGCGATTTATCATTGCCGCCCATCGCTGATTTGCGCAATGTCATCAATGGCGACCCTAGCCCCGATGGATGCGGTACACTCACCATTGCGCGTGGGATTGAAGTTGGCCACATTTTTCAATTGGGGCAAAAGTATAGCCGTGCATTAAACACGGTGGTATTAGATGAAAACGGCAAAGCGGTTATATTAACGATGGGCTGTTATGGCATTGGTGTTTCACGGGTGGTCGCGGCCGCAATTGAACAAAATTATGATGAGCGCGGCATTTGTTGGCCGGTGTCTATTGCACCATTCACTGTCGCGCTATTGCCGATGAAATGGAATAAATCATATCGAGTGCGCGAGGCGGCTGAATTATTATATGAACAACTGCGCACGGCGGGAATAGATGTATTATTAGATGACCGCGATGCGCGTCCGGGCGTCATGTTTGCCGATATGGAATTGATTGGTATTCCACATCGCGTAGTGATGAGTGATAAACATCTCGACGCTGGACAAGTGGAATATCAAGGGCGGCGCGATGCGGCAGCGCAAATGATGGCAGTGGATGCGATTGTGCCGTTTTTAACCCAGCAATTAACAAAGGCATTAGCAGTTTGAATGAAATTGGGCGCTGGTTTGCAATTAAAGCAGTTCAAGTTCTAGTCATTTGGTTTTTCAAAGAAGACTACGTTCCCACATTGGTGTGGGAATGATCAACACGCTGGTTTATCATAGGGGTATTCATGTTACATGATTGGATCAACTGGATTGTCGCCACCGTCAACGGCTGGGGCTATTCGGGTATTTTTATTTTAATGGCACTAGAATCAACCGTGCTACCCGTGCCAAGTGAATTGGTGTTAATTCCCGCCGGTTATTTAGCACATCGCGGCGACATGAATGTTGTATTGATTTTAGCCGCCTCTACTATTGGCAGCGTGGCCGGCGCCTTTATCAATTATTATGCGGCGCTGTGGATTGGACGGCCGGTATTAGAACGCTATGGACGTTATTTCTTCGTGCGTCCAGCGCTATTACACAAAACCGATCAATTTTTTATGCGGCACGGCGCAATTTCCACCTTCACCGGGCGCTTAATTCCCGGCATTCGCCATTTAATCTCACTCCCCGCTGGATTATGCCGAATGCCAATTGCTGTATTCGCGTTTTACACCAGCTTAGGCGCCGTCCTGTGGTCAATGGTTTTAATTGCACTGGGCTATTTTATTGGCAATAACGAAGCAGTATTACGCGATCATTTACCTGTCGTCACACTGGTGACGGTCATTAGCGTCGGCGTGATGTTAACAGCGTATATCCTATGGCAACGGCGGCGCGCTACGGTTGAGTAAACAAAGCGCCGTTACTTGTTTTTAATTGATTATTTTAATGAGCAATTTCATCACACGGGAGTCATTCAGTCATGCGTACCAAACAACAACTTGTGTCTTTTATCATCAGCAGTATGCTGCTCTTTTTTCTCACGGTCACGAATAGTATGGCAGAAACATCTATTAATAAACTGGATTTAACGGCACCCGAAGCCTATGAAGCCCAGCGCAATCAGCAATTAAAGTTAATTGACATTCGTACCCCGCAGGAATGGCAACAAACCGGCATCCCGGCGGGCGCGGTGCGGGTCAACATGGCGCATCCTGATGGTAAAGCGGGCTTTATTAACGCGCTATTGACTGCCATAGGTGGGAATAAAAACCAACCCATTGCCGTGATTTGTCGTACCGGTAGCCGCAGTGCATTAGTGCAACAAGTGTTAATTGAAGAAGGTTTTGCCCACGTTATGAACGTGCCAGAAGGTATAATTGGTAGTAGCGCCGGTCCAGGCTGGTTACAACGCAAATTACCAATAGAACAGGTCTCAAACTAATCAATCATACAGGCAACATGTTGTTTAAGCATTTTCTCCATTGCCAATACGCATGTTGCCAACTATTGAATTAATAAACGATCACCCCCGTCCGATTTTTTAGTTAACTAAAATAAAAATGCAGTTTGAGGAACTTTCTATGCGCCTGATTGAAGAAGGACTCACCTTTGATGACGTATTACTCGTCCCCGCCCATTCGACAGTCACACCGAATGAAGTTGATTTGAGTACCCGTCTTACCCGCACCATCCAATTGAAAATCCCATTAGTGTCGGCTGCAATGGACACGGTCACGGAAGCGCGATTAGCCATTGCAATGGCGTTGGAAGGTGGTATTGGCATTATTCATAAAAACATGTCAATTGAACGCCAAGCGCGGGAAGTCTTAGCCGTCAAAAAATACGAAAGCGGTATCATTCGCAATCCAATTACTGTTGCTCCGACTACCAGTATTGCTGAGGTATTGCAAATCACCCGAGCGCATAATATCTCTGGCGTGCCAGTGACCGAACATGGGCAATTAGTTGGAATTGTCACCGGGCGTGATCTGCGCTTTGAAACGCGTATGGATGCGCCGGTTTCTGCCATTATGACACCGCGTGAACGGTTAATTACCGTGCAAGAAGATGCCACGCGCAATGAAGTCGTTGCGCTTTTACATCGTCATCGTATTGAAAAAGTGATGGTCATCAACGATCAATTTGAATTACGCGGGTTAATTACCGTTAAAGATATTCAAAAAGCGAAAGATTTCCCCAAAGCCTCGCGTGATAGCCATGAACGCTTGCGTTGCGGCGCGGCAGTGAGCGTCGGGCGTGGCACTGAAGAACGGATTGCAGCGTTAATTGAAGCGGGCGTAGATGTCATTGTGGTAGACACCGCCCATGGTCATTCACAAGGTGTATTAGAACGGGTGGCGTGGGTGAAACGTCGCTATCCAGAAGTGCAATTGATTGGCGGAAATATCGCCACTGCTGATGCCGCCCGCGCATTAGCCGATGTCGGTGCAGATGCAGTGAAAGTCGGTATTGGTCCGGGCTGTTTTGCGGCGGGAACGCGGGTATTGATGGCGAATGGGTATTATAAAAATATCGAAATGATCCACGCCGGTGAGCGCGTGATTAATCAATACGGCCAGCCAGTCACGGTGATTAAAGCCTGGTGTACTGGCGTGCGTGAAGTGATGTTGACTCGTCATTCGGCGTCGCTGTGGGGAACATTAGTGACGCCCGATCATCGCTACTGGGTACAAAATGATTGCGTTGATAATCAAGCAGTAACAATTGACCCGCCCAATTGGTTTAATAATAATGCCGAATTAAACTCGGTATCAGACGCGACTCAGATGACGGCAACGCAGCCGGCCGTGCAATATCAGTGGCAAGCCATTGGTGATATTGAACAGGCGCAGTGTTTATTACCGCGTCGGGTGCAGTTTGATTGGCCCCGTCGTTTTGCAATTGATTTAACTACGCACCTCACGCAGCCACTGTGGTCAAACGACGATCATTATCAACCCGCGCCTGATTTGATTGAATCATCCTATGAACTGGGCTATGCGTTGAGCAGTTTTTTAGTGAATGCACACAGCGCGATTATCATTGACAGTAATTCTAACCCAGCGCAATTAACATGGCAATTTGACCCGCAGCAACTCCAGTCCGCCGATCAATTAAACCGTTGTTTGCGGGAATTGACCGGAATAGACCCGCAGATTTTACGCGATAAACAGATTACCGTGCAATTGGACTCAGCAGCATGGGCGCAGTTATTTTCTCATTTAATACAGGGCAATGAACGTCATTTGCCAGTTGAATGGTTATGTCACCAGCCGGGGTATTTGCAGGGATTATTTGATGGGTTTGCAGACAGTAGCACCGCTGCTGACACGATTAACCCCCGGGTTGTGCGCACGTCATCGGCACCCGTGATTGAATTATTTAATCTATTGCATTGGCTATTAAAAGGGCAACTGCCGATTTGTTGGTTAGAGAATCATAACGCCGCAGATCACGCCCGCGATCAGTATTGTGCGGCGTTGAGTACGCAATTAACGTTAAAGACACCGCGCAATGAACAGTATCAATCACTGGAATTATTAGATCGGCAGCACTTGCGATTGACTTTGCCCGTGTATGATATTGAAGTGGATTGCCCAAGCCACAGTTTTATTGCTGATAATGCCATTGTGCATAATTCAATTTGCACCACGCGCATTGTGGCCGGGGTGGGGGTGCCGCAAATTACTGCTGTATCAAATGTGAGTGATGCGTTGCGCAATACCGATATTCCAGTCATTGCCGACGGCGGGCTGCGTTATTCAGGGGATATTGCCAAAGTCATTGCAGCGGGGGCGCATAGTGTGATGATTGGCGGATTATTTGCGGGTACTGATGAATCACCAGGTGAAGTAGAAATCTATCAAGGTCGGTCTTATAAATCGTATCGCGGGATGGGTTCATTAGGTGCGATGGCGGCGCGTGAAGGATCGAGTGATCGCTATTTTCAAGAGAATGTCGATCAAGAAAAACTTGTTCCAGAAGGAATTGAAGGACGGGTGCCGTATAAGGGCAATTTAATTAACGTCATTACCCAATTAAATGGTGGGCTGGCGTCGAGTATGGGCTATACTGGCTGCCGCACGATTGAAGAAATGCGGCATAAACCGCAATTCGTGCGAGTGAGTGCGGCTGGAATGCGTGAATCGCATGTCCACGATGTGCAAATTACTAAAGAAGCGCCGAATTATCGCATTGATGGCGGGCATAATTAATTGAAAACGCCGTCAAATCGCGTCAAGGCACGTTGCGCTGTGATTTAAGTTGATTTGAGTTGCGATCATTCCACCCAAATTAAAGAGTATGAATGCTATGCTGCCATTATTATTAGTGTTATTTGTCACGGCGCCCCTGATTGAATTGTATTTGCTGATTAAAATTGGCGCGATCATTGGGCCGCTGACCATCATCTTGCTTGAATTGGCCACGGCTGCACTGGGCGGTTATCTGTTGCAACGGCAAGGGGTATCGGTGTTAATGCGGGTGCAGCGGCTCATGGCACAAGGTCAAATGCCGGCGTTGGAATTATTAGATGGTGCGCTATTATTAATTGGTGGCGTGGCGTTATTATTGCCGGGCTTAATCACCGATGTATTGGGCATGATTTTACTCATTCCACCGCTGCGCCGTTTGTTAATACGGCGCGTGGTTGCGCAAATGACAAATACGTTGTCAGGCATGACAGTACGGCATACGCACACGCGACAGTTTATTGAAACCGACTATCGCCGCGAGCCGGATTAAGCGAATAGCGGTTAACTCAGGATGCTCTGAATTATGGTTGAATTTTTAGTGTGGCGCCCCGAGTGGTTATTGGATATTCCAGCATTAGATGCTGATCATCATCAAATGGTGGTGTTAATTAACCAACTGGCTGATTTGGATGATCCAACGCCCCTAACCACACGACTCACCGCCCTCCTGGTACATTTACAACAGCATTTTGTAATTGAACGTGACTTTTTGCGCACCATTCACTATCCTGAATTACCCGAGCATTGCAGCGATCACGCGCTGGCGTTGGCTGAGTTAATTGATTTGCAACGGCGGGTACATGTCACGCAACAAGCGACGTTAACTATTGATGAATTGCAGGGCATTAAACGCTGGTTTTTTAATCATGTCATTGCGGAAGATCGGTTATTTGCATCCTATTATCGTCAAATACAAGCGCGCCAGCCGTGAATGAACTGATGATTAGCGGCGATCAAATACCGCTAATGATTCTAAATGCGCAGTGTGTGGAAACATATCCAGCGCCCCCGCGGCCGTCAATTGAAAACCCAATTGATGCACCAAATGTTCGGCATCTCGCGCCAGCGTGGCCGGATAACAGGACACATACACCACCCGCCGCACTCCCGTCGCCGCCAGCGCGTCCAACACCTCCCACGCGCCGCTGCGAGGCGGATCAAGTAATGCCTTATCAAACGGCATTGTTGACCACGTCCAATCGCGCCGATCTGCGCGGTACAGGTCGGCGCACTGAAATTCAGCTTGCGGCAAGTGATTGATTTCCGAGTTATTTTTTGCCCGCGCAATCAGTTTGGCATCGCCCTCCACACCAACCACCATCGCCGCTCGCCGCGCCAGCGGCAGGGTGAAATTACCGACACCGCAAAACAGATCAAGGACGCGCTCGTGTGGTTGCGGATTTAGCAACTGTAGCGCCTGCGCTACAAGTAGCCGGTTTAACGCCAAGTTGACCTGCGTAAAATCGCCCGGCGTGAAGGCGATGGTGACATCCGACTCGGGCAGGTAGTAGCGCAACTGCACGGGTGCTTGACCCGGCAGCGGGCGGATTGTCTCTAATCCACCATCCTGTTGGTAAAAAACTACGCCAGTGGTGGCGGCGAAGGCGGTCAAGCGTTCGACATCGGCCGCCGACAGCGGTTTGAGAATGCGCAGTACCAGCACCGCCACGTCATCCCCTTGTGCCAGCTCGATTTGTGGCACTTGCTCGCGGCAGTCTAGTTGCCCGATCAATTCTCCCAGTGCGGCCAGATGCACACCAACGCTTGGGTGTAAAACTGCACACTGTTGTAAATCTGCAATGAATGACGACTGCCGTTCCCGAAATCCGACCAGTACCCGTTCTTTTTTAGCCACATAGCGCACGCCGAGGCGGGCTTTGCGGCGATACCCCCAGTGGTCGGCGACCAGCGGTGGTAGCCAATGGGCGGGCGTGACCTTGCCGATGCGCTGTAAAGTATCGCTAAGTATTTGTTGTTTAAACACAATTTGGGCGCTGGGTTGCAAATGTTGCAGGGCGCAGCCGCCGCATTGGGCGAAATGTGGACAGGTGGGGGTGACGCGCTCGGCGGCGGTGGTGAGCAGTGCCACGACTTCGGCTTCGTCGTGATGGCGGGCGCGGTGGCGGTAGCGCATTTGCACCCGTTCGCCGGGGAGCGCGCCGCTGACAAAAATCGCTTTGCCGTCTAAATGGGTGACGCCACGCCCGTCGTGTGACAGTGATTCAATGACAACTTCAATTGGTTCGGCGGATAATCGGGTTTTAGAATGTGTGGACATGCAATCAACTATTCGGTGTGTCTCGTATGATGTTTAATAATCACTCAACAGCGTGACTTATTAGACTCTGTAAATAGCAATGTTCGGCTATTTTAATTGTTCCAATGTATGCTGCGCGTGTCGAAGGATGAACCGCAATGATTAAAATAGCCGTCATTGGGTATTTAATGTGTATTGGGATGGTGTGGGAGTTTTTTACCTGACCGTTCTAATAATACCCGCGCTGTAGTTTTATGCAGCATAGTTAAGGCTTTAGCATATTCAAAATTGCCGATGTGTTGACCGATGGTGTGAATAGCGGCGCCGAACGCCGCGGTTAATAGCGGTGCGGCCATTTCAAACAGTTCATTCACTTCGGTATCGTCTTGCGCTAATAATTCTTCAATCCGCTCAATCATGACGGCGATGCTTGACCAGTCTAATTCAGACGCGGCAACCGGTGTTGAGAGTGAGTGCGGCGTGTCAGGGTGCGGGGTGGTGATTTGATTAATTAACTCCCCAAGTGCGGTGCGTAATTGGCGCGACAACCGCTGGAGGTTAATTAATGATTCGTCAGCTAAAATGGCCATTTCCAGTTGATTGGCGAGCGCGGAAACTGCCTCAGCTCCCGCCAATGTCGCCGCGCCCTTGAGGGTGTGCAGATGGCAGTGCGCCGCCTCGCGTTCACCAGCGAGCAGGTGCGCGAGAATGTCATCGCCAGTGTGGGTGTGGTGCTGGGCAAAGTGCTGGAGTAATTGTTGGTTTTTTGCCGAATCAGCGACCTGCTGTTGTGAATTAGCAACAGGCATTTGTGCATTGGAATGCAACGACGCGGTGCGATAGTCAGCCGATAACCAGTGGCTTAGACAAGCGTACAGCGGCTGGGCGGCGATGGGTTTCGCCAAATAATCATTCATGCCTGCTTTGTAATAACGTTGCCGATCATGGTCATCATCTAACGCATTGGTGGCCATCGCAATAATCGGCGTGTGCGCATAAGACGGGAGTTGGCGGATGGTGTGCGTTGCCTGCCATCCATCCATCACCGGCATCCGCACGTCCATTAAAATCAGGTCAAATTGCGTGAGTTGGGCGTATTCGAGCGCTTGTTGCCCGTGATTGGCGATGGTCACCGCTAAACCGGCACTTTCCAGCAACTGGCGCGCCACTTCTTGGCTAATCAGGTTGTCATCAACCAGTAAAATGGGCGCACCTTGATACGGTGCTAAACTGGCGTCAAGTGTGGCTTGCAGCAACGCGGGGTTGTAATGCGGATGCTCACGCATGACGCTGGCCAGCACCTGTTGTAATTGCGCGACGGTGACGGGTTTGTGGAGAATATGCGACACTCCAGCTCGCTGGGCTTCCTCACGCGGAAGGGTTGCGGGGTGTGCCGTCGCCATCCACACCAGCGGCGGGCGGGCGGCGGTTAATACCTGCAATTGAAATGCGGTATCAATGCCATCTAACTCAGGCATGTGCCAATCAATTAACACCAATTGATACGGGTCGTTTTGATGATCGGCGCGAATCACCGCAGTTAATCCGCTATTACCATCGTTGGCCGTTTCAACGCGCATTCCTAATTCGGCGAGTAATTGGGTTAATTCACTGCGGGCGGTGGCTTGGTCATCAATGACTAAAACGCGCCATTGTTGAAATGGCACGGCGGGGGGTTGTAATGTTGGGGCAACGCTGTCAATGGGAATATCAAAAGGAATTTCAAACCAAAATACGCTGCCTTCCCCTAATGTACTGTGCGCACCAAGCCGGCCGTTCATTAAATGAACCAGACGTTGTGCAATGGTTAATCCAGCGCCGGTGCCACCAAATTGGCGGGTGATAGATTCATCACCCTGCACGAAGGGTTCAAATAATTGTTGCAATTGGTCATGGGTCATGCCAATGCCCGAATCACGGACTTCAATGCGTAATGAGAGGCGATTGGGCGGTAACGGTTGCGTTGTTCCCAAGACGGTAATGCGGCCATGATTGGTAAATTTGACTGCGTTATTAATTAAATGCAGCATGATTTGCCCCAGCCGATCACCATCGCCGTTTAATTGCGCCGGCAGTTGGCTAAAATCGGTGGTGACTTCGAGATTTTTATTAGCAATGCTTTCGGTTAATAAACTTAGCACATGATCTAACACTTGAGTTGGTTCAAATGCTTGAGTATTTAAGGTGAGTTGATTGGTTTCGATGGTGGACAAATCCAAAATATTGTTAATTATGTTTAATAGCCGTTGTGAGGCGGCGGTCAGGTGTTCTAATTGTTCGGTTTGGCGGGGGGTTAACGGATCACGGCGGAGCAGGTGTGCATAGCCCAGAATCGCATTCATCGGGGTACGAATTTCATGGCTGATATTAGATAAAAAATTGCTTTTAGCTTGGCTGGCGGCTTCGGCGTTCAATTTAGCCTGTTCTAATTCTAATGTGCGGACACTGACCAGTTTTTCTAAATTCAAGCGCTGCTCTTCTAATAATTGACATTGCTGTTTAATGCGTTGATTCAGCAAATTTTTTTCACGATGGAGCGCAATTTGTTTGCGTTGATAATCGGTCATTTCGTGGATGGTGATTAAACAGCCCTGACCATCGGCAATAGCATTTAATCGCGCACGGTAATAGTGTTGTCCATCCGGTAGTGTGAGCGTGTAATTAAAGTGCGTGAGCGCATTACCCGACATCGTTATTCCAAACTTGAGGCGAAAGGCCGCGCCTGTGTTTGGCGGTAATACGTCATCAATGCGTCTGCCAATAAACATGTCCGGGGTGGCGTATAATTGCATTCCTGCCCGCGTCCGGTAATCAAGAATGGTGGCGTTGGCATCGGTTAAAAAATACAAGTCTTGCATGTCCCATAAAGCATCAAGCAAATAGGGTTGTAAGCATTCCCGACAGTGGGCAAGATGGGGCGGGAGTGCAACACTTGCATTAAATAAAATCACAGGCGACATGGGCGTGTTTTCCATTGACGAGATGGCATTACAATGACAAATTGATGACAGTTGCTCACGTTGTTTATCAATTGTCAATTGATGAATGTAGGAAGGGACGCTTTGGTATATGACTAAAAAACGGAATCATTTGTTATGCGCACTCGCGTTAAAATCTGCGGTTTAACTCGTGCCGAGGACGTGGCGACGGCGGTGTCTTGCGGGGTGGATGCGGTGGGATTGGTATTCTATCCATCTAGCCCGCGGGCCGTCACACCCGCGCAAGCGGCAGCGTTAATCCATACGGTACCACCATTTGTGACCGTTGTTGGTCTGTTTGTGGACGCCGAGCCGGTGTGGGTGCGCACGGTGTTGGCGCAAGTGCCGCTCGGGGCGCTGCAATTTCACGGCCACGAACCGCCTGATTACTGTGAAAGTTTCGCTCGTCCATGGATCAAGGCGATTGCAGTGCGTCACACCACCGCGTTTGATGAGGTGATTAATCGCTACGCGGCCGCGGCGGGTTTGTTACTCGACACCTACGATCCGACATTGCCCGGCGGCACCGGGCGCAGTTTTGATTGGCACTTGATCCCGCCCGCCGTCGCCAATCGCTGCATTTTGGCCGGTGGTTTGACACCCGATAACGTCGCCCGCGCCATTCAACAGGTCAAGCCCTACGCAGTCGATGTCAGCGGCGGCGTCGAATCTGCGCGAGGTGTCAAAGATTGCAGTAAAATCGCCGCCTTTATGCAAGGAGTTCACGATGGCGACCAGTTCTGTTGAATCATCCCCCGTTGACCAACTGCCCGACGAGCGCGGGCATTTTGGGCGTTACGGCGGGTTATTTGTCCCCGAAACGCTGATGCACCCGCTGGCGGAATTGCGCGAGGCGTACCTGCGCTACTGCCAAGACCCTGATTTTCTACGCGAACTCGACGTGGATTTGCGCGATTACGTCGGGCGGCCGTCACCGCTGTATTACGCCGAGCGGCTGAGTCGTGAGGTAGGCGGGGCGCAAATTTACCTGAAACGTGAGGATTTGAATCACACCGGCGCGCACAAGGTCAACAATACCGTCGGTCAGGCGCTGCTCGCCCGCCGCATGGGCAAAACGCGGATTATTGCCGAAACCGGCGCGGGTCAACACGGCGTGGCGACGGCGACGGTGGCAGCGCGGCTCGGGTTGGAGTGCGTCGTGTACATGGGCGAGGTGGATATGGCGCGGCAACAGGCGAATGTCTATCGGATGCGGCTGCTGGGCGCGACGGTGGTGCCGGTCACGTCGGGATCAAAAACGTTGAAAGATGCGTTGAATGAAGCGATGCGCGATTGGGTGACGCGGATTGATGATACGTTTTACATTATTGGCACGGTCGCCGGCCCGCATCCGTATCCATTGATGGTGCGCAATTTTCAATCAGTCATCGGGCGGGAAGCGCGGGAACAAATGTTGAATCGCACCGGTCAATTGCCGAATGCACTGGTCGCGTGTGTCGGCGGCGGATCAAATGCAATTGGTTTATTTCATCCGTTTTTAACTGATGAAACCGTGGCAATGTACGGCGTTGAAGCGGGCGGGTTGGGAATTGACACCGGTCATCATGCCGCACCATTAACGGCCGGGGTGCCGGGTGTATTGCACGGCAATCGCACTTATTTAATGCAGGACGCGGCCGGGCAGATTCAAGAAACGCATTCTATTTCGGCGGGATTGGATTACCCCGGCGTCGGGCCGGAACATGCGTGGTTAAAAGATACCGGGCGGGTTATTTATACGACAGTCACGGATGATGAGGCGCTCGCCGCATTTCATCAATTAACTCGCGTCGAAGGCATTATTCCCGCATTAGAAAGTAGTCACGCTGTCGCTTATGCCACGCAATTAGCCGCGACATTACCGCGTGACCAATTAATATTAGTCAACTTATCCGGCCGCGGCGATAAAGACATGCACACGGTCGCGCAACATGATGGATTAGTGCTGTGAGTCGAATTGCCACCATTTTTAATCAATGCCGCGCTAATAATCGCACGGCGCTCATTCCATTTATTACCGCCGGTGATCCCAATTTAATTGTCAGTTTGCAATTGATGCACCGCTTGGTTGAAGCAGGCGCTGACATTATTGAATTGGGTGTGCCGTTTTCTGATCCAATGGCCGATGGCCCCGTGATTCAACGCGCCACTGAACGCGCATTAGCGCAGGGTGTGCGGTTAATTGATGTGCTGGCGCTGGTCAAACAATTCCGCGCAGAGAATCAACACACGCCGGTCGTGTTAATGGGTTATCTCAATCCGATTGAATGTTTTGGCTATGCGGCATTTGCTGACGCGGCGAATCAACATGGCGTGGATGGCGTATTGATTGTGGACGCGCCGCCTGAAGAAAGCCACGAATTAGTCACCACGTTGCGGGCAAATAACATTGATTTGGTGTATTTATTAGCGCCCACATCTGACATAGCGCGCATGGAGCAAATCAATGCCGTTGCGTCGGGCTTTGTCTATTATGTTTCAATTAAAGGCGTCACCGGTGCGGCGCATTTAGACGTGAATGAAGTGGCCGCGCAATTAGCCGTTATTCGTCAACAGATTCAATTGCCGCTCGGCGTTGGGTTTGGGATTAAAGATGCCGCCACGGCCGCGGCCGTTGGGCAATACGCGGATGCCGTGATCGTTGGCAGCGCGATTGTTAGCCGAATTGAAACATTGGCGAACGATCACGCGGCAATGGTGAATGAAGTTGGGGCGTTTGTAGGGGAATTGCGGGGGGCGTTGGGGTGATTACGTTTTAATTCAGGAAAAGCGCACATGACGATAGTGAATGAGTCTGTTGTATTCAATCAGTCACCAACGATTTCTATTGTCGTGCCGGTGTACCGTTCTCAAGAAACGTTGCGTGAATTACATCGCCGTCTTACTGCTGCAATAGAACCAATTGACCCGCAGTTTGAATTGATCTTTGTAGAAGATTGTGGCGGTGATCATTCGTGGATTGTGATTGAGGAATTGGCAAAACAGGATCAGCGGGTGCGCGGTATTCAATTGAATCGCAACTTCGGTCAACATGCCGCCACCATTTGTGGGTTTGCTCACTCTGGTGGTAATTGGATTGCCACTTTAGATGATGATTTAGAACACCTACCGGAATATCTGCCAGAACTTTTGAAAACTGCACAACAAGAGAAACATGATTTAGTTTACGGCGTTTATCACGAACGCACTCATCCATTTTGGCGCAACATCACATCTCATATTGCACGTTGGTTGTTTAATAAAGCTGTTCCTTCGTTGAATTATGAGTACACAAGTTATCGAGTAATCCGCGGCGATGTCGCCCGAGCGGTGACGAGGTTTGATTCACCTTTTCCATTTATAGATGGCTATCTATCTTGGCTCACTAATCGTTATGCCACAGTGAAAGTACCGCACGGCAAGCGTAATTATGGCACCAGTAATTATACTTTTAGAAAACTTGTTGCATATATGATTAACGTTTTTGTCACTTTTTCTGACCTACCATTAAAAATAGCAACGTGGCTTGGTATTATCGCTTTTTTGGTAGGTATGATTTGGTTAGTAGTCATTCTTGGACGCTATCTTATCGGCGGCATATCAGTATCTGGCTACGCTTCATTGATGGCGAGTATTCTTTCATTTGGTGGAATTCAACTGTTGGTACTTGGAATATTCGGTGAGTACTTGGGGCGAATAAATTTTAAGTCATCAAAAAAACCTCTTTTTTTAGTTGGCAAAACGATTAACATCACAGCAGAATAGTCAGCATATTTGCCATGCGTCTATAGCTTTTCTAAGCGAGTTTTCGGTTTTAGCACCACGACAGTAAAGTGGACACCAATGCTTTTATTTCGCCCAATGCTACTTTGTGCGGTTTTGTCAATGTTGGAGCTGACAGTTTTATTGGTGCCGATGCTGTGATTGTTGACCATTGCGATGTCTCAGAAAAGAGTTTTGTCAAAAATATGACGCGCTACATACGTTCAAATCCATGAAAAATGTTGTCGTTTTACAATCCAACTATATCCCGTGGAAAGGCTATTTTGACCTCATCCATGATGCCGATTTGTTTGTTTTCTACGACGACCTCCAGTTCACAAAAAATGACTGGCGCAACCGCAATAAAATAAAAACTCAAAATGGATGTGAGTGGTTAACTATACCGGTTGGGGCAAATGAGAAACGCTTAATTTGCGAAGTTGAAATAAAAGATTCTGCTTGGCAAATCAAACATTGGAAAAGTATCCATCAGTGTTACGGGAAATCAGATTATTTTCTCAATTATAAAGACATTTTTGAACATGTGTATCTCGAACAACGCTGGGCAAGTCTTTCTGTTTTGAATCAATATTTAATCTGTTTAATTTCAAATAACATTCTTAATATCAAAACAGAGTTTAAAGATTCCAGAGAGTATGACTTGTCAGGAAAAAAACTTGATCGGCTTTTGGAACTAGTCGTAAAAACCGGTGCTACTCGATATATTTCTGGACCGGCTGCAAAAGATTATATTGATCCCGCCCGTTTTGTTGATGCCGGTATTGATTTAGTTTGGAAAGAGTATTCTGGTTATCCAGAATACCCGCAACGTTTCCCACCATTCGAGCATGGCGTTTCAATTCTTGACCTTTTATTTAACGTCGGCCCAGATGCACCTTGGTATATCTGGGGTTGGCGTGATGATGAGAATAGACTCGCATGAAATGGCACATTCAATTTTCCCGCTATGCTATTGTTGGAATCATCAGTAATGCTATTGGTTACTTATTATATCTTTTACTGACTTCTGTTGGCATTGGTCACAAACTAGCGATGACACTGCTGTATGTGATTGGTGTGTTGCAGACATTTTATTTTAATCGGAATTGGTCATTTAAACATCAAGGCGAATCGCGCAGTGCATTTTTACGCTATTTGGTAAGTTATGCGCTGGGTTATTTATTAAATCTATCTGTCCTGTATATCGCAGTCGATTTATTTGGATTGTCACATCAGATTGTGCAAGGGGGGATGATCGTTACTCTTGCATTAATGCTGTTTTTGTTACAAAAGTATTGGGTTTTTGTTACTCAGACTACGACGAATCACACCGTATGAAAAATTGTTTTCAATGTTCTACTACAAACGTAGTTTTGAATTGATAATGACGTTAT
>NZ_JABVCQ010000036.1 GCF_014145225.1 Thiospirillum jenense
ACGGCGCTGCGGCCCCTGCTCAGTTTTACGGCTTGCAAATAACGTCACCGCCCGCCATTCGCGCTCAGTTGAATGACGATATAAATATAAAAACAACTCCGCAAACCACCGCCCATGAAAGTCAGCGTCATATTGAAATTGCGTTTCAATAAACACAATTGGCAACTCAGGGCGCGCCGCTGGTGGCATTAACACGCCATCCAAACGGAAGCCGGTTTGTTTAATTTCCGGGGCCTGCAATTGATAGCCCGGTAAGGTCGGATCCAATCCCGCTAATTCCAATACCAACCCCGGCCAATCCTGAAATAAACGATAAAACAGTGTGTCAGTTCGCAAGTGTGATGACCTATGTTATTTATCACGAGTTAGCCCGCCAGCGCCGCCACTAATCGGCAATAATACCCGCGCTGGGCTAATAATTGTTGATGCGTTCCCTGCTCCACAAGTTGCCCCGCATTCAATACCAAAATGCGATCTGCTTGCGTGACAGTGGCTAATCGGTGCGCAATCATTATCACCGTCCGCCCCTGTGCTAATTCATCAATACCGGCCTGCACCAGCGATTCATTTTCTGGATCAAGACTCGCCGTCGCCTCATCAAATAACACCAATTGCGCATCTCGAATAAACGCCCGCGCCAGGGCAATGCGCTGAATCTGCCCACCCGATAAACCCACGCCACTTTCACCAATAATAGTGTCATAACCATTGGGCAGTTTTTCAATAAACTCCGCCGCTCGCGCCCGCTGCGCGGCGTATTCCACCGCCGCCGTTGATAATTCCGGCCGACCGAGACGGATATTATCTAAAATGCTGCCTTGAAATAATCGCGGGCGCTGCGGCAGCCACGCTAATTGCCGCCGCCATTCATTCATATCTAATTGATCGAGCGGCTGCCCGGCAATTAAAATTGTCCCCTGATCCGGCCGAATAAACCCGAGTAATAAATTGGCAATGGTGGTTTTCCCCGCACCACTCGCCCCGACAATTGCGACCCGCTCGCCTGGCGCTAATGAAAAGTCCACATCAATGAGCGCTGCTCGCCCGGGTTCATAGGCAAATTGAACATGATTGAATTGAACGGTCAGCGGTTGATTGGTTAATAACCGCTGCGGCTGCGCGGGTAATGACGGCAGTGGCGTTGCCAAAATAGCAATTAACCGCTCGGCGGCGGCAATGGCTTCTAATCGGCTATGATAATGCGTTCCCATGGCGCGCAGCGGTAAATAAAACTCCGGCGCTAATAATAAAATAAAGAAGCCCTGCGCAAAGGTAATGTCGGGTGGTGTGAGCCACGCCGGCACTGGCAAGGTTAAATGATACAGCCGAAATCCAATGAATACCGCGATCATGGCAATGCCAACGGTAGCAAAGAATTCTAATACCGCTGACGATAAAAACGCGACGCGCAAAACCGCTAATGTTTGACGGCGATAAACATCCGATAAGTCGGCAATGACTTGGGTTTCACGACGGCTGGCATTAAATAACTTTAGCGTTGCCAACCCTTGAATAACATCGAGAAAATGCGCACCCATGCGAGCGAGAGTGCGCCATTGTTGTTGATTAATCACTTCAACGCGCTTGCCAATTAAAATCATAAAAATGGGAATGAACGGCGCGGTGATGAGCATAATCACTACCGTCACCCAATCGAGCGGCAGGACGGTGAATAAAATAGCCAACGGAATTATTGCAGTCAATGTCATTGCCGGCAAATAACGGGCGTAATAGGCTTCGAGCGCTTCAATGCCTTTTATTAAATCTTCCGCTAATGCGCCGCTGCGTTGACTGGTGAGCCAATAGGGGCCGGCGGCTTGAATATGGCGATAGACACGATCCCGCAAGGTTAATTTGACTTGCGCCGCCGCCTGGAATGCAGTTTGCTCTGCACCCCAATTGAGTAGCGCCCGCAGCATGAAAATCAACAGCAATGACATGAGCCAAGTGTTGAATTGAATAGACGCGCCGGGGTTAAATACTAGCGCGTCAAGACAGTGCGCAATAAGCCACGCTTGAATAATTAACAACACCGCATTAACGCCACCAATCGCAATGGTGAAGCGTAAATACGGTTGTGCAATGGATTTTTGGGCGGCGAGGAATGCGGCGGGCGCCGCAGGTGCTGGTGCGGTCATGGCGTGACTGATTGCAATTCACGCGCAATCTGATACACCCTTTCAATAAAATGCGCCATGCCGGCGCGGCGATTGGGGCTTAAATGCGTATCTAAACCGGTCTGGCCAAGTAATGCCATTGCGTCAATGGCTAATACATCCGCCGGCGTTTGATCTTGAAATGGCGTTAATAACAATGCGACTAAACCGCGTACTAAAGGTGTTTCGGCATCAGCACGGTAGTCAATACGCGGCGGTTGCGTGGCAATTAAACTGCCGGTCAACCAGGTGCGCGTATTGCAGCCGGGAACTAAATTATAATCCACCTGTTCGTGCGGTAATAACGGGTGTAATTTACCTTCCAGTTCGCTAATGAATTCGTAACGCGCTTCCCAATCATCTAAGACGGCGAAGGTATCAAGAATGTCTTGAAAAGTCATGGTGTGTTTTCCTGTTGAGTGTTGGTGGAGTGAATGAACGGGACGAGAAACTATTGGCAGGTTAAATAAAAAATAGGCAGGCGGTTAATTGCACGGCGGCGGTTAATCGGGGGCGCGTTGCCAATGACCAGACCGCCCGCCCGCTTTTTCTAATAGCCGCACCGCGTCAATAATCATGCCGCGATCAATGGCTTTGCACATATCATAAATAGTTAACAAACCTATTTGCACGGCGCAGAGCGCTTCTATTTCCACGCCGGTTTGACCAGTGGTTTCAACCTGCGCTTGACAATGCACTTGCGCGGCATTGGTATCAATTAAAAACTCAATTGTCACCCGCGTCAGCGCCAGCGGATGACAGAGCGGCACTAATTCGGCGGTGCGCTTGGCGGCCATGATCGCGGCAATACGCGCCACGCCGAGAACATCACCTTTAGTGTGCGTGCCGGCGGCGATCATGTGTAACGTCGCCGGCTGCATCCGAATGCACCCGGCGGCACGGGCGACGCGCCGCGTGGGCAGTTTATCGCCAACGTCCACCATCTGCGCCTCGCCGGCCGCGTTGAAATGAGTGAATTGCGTCACGGATGGGTCTCCTCAAGTCGGCGGCGGTGTGGTTAAAAAATCATGGTTTAACAAATGGTTAGGCGTTCATTGCGGCGCAGTTGCCGTCCCAATACGGGTTTTTCCTAAATCGGGTATTCCCTAATACGGGTTTTCCTGTATTATCAGTCCACGGTTGAAATGATTAGCCGATTTTTACCCCCTGTCGCCCTAACCATAACCACTTGGTGAAGGCTCAACTGGAGACCAGACTGATGATAAAACCTAGCTTCACTGCTGTATCTTTCGCGTTGCTTTCGATGATGTCACCGTTAACCGCCCCAGCAGTTGCTGCCGGCTCTGACATGATCCAAAACGGCGTCGCGTCTTACTACCACGATAGTTTAGATGGTAATAAAACGGCCAGCGGGCAACGGTATGACCGCAATGTGTTGAGTGCGGCGCATAAAACGCTGCCATTGGGAACGCGGGTGCGGGTGACGGATGTCAAAACGGGCAAGAGTGTGATTGTGCGCGTGAATGATCGCGGCCCCTTTGTCCGTGGCCGCATCATTGATTTGTCGTGGCGGGCGGCGCGGCAGTTGCGCATCACCAAAAAAGGTATTGCGAAGGTCAAGGTCGAGGTGCTGAGTATCCCAAATCGGCGGCGGGCGCGAGGTGCTTAACTGGGTTTAAAGCGCGCCGTTGCTGGGGCGGCGCTGGATGTCAAGTGGCATCTGGCGCTGGTTGCAACACCGATACTTTTTTCTTGAGTATTACTAAGCAACGCTCAGTAACGCACAACTGCCAGCCCGAAGGCTGGGGTGTATCTACCAAGGCTGCAAAAGCAGATACTTTTACAGCGCGAACTCTTTGATACGTTTCAAGTTTTACGCCAGCAACTCGTGCCGGCAACCGCATACTTGAACTTGTTAAAGAGCGTGATTTAGAGCACGGGCTTGGTTATCGCTATAAAGTACATGCTGCTTGCTTTAGCATGACGACGGATTTTTGCACTGTCAAAGTCGTTCTCTGTAGAAATATGCTAACGGACTCAGCATTCCTCAATTATGTTAAGCAAAACACAGTTTATTGGATGCTATGTGGTAACCGTCGCCAAACCCTGTTTAGCTAACTCATCAGCGCGCTTATTTTCCACATGACCACTGTGTCCGGGCACCCACTGCCAGCGCACCCGTCGCCGCGCTAGTAACGCCTGCAACTCCTCCCACAAATCCTGATTTTTCACCGCCGTTCCCTTCGAGGTTTTCCAACCGTTACGTCGCCAGCGCAACAGCCATTGCTCAACCCCGTCTTGAACGTAACGCGAGTCCAGCGTCACCAGGACGCGACTGCCGGGGGCGGTGGCTTCCAACCCGCGAATCACCGCCATTAATTCCATGCGGTTATTCGTGGTGGCTGGGGCGCCGCCGCACAACTCCTGCACCTGCGCCCCGTGCCGAATCAATACCCCCCAACCACCGGGGCCGGGATTGATTTGACAGGCGCCGTCGGTGAATAGCTCTATATCAACTTGATCAAATAAATCATTCATTTGGGAGCAACAATATCAACGTAGGGATGCGTGGTGGGATGCGCCACCGTTGCACCAGTGACCAACACCCGCCGCCGGCGTTGGCGCCAGCGCAGTGGCATCAGCGCAGAAACACGTTTAACCGCACAGATGGCATACACCGCGCCGAACGGTCGCCAGTAGCGCCGTCCCCAGGTATCCAACCACGCCAGTTGCGATCCCCGGGCACTGCGCAACGGTGGACGATAAACCAATTTGTCGCAGCGTTCGACTTGCAACCCGACGATGTCGAGCCACTCACACAAACGCCCGGCGGTTTGCCACTGTCCAGACCAGGGCATTTGACACCGCCGCCAGTTGCCCAGTCGCCAAATACCCCAGCTACTCAGCGGATTAAAGCCCAATAACACCAGGCGGCCGTCGGGAATTAACACCCGCTCGGCTTCGCACAATACCTGTTGTGGATCGGCAACAAAATCGAGAATGTGTGGCAAGACTACGACATCTAGGCTGTCGGAGGGAAATGGCAGTTGCTCAAATGATGCGGTTAGCGGGAGCAGTGGCGGGAGTGCGCAACAACAGGATGCAGTGCGCGGGGTGGCGCGAGTGATGGGGAGTGCCAGATCACGCCAGTCTGGGGCAACGGCAATGCAGCGGCGCACCCGGCTGACTTGTAACGTGGTTTCAAATGGGGCAATGTTGCCGTAGTGCAGTAGATAGTAACCGAACGTATTTTCCAGCGCGCCAGCCAAATAGTGCGCTTCAACCTGGCCGACCCAGCGGCCGAGCGGGGTGCGATACCACTGCGCCAATGCCAGATGCACGTCACAAATCGGTTCAGGCGGTGGTGAGGTCATAACACGGATGTTGGTAGAACAGACAAGGGTTTTCCCGTATAGTCGGGTTTCGTCAGCCGTGCGGGTCAACCAAAATATCGCCGCCCCGCCTGAATTAACAACAACTTAGTCGTGCTGAGTGCCATTGTTTGATTACCCCAGCGGCTGGGTCAGCCCGCGTGTGACACGGTGCTGAATGCCACCAAGCACATAATCTAGGCGACGATAATGCTTGTCGAGTGTAATCAATCCGATAAAGTGACGCAATGTTACCCAGCAATACTCTGATTTTTCGAGGGTTTTATTGATGAGTCAACAACCAATTTCCAAGTCATTCTGGCTAGTCGCGCTGACGTCCGGTGCAGTGGTGATTAGCGGCTGCGCCTCAAAACAACAAAGTCGTTATACCTTTGATTTGGACAATGATCTGCCCTATTCAGTCGCCTCGGCGCGGGAATATGGCTACATTCGTCCGGTGCACTCTTCCAATGCAAGCGCCGCCCATCAAGTGGCGCACTCGACCAAGCGGCGGCAGCCGACAAATCGTGATTTGTGGGAGCGGATTCGTGAAGGGAGCAACTTGTCTATCGCGCAGGATGTGCGGGTGACGCAGGCGTTGAAACAATTTAAACAACATCCGGATTATTTACGCGGCTTAGCGCAGCGGGCGCGGCCGTATTTGCACGTCATTGTCAACGAGCTGGAACGCGCCGGCTTGCCGACTGAGCTGGCGCTGTTGCCAGAAATTGAGAGCCGCTACGATCCACAGGCGGTGTCACCGATGCGGGCGGCGGGGATGTGGCAGTTCATGCCGGGTACCGGTCAAGCAATGGGCTTGGCGCAAAATCAGTGGTATGACGGCCGCTATGATATTTTGGCCTCAACTCGCGGTGCCTTGGCGTATTTGAAACAGTTAAACCAGGAGTTTGACGGCGATTGGGCGTTGACGTTGGCGTCATACAACGCCGGGCCGGGCCGTGTGCGCGCCGCGCAACGGGCAAATCTGGCGCGGGGTAAGCCGACGGATTATTGGTCACTGGATTTGCCGATCGAAACCAAGCGTTATGTGCCGCGTTTATTGGCCTTGACGCAACTGGTGCAGGCGCCTAAACAACATGGTGTTTCTTTGCCACCCATTGCGAATCGGCCGGCGCTAGAAGTGGTTGATGCAGCGCAGCAAGTGGATTTAAAACAACTGGCGACGGTCAGCGGTATCGCACCTGACACATTGCGCACCCTGAACCCGGGCTTGAAGCGCGGCAAAACGCAAGTGGGCGGGACGCGGTTGTTGGTGCCGGTCGGCTATGGTCCGCGGGTGCGCACTTATCTCAAACAGCAAAAAAAGGCGTCTAAAAAACCAATTCTCGCCGCTCAGGTTCACTCGCAATCGGTTAATTCTTAACGGTTTTTTTTTAGAACATGATTCGTATCTAAAAAAAAGGCGATTGCACTAGACGCCTCACCCGAAGGCGTATAGCCTTGAACTCACGACATCCCCTGTGGTGTACGATCGCAGCTTGGGTATTTTCTTGAGCCTATTGTGTACCCCGGGAGCATAAGATCGCGGCTGTTGTGCAAGTCCATCTTCGAGTGGAACGCCTGAAGCCGATATTGTTGTTCCCACTTGAACTCTCCTGGTTCAAGAACGATGGCAGGCACCGGCACAAGTGGGGGATGTCTCCTTTATTTTATTACAGATGACGTGCTGACAAGTCAGTCCGCGATTTCGCCAAATGTTGCTCCAATCGCCACCGCCTGATTTGAAAACGCTCCGCCGTCAGTTACGCACCGCTCGCCGGGCGCTCAGTCCGGCCACGCAGCGGCAACATGCCCGCGCCGTCGCCTCTCATCTCCAACGCCATTATCCACTCCGCACCGCCCGCCGCATCGCCTATTACCTAGCGCGTGACGGTGAACTTGACCCGCAGCCACTGCGCGAACGGTTGGGCGAGCGGCGGCACCTGTGGTATTTACCCATCATTCGTCCCTTTCAACCGCCGCGTCTGTGGTTTATTCGCTACCGACTGGGCGAGCCATTGCAACGCGGACGCTTTGGTTTGTTGCAACCGCGCCACTGTCGCCATCCCGTCACGCCCCGATTTTTAGATGTCATCTTGATGCCGCTGGTGGGATTTGACGCCACTGGTCAGCGACTTGGAATGGGCGGCGGGTATTATGATCGCAGTTTGGCGCCGCTGCGCACTCGGCAATATTGGCGCCGACCGCACTTGTTGGGATTAGCCCACGAAGTGCAGCGGGTGGCGCGACTGACACCGCAGCGGTGGGATGTGCCGCTGGCGATGGTGGTGACGGAGCGCGGGTTGCAGCTTCCTGCCGATTGATGATGAATTGATTGGTGGGTTTTTGTTGGTTTATACGCATCACCAACAAATGATAAACATTGGAGTTTTTATTGATGACCACGACCTATGAAGACATTCTCAATTTGTTTCGGGAAAATGATTTACAAATTAAACAACTCTTGCGCGCTCAACAAGAGACTGAGCGCCAATTTCAAGAGACTGAGCGCCATTTCCGGGAAAATGATGTGCAAATTAAACAGCTCCTGCTTGCTCAACAAGAAACGAAGCATGAGCAAAAAGAAACTGCCCGTCAATTAAAAGAATTGGGTAAACAGATTGGCGGGTTGGGTGAAAAATTTGGCAGCTTCACTGAAGGATTGGCGCTGCCATCAATGGAAAGAATTTTGCGGCAACAGTTTCAAATGGAAATTATTAGCCCGAGTGTGCGGGCAAGTAAGACCGGGCAACATCTTGAAATAGATGTTTTGGCGTATGCGAATGGTGACGTGAATACCGCGTATATTGTCGAAGTCAAAAGTCATGTGCGCGAAGAAGCCATTACGCAATTGAAAAACATATTAGACAGATTCCGGGCGTTCTTTCCAGAACACCGCGATAAACGTGTATTTGGTATTCTGGCGGCGGTGGATTTATCAGCCAGTTTGCGCGAGCGGATTTTGAATGAAGGTTTATACGTTGCGCGGATTCACGATGGGATATTTGAATTGGATACGCCCGCCGATTTTCAACCCAAAGCGTGGTAGTCATTAGCTGTTTAATTGCACCGGGCGGGCGTAACCCAATTAAAATTAAACCGTTGTTAATTATTAACCAACCACGCCGCCATTTAACAAATCAATTCAACCATCACGTCCCGATAATACGATCATAATACCGCGCACGGTATAGCAAACGCGGCACATCATTATCAGTAAAGCCGGTGCGCGTGTGCAGCACATTATTACTCAATAACCCCCAGCCCGCTTCCAGCCGCCCCTGCAAATGCCAGGCGCTTTTTTCCTGCAACAGTTGTTTCAAATACGCCACAGCCGCGCTGGTGGCCGGATCATCACGCCAGCGAATATTGCGCGCCCGATTGGTAAAGCGCATGTGCAGCCGCCCATCGGCACGAATGCTAAACACCGGCCCCGTCGCCTCCGGGCGCAGCAGTTCGCCCGCCGGGCTGACATTGGCGGGAATGGTCATGCAATTCGGTTGCATCAGCGCGGCAATGTGTGCCGGGTCACGGTCGCGCAATTGCAGGTAAATGATTTCGTGATCGAGCAGATCATTTAAGCCGCCCGCCGCCGCTGGGTGGACGCAATGCAGCAGTAACCCGTTGATTTGACAATCATTTGTGTTGTAATAGCCGTCGGTGTGCCAATCAATCGGGCGATTGGAATAGGGAATATAGTCGCGGTGATACTCGCCGGTTTGCACGGTCAAGGCGGTGATCGCATCTTCATCCGCGCCGGGGTTATGATCTAACCGATGTAACCCAAAGCGGGCGCCGAGCGCCGTTGGAATGGATTTGCTGGGATCGTCGCCAGTGTTGCCAACATAAATCGCCATGTTCGCCCGTTGACAACGCGCCAGCAGCGCCTGATATTCACTGTCGGTCAGGTCACGCGGATCGCCGATTTCGACCACGAGGTCATCTAATTTGGTCGGCGCGGTGGCCAATTTTTGTTCACGCCACGCCTGATACGCGGCGGCGTGATCGAGTGCAAAGGGCGTGTTGTCGGGCGTGATGGCGATGGGCGGTGCGGTCATGTCAAATCATCTCAAGGTGCGCAAGTGATTGAATTGGCAGGGTAAATCAACGATCACGTCCTGCCGGGTGTGTGCAGCATCTTACCATAGCAATCAATTGGCTTACTGCCTGCGCCATTCAACCCATTTCACCTCATTGGAAACATGATACCAATGCTACCAACTGCTCCCGATTTAGCACCCGCCCAAGTATTTTTAGTCGGCGGCGCCGTGCGCGATGCGTTACTCGGCTTATCCGTGCGCGAACGCGACTACGTCGTGGTTGGTGCGACACCTGAGCAACTGCTCGCGCACGGTTTTCAGCAAGTTGGGCGGGATTTTCCCGTCTTTTTGCACCCCAAAACCCACGCCGAATACGCCCTCGCCCGCACCGAACGCAAAACTGCGCCCGGTTATCGCGGTTTTACCGTCCACGCCGCGCCGACCGTGACGTTAGCAGACGATTTGGCACGGCGGGATTTGACCATCAACGCGCTGGCACAGGCGGCGGACGGGCAAATCATTGATCCGCACGGCGGACGGGCAGATTTGGAACGCCGCATTTTGCGCCACATTTCCCCCGCGTTCGCCGAGGATCCCGTGCGAATTTTGCGCGTTGCCCGCTTTGCCGCCCGCTTTGCGCCGCTGGGATTTACCGTTGCACCGGAAACGGTGGCGTTAATGCGGCAGATGGTCGCGGCGGGTGAAGTCAACCACCTGGTGCCGGAGCGCGTGTGGCAGGAATTGAGTCGGGCGTTGACTGAAGCGCAGCCGTCGGTATTTTTTCACCAGTTGCGTGACTGCGGCGCACTGGCGCAGTTATTGCCCGAACTTGACCGTTTGTGGGGAGTGCCGCAACCGGCCAAGTGGCACCCGGAAATTGACACCGGCGTCCATGTGATGATGGTGGTGGACATGGCCGCTCGCCTGACTGCCGACGTGGAAATCCGCTTTGCCGCGCTGTGTCACGATTTTGGTAAAGGCACGACGCCCGTTGAGATTTTGCCCAGTCATCGCGGTCACGAGGAGCGCAGCGTCACGCTGGTCAACGCGGTCTGTTCACGCCTGCGCGTCCCGCAGCGCTGGCGGCAACTTGCGCAGATCACCGCTCGCCAACATGGACTGATTCACCGCGTGGCCGAGTTGACCCCGGCGACGCAGTTGACGGTGCTGGAACAGACGGATGCAGTGCGCCGCCCGTCCAGATTTGAACAATTGCTGACCGCGTGTGAAGCGGATTTTCGCGGGCGGTTGGGGTATGAAGAGCGCGAATATTCACAAGCGACGCAGTGGCGGCGGTTACTCGCGGCGGTGCAGACGGTGGATGCTGGCGCGATTGCGGCGCAGTACGAGGAGTCACCAACGGCGCTGGTGGCGGCATTGCGGCAAGCGCGGTTGGCGGCGATCAAAGCGGCGGGGTGACAGATCAGCGGCGGGCGTTCCCACGCGGGAGCATGGCAACGATCAGCAATGCAGTTGTGATTATTTCGCCACAATCATCACCTTGCCCAACCCCAACTTGGCCAAACTGCGTTGCAATTGCGTGGCCACATCCTGCGCTTGATTCGGATCCGCCAGCGGCCCGACCTGCACCCGATACACCGCCGCATTCGCCTGTTGCCCAGCGCGGATGTGTACCGGCTGCGCCACCGCCGAGGTCAAGCGTTGTTTCAACTGCTCCGCATTGCCGCGTTGACTGAACGCCGCCACCTGCAAATACACCCCGCCGCTGGTAACGGCTGGAGTGACGGCGCGGCGCGCTGATTTCGGCTTTTCCACCCGCGCCACCGTTGGTGCGGCCGAGCGCTTGGCAACTGACGTTGATTTGCCAACCTGCCGCGCCCGTCGCGCTGGTTTATCCACCTGAGCCACTGTCACCTGCGCCGCCCGGGACGATTGCGAACTGGTGGACGTGCTGCGCGCCATGGTTAGCGCAAACGACTCGTCACCAAACCGCTCACGCTCTGATGACACCGGGGGCGTGACGGCGGCGATGGCCAAGGCGTCCGTATCAAGCACATCACGCTGGCGCGGGATTGGTGAATCAATCAGTTGCCCACCGTGATCGCGGGGATCAATCGAGCGCACCTCGACTTTCGCCGTGCCGCGCTGCACCACGCCGAGTTTGCGCGCTGCCGAATACGACAGATCAATCAAGCGGTTATCGTGAAATGGCCCACGGTCGTTGATGCGCAACACGGTCGAGCGCCCGTTCTCCAGATTAGTCACGCGGGCATAGGTCGGCAGCGGCAGGGTTTTATGCGCGGCACTCATGTCGTACATATCATAACGTTCGCCGTTAGACGTTTGACGCCCGTGAAAATCGCTGCCGTACCACGACGCCACGCCGCGCTCGACGTAATCACGACTGGTCGGACGGGTGTAGTATTTTTGCCCAAAGACCACATAAGACGACATATTGCCCATTTTTGACTTGGGTTCAACGCTCGGCACCGCATCCGCCAGCTCATCCGCCGCGCCATTCGACGAGGCGGGTAGGTGACTACTACAGCCAGTGAACAAACTGATTGATGCCGCGAAAGTCAGCAGCAGACACAATTGACGTCGTTGCACAATGCCTCCCCGCGTACGTTCGCTACCCTGTATCTTGAGAGATCACTTTCAGTATAGGCGCAAACTGCTTAAATTGGCAGAGATTTTTTTGCCGTGTGTACCGACATCATAATGCCAAACCCCACCATAATCGTCACCAGCGAAGTGCCGCCGTAGCTAATCAGTGGCAATGGAACACCGACGACGGGTAATAAACCGACCACCATGCCGGTATTGACAAAAATATAGACAAAAAACAGCATGGTCAATGCGCCCACTAATAGGCGTGAATAAATATCCTGAGAGCGGGCGGCAATGTATAACCCGCGTAACACAATCATCAAATAGAGCGTTAATAATAAAACAATGCCAATTAACCCGAACTCTTCACCGAACACCGCGAAAATAAAATCGGTCGAACGTTCAGGTAAAAACTCTAAATGCGATTGGGTGCCTTGAAACCAGCCTTTGCCATATACCCCACCTGAGCCAATGGCAATTTGTGATTGAATGATGTGATAACCCGAGCCGAGCGGATCCGATTGCGGGTCTAAAAACATCAATACCCGCTGGCGCTGGTAATCATGTAAAAATAACCATAATAATGGCATCGCACTGCCAATCAGTGTTAGAAATAACGCGATGAGTTTCCAACTAATACCAGCTAAAAATAACGTGACACCAGCGGCGCTCAATACTAATAAAGATGTGCCAAGATCAGGTTGCCGTGCAATTAACAATACCGGCACGGCAGTTAATACAATGGCACCAAAAACTCGCGGCAAACTCGGTGGTAATGTGCCGCTCGCAAAAAACCGTGCCAACATCATTGGCACGGCCAATTTGAGTAATTCAGATGGTTGAAATCGAATGATCCCTAAATCTAACCAGCGTTGCGCGCCCTTGCCAATATCGCCAATAATTTCAACGGCCACTAACATAATGACGCCAATCACAAATAACGGTAATGACCATTGGCGCAACTTCTCGGGACTGATTTGCGCAATAATTAACATCAAACCAAAAGCTAAACCTAAACGCAGCAATTGCTTTTCAATCATGTCAGCCGAGCGGTCAGTGGCACTAAATAATACCGCTAATCCAACGGTACATAATAAAAGTAGTGCAAATAATAGTGGTAAATCAATATGCAGGCGCCCTAATAACCCCGGTGTGGTATTGACCCGAAGGTCAACTAACATCTTTGGTGATCTGGATTGATTAATCACCGTTGCTGTCTTCATCAGTGGCTGGGGTTTCGTTAGATGAACTCCGCCGTTTTAATAGATAACTATCAATGACCTGACGCGCTACCGGGGCGGCCGCCGATCCACCATGCCGTCCATTTTCGACAATGACCGCAACGGCAATTTGCGGATGCTCCACTGGCGCAAACGCAATAAATAACGCATGATCGCGCATTCGTTCAGCCACCTGTGCCTCGTTGTAACGTTCATTCTGACCAATGGTAAACACTTGTGCCGTCCCAGTTTTTCCTGCAATGCGATAATACGGACTACGAATACGTTTTGCCGTGCCACGCGGTCCTTCAACCACCTGCGCCATTGCTTCAATTACCGCTTTCCAATGATAATGATTCGTCACCGGAATTTGATGATCGTTAATTGCAGTGGGTTCTAAATTGCCCGTCGTGGGATTGCGGGTTGTGGCAACCATGCGCGGCCGCAAATAATGACCGTGATTGGCCATTGCCGCTGTCGCCGCCGCTAATTGCAATGGCGTCACTAAAAATGCGCCCTGACCAATGCCTAAAATGAGTGTTTCACCCGGAAACCAGGGTTCACGGCGCACCCGCTGTTTCCAAGCAGGCGATGGTAATAAACCACCCAGTTCATCGGCAAAATCAATGCCTGTTTTATTGCCAAAACCGAAATGCGCTAAAAACTCATCTAATCGTTCAACGCCCATGTCATGCGCTAACCGATAAAAATAGACATCACAGGATTCAACAATACTGCCTTCCATTGTTAGGGTGCCGTGTCCACCGCGTCGCCAACAGCGGTATTTATGTCCGTGACCGGGTAATTGGTAATAACCACCGCAATAACGCCGTTCAGTAAAGCTAATGTTTTTATTAACTAGACCACCCAATCCAATAAAAGGTTTAATCGTCGAAGCGGGTGGATATTGCCCGCGCACTGCACGATTATACAGCGGTCGGTCAATATTATCGCGTAAGGCGACATAATCAGTGACACCAATTCCGCCCACGAATGGATTGGGATCAAAACTTGGCATACTAACCATTGCTAAAACGCCGCCGGTATTCGGATCAATCGCCACCACCGCACCGCGCTGCCCCGCCATTGCGGCGGCAGTATCAATTTGTAAATCAATATCAAGAAATAAATGTAAATCGTGTCCTGACACCGGCGGTTTTTCATTCAAGGTGCGCAATACACGACCGCGTGCATTGACTTCAACCTGTTGATGACCCACTTCGCCATGCAATAAATTTTCATAGGCTTTTTCAACCCCAGTTTTACCAATATGACTGGTGCCAGCATAATCCGATTTATCAATCTTTTTTGCCTCATTTTCATTAATACGGCCGACATAACCTAAAACATGTGCGGTATGTTCGCGGAATGGATAGTGCCGTAATAACTCAGCGCGAATTTCCACGCCCGGGAATAAATGCCCATGCACGGCAAAACTGGCGCATTCCAATTCATTCAAATCCAATCGAATAGGTACGCCATCAAAGCGGCGGTGTTGGCTTAATAGGCGGGTAAAGCGCGCTCGATCATTGTCGCTAATGGTGACTAGCTGACTCAATTCGGCAATGGTTGCTTTAATATCTGTGACCTTGCCTGGAATAATCACCAGCGAAAACGAGGGGGTGTTATCCGCTAATAACACGCCGTTACGGTCATAAATTAACCCGCGTGTCGGTGGCAGGGGTTCGACTTTAACGCGATTATCTTCGGAGAGGGTGCTGAAATATTCACGTTTAAAGATTTGCAAATGAATTAACCGCGCAATCACGACTCCGAATGAAGATAAGGCTAATAATGCGGCGACTACTGCGCGGCGGGTAAATGAATGATTGGCGCGCCGTGGATCCTTAAACGTCGAGTCCATCATGCCGACATTAACCTGTTTATTTTGTATTGCAATTTCAATGGTTGTTATTTGCTCAGGCGGTTGGGTTTAATTCAGCAGCGGTCGGGCATGAGCGGTTTTAAGTAATATCTAAAGTGCGGGTGAGATCGCGCAATAAAATCATTAACCAGGGCCATAGGATCATACCGACAAAGGTTGCAAACCAATAGGAGAGGGCGGGAGTTGGTTGTCCGGCGGCGCCCAGTACCCAAAGTGATAATAGCCGTTCTAATGTTAATAATAACCAAACGGATAAGGCTTGTTGCCAAGCACGAAATAATTGTAGGCGTTGCTGTAATTCAACGACGAGATAACCCATGATAGAAAAACTGAGGGCATGTTGACCCAACAAGGTGCCGGCAGTGACATCCAACATTAAACCCATGAAAAAAGACCAGAATACGCCAACGCGGGTTGGTAATGTCAGAATCCAAAAAATCAATAATAACGCAACCCACTGCGGGCGAAAATAGAGCAACCAATCGGACATAGGTAAGACGGTTAATAATAATGCAATGATGAGTGTTGCAATGATGATGCCAGTATCACGTCGTATTAACATGATTAGGGTGTCGTGGTGGTGGCGGCGGGAGGGTTAGTTGATGAAACCGCTGGTGTATTTGTGTCAGGTAATAAAGAAGGGGAGGTTGATGGCGCTGACCAAACTAATAACACTTCATGGCTGCGTTCTAAACGTGCTGTCGGTTCGGCAATGACCGTTGCAAAACGTTCGCCTGATTCAGCGCGTACTTCAGTGACCCGCGCAACTGGGTAGCCTGGTGGAAAAACGCCGCCTAATCCTGACGTGACTAATAAATCACCGGGGCGGATGTCGGCTTTTTTGGGTAAATGAAGTAAATTAAGTTGGTTAATAATGCCGGTACCCGTTGCAATCGCCCGCAGCCCATTTCGATTGACTTGAACGGGTAAAGAATGGGCGGCGTCGGTAATTAACAAGACGGTGGCGGTCAAGGGATTGGTGCGAATGACTTGCCCCATCACCGCTTGCGCATCTAACACCGGTTGACCAATGAAAACACCGGCGTTTTCACCCTTATCTACTAGAACTTGTTGGCGGTATGGGTCTAAATCAACTTCAAGCAATTCTGCAATTAAAACCCGCTCACCAACTTTGAATGCTGACCCTAATAAATTACGTAGCCGCTGATTTTCGGCTTCTAATGCAGCATATTTTTGCAATTGCGCTTGTAAAATCAAATTATCATTGTGTAATTGTGCATTGTTCAAACGCAGTTGTTTTTCATCCGCCAAGCGCCCTTCAAGTGTTTCGCCTAAACGGGCGGGTAATGCGGCAAGATAGTACAATGGAAACACGACAACGGATAAGGTCGAACGTAATAAATCTAATTGCGGATAATGCAGATCGGCAACGAGCAATGACAATGACAACGGCACGGTTAAAGCAAGCCGTGCCGTTGCTGAGGTGCCACGATTAAACAGCGGTTTCATTGCCGACACAAACGTAACCGTTGAGTGAGTAAGCCTGAGTTCATATTCGCTGTCATTGCCATAGTCTATTAATTAATCAGCATGAATATTTTATTCACTGGCAAAGAAGTCCAGACCACGTTCATCCATCATGTCTAATGCTTTGCCACCGCCGCGGGCGACGCAGGTGAGTGGGTCTTCAGCAATGACAACCGGCAAACCAGTTTCTTCGGCTAATAACCGATCTATATCGCGTAATAAGGCGCCGCCGCCTGTAATGACAATTCCGCGTTCGGCGACATCAGAGCCGAGTTCAGGTGGGGTTTGTTCTAATGCAATTTTCACGGCACTGACAATGCCCGATAATGGTTCTTGCAGGGCTTCGAGAATCTCGTTGCTATTTAATGTAAAGCTACGCGGCATTCCTTCGGCAAGGTTGCGACCCTTGACTTCTATTTCTAATACTTCACTGCCGGGGAAGGCTGAACCAATAGAATGTTTTACGCGCTCGGCGGTTGCTTCACCAATAAAGGTGCCATAATTGCGGCGCACATAGTTAATAATTGAATCATCAAAGGTATCGCCGCCGATGCGGGCGGATTGTGAATAGACGATGCCATTTAATGAAATGACGCCAACTTCGGAGGTGCCGCCGCCGATGTCTAATACCATTGAGCCACGCGCCTCGGCGACGGGTAAGCCGGCACCAATAGCCGCTGCCATTGGTTCTTCAATTAAATATACTTCACGCGCCCCAGCACCGGCGGCGGATTCTTTAATAGCGCGGCGCTCAACTTGGGTTGAACCGCAGGGAACGCATACTAATACGCGGGGACTGGGGCGAATCATGCGGCTTTCGTGTACTTTATGAATGAAGTATTGCAACATCTTTTCGGTGACGGTGAAATCGGCAATTACGCCATCTTTCAACGGGCGAATGGCGGTGATGTTTTGTGGGGTGCGTCCCAGCATCGCTTTGGCATCCTCGCCGACGGAAACGACGGTTTTGCGCCCGCCATCGTGATCTTGGCGAATGGCCACGACCGACGGTTCGTTGAGGACAATGCCGCGTCCTCTTACATAAATCAATGTGTTAGCAGTGCCCAGATCAATCGCCAGGTCGTTGGAAAAGAGGCCGCGAATGCGTCTAAAAAACATCAGTGTAGTACCTTAAAAACGTCCAACAGTGAGTAGTTGCGGGTTTCGACGCGCTTTCCTTGCCAGCGGCACCGGCAGACTTCAACCAGTTACGACGGAGACGGTGCCAAGTCTGGCAATGGGGAAAGGTGGCGGCAACGCGGAATGGCGGCGAAAGTGACTATCAAAACCCGAAAAATTTTGTACTGACTAATCTAGCAATCTGCGCGTTAATCAGCAAGTGACAAATAGATGTGGATAGAACGGTATGGTATGAATTATTTTGATAGTGATAATCCATTCATTTGGTAGGCTTGCATTTAATATCAATGATAGTCAGGGCAGAATCTGATGCGCTCGCCTCAGTGAGGTAGCGTATTAAAAATAGTGTACTCTATTTATCAACATTGCAATTAAAAACCCAGATTTATGTATTGTTATACAGCGCTGTTTAACTCCGATAGGCAAATAGATTGTGTCAATCGTCGAACACAATTTTTTAACACGATCACCTTTATTGAGATGTTGCAATGAATAAAATAAAAGATCAGGGTTTTTATAATCAAATCCTCAATATTTTGACGGTTGCTTTTACCTACTTTTTATTTGGAAAACTCGCATTTTTTATGTCAGTTTCCAATGAGATTGTGACTAACGTACCATTTTTTTCAGAAGGCATCAGTCTCGCGTCAACCATTTTGTTTGGCAACCTAATGGCGATTGGTGTATTTGCTGGTCAATTCAGTCTTGCACTGAGTTCAAGTTTGCCTTTAGAAACCGCTATTGCCATTGGATTAACCAATGCAACATTAGCCATATTCGGCCGTTTCTTATTTCGTAAATTGCGCATTTCACCACGTTTTCGCACTCCAAAAGATGTTTTGTTACTAGCAGGTTTAATTGCGTTGGTGTTACAACCAACATCTGCTATTTTAAGTAATTTGGCGCTATTATCTAGCGGCACTATTCAATCAATTGTTTTTTTACAATCCATTTTTGCATGGTGGGCGGGCAATGTGATTGGACAACTCAGCATTGTACCTATCCTACTATTGTGGTTCAAGAAAAAACAGTATTTCAAAACCAACATGACTAAGGAGTTATTAACGGCGCTGCTGGTATTTATAGCGGTTTTTTTACTATTTAAATTCACGCAAGTGCTGGATAGCCGCTATACTTTTATCGTTTTAATGTTTCTTTTTCCCATCACGTTTTTATTTGCAGCACAGGTGCGCACTGAAACATTTGCCTTATCCGCTTTGAGCATGACTATTGCCGCGTTTGTTGCGGTTGCTTTTAGTCAGGTGAATTTTTTGTATAGCAATCGTATTGAAACCTTCATGCAGCTTGACCTTATTATCATTGGGTTGCATATTTCCGGGCTAATCTTAGTCGTGTTAATTAATCACTTAAAATCTATTCAAACGCAATTGATTAGTAGCAAAACCAAATTAATTGCTAATCAAGCACAACTGGATGCGATTGTCAGTACGTCGCTGGCTGGATTTACGATTATTGATCGTGATGGCGTACAATTATTCACGAATCGCAATGCTGAACTGATTCATGGATATTCAAAACACGCCGTGATTGGGAGTGAGTTCCGACAGTTGCTACATCCGGATGATGTGCAACAGACTGATGCTATGCTTGCCGATGTACTGAACGAAACTGTGCAATTTGTGAATACGGAATTGCGCTTGATTCATAAAAAATCACAACAGGTTGTTTGGATCCATGCGACGATCACAAAATATCCTAAACTCGCCGCGCATGATAAAGAGAGCGTGTTGATTGCATTTCAAGATATTAGTCAACAAAAACAAAATACGCTGCAACTTGCCGAATTGAATACGACCAAAGATAAGTTCATTTCAATTCTCGCCCATGATTTAAGAACGCCATTTAATGCGTTGTTATTTTTCTCTGATTTATTAAAAAATCAACGTGAATCATGCGATCAAGAAACATTTGATTCCAGCATTAACATCATGTATGAAACGTCTAAAAATACCTATGCGTTATTAGAGAATTTATTGCAATGGGCGCGCACTCAACAAAAGCGGGTACCGTTTCATCCCGAGGCCGTCAAGTTGGGGTTTTTGGTGCGCGAGTGTATTGCATTGGTCAATAGCACGGCGCAATTAAAACAACTGACCATAATTGATCGCACCCAAGCGGATAAGACGGTGTGGGTTGACGTGGAAATGATTAAAACGGTGCTGCGTAATTTATTGACAAATGCAATTAAATTTTCACGGCCAAATGGCATGATCACATTAAATACAACAATATGCGGCGATCAGGTGGAAGTGACGGTGGCAGATAATGGCGTTGGGATGAGTGCCGCAACGCAGCAGGGGCTGTTTTATTTAGACAGTCACGTTTCTACACGCGGGACGGCGGGTGAATCTGGTACCGGTTTAGGGTTATTAATTTGCAAAGAATTTGTCACGCTCAATGGCGGCAATATTTGGGTGACGAGTGAATTAAATCGCGGGAGTGAATTTAAATTCACTCTGTCATGTCAAGCGCCGGCGTCTCTTTAATTGGTGCCGTGGATCATCAATCGCCAATATCAAATACCGAGGACGGCCGTCCGAGTAAATGTCCCTGCACATAGGCAACACCCGCCGTCCAAATAAACCCGAGTGATGTTTCATCTTCAACGCCAACCGCAATGGTGCGGGCGCCGGCATGTTTGGCGCTTTGCACTAAATGACGCAAGCGTCCCGGTTTGAATGAATCGGCAATTAAATCTTGTGTGAGACTCGGAGCGAATTTGACTAGATCAATGGTGTGATTGGTTAATAACAATTCGGAATCGGGATTTAAACCAAACTGCGCCAGCACCAGCCGACTTTTGATTTGTTTTAATCCTAATGCTAATTGTTCGGTTAATTCGGGCATGGCGCGAGCGGCGCTTTCGTTAATTTGAAAACTCAACCAACTGCCGCGCACCCCATGTTCACGCAATTGATCACAAAGCCAAATGAGAAATTGGTCATCGGCAAGTGCTGCTGCCGATAAACTGAGAAAAAAATGCGCCCGCTGCCCTAATTGCCGCCGCACATTTAATACCGCTAATGCTTTGCGAATTGCCCAATAATCCACTTCGGGTAACTGTCCGGCTTGCGCTGCTGATTCTAATACATCATCTGCCACGCGAAAGGCGTGGTTATCATCTAATAAACGCAATAACACGCTATACAATTCTTGGCTGTCGCCATGCAAACTGACAATTGGTTGAAACACCAATTTAAACCCGTCGCTGGCGAGGGCGCGCTCGATTTGCGCAATCAAGGCGCTGTCCACCGTTTCGGGCGGCGGTGGGACAATTAATTGCGCCGCCAGCGCGGAGACCGCCGGCGATGTCTCTATGTGTGGCGCTGGGGCAACTGTGGCGGGAATGACGCTCTCGAGCGGCCGCACCTGCAAACACGTCACCTCCTCCTGCACATCCGGCGTGGCTTGCACCTGCGCGGCAAAACTGCGCCCGTCGGTGGCGGTGAAGGTGGCCGTTTGGGTCTGGCTGACGGCGGCCGAAGCCGAATCCAGCTCGGGGGCGCGCCCGCGGGCTTCGTTATTGTCAATCAGCGACCGCATCGCATCGCGGTACTCGGGGGCGACCAAATCCAACAGCGCGGTGCTTTCCAACGCCGTCCCCTCGGGAATGCCAAACAGTGAACGGTACGCGGCATTGGCGTCCAGATGCTGACCGTTGGTGTCGCGCACCCGTGCCGTCGGCGTGGTGGATTGCCCAATTAATTCGTGAATTTCATGTTCACTCAATTTCAACCGAGCGCGTAATTGTTCAATTTGTCCGGCCATGGCGCGCAATTTCCACTCGCGGCGCACTGCACGGATCAGCGCCGCCTCGTCGCCGGCGTGGACGAGGGTACTACTGCCGGCACTCAGCAGCGTCAACACGGCGCTGGGGTCTTGCGTGCCATCGCACACCACCACCATTGGCAAATCCCGCCCCAAGTTGACGTAATGCTCGGTGATGGCGGTGGCGGGTAACTCGGTGGCAAGCGCGGCAATCACCAAATCGCAGTGGTGGGCGCGCACCAATTTGTGTGGCTGTTGCGTAAATGAACCGCGCACCGGCAATTGCGCTTGACGCAACGTGGCGAATAATTCTTCAGCGCGGGCGGCTTGCGCGGCCAAAATCAAAACGGTGAGGGTGGTGGTGTTGGACATGGTCGGGTCTGCGTTGTCAATACGGAATCTATGATCCAAACGATTATCCCAGTTTATTTGAAAATACGACTGTATCAATCGCGCAACAGTGACGATAGCAGTCGTGAAGCGGCGGCGATTGACAGGGAGTGATATTGCATACGCACTCAAGCACTGGCATTATTAACCATGCGCCGTGCTAAACAATACGGCATGATTATTTTGATGATTTACCCGCGCCGATTCACGCACACAGTTGGTATCAATTCGCTTAAACGGATGGCTGACGGTTAATTAGCTGCGTTAGCTGCACGACTGTCATCAAAATTGTACTTTCCACCACTTAATACACAAGAGAATTAAAGACATGTCACTTGACCAGTCAGCACGTTATTCCGATTTAAGCCTGAAAGAAGCCGATTTAATTGCCGGCGGGCAGCACATTCTCTGCGCATACAAAATGAAACCCAAGGCCGGCACCGGTTATTTGGAAGCCGCCGCCCATTTCGCTGCTGAATCATCCACCGGCACGAATGTTGAAGTCTGCACGACGGATGATTTCACCAAAGGCGTGGATGCGCTGGTGTATTACATTGATGAAGCGACCGAGGATATGCGTATTGCTTATCCGCTGGATTTATTTGATCGTAACGTGACTGACGGGCGCATGATGTTGGTGTCATTTTTGACCCTCACTATTGGTAATAATCAAGGCATGGGCGATATTGAATATGCCAAGATGGTTGATTTTTGGGTGCCGCCGCGTGCGATTCAATTATTCGACGGGCCATCGAAAGGTATTCACGATTTGTGGCGTATTTTAGGGCGGTCGGTAACGGATGGCGGTTATATTGCCGGCACTATTATTAAACCCAAATTAGGTTTGCGGCCGCAACCATTCGCGCAAGCGGCGTATCAATTCTGGCTCGGCGGCGATTTTATTAAAAATGATGAGCCGCAAGGTAATCAAACCTTTGCCCCAATTAAACAGGTCATGCCGCTGGTGTATGACGCCATGAAGCGGGCGCAGGATGAAACCGGTGAAGCCAAATTGTTCTCAATGAACATCACCGCTGACGATCATTTTGAAATGTGTGCGCGGGCGGATTTTGCATTAGAAGTATTCGGTTCTGATGCCGATAAACTGGCATTTTTAGTGGATGGTTATGTTGGCGGGCCGGGCATGGTCACGACCGCTCGGCGCCAATACCCCGATCAATATTTGCATTATCACCGTGCTGGTCACGGCGCCATTACTTCACCCAGTGCCAAGCGCGGTTATACCGCATTTGTATTAGCTAAAATGAGCCGCTTGCAAGGTGCTTCGGGTATTCACGTTGGCACGATGGGCTATGGCAAAATGGAAGGCGAAGGCGATGATAAAATCATTGCGTATATGATTGAACGCGATGAATGTCAGGGGCCAGTTTATTTCCAAAAATGGTATGGCATGAAGCCGACTACGCCGATTATTTCAGGCGGAATGAATGCACTACGCTTACCTGGTTTCTTCCAAAATCTCGGTCACGGCAATGTGATTAATACCGCCGGCGGTGGTGCTTATGGTCATATTGATTCACCCGCCGCCGGTGCGCGTTCATTGCGGCAGGCATATGAATGCTGGAAAGCGGGCGCTGATCCAATTGCGTGGGCAAAAGAGCATAAAGAATTTGCGCGGGCATTCACTTCATTCCCACATGATGCTGATAAGTTATTCCCGGGCTGGCGTGACCAATTGGGCAAGATTGCCTCGGAAGCCTAGTCAGTTCAATACCGTTTAATTGACGGTTCAATTAAGGCGCTGTGCAATTTGCCAGCGCCTTTTTTATTGATTTGATGATTAGTTGATCGTTGCTACGCTGAAATGTAGGAACGATCATAATAGCGCTATTGGATGCTTCATGTCCCAACAATTGATTCATCTCTATTTGCATGAACTCGACATCATTCGCACGGTCAGCGGCAGCCGCTGCGAGACAGTGGTGCGT
>NZ_JABVCQ010000037.1 GCF_014145225.1 Thiospirillum jenense
GCCGCTTCGCCGAATTGGACATAGAACATTTATTAGAAGAATTAAGCGATATGAGCAAAAGTGACCGCCGTGAATTGCACAGCCGCTTATTAGTGTTAATTGCCCATTTACTCAAATGGCAGTTTCAATACCAAACACTTGCTGACCGCTGGCGTGAATTCAAAGGGGATAGTTGGCGCGCTACTATTATTGAGCAACGCAACCAAATTGCTGACTTATTTCAACAATCACCAGGACTAAAACCTTTAATCAATGAAGTGATTGCAGGCAGTTATTCTACCGCTGTTAAACTGGCGCATAAAGAAACGCGCCTGCCATTAACAACTTTTCCCGACACCTGCCCCTATAGCGCGGCACAATTATTGGATGATGACTTTTATCCCGATAATATTTTAATAACGGATGTCACTTGCTAACACGCAGCAATCACCGCATTGACAATACGTTCTTGATCTGCACTGGTGAGATACGGGTGCATGGGTAAACTTAATACCCGAGTGGCGGCATAATCACTATTTGGTACAGAGCCATTCGCCGAATACTGCATTAATGCCGGTTGCTGTGTTAATGGTAGAGGATAGTGAATCGCAGTGGGAATGCCCTGTTGTTCAAGCGCTGTGATAACCGATTGACGCTCATCTATTTGAATAGTGTATTGCGCATATACCGAATGATTCTCTGGCGCAATATAAGGCGTTAAGACGCCGGTGTATGCTTGATTCGTGGAATAAGCGCCGTGCTGTTGAAACAGGTCTGAATAACGCTGTCCAATCACCGCCCGCTGTTTAACTTCGTCTGGAAACTGCTCTAGTTTTGCTAATAAAACTGCTGCTTGCAAGGTATCCAATCGGCCATTAATTCCCACGCGAGAATGATAATAACGATGTTCTTGTCCATGATTGCGAATTTGAGTTAACGCTAATGCTAAATTGGCATCATTAGTAAAACAGGCGCCACCATCACCATAGCAACCTAATGGTTTTGAAGGAAAAAACGACGTACAACCAATGGTGGTTAAACCACACGATTTTTTACCATTAAAGACCGCCCCAAAACTTTGCGCCCCGTCTTCAATCACTGGCAAATGATGTGTGGCAGCAATTTGATTAACTGCTTCAATTGCATAACATTGTCCATATAATGACACCGGCATAATTGCTTTAGTTTTTGGAGTGATCGCCTGTGCAATTAACGCCGGCGCGATATTATAAGTTGCGGGATCAATATCAACAAATACTGGAACAGCACCAATCAGTGAAATGACCTCAGCCGTCGCAATGAAACTGAACGCTGTAGTAATGACTTCGTCACCCGCTTGAATCTCTAACGCCAACAGTGCGGCTAATAACGCATCCGTGCCACTCGACATGGTGATGCAATAGTCAACGCCCACAAATTCAGCCAATTTACGTTCTAATTCAGCAACTTCGGCGCCCATGACGTATTGACCGCATTCTAAAACGTTGGTCAAACGCGCCATCAATTGAGGTTGAATTAAATGATATTGGGTTTGCAAATCAATAAATTGCACAGTCGTAGTACCTGATTGATAGATGTTTCATAACCGTTCAAAAAAACCATAAACGCAATCTTTTGTAGCCGGTGTTGTAATCAGAATAATCACTACAACCGGCGGTATTACACGCCTTGACACGATAATAATAACGCGTTCTTATTCTGGCAGAATAATCATCATAGGTGCTATTGCTAGTCACATAACCATTGCCACAGGTGTTAATAGAAGATGATGTGCAGCGAAACACTTGATAAGATGTGGCGCTATTAACTGCTTCCCAACTGACCCGCACCTTGCCAGTATAGCTCCCATCACTAGCGAATACGTTTAATGGAATAGCGGGTAATACTGGCGTGACGGGAGGAGCGCCATCGCTATCTAGCCATTGATATAATGCGGCGTAGTACGCAGTGTCAAAACGTCCGTATTCATCTGGGCTGTTTGAATAATAACAGCTTGATGTGCCGCCGTGTAATTGACCAACCACTTGGCTGTTGACGTTTAATAATGGTGAGCCACTGCTACCTGTTGCTGTCACCCCGCCTGACCAAATGACTTGAATATGATCCGCATTGGCGGTGGTGCTGGGTAAGCAATTATAATAATCCAAACTACTGGTACAATTAAGATAATCGCTTATTTGCCCAAAGCTAATCTTTTTTAGATCAGAATACGGCAGCGTTCTCCAACTACTGAATGGGTGATGAATACCCGTGACTTGATCGCCGATGGTTAATTCAGCATTTGTCCAACCAAGATAGGTAATTCCCTCGGGTGGTTGCGTATTCAACTGCATGAATGCAGTATCAGTTTCGCTATTGTTATATAGCAATTGCGCACCGCCACTTTGATAAGTGTAGCGACTATCCGTTATGCTGCTGTCACATCCGTTCGATTGATAAAACCAATAAGTTTCTAATGTCGAAGCAACGGTTTGTGTGTTAATGCAGTGATTTGCAGTTAAAAAATATGGAATAAAACTGCTATCATCCGTATCATTTAATAATGCACCCGTACAGATCACGCTGCTGCCGTTTTCAGTAAATATGATCGAAGCGACGGCGCTGGCAGCACTACTCCAATCGCTATAGCAACTCACATCTAAATGACAGGATGCAGCGGCACGGACACTGCTCACTGGGTTTTGAAAAAGATAACTTAATTGTGGAATGTGTATCCGTATTGCATCGGAATGAACGTCCGCTGGTAAATAAATAAACACGATTGCTTGTTCACCCAAAATGGTCGGACTCCAATAAGTACGGCTGGCAGTAGACGTGTCACCGCCCGCTTGATTTAATTGAATTAAATGATTAATATCAGCACCCGTACGCGGCGGAGCGATTGGCGTTGCTGCTTCGCTATCAAAAAAAGCAATTTGTGCCGTATCTGGCAACTCATCAATCAATAATCCCAATCGCACACCGACCGCGGCGGTGGCATCAATGCGTATTCCAAACAACTGTTCGTTATTTGGCAAAGTATAGTGCGCAAATACACGTTGTACCGCATCATCTGTATTTAGTTCAGGCAAATCTATTGGAATACCAATAGTCGGTGGATTGGTTGTTGCCGCATTTTGTTGTGCGTCAATTTGCGCTTGATTGCGCGATACCGTAATGATTGGTAAAAGAGGGCGGATGTCATCAATTTGATCAAACACTGGATTGACGTCATTATTAATACGACGACTGTGCGCAATAGGACTAATGGCGCTTGGCACGGAACGAATAACCCGGGGTGCTTCTGTTGCCTGACTCGAAGCGGCCATTATAAATAATATGACAAACACGGGTAATGCAAAAAATAGTTGATGGCTGACAGGGTGTTGAGAAAAAACTGAATGATACATGCTGTTATTCCTAATCAAAATATGATTGTGTGACTATGCTTTTCAATGTTTATCGGAGGCAAAAATCATTCATAACAAGGTTGATAATAACATGAATTTTGGACTCAACTTGATTGTTGAATAGCGCCAAAATGTATGGAAAATTAATGATCTGATGATCTATTGCACATAGCATCCTCTATTCAGAGGATACCCAATTAGCTCACTGACAATCAACCCACTACAAGCGTATATGTTATCCGATTAATGTGCAACTTGGGTACAAATTTGTGTGTGCGCTGTGAGCTATTTTAAGCTAAAATAGTGCGCCGTAATCGTGAATATACTTGCGCGAGTGGCGGAACTGGTAGACGCGCTGGATTTAGGTTCCAGTGGATTATTCCGTGGGGGTTCGAGTCCCCCCTTGCGCACCAATTATTCAATTTTAATTGCTATTTACCATAACTTAATAGTAATTGTTAGGAACGGTGTCTGGATTTATAGATGTGAATGCGCACCATACTGACATGCCCGAGTGTTAATTCAACAGCGGTCACATTAGCAATAAAAATAATCACGCATAATCATTCCAATTCAGGTGTGTAGCTGTCGCGTTATCAACGCATCATAAAGTACACCAAACCTGTTCTAAAACTTCAGCATCATTCAGATATTTTTGAGGATGAACATAACGTGAAGGCAATCATTGGCACTATCATCATTTTTGCATCGGTATTAGGCGGTTTTGCCGCGCAGGGTGGTCACATCATTTCCCTCTGGCAGCCGTTTGAATTCATAATTTTGATTGGTGCAGCCTTTGGCGGTTTTTTAATCTCAAACCCGATGTCAGTGGTAGCGCAATCATTCAAAGCAGTTCCCCGTTTATTTTCTGGAAAAACGTATTCACAAGATGATTACCTCGATGTATTGGGTTTTATGTATGAGTTATTTGTCAAAGCGCGTAAAGAAGGTTTGATGGCGATTGAATCAGATATTGAAGAGCCAGAAGAAAGTCCACTGTTTCAGAAATATCCCAAGATATTAGAAAACCATCACGCGGTTGAGTTTGTGTGTGATTACATGCGCCTTGCCGTGAGTGGCAGCATGAATCCATTTGAATTGGATAATCTAATGGATATTGAAATCAATACGCATCATCATGAAGCTGCTGCTGCCGCCCATGCCGTGCAGCGCGTTTCCGATGGCTTACCCGCATTTGGTATTGTCGCGGCGGTATTAGGTATTGTGCATACTATGGCTGCACTTGACGGCCCATTAGAAGAAATTGGTAAATTGGTCGCGGCAGCATTAGTGGGTACTTTCACTGGTATTTTAGGCGCATACGCATTTGTCGGCCCAATGGCAGTGTTTATGGAACGATTAGCTGATGAAGAAACACGTTTATTATCCTGTTTGCGGGCGTGTATTCTGGCTAATTTTCAAGGTTATAATCCACAAATGGCCGTTGAATTTGGTCGTAAAACTATGACTGCTGAATTACGGCCGAGCTTTATAGAATTAGAAGAACATTTACGCGGCGGTGGCAGTAGTAGTGCTGCTTAATTGTCGTTTGCTTTCATGTATTTGTTCTTTAAACAACTCTTATTACCACCCGCCAATATTCTCGTTTTGTTGTTAATCGGCTTATTATGGTCAAGGTCGCTACGAATACAGCGTTTTATAATGTGGACGGCAACATTCAGTTTAGGTGCATTATCCTTGCCCGTCGTGTCAGCATTACTCATGGCGGGATTAGAACCTTACCCTGCGCTTAAAGCGACTGATTTAATACACACCCCCGCCAAAGCGATTGTCGTTTTAAGCGCCGATCAGATCACCAATGCCCCAGAATTTGGTCAACCCGTTGTCGGTAAATTGACTTTACAACGCTTGCGTTATGCGGCGTGGCTATACCGTCAAACGCACTTGCCTATTATAGTTTCCGGCGGTTCATGTGCGAATGATACGCACAGTTTAGCCCAGTTGATGGCGCATTCATTACGCGAAGAATTTGGCGTGCCGGTAATGGCAATGGAGGAGCAAAGTGTTAATACACGAGAAAATGCTCAATTCACGGCGGACTGGTTAACTGCACATCATATTAAAACCATTTTATTAGTCACTCATGCGTGGCATTTGCCCCGAGCGGTTGCCGCGTTTGAACGTGTTGGTATTGAAGTGATTCCCGCCCCGACGGGATTTGCTTATGATAAAAATAGCCAATTCAAGTGGGATGATGTTTTGCCAACTGCTCAAGCATTGTTAATGAGTTATTATGCGCTGCACGAATACAGCGGGCAACTGTGGTATACAGTTTACGCACGGTTTAATTCGGTTTAATTCGGTTTAGTTCCAGTTATGTCGCGCTCTCGCAATGTCGTACTAATAATGATAATGCAGCACCACTTCATTTGGTTTTTGACTGGGTTATTAGCCAGTTGGAGCATTGTTATTAACAATCCTGTCGTGGCTGCTGAAGCGCGTGGTTTGCCAATTGCATTATGGCGACAGGCGCCACCGAGCTATAAAATTTCACCGCCAGTGCGGCAGCCGTCGCGGAGTAATGATATTGAAACTACTCTATTGACTTATTGCCGAGCGGCGGCGCGGGGGCAGGCGTCAGCCTATTATGAATTGGGCTGGTTATATTTCAGTGGTCATGGTGTAGCGCGTCATCCTGAACGGGCGGCCGGCTGGTTAACACGCGCCGCGGCGGCCGGCGATCATCAAGCAAAACATTTATTAAAACTGCTCGTTGGAATACAGCCGCAGGCGGATACGACCTGTGAACGTTTATTATACCCGCCGCCATTGCCGACAATACCGCGTATTACGGCGGCGCCGGAACGAGTGGTGCAAATCGAAACGCTGGTGCGCACATTTGCCCCGCATTTTAATTTGCATCCTGAATTAGTGATGGCGGTAATTGCGATTGAATCAAACTTTAATCCGCGTGCTGAATCCCCCGCCGGGGCGCAGGGTTTAATGCAATTGATGCCCGCGACCGCGGCGCGGTTTGGTGTGACTGACGTATGGGATGCCAAGAGTAATTTAATTGGCGGCATGATGTATTTAAGTTGGTTATTACGCCGCTATCATGGTGCAATTGAATTAGCGTTGGCGGCTTATAATGCGGGGGAAGGGGCGGTGGATCAATACGCCGGCATTCCGCCTTATACCGAAACGCGCAATTATGTGGCACGCATTACCCGCCAGTTTAATCAGGTGACGGGTGGGGCAAGTGCGTTAATTAAGCCGGGGCGGGCGCCATCACCATTGCAATAAACCCGCCTGGGTTATTAATGATGTTGCGATTAAAATAATGACCTGAGCGACCGCTAAGATTTATCCCACTATTCAGGTCTTTTGTCTATTCACCTTTCATTCAAATCCTATTCACTTCCGTTCATTGCCGCGTGGCAGAGCGCGCACGAGCGGCAATGGCAGCGCGCCGGCTGGTTGGTGCGCATTGCGGCGGCGGGCGATTGCGGTTATGGCGACGCCGCCCCGCTGCCGGCGGCGGGAACTGAGGCGCCCGCCGCAACAGTGTCGCGTTTGCACCACTGGCAGCAGCGCGTCGGGCAACTCAGCGCGGTTGCTGACGATTTGACGGCAATCTACGCGGCACTGGCTGAGTTGGCGGCGGCAGTGCCGAGCGCGGCGCCCGCGGCCGATTGCGCGGTGGAGACGGCGCTGCTCGATCTGTGTGCCAAATTGCGCGGCTGGCCGCTGCGCGGTTGGTTGAGTGCGCAAGCGGTTGAAATTCAATGTATTCCAGTCAACGCAGCACTCGGGGCGGTGTCGAAACAGACCGCCGCGGCCGTGACCGCGAGTGCGGCGCTCGGTTTTCGGGTGTTCAAACTCAAGGTCGGGATAGCGCCGCTGGCTGACGAGTTGCGTTGGTTACACACTGTCGCGGCCGCGCTACCCAGTGACGGGCAGTTGCGGTTGGATGCCAATCAGGCGTGGGATGTTGACACGGCGCAGCAGGCGATCAGGGCACTGCAACAGGCTGATTTACCAATTGAATCTTTGGAAGAGCCGCTTGCCCAGCCGACCGACGCGGCGCTTGTTGCACTTCAGCAACAGTGCGATTTTGCACTAGCACTGGACGAGTCACTGGCGCGGCGCGACTGGTGGACAGCGCCGTTGACCGTGCCGGTGCGGCGGGTGGTGCTAAAACCGAGTGCGCTGGGTGGGTTGCGTCCGACGTTGGCGCTGGCAGAAGCGGCGCTGGCGGGCGGCGTCGAGGTGGTGGTGACGAGTGTGCTGGAATCGGCGGCGGGGATTTGGGCGACGGCGCAGGTGGCGGCGGCGATCATTGCCGAACAATCTGTGTTAAATCAAACAGTTATGCCGCGGACGTTGGCGCAGGGTTTGGCGACGTCCGATTGGTTGGCGCGTGATTTGGGCGCGGCGCCGCTGGTGCGGGCGGGTTATTTGCATTTAAATGATGCGCCGGGCAGTGGATTTGTGCCACATCCAACGTGACACGCTGGTTGGTTTCAACGCCAAAGCGGGTTAAAGTGACCGCTGCATGGCAGACATTTTCTCGATTTCACCGTATGTTTACTGGCATTATTCAAGCACTTGGACAGGTTGTTTGCCGCGAGCCGCGCTCGGGTGACGTGCGTTTGACCGTCGGCTGCACCGCGTTGGATTTAACCGCCGCGCACCCGGGCGACAGTATTGCGGTCAACGGCGTGTGTTTAACCGCAATTGCGTTGACCGCGCACGGGTTTACCGCCGACGTGTCGCGGGAAACGCTGGCGCTGTCCACGCTTGGTAACTTGACCAGCGGGGCGCGGGTGAATGTTGAATTGGCGTTGACGCTCGCCACGCCGTTGGGCGGGCATTTGGTCAGCGGTCACGTTGACGGCATTGGGCAGATTATCGAGCGCCGCGACGATGCCCGTTCACTCCGCCTGCGCATCGCGGTATCACCCGACTTGACGCGCTACATTGCCCGCAAAGGTTCGATTTGCGTGGACGGCGTGAGTTTGACGGTCAACGACGTCGCCGATGCCGCATTTGCGCTCAACGTCGTGCCACACACCCGCTCGCACACCATCATTGATGATTACCGCGTCGGCACTCAAGTCAACGTCGAAGTGGATTTGATCGCCCGCTATTTGGAACGCCTGTTGCACGGTCACGGCGCGGGTTGTCGCGTCACCGAAGCGGCCAGCGCGATCACGCCGGAATTTCTCGCGCAGCATGGTTTTGGGCGGTGAGTGCGGCAATGCAGCTGTGTCACGGTTGCGCTGCTCGCTGACAGTTTCTGCAATAAGAAAATCCGATTCTGACATCAATAAATGTTTAGTTGCAGATAGCCCCGCTCACGAATGAATCATTACATTACGCTGTATTGAGAGTCTATCAAAACTGATCGGCAATGTGAATAATGACAACGCCCACTTTGTACGACTGTGATCTGTACGCCTGGACACAACACACCATTGCGCTCTTGCAACAGGGACAGTTTCAAGACTTAGATGTCGCGCATTTAATCGAGGAATTAGACAGCATGGGGCGCCGTGATCGCCGTGAATTGATCAGCCGCTTAAAAATCTTATTAGCACATCTATTGAAATGGCACTCTCAACCAACTCATCGCTGTGGTTCATGGCGCGGCTCTATTCTGGAACAGCGATTGCGCATTCGTGACGTGTTGCAAGATAGTCCGAGTTTGCACACTTTTATGGCAGATGCAATTGCGGCAGCCTATACGGATGGAGTGCAATTAGCGAGTAAAGAAACAGGGTTGCCGCCGGCGCATTTTCCACTGCAATTCCCCTATTCACCTGCTGATGTATTAAATGATGATTGGTTTCCAATGTGATCCATTTAATCAACTGATGTTTGACAGCTCAATTGTGCAACGCCGGTTTTAATTACAACGCCCATGCTCACCCGCCGCGATTTTTATTTCGATCTGCCCGCTGCGCAAATTGCCCAATACCCATTGCCCGAACGCAGCGCCAGCCGGTTATTAACCTTAAACGGCGCTACGGGTGAATTGACCGACCGCCAGTTCACCGATTTACCCGCGTTATTACACCCCGGCGATCTATTGATATTCAACGCCACGCGGGTGCTGCCGGCGCGGCTGATGGCGCGTAAAGCAACGGGCGGGCGGGTGGAAATTTTGATCGAGCGCCTGCTCTCCAGTCACACCGCGCTGGCGCACTTGCGGGCAAATAAACCGCTGCGCCCCGCGACGCGCTTGCAACTGGTTACTGGTGAACGGCACGACTGGTTACTGGTGGGCGAGCGGCACGACGACCTGTTTGAGTTACAAGCGTTAACCGTTGATTTTGCTGATTTAATGCAGCGCGCCGGTCAGGTGCCGCTGCCGCCGTACATTCACCGCCCGCCCGAGGCGAGTGACGTGGAACGTTATCAAACCGTTTATGCCAAACACGCCGGCGCGGTCGCAGCACCGACGGCGGGGCTGCATTTTGACGCGGCACTGCTGGCGCGGTTGCGCGAGGATGGCGTGAACTTTGGTGAAGTGACGCTGCACGTCGGGGCGGGGACGTTTCAACCGGTGCGCGTCGAGCAGCTTGACCAGCACCAAATGCACCGCGAATGGTTGGAAGTCACGGCGGCGGTGTGCGCGCAGGTGGAACAGACTAAAGCGGCGGGACGGCGGGTGATTGCGGTTGGCACGACGGCGGTGCGCAGTTTGGAAACCGCCGCCGCCGTCACCGGTCAGTTGCAACCGTATCGTGGCGACACGCAGTTATTTATTCGCCCCGGCGATCCATTCCGCGTGGTGGACGCGCTGATGACCAATTTCCACGTCCCCGAATCCACGTTGCTCATGCTCGTGGCCGCCTTTGGTGGGTACGCCGCCGTCATGGCCGCCTACCGCCACGCCGTCGCCAGCGGCTACCGCTTTTTCAGTTACGGTGACGCAATGTTTCTGACACCCGCAGCGGCGCGGTCAACTGCTGACCAGTAACGCCCCGCGACTCGGCACTCAACAGGTACAGATAACTCGCCGCAACCGTCTCCGGCGGCGGATGGTGGTAGGGATTTTCAGCCGGATACAGCGCCCGCCGCATCGCCGTCTGCACCACGCCCGGCTCCAAACTGTTGACGCGCACCTTGCCGGCATCTGCCGTCTCCGCCGCCAACGTCTGCATCAAACCTTCCAACCCACATTTGGCCGCCGCGTAAGCGCCCCAGTACGCCAGTCCGTGCCGCCCGACGCGGTCGGAGGTGAACACGACGGACGCCTCACCGCTGGCATAAAGTAACGGCAGGCAGGCTTGGGTCAGCAAAAATGCCGCTGTCAAATTCACCCGCAACACCCGCTCCCAGTCGCTCGGATCGTAGTCATCAATCCGCCCGAGGTAGGGCGTGTACGCCGCGCAATGCACCAAGCCGTCGAGGGCGGCGAACTCGTTGCCCAGCGCCAGCGCGGTGTTTAAAAACAGTTGCGCGTCGCCGCGTTCCAAGTCGAGCGGCAACAGCGCCGGTTGCGGGGCGCCGCTGGCTTCGATCAGATCATAAGTGCCGTCCAGATCGGTGTCGTCAAAATCAGACACAATCACGGTGGCGCCGTACCGCGCACAGGCGATGGCGACAGCGCGACCGATGCCTTCCGCCGCACCGGTGACGAGGATGCGGCGATTGGCGAGGCAGTCGGCCGCGGGTTGGTATAAATCAGACATGGTCAATTATTCGGGATCAATACAACAGATCACGCCGCCGCTGGGCGTTGGCAGTGGACGAGGTAGTTGACGTCGAGGTCGCGGGTGTCCAGGCGGTAGCGTTTAATCAACGGGTGATAGGTCAGGCCGGTGATGTCGCAGACTTGCAACTCGGCGTGGCGAATCCAGCGGGTTAATTCGGCCGGGCGAATGAAACGCGAGAACGTGTGGGTGCCGGCGGGTAATAACTTGAGCAAATATTCCGCGCCGATAATGGCAAATAAATACGATTTGGGATTGCGATTAAGCGTTGAAAAGAACAGGTGGCCACCGGGGCGGATCAATTGCGCGCAGGCGGCGACAACCGAGGCCGGGTCGGGGACGTGTTCTAATAATTCCATGCAGGTAATGACATCAAAACTGGCGGGATGATCGGCGGCGAATTGTTCGGCCGAGGCGTGGTGGTAATTGACCGCGACGCCCGATTCAAGTGTGTGCAATTCGGCGACGCGCAGCGGCACTTCGCCCATGTCAATGCCCGTGACAGTCGCGCCGGCCAGCGCCATTGCTTCGGATAAAATCCCGCCGCCGCAGCCGACATCCAGCACCGCTTTGCCCGCCAATGGCACGGCGGCGGTGATGTAATCCAGGCGCAGCGGGTTAATGTCGTGTAACGTCTTGAATTCGCTGTTGGCATCCCACCAGCGGGCGGCGAGTTGTTCAAATTTGCGAATTTCGGCGTGGTCAACGTTGGGAATGTGTTGGGTCATCGTGGCAAATGCGCGGTGTGGTGAAGTTGGGTAATGGCTAAAAATGCGGTCGAGCGGCGCGTGACACAAGCGATTGCGGGCGCTGCTGGCGCGGGATTGGTGAGTTGCGGCCACAAAAAAAGGGTTTGCGCTGGTGAAACGTAAACCCTTGTTTGGTCAGTTGGTACCGGGAGCCGGAATCGAACCGGCACGGTGTTTCCACCGTCAGATTTTGAGTCTGATGCGTCTACCAGTTTCGCCACCCCGGCTTGAAAAGTGCATCGAACTGGGCGCTAGTTTAACAGGATCGCGGGGGTGTGCCAATACCAAATTGGCGTCCGTCGGGTGTGCCAGCGCCGTTAAATAGATACCAACGCGCCATCAATTCTACATTTAATTGCGGAACGGTCACTTCAAACGAATTAACCCGTGAAGACGGAATAATTGTTTAATGTGCATTGTTCATTCTCAATATTGATTTGAAATTGCGTCGGATAATCCACCCGCATTAAATACAACCCGTGCGGCGGCGCCGTCACTCCACCCTGCCGCCGATCCCGCAGCGTCAGCAATTGCGCCGTCCATTCGACCGCCCGCTCGTGCCGCCCAATCGCCATCAACACCCCGGCGATGTTGCGCACCTGATGATGCAAAAACCCGTCGGCGCTGATGTCAAGTGTGATGAAATCGCCCCGCTGCTGAATCGTGAGGGCATGAACCGTGCGCACCGGACTCTTGGCTTGACACTGCATTGCCCGAAAACTGGAAAAATCGTGCTGCCCGACCAGCGCCTGTGCCGCCTGCGCCATCGCGGTGACATCCAACCGGTGATGCGTCCACACCGCCCGCTGGTGCATGAGCGCCGAACGGGTCGGGCGGGTCACAATCAAATACCGGTAATGGCGGGCGATGGCGGAAAACCGAGCGTGAAATTCAGCAGCAACGGGTTTGACCCACGTCACGCTGACCGTCGGTGGCAGATGGGAGTTGATACCGAGTAACCACGCTCGCGGCGGGCGCTCGGCGGTGGTCTCAAAATGTGCCACCTGCCCCAGCGCGTGAACGCCGGCATCCGTCCGCCCGGCGCAGTGCAGACGCACCGGCTGCGCCGCGACCTGTGAAACGGCCGCCTCCAAACAGCCCTGCACGGTGACGGCGTGGTGTTGCAGTTGCCAGCCGGCAAAGTCACTGCCGTCATATTCCACGCCCAGCGCGATGCGATACGGTTGCAATTAACTGTTACCCAATTTGGCCAACAACGCCGCCGCCTCAGCGCGTTGCTCATCATTCCCCTCGCGCACCACTTCCTCCAGAATCCCCCGCGCCGCCGCCGGGTCATCCATTTCAATGTACGCAAATGCCAAATCCATCTTGGTCGCCACCTCATCCCACAGCCCCGAATCCATTTGCCACTGCGACGACAGCACGTCACTTGCGCCACTGTCGGGGCCAAACGGCTCTGATTCGGCAAAACGCCCACCACCGCTACTACTCGGCGCAGGCGATGACGGTGTAATCGGAATATCCAGCGGGAGCGGCGGTTCAACTGGCGTGGATTGCGGTGCCGTGGCCGCGGTTGACACAGCGGGTGTGGACACAGGTGGCAACGGCGGTGGTGGCTCGACCTCCGTCGGCGTGGGCAACTGGAAGATCGAATCGGCAACGGATGAGGCCGCGGCGTCGGATAAACCAACCGCATCTTCCAGCACATCGATGTCTAAGTTATCGAGTGCCTCAAACCCCGGCCGCGGGTCATTGGCAACATCGCTCGGGCGCAGTGATGCAATCGGTGGGCTATCATCACCCGCCAACAATTTCTCCAAATCCGCCGCCAAATCCATCGCATCTCGACTGTCACTGATAAAGGCTTCGGAAGTTGTCGGCGCTGGCGCGGTATTCCAACCGGTCGTGCTACCCGTGCTTTCCGATTCGCCCAGCGCATCCAAGTCAGCAAACGGATCCGTGCCACTCAACCCCGCCGCCGCCGCAATACTTTTATCCCACTCCTCGACCGGTAGTGACACCGCCGCCTCGGGCGCGCCGGGTGATAAATCAGCGATGTCCAGCGCCGCCATCCGTTTAGTCGCACTGGACGGCGGTGGTTCAACCACCGGCTCGGCCGTCAACGACTCGTCCCAATCATCAGCCGGATCAAGTTCAAATCCCACCAACGTGTGGGTGACATCCGCACTACTCTCCGGTTCACGGTGGGATGTGACCGGTGCCGGCGGTGATGCAACCGGTGACGGCGGAGCAAGCGCCGATTCACCAATCGGCTGCACCGGTGACGACTGCAACGCAACGGGTAGCGGGTTGGCAACCGGCGCCGCTGTGACCGCTGGAACAGGTGCCGGCGGGGATGCAACTGGTGCCGGCGGTGGCGCTGCGACGATCTCATCTGCCGCCGTTACCGCCACCGCTGCAACGGTCACCGCCGCCGCCGCCGCCACCATTGGCACGGCCGACGATGCAGCGACCGGTGGCACAGGCGCAGGCGCCGCTTCACCAAGCGGCTGCACCGGTGCCGGTGACGACTGCAACGCAACGGGATTGGCAACCGGCGCCGCTGTGATCGCTGGAACGGGGGGCGGCGGCGGTGTTGGTGCAACTGACGGTGTGCTGACCACCACCGCCGGTGATGCCGGCGGGGTAAGCGGTGCCGCTGGTTGACTGAGTAAATTCAACACCTGCCCCCACGCGCTCGGATCGGCGCGATCATCACCCGCCGCCATCATCGTTCCAATCAACTGCAACAAACGGTTGGTATCGCCAGCGCGGGAATACACCTCCGCCAACTTGTACTTGAGTTGCGGCGCCGGCATCGCCTCAAGCGCCCGCTGCAATACCAACTGCGCTTCTGAATAACGCCCGTAAGACAGGAACAAATCGGCTTGTAACAGCGCCGTTTTTTGCTGACCGGTCAACTCAGTCGCCGGCGCGGGTGCTGCTGCCACCGTTGCGGGTGACACGGGCGCCACAGACGGCGGTGCGGCAACCGGCGGTGGTGACGCTAACTCTGGCGCCACCGCCGCGGGTGGTGGTGCCGGACTGACCACCGCCACCACCGGCTCTTTGGTGACGGCTGGTTTCGTGACCACGGGCGCTGGCGCAGAAGCCTCCACCACTGACCCCGGGGGAGTGCGCGTCACCGCAGCGACGATTGGCGCGACCGCCGCAGTTGGCTTGACCACCTCAGCCGGTTTAGCCAACGCCACCGGTTGAGCTGGCACTGGTGCTGGCGCAGGCGGTGGCGTCACTGGCGCAGTCGCACCCGGCGGCACATCCAGCGGCGGCAAATTTAACGTGATATTAAAATCCAACTCCTCTGGGGTTTTGGTGCCCGCCGTGGCCGCTTTAGCGGGGGTGGACGACGTATCACTATCAAGTGCCACCGACGAATCCGCATCCGCCGAAGCCGCCTCTTTTGTCCGCAATGACGAGCGCCGTTTAGGTTTTTTATCCTTCGCCGCCGCCGTTTTTGACGACTTTGACGGTTTATCACCCGATCGTGCCGCGCTGCGCCGATAAATCAAAAACCCCAGCAACGCGGCAATCAAACCGCCCCCTGCACCCAGCGCCCAAATTGGCAGGGCGGCCAGCATGTCCAGCGGTGATGTCGCAGCGGGCGGCGGCGGGGGTGGCGGAATCAACTTGGGTTTGGGCGTCACCGGGACGGGTGGCGGTGCTTGCTCGGCTACCGGCGGCTTGACCACCGTTTCAGTCGCGGGCGGCGTTGCCTGCTGCGGTGGCTTATCCAACGTATCGCCAATGTTATTAAGCCGCGATTCCAATTCTAAAATCCGCTGCCGCATTGCCGCCGCCTCGGGCGTGTCTGCATCAGCAGTCAACGGCGCGGCGGGCGGCGCGGCGTCCGTTGTCAGCGGGGATTCAGTCGCAGTGGGCGGTGATGACTCCGTCGGCGTTGGCGCAGACAATGGCACGACGGGCGTTGCTTCCACTGGCACGGGCGGCGGTGGATTTGCGGCCACGGGCTGGTCAACTGGTGTGTCAGCGGGCGGAATGATCGGTGGATTACTGGCCACCGGCGGGGGCGGTGGTGCAGGTGGCGTCAACTCAACGGGTTTATCCGGCGCGGCAACCGCTTCAGCAATTGGCTCAGGCGCCGCGGCGGGCGGTTTTTTTTTTGACTCAACGGCCGCCGTTGACGTTTCAACTGGTGGCGCCAGCGGCGTATTCCGCACCGGTTCACCCGCCAAGGCGGCTTTAAACTCACGATCCGCCGTCGCCGCATCCAGTGCAAATAACTCCGCGGCCGAGGGAATCACCAACGAGCGCCCCGCGACTAAGTTATTGATTTTACCGCCGCCAAATGCTTGCGGATTGCAACGGTACAGCGCCATCGCCGTTTGCGCCGTCGTGGCACCGTCGGGGGTAATTGAATTGGCTACGCGCCACAACCCCGCGCCAGATTTAATCGGCCCGTAGCGAATAGGAAATGGCGACTCAGGTTCAGGTTCAGGTTCAGGTTCAGCCACTTCGGCCACGGCGGGCGGTGGTGTACTGGCAACGGGTGGCGGCACTGGCACGGGCGCTGGGGGAGTTTCTGCGACCGGCGGCGTGACTGGCGCAGGCGGTGGTGGAGGAGTCACCGCAGCATCTGCAACCGCCGTCGTGGCAGTGGGGGATTCAGATGCTGTGTCAGCGGCCCCTGGCACGGCGGGCGTTTCCGCGGGTGCTTTTGGCGTGGCAACGGGTGGGGGCGGTGGGGTGGTACCCGCTCGCGGCGGGTCAAGCAAAATAGTGTATTCCTTGACCAACCGCCCTTGCGGCCAGACCACTTCGACCAGAAAATCCAAGAATGGCTCGCGCACCGGTTCGCGGCTCGTGACGTGGATAATGGGTTGACCGTTCTCATTAGGCTTGGCTTGGAACTGCAACACCGTCAAAAATTGCGAACGGGGCGCGCCAGCTTTGGCGAATTCTTCCGCGCTGGCCAGTCGCACCTTGACCGTGTCTAATTCGTCCGCTTTGACATCGTACAGCGGGATTTCGCCGTGAAACGGCTGGTTTAACGCCGATTTAGACAGCAAAGTTCCCAGTCCGAGTGACCAGACGCTGGTGCTGACCAGGGTCAGGGCGACGGTTGCGAGTAGAAAAATGCTACGAGCCATGCTCAAGTCCTCAAAGTGCTAACCAATAGTCAAGCGGATAATGGTTGCCCGGGCGTGATTTGACCGGGCAATAACGCGATTACGGTGCGCTAGTCTACCGCGCTAACAGCAAGCGCAACATGCGCCGTAACGGTTCAGCCGCGCCCCAGAGCAGTTGATCGCCAACGGTGAAGGCGGCGAGGTATTGCGGCCCCATCGCCAATTTGCGCAGCCGCCCAACTGGCACGGTGAGAGTGCCGCTCACGGCGGCGGGTGACAGGTCGGTGATCGTCTGCTCGCGCTCGTTGGGAATGACGCGCACCCAGTCGTTGCTGCCCGTCAACAGGGCGGTGATGTCATCCAACGGGATGTCCTGTTTCAATTTGATCGTCAAGCCCTGACTGTGGCAGCGCATCGCGCCGATCCGCACGCACAAGCCGTCCACTGGAATGGGCTGCGATTCACGCCCGAGGATTTTGTTGGTTTCCACCCCGCCTTTCCATTCCTCGCGGCTTTGGCCGTTGTCCAACTGCTTGTCAATCCAGGGAATTAAACTGCCGGCCAGTGGTACGGTGAAACGGTCACGCGGGAGTGCCGCCGAGCGCAGCGTGGCCGTGACGGTGCGGTCAAGGTCTAAAATGCTGCTGTCGGCATCGGCTAAACTCGCCGCCACGCTGGCGTGTAACGCGCCCATCTGCGCTAGTAACTCGCGCATGTGCCGAGCGCCGGCGCCCGAGGCGGCTTGATAAGTCATGGAACTGATCCACTCGACCAGATCACGCCGCAGCAGTTCACCAATCGCCATCAACATCAAGCTGACGGTGCAGTTGCCGCCGATAAACTCGCGTTTACCCGCGTCCAGAGCGCGGTCAATCACCTCGCGGTTGACCGGATCGAGAATAATCGTGCTGTCCGGTGCCAAGCGCAACGTTGAAGCCGCGTCAATCCAGTAGCCGCGCCAGCCGCGTTGCCGCAGCGGCGCAAACACCGCGCTGGTGTAATCGCCGCCCTGACAGGTCAGGATCACATCCAGCTGCGCCAGCGCGTCCAAATCGTGCGCATCCAACAGCGGTTGACAACCGTGACCAACATCCGGCGCGGGTTGACCCTGCTGCGATGTGGTGAAAAATACCGGCTCGGCAATGTGCGCAAAGTCACCTTCCGCCCGCATCCGTTCCATTAACACCGATCCCACCATCCCGCGCCAGCCGATAAATCCAATGCGCTTCATGCCCGCTCCTCACAATTGAACTGTCATAACAAGTAACCGCCCGCCGTTTCATTTTGAATGGTCAGGCCGAATCTCACTATCAATTTTACCCGAATTTATCTCAAATGCCGTTGCTGATAATCAACACTCGTCAAATGGCGCCGCGGCGACTAACTTGTTTCAATCGGGAATGCGGGGTATTTTTAACGCCAGTCTGCCAAGATTTAGGAATTGAGACTACAGTGCGCCAAGCGTAGGCAGAATTGCTTGACCAAAGCGGTGCGCTGGCAACTTTTGGTCACACAACCGAATCAAACACATGAGTCTGGAGCAGATGATCCTCGCGGCGGTCGCCGAAATCTTCCGCGACCAAAATTTCAGCCGCTTTCGCACCTGGGCGCGTGAGACCATCCCCGAACTATTAAGTTTGGACGATGAGCAACTCACGCCCGCCGAACGCGCTCGCCTCGGCGCTTTACTCGGCATCGCAGTTTGGAACGTCACACCGCTCCCGCAATACGGCTACCACCCACAACCCGTCACCCTGCCCACGTCACATCAACCCTGCTTGTGTGGCTCAGGCCGGCGCTTTGCCGACTGCTGCGCCAATCACGGCGACTTACCCGTCATGCCGCCCGATTTAATTTGGGATTTAATTGTCGATGACCTACCCGAAGACGCCATTCAAACCGCCCTGCATCATCACGCCATCCCTGATCATTTATTAGCCCGCGTCGCCACCCGCTGGTTAGAAGCCAATCACCCCGGCCGCGCCGCCGCATTACTCGAACCCTTATTTTCTGGCGCATTAGATCAACTCGACGAACAATTAGAATCAGCATTAGACGTCTTATGCGACGCCTATGACGAACTGGATTACTCCAAGAAAAAACATCAATTCTTATTACGAGTCACCCAAGACGGCAGCCGGATCCTCAAAGCCGCCGCCTGGCAACGCCTCAGCACCATTTCAATTGATACCGGCGAATTCAGCCGCGCCCATGCCGCCTTTGAACAAGCATTACGCCACGCCCCAAATAACCCCGCCAATGCGTTATTAGAAATTACATTACTCGCCGCCCAACATCATAATGATCTGGCACGCGAACGAGCGCGATTTTGGCAACATAAATTCCGCCGAATACCATTAGTCGCCAGTGAGCGCGTCATGACATTTCTCACCCACGCCATCCGCGATCCACAAGGCGCATTAGCCGCTACTCATGCGGGCGCCATGGACCCAGTATTATTAGCTTTGCGCGACTGGCTCGTCGAAGTCATTGAACGCCCATTGCCAGAGTACACCGTAGAATTACACAACCCGCCCGCGCCACTATTCACCGCCACTGATCAAGATATTCCATTATCTTTATTTCAAACGGCACCGTTACCATTATCAAACCCGACCGCGGCGTCAATGGTATTACGCCCACCGCCCGCCATCGTGCAAATAGAACAGCAATGGGTAAAACAGTTCGCCGCATCAAAACCCCATGCGTTACACTTGCGTCCATTAAAAGATAATGATGTTTGGGAACACGCGCACTGGATTCAATTTCTCATTCATCACCCCGCCGCAATTGATAGCTTAGACATCCTTGATGATTTAGCCACAATTATTTATGACCATCCCGAAGGCGGGCTACCCTGGTTGATGCAAACGCTATTACGCCCCGTGTGCGAACGCGCCGTCGCCATGATGACTTTTTGTTTAGCAGCAAATCCCGCCATGCAATTAGCCTGGGCAATTGAAACCAATCGTCCAGCCTTGCGGTTGCTATTCCGTTTATATCTCATTTATGCCGAAGAAGGTCGTGACGATCACGCCATCCTTTTATTAGAACGCCTGCTGCAACTCAATCCACATGACCAACATGGCGTACGCGCTGAGTTAATGAACCATTATTTGCGGCACCATCAAAACGCTAAAGCCATTGTATTAGCACAGCAGTTTCCGCAAGATAGTCTTGCCGAATTAGTTTATGGCGAAGTATTAGCACTCTACCGTTTAGGTGAACACGATCAGGCTGCAGCGGTATTGACAAATGCGATTGAACGCCTGCCGCGTATTCCCCATTTTTTATTACGCAAACGCATTAAACGGCCACTGCCTAATCCCAGCGGGTTCACGCCCGGCAGCGACGATCAAGCCTGGTTGTATCGTGAAGCAATGCGCGATGTTTGGGTCGCAGAGCCGGGGTTATTAGCGTGGATGAAAAAATTGACGGCTTAATTCAAAAATACGCCAATTTCAGTGCATAGAATATGGTGAAACATACACCGGATCAATTAGTGCTGATTAAACAATTCAATAACAATTGTATCACGCCCATCCGTTTTTAACGACAGGATTTGTATTATGAACCAGCGAGCGTCAGGCTGTCATGTGATCTTTACTGGTAAATTACTTGATGGAGTGAATCCAGCGCAGGCAGCGCGTGATTTTGCGGCCGTTTTTAAAGTACCACCGGAAAAGGCGGCGCAATTGATTTTAGACGGACGGGAAAAGATATTAAAGAAAGATGTTGAGCCGGCCAATGCTGAACGCTATCGCACCGTGCTATTGGAAATGGGGATTGAGGTGCGCATTACCAGTAATGATAGCAATGAAACAGGCGTGGCGTATCATTCAAATTTTGATGAAAAATGTCCAAAATGCGGCGCCGAACAGGTGCAAAATGGCGTGTGCCAAGGCTGCGGGATTTTAATTGCACAATACCGCGCCATGCACCCGCAACACGACAACACACCCCCGCAATTATCATTACCCACACCACCCACTTTATCACTCACCAAACCGTCATCACGCTCTGATTTGCCGAATGATGCTAATGAATTGCGTACCACACCGCAGCCCCTACCTTTTCAATTCGGTTGGCAATGGCTCATTATTGCATGGCAACGGTTTCGCATCGCCCCTTGGACCTGGATTGGTGCAATTTTATTAATGCTAACTTTGACGGTTGCGATCAGTTTAGTTCCCGTCATAGGTGGCTTGGTTAATTGGTTATTAGCGCCGGTCTTTATGGGCGGTTTAATGGTCGGCGCACAGGATCAATACAATGGACAGCAGTTTAAACTCAATCATTTATTTACTGGATTCAATTACCACAGCGGGCGGCTCATGCTAATTGGAGTGTTTTATTTATTGGGCGCTATCATAATCGCTGTTGTGGCAGGGATGCTGATGGCACTCAATGTGTCAAGCGGCGATATGACTGCGTTACAACAAAACCCTGAGTTAGTCATTCAAACACTGTGGCCGGCATTAGCCCTAGCCCTGATATTATTTGCTGGATTACACATGGCGTATTGGTTTGCACCGGCATTGGTGACATTGAATGATATGTCGCCTTTAACTGCAATGAAATTAAGTTTTCGCGCCTGTCTTAAAAACTGGTTGCCCTATACGGTATTTGTTGCTGTGAGTATCGCTTTTGCTATTGGTTTAATTGCAGTATTTAGCGTTTTGATCGGTATCATAGTTGCCGTATTACAATTCGTTGGGTTAGATGTCAATAGCGTAGTGGTGATGATGTTATTAACCAGTGTAATGATGATTCCATTGTTGATTATTCTTACTGCGTTATTGGCGATCCTGATTATCTCGGCTCATGTCGCTTATCGCAGTATCTTTTATTCATCACAGCAATAATAACTATAGCCACCGTCATCTTCACCGCGCCGTGATCGCAGTGTGTGACGGCGCGGTTAATTCTAACTTAATTCACCAATTTGTTAATCATCTGAATTAAAAAATTGCACCATATCGGGATCGAGCGTTAATCCAAAACGGGTTTTAGGGCGTTTACCACTACCATGAATTTCATAATGCTTTGCCAATGCCGTACCCAGTGACTTGCGCAGAATTTTATTGACCCCGCTTTTACATTCATTAAAAAACTCTTCGGTCATGCCGTCCTTCGTGAGTGTATTTTTTACACTCTCATGGTGATCTTCTGAACCACCAATCAATTGGTGTTCTCTTAAATACACCACATGCAAATCATCATCCGCCCAGCGCACATCTTCTTGATTTTCTAATAAACGCCGCGCCATTAAACTATAAAAAGCCAATAATTTTGGTGGCATTTTAATCGGTTCACCACTCGCAATCACGCATCCTTGCGCTAAATTAATAGATAATTCAGGTGATTGTTGAGCGCGCTGCGCGGCAATGATGGTCTCCTCAAATCCCGCGTGACCTTGTTGCAACCGCTCTGGTACACCATCACGCAAACGTACGAATGGAATTTCTGCCAGCGTGATTTTGGCGGCGGCGGTGTCCACCAGTTGCGGGTCTGTGGCGCCGGGACGGCGGATTTCGATCACGCGACTGAACGGCGTTGGGTAGAAAAAATCCCAACTAGATTCAAAGGGTTCCGAGACTAGAACGTGCGACAGGCGATCCTGTGGACGACCAAAAAGTGATAACGCATAACCAACGTAATACCCCATCGTTTTGCGCCCGCCGGCGATAGAAACATGTAACGCACTGGCGGGATCGGCGGTTAAATCGCGCACCTGTTCGGCGATCAGGTCAGCCATGCGGATATTGTCCTCGGGAGTGCGGATGTCATTTAATTCAACGCCATTAGCGTCGCACAACACATGAATATTATTGAGATTAAAAGTTATTTCTGGCAACCCATAGTCACGGCGCAGGCGATGAAACCAGCCGGGGTCATCGGATAATAAACTCAAGCGGGCGCGATTGGCGCCTTCACTGGTGGTAATTAAATGAATTTCGGTGGGAATATAAGCGGGTTGTTGCATGACCGCGAGGGCATAAACTGTTTCAGTTAATATCTGCGGTGATAATCCAGTGACAGCCAGCAGAATACGGCGGGAATAGGTGTGTGGTAATGGTGCGATCATTGTTAATCACTCGTGATGATAGATTGATGGTGACACTAGGATGCCTGATTTAGCTGCCGCGTGGTGACATGACAAGGTTGTGAAATGCGAAATAACCCCAGCGTCCAGCAATTAAAAGTCCCGCTCGATCATTATGGCGTTATCGGTATTTTATGGTGGCAATAGATAATAGGTTTTATCCAACATTTGTTCAATCGTGTAGGGACATTCTGGCGGAAATGTTGCGGACGGTAAATTGGTTTGGACAGTTGCTAAATCGCGTACATCATCATAAGCCTCTATTAAAATCTCGGTCAGTTTTGATTCTAACCCAAGCGCTTTTTTCAAGCGGTTTTGAATACGTTGGCGTTGTTCAACAATA
>NZ_JABVCQ010000038.1 GCF_014145225.1 Thiospirillum jenense
ATAAACTGAGCAACAATCCTAAGTAAAGCGGTAGTAATAACCAGCGTCCTCTGAAGATCAAATTTTCAACCAATCTTTCCAAAAATTCCATAGTGAACTCCGACGTGATGATTAGAGATATTTAATTGAACCATGACCGTTATTCGGGATGAGATGGCGCTGCTATCATTGTTGGGGTATTGACACTCGCCACCATTTCTAATGCCAACGCCAGTGCTGACTCTAAACTACTGGTATTGGCTTGGCCAGTGCCGGCTAATGTCAAGGCGGTGCCGTGATCAACTGACGTGCGAATAATCGGTAAGCCGAGTGTGATATTCACTGCTTGCCCAAAACCTTGCGTTTTTAATACCGTCAAACCCTGATCGTGATACATGGCTAATACCGCATCTATTGTCGCTAATCGGCTGGGAATAAATGCCGTGTCAGCGGGTACCGGCCCGTGTAAATCCAATCCTGCAATGCGTAATGCCGTCATTACCGGCATCATAATATCCCGTTCTTCATTCCCTAAATGACCATCCTCGCCGGCGTGGGGATTTAATCCGCACACCAGAAGACGCGGTGACATGATGCCGAAATAACGACGTAATGATTGATCGAGCGTCACTATTGCCGTGTGCAGGCGCGACGGGGTAATCGCGTCGGCGACGGCACGCAGCGGCAAATGGGTCGTGACCAATGCCACGCGCAAGGTTGGCGTGACCAATAACATCACGGGTTGCGCGACATGGCAACGTTCTGCCAAAAATTCCGTATGCCCCGAAAACGGTAGCCCCGCCGCGTTAATGATCCCTTTATGCACTGGCGCCGTCACCAGCGCCGCGCAATCGCCCGCCAAACAGGCATCGCACGCCTGCGCCAAACTGCGACACACGGCGGCGGCATTGGCTGGATTTAACACGCCCGGCTGCGCGGGTGCGACCAACGGACAGGCGACGATGGTCAGTTGTCCGGGCTGCTGCGCACGAGCTGGCGCGTTGCGATCAAAGGGCGTCAAGGTCAGCGGTACGCCCAGTTGCGCGGCGCGACTGTATAACAAATCTGGGTCGCTAAAGACCACCAATTCGGCCGGATGCGGCTGTTGCGCAATGGTGACGCATAAATCTGCACCAATGCCTGCGGGTTCGCCGGGCGTGAGTGCTAATCGCGGCATTGAATGTTCCATCATGCAATAATTCCTCGCAGCATCATGTGTTTAATCATTTACAGGTGCAAGATATGACCGAATTTGCTATTCATCTTCACCGTGATTGAGACGGACGTCAAGATAGGCTTCATCACGCAACCGCCGCCGCCATAATTCAATTGCTTCTTCGGCTTTACGCGCTCGAATCGCCTCCGATGCTTTTAATCGCAAGGTAGCCGCGGCGGTACTTTGATTACGGCGTTCTAATACTTGGATTAAATGCCAACCAAAGGAAGTTTTAATTGGTTCACTCAGTGCATTTGGTGCCAGTGCATTCATGGATTTTTCAAAGGCCGGCACCGTGTCGCCAGGATTGACCCAACCGAGATCACCGCCTTTTAATGCTGACCCGGTATCATCCGAATGCGCCCGTGCCAATGTGGCAAAGTCTTCACCGTTAATTAAACGGGTGCGAATATGTGTCAATCGTGTGCGTGCATCGGCATCCGAAATCAGTTCATTGGTGCGCAATAAAATATGCCGCGCATGTGTTTGTGTCATCGGTGCTGGTGCATCACCGCGAAAATCCATTAACTTAATTAAATGAACGCCACTGGGACTGCGGAATGGTGGGGCGACTTCACCTTTTTTCAACGTGCGTGATAAATCTACTGCTAAACTCGGCACTTCCGCCATTGGAAACCAACCCAAATCGCCGCCTTCTAACGCATGATACCCATCAGAATGCGCCACTGCTAATTTCGCAAAATCTTCACCGGTTTTGAGACGTTTTAATAAACCTTGCGCTTTTTGTTCCGCAGTGTGAATCTGCGCCGGCGTGGGTGCTTCGGGTAAAGCTAATAAAATATGTTGCAAACGCACTTCTTTGCGCGTGAGTAAGGTGTCGGCTTCACGCGCCAAAAACCGATTGATTTCGGCATCCGTCACGCGCAAGTTTTTCACGACTTCTTGTGCTTGTAATTGCGATAATGCAATTTGGCTGCGCGTATCTTCCCGAAAACTATCAAAATCAATTCCGCTGTTTTCCAATGCTTGCCGCAATTGTTCCAATGGCAAGTTATTCCGAGCAGCAATGTTGGTTAATGCCTCAGTCAACATATCATCCGTCACTTCAATCCCCAACGTTTTAGCCCGTTGTAATTGCAATCGCTTTGAAATTAAGCGGTCTAATACTTGACGTTCTAATACCTGGCGCGGCGGGGCGGCCGTGCCATTCGCCTGCAATTGCGGAAGTAATAACGCAATTTCCTGATTCAATTCACTGCGCACAATCACGTCATTATTCACGACAGCAACGATGTCATCTAACGCTTGCACGGTTGCATTAGAAGACGATTGCGCATAATTAATGAGCGGTGTCAAACAAACGATAAGTATCGTCATCACTTGCCATACCAAACGATCATTAGTAATCATAAATTTCCCGTGCCAAAAATTGGTCAATTGAACTGCCAATTTTGCCTAATCCTGCCAATTCAACTTGTAACATCACGGAGTGACTACCAGATGAATCGGGGCGATTTTTGAAATGCCGACCAACAAAACGCACTCGCCAACAACAACTTCCGTATTCTACACCAGCAATCGCCTCCATTGTTTGTTCATGTAAAATTGAATATAACCAGCGCCCCACCATTTCAACTTTTGGATTGATTGGCAAACGAAATGATACGTCACCATCTTCATAACTGGTGGTTGCATCATTACCCGTATCAAACCGATAAGCGATATTCAATAATTGCCGATTCGGATGATGATATTGCAATCCAATACTGCGCTTTTGCCACACGCTCTCTTCATGGTCAGCATCCCATTGAAAACTTGCTCGACCATTCCAATGACCAAATAAATGTGCAGCGAATTCACCTGCAAATGGTGAACTGCCGCCGGGCTCCGCTGGTCCTGCGATCTGTACTCGTTGATCGGTAAAATAATAAATCTGCCCAACGCTTAAACGAAATTGTTCATCACCAGTGATTTGATTTAAGGTGCGAGTTGTTAATCCCAATGTTAATTGATTTGCATCACCAATTCGATCCCGCCCCGTAAACCGATTGGGGCGAAATAAATTGGCAAAACTAAAATTCAATTCAGAACTATCAAAAATCGGGATGTCACTTTGATCTTCATAGGGCGTGTATACATAGTACAAACGTGGCTCAAGTGTTTGTAACCATTGATGTTGTTGATTCGTGATCGTACGTTCAAAAATCAATTTACCATCTAAATCAATACTTGGAATGGCATACGCGGGTGAATCAGATTGCCCCGGCGTCACATCATTTAATACATAATCTGCAAAGGACAACCGCATACTTGGAATTAAATGACCATAACTACGCACTACCGGCCAATTAAATTGAGGTTGCACAGCGATCCGTTGCCCATGTACACGGTGATCGTGGTCGAATAAATCGTATTCCGCTTCTAAGCGGGTTTCTAATCCAGATGCCAGTGTAAATGGTCGCGTTGTTAATAAGAGTTGCGGTAAACGTCCATAGGGACGATCTGTGGGTGATAATTCAGGATCAATTGCTTGGAATGCTTCTGCGCGCATCAGCAATGACCAATCACGAGCGAAATAAGTCAGATCGCCTTGTTGTAATAACCGGCGCGTACTTGTGACTTCTAAACTATTGCCAAAATCTTCTAAATATTGGTCATCTGACACCACGCTATAATCAAGATGAGTCTGCCAATTCTGGCCAAAATGTCCCGCTTGTTTCATTCGTATAGCGCCCCGCCAGGTCGCACCACTTTCATACTGACGATCTTCAGGGATTACTTCAACATTCAATAATCCACGATCAAATGGTGTGAGGTAACGCATTTCTCCGCCCAACATTAGGCCGCGTTCCGTCATAATACGCGGAGTTAAAGTTGCATCTACGTTGGGTGCCAAATTGAGATAATACGGCAGACTCAAATCAATACCAGTGGTATCAGTTGAGCCAATACTTGGAATTAAAAACCCAGTTTGGCGGCGGTTGTCAATTGGAAAACTTAAATAAGGCGTGTATAAAATTGGCACATCTTTAATGCGTAAGCGCGCATGGTGTGCAATACCGCGCCCCTGCGCACGATCAATATCCATGCGCCGTGCCTGCAATGACCAAGCGGTATCACCGGGTCGGCAGGCAGTATGAAACAAATTGTCAAACTGGATTAATTGTGGATGATGAATAACAATCTTTTCAGCATGACCGCGCAAATTGACATTGCCACTAAACCGGTAATGTGCATCACTGATTTGTCCATGATCCTGATCTAAATTGAAGCGGGCATTTTGACCAATCACCCGCAAGCCCGGCATATCAAATAGAATTTTACCATCCGATTCAAGTTCACTGGTCGTGCGGTGCCAACGCAAAGTTGCCGCATCAATCCGTTGATTACCGCGTGTGACTTGAATGTCACCATTTAATTCAGCAATATCGGTATCACCTTGATAAATTACACTGTTTGCATCAATATCAATTGGTGTCGTAGTGGTTGGTAATGATGAAATTGGTGATAAACCTAAAGCTATAGGTCGTGGGCCACAATAATCCCAACTCAACCCTTGATGCACCTGAGCAATTGTAAAATCAGCTAACTCTTCACCCGCCATTGCAATAGTCGGTGGCGTATCTAAATAACCACGCTCCCGAACCATTTGTTGAACAGGTAATACGGAATCTGGTGAAGGTGGAATCACTTGTGGCGGCAGAATCCATAAAGGTTCTGTAGCAGAATTATTACGCTCAAAGTGTTCTAATTGGGCGGTTGAGTGTGCAAGATGTGATTGGTACGAAGCACCAGATGATTGCTCAATATCAGTTAAGGTTGGATCAATTGGCGGTGGTGGTAATTCACCAGTGGTTAATGGCATGACATCGGGAATAGTGATCTGCGACGCCGGCACAGTGAACTCAGGTGGTGCTATTGGAGTCGTTATAGGTGGTGATGCAATCGTAGTTGACGAAGTGAATGATAAAGGCAATGGAGTAGCAAGCCCACAATCCCAAAAATTAGGTGGGCGTATTAAGTGACACTGCCAGTTTGCTATTGCTATTTGTGGTACTAAAAACGCGACAGCAATTAACAACCAAACGTGATTGAAAGTTGTAAAGGGTGGCGTGGCTTTAATAGCCATAAGTTGTTCATTAGTCACTGGATTTAATTGACATTTTAAGAGTATCTGAAAACAGCTTCAATAATCATATATTGTCTGTCATTATTTGTTAGCGAAGCCATGTTTAACTACATAACGCCTTATTGCCCTACAATCGGAGAATAAACTGATGACTGATCGTTTTATTGATCTTTTACGTCATGGTGCCGTGACAGGTGATGCTGTTTTTCGTGGGCGCAGTGATGATCCATTAAGCGCGGTGGGTTTGGCGCAAATGTCTCTTAAAATTAAATATTTATCTAAAAAAACAACGCCCGCTTGGGATCATATTTTTTGTTCACCAGCTCAACGTTGTGCCGCTTTTGCTCATCAACTTGCCATAGAAAAACAGTTACCAATTAAAGTGTTACCTAACAGTGCGGAGCGAGATTTTGGTGCATGGGAGGGGCAAAGCGCCAATCAACTTGCACCATCAGATCTCGCGCATTTCTGGTTGGATCCGTTGAATTATACGCCACCAAATGCCGAACTTTTGAGTGCATTTCAAGCGCGAATTATAACAGTTTGGCATACCCTATGTGTTAATACAGATTGGCATCATGCACTTTTTATTACACATGGTGGCGTTATACGAATTATTTTAGGCGAAATTTTTAGATTACAACCCGCTGCTTTATTATTATTTGAAGTGCCTCCAGCATGTGTAACACGGTTGCGTATACCAACAGAAAACGGATCACCAAGTTTAATTTTTCATGGTTGCTTCAGTACAGTAGAAACCATGTTAATTTAATCAAAGTCAGAACTAAAAAATGTTTTAACGATGAATAGTTATGTGTATCCGCTTAGTCTGTTTGTTTTATACCCAGACAGGGTAGTCATTTATTCTTGACAATGACCATCAAATAGGTATTTTAGCACTGTTGCAGTGAAAAATATTGTTACCCAATTGACAAACCAGATCAATAAACACAGGGTAGTTGATGAGCATGGTAATAGCATTATTATGCGTTTTGACAGTTAGACTAAATATTGAATCAGGCACATAATTTCTAAAAAATATTCAATATGCTATGATTAATATTAACCCGCTAATATTAAAAAATTAGCAAATATCACAGCGATTTTGGCATTAAAATCTGTCATTATCCATAGGCGACTAAAAATACTTTCCATCATTACCATACTGAGCAAATAGCTGATAATTGTAATTCGCTTATGTCCAGTATGCCAACAAAAAATTAGGACGTTTTAAACTAAAAAATTTAATAGCAAACATCAAATAAACCTGATTTTTAATAGGTTTTAACGCTGCTGTATGTAGCATAACTAAACATATCCAACGATCAAATCAGTCAACCTTGAAAGATATGCTCACTATAGGTGTAATTGAGAATATGCTGATAAATCAAATCTGACAACCCAAATGACCGATAAATTATTTTTACTTGCGTGTTGTTAAAAAACCGTTCAGGATAAGAGTTATTCATCTCATACTGCTGCTTTTCAACCGCCATGACACCCACTGCATTACAATCAGTTCGTGACCATATCGCCTCCCGCATCATTGGTCAACAACCTTTTATTGACAGCATGTTAATTTGTTTATTAAGTGACGGACATTTATTAGTCGAGGGAATGCCTGGATTGGCAAAAACTACCGCAGTTAAAGCACTTGCCGAGGCAGTAGAAGGCGACTTTCACCGAGTGCAATTCACACCTGATTTATTGCCATCGGATTTGATTGGCACCGACATTTACCGCCATGAAAAAGGTGAATTTGAATTCCGTCAAGGGCCGCTGTTTCACAATATTTTATTAGCTGATGAAATTAACCGCGCCCCAGCAAAGGTGCAGTCTGCATTACTTGAGGCAATGGCTGAATATCAAATTACCGTCGGTCAACGCACCTATCTATTACCAAAACTCTTTATGGTTTTGGCAACGCAAAATCCCGTTGAACAAGAGGGAACTTATCATTTACCCGAAGCACAATTAGATCGTTTTTTAATGCAGGCGATTGTCACTTATCCATCGCGTGATGAAGAGCGCCGCATTTTAGAATTGGATAGCCGGCAACAAATTCAGCATGATACTCCGATCATAAAACGCCTGTCACACATTGAACTATTTGCAATGCGACGCACCGTTGCCAATTTATATCTTGATCCAAAATTGAATGATTACATTGTGGATTTAGTGCAAGCCACTCGTCATCCTAAATTATATGATAATGATTTAGAACGCTGGTGTCGTTTTGGTGCATCGCCGCGTGCGACTATTGCATTAGCACGGTGCGCTCGCGCTCGTGCTTGGTTAGATGGTGATGAATTTGTCGCGCCGCATCATATTCAATTGGTTGCACCGGAAATCTTGCGTCATCGTATTTTATTGACCTTTGAAGCCGAGGCCGATGGAATTACGACCGATGAATTCGTTACGCGGTTATTACACTTGGTCGCCGTACCCTAATCTTGAGATCAATGACCATGAGCCTATACCCGCGCCTTGATGATTTATTAGAATTGCGCCACCAAGCACATACTTTGGGAGTATCTTCTCATCATTTAGTCAATTCAACTTTTGCCGGATTGTATGCGTCGGTATTTCGGGGCGCGGGCATTAATTTTGAAGAAGTTCGGGATTATTATGAAGGTGATGACGTGCGTTACATTGATTGGAAAGTCACCGCCCGCACCCATAAACCCCATCTCAAAGTCTTTCGTGAAGAACGCGAACGAAGCGTTGTGATTTGTGTGGATAAGGGACCACACATGAATTTTGGCACTCGCATTACTTTTAAATCAATTCTGGCTGCTCGCGCCGCCGCGTTAATTGGTTGGGCCGCCAGCCGATTAAATGATCGGGTTGGTGGCATGGTATTTGGCGATGTCAATATTGGATTAAAACACTTTCGACCAGCGCGAGGGCGACGAGCGCTCTGGCAATTATTACGCACTCTCACATTACCAACCACTGCACCGCACACGTCAATTGATTGTCTTGCTGGTGCATTAGCACACGCTACTCGCGGTTTATCCACTGGTTCATTAATATTTATCATTGCTGATTTTAACCGTGAGGTGCGTGATTTAGAATACGTTCTTGGTGATTTAACCCAACGCCATTCCGTCGTGTTATTAGCCACTGATGACCCGAGTGATTGGGATATTCCAGCAATGGGTTGGGCGACTTTTGCAGCAACCAACGGCGAATTACTTGATATTGATACTGATGATCCGACAGCACGCCGTCAATACCGTCTTCATTGGGAAGACCGCCGTGCTGTATTAATTGCAATGGCACGGCGTCTCAATTTATTTTTTTTGCCGTTGCGCACCGATCAAGAAGTGCATAAAAGTTTAATTCATCAACTTCGGCAACGTATGCACATGCGGGCAACGTGAATGCAACCAATTCCTGATAGTCAACTGCGCGATATTCATGGCTTGGACGCTATTCCCTGGTGGCCACTCGCACCAGGCACTTGGGTTTTAATAGGTATTGTGCTGTTGTTATTAACAGTTTTATGGCGTTATTCGCGGTCATCAGCAATTATCAAACACCGTTGGTTTATGACAGCTATGACGATAGGAACGTGGCGCAGCGATGCCCGCCGGGCATTAAATCATTTACGTCTTCATCTCCATCAATTGCCGTCTAAACAACGCGCCACTGAATTATCTGAATTATTGCGGCGCATTGCAATGGCACGATTTGGCCGTACCGCCTGTGCCGGTTTATATGGCACGGCATGGCTAGATTGGCTCACACAGCATGATCCGTCTGGATTCAATTGGCATGAGTATCATTCATTCCTTCTCACTGCACCCTATGCACCTTCTCAGCCACCGGCTACGCATGAAACAATAGAAATTTGGCTCAAGTTAATTGCAGCAGCCGAACATTGGACCTTGCATTAACGGTGCGGAGATCATTATGCAAACCTTTGAGTTTCAATACCCCTGGTGTGCAGTGTTATTACCGCTACCCTGGGTAGTTATTTGGTTAAAAACGACCTGGTGGAAAAGCAATTCTAATCTCACGCCGCCACCATCATTTGCCACACAAGCCATCACTCTATTACATCCACGATTAGACGCATTACAATTAGCATATCGCAGCCGTCGCCGCCAATCTATTAATACAACTTGGCTATACCCCGTATTATTAACGGCATTCTGGGTATTATTAGTGGTGGCATTGATGAATCCACGCTGGCTCGAACCACATACCGAAATACGTCATCCCGGGTATGATTTATTTTTAGCCGTAGATGCCTCACATTCAATGGATGCGTTGGATTTTACCGTTGCTGGTCAACAGGTTAGCCGCATGGCCGTTGTGAAAGGTGTCATGGGGCGTTTTCTTGACACCCGCATTAATGATCGCCTCGGGTTAATTATCTTTGGCAGCGCCGCCTATGTATTATCGCCTTTAACGCCCGACCGTTACGCCGTGCATCAATTACTCGATAATGTTGTGCCAAGTATTGCTGGCCCGAGTACAGCATTAGGCGATGCAATTGCATTAGGCGTCAAAAAATTACGCGACCGGCCAATTGGATCGCGGGTGATGGTATTAATAGCTGATGGCGATAGTACAGCGGGTAATTTTCAACCATTAGAAGCGGCCGTATTAGCACATCATGCCGATGTGCGTATTTATGTCATTGGTGTCGGTAGTCAACAAACGCGTATTCCAATTCTGCATCAAGGGCGGATTGAATATTGGGATGATTTAACCATGAATGAAGACATCTTGACGCATATTGCCACAACCACCGGCGGCGCTTATTTTCGTGCCACTGACACCCAAGCATTAGAAACCATTTCCAATCGTATTAACCTATTGGAAAAAACCGACATAGAAACCCGCACTGCGTATTTACCACACACATTGTATCGTTGGCCATTGGGCGCGGCGTTAATTATTTTACTGATGTTAGGATTATTACCCGAAGGACGGCAGCGCGTTTTACGATGAGAGTCAATTATGGCGCATAGCGGTTTTCATTTTGCCCAACCACTCTGGTTATTGGGTGTATTGATTATTCCAACGATTGCATGGTGGCAATGGCGCAGTGTTATGCGCACTACGCAACCTGCTTTATATCAATACGCGGATGCACATTTATTACCGCATCTGACCGGTACGCGGGAATTGGGGCATCATCAACGCTGGCAACAGTTTCGTTATTGGGCGCTCTTGTGGCTATTATTGTTAATAACTTTAGCCGGTCCACGCTGGGATTATCATTCGGTACAATTATTCCATCCCAGCGATAGTTTATTAATTATATTAGACATTTCACGGTCAATGGACACGCGAGATGTGGCGCCAAGTCGGTTAGCGCGGGCGCGGCAGGAAATTGAAGATTTAATTGCGCAAAATCGGCAATTGCGGCTGGGGTTAATTGCATTTGCGTCGGTGCCGCATGTTATGACACCAATCACAGAAGATCACCAAACATTATTAGCCGCATTGCCATCATTATCAACTGATTTGGCTAAATTGTCCGGCAGTCGGTTGCAGCCGGCATTGATGCGCGCTGCGCAGTTATTAACAGTTCATTCGGCAGTTAATCAAGAAGCGCCGGCGGGACGCACAATACTATTAATTACAGATGGAGATTTTGATGAGCCAGACTTATTAAAACAAGTCAAAGGGTTAACAGCGCAGGGCATACGGCTGCATGTATTAGGCGTTGGTACAGCGGCGGGGGCGGAAGTGCCAGGGCAAGCGGGCGCGGTATTATTAGATCGCACGGGATTACCGGTGCGTTCTGTATTAAATGAACTGCTATTGCGTCAATTAGCTGAGGCAGGGAATGGGCTATATTTATTGGCGGATTATCGTGACCAGGATACCGCCACTATTCTTGAAGCGGCAGCTTTTTCTCATGCTGCACCTATACAAACGGGTCAAGAACATACGCAGGTTTGGCACGAACGTTTTTATTTATCGCTATTAGGATTAATGATTGCAGTATTGCCACTATTCTGGGGGGTAAAATGGACGTGGCGCATATCTTGGCAATTATTTTCAATTAAAAACTGGCGGTCTGGGACACCACAATGAAGCGTTTACGCCAATTATTTGCAGTCGTGTTATTTGGGTTGCTATCCAATACAGTATTGGCTGTAGATTGGTTGCTGAATAATGAACAAATTGCCCAAGCGCATTTTAATGCGGGTCATTATACTGACGCGGCGGCAACATTTAATGATGCCTATCGGCAAGGAGTTGCGCTGTATCGAGCGGGGCAATACGCGGCGGCCGCGAGTGCATTTAATCGTGTTGAACGACCGACAGTACAGGTTGATGCGCAATATAATTTAGGCAATGCACAGTTCATGCAGGGCGATTATAGCGGTGCGATACAGACCTATGAACGGGTATTGCGCACTGATCCCAATCACGCTGATGCGCAATATAATTTGGCATTGGTGCGGCAATTATTAGCGCAGACAGTTGAACAAAAACCGCCGGCTCAATCTGAACAAGAATCCCAATCAAATCCTCAAACACCGCAGTCAGAAAAGCAACAATCTGCGAATAAAGAACACAATAAAACTGAACAGCAGGAGTCATCTAAAGATCAAAAGAGTGAACAGCAAAAAACGACTGCTGATGCAAATCAATCTGCAAATAAAAATAGTGATGAGAATGAATCTGGTCAGCAATCCAGTGCGCAACAAACATCATCATCTGGTCAACAATCGACTGAACAACAGTCGGCTGGGGATCAATCATCATCCGCCGCTGGGAATAGTCAAAACAGTGGTGATAAAACGACCGCAACTGGTCAAGTTGGCGATGAACAACAGTCATCCTCTGGTCAAAAAGTCAGTGAACAGCAGAAGGCAGGCGGCGGTGAGCAGCAATTAACTAATGATGATCTATCCTCGTCTAATAATGGAAATCAACAAATGGATTCCACTGCTGGTCAGCAGCAAACATCGTCGTCAGCAGAATTAGCAGATCAATTGAGCAGCACTGAAAAGCAATCATCTTCTGGTCAAAAAGTGGCGAATATTCAGCAACACTCTGACAATAAAACTGGTCAGCAGGTGCAAATACAACGGGATTTATCAGGGCAGCATTCTGGCGAGCAACCGTCATCATCAGGCAATCAACTATCGTCTGCTGCGGGTCAGCAACCTACTAATAAAAAAGCACTTTCTGTTAATGAACAATTGAATCAGCAATCATTAGACGCGGGTCAAAAACCAGATAACTCGCCCGCTTCTTCCGAACATAACTCAGCCGATGCTAATGAACAACTGCCATTAACTGGTCAAGACATCACTCATGCGCACACGGGGCAACGTCAATTAAATCAGGGGAATAGTAACACCGCACCGGATTTAACCAATGCTGGTCAACAAAGCGATGCGGTCGAACAATTTGACCAATTGGGGCAACAATCTCCAGCGGAGACTAATCCTAATGATGCTGGTGTGAATAGTCTGGATGCTAATCCTACGCCCATGCTGGGTGCGAGTATGGCAATTATTGAACAGCGATTAGAAAACATTGAAGGGGAGCCGGCGTTATTATTGCGTAATCAATTCCAATTAGAAGAATTACGCGCATTACAACAGTCAGGTGGCAGAGCGTGGGAGCCGCGGCCATGGTAATAAATCGCATAATAAAATCGTTTGATCGCGTGTTAATGTGCGCGTTGGGAATGCTAATAGCCAATACGGCAATGGCGCAATTTTGGAATGCACCTTATCCGCCGCCGAATGCACAATGGCAATACACTCCGCCGAATCAACCTGCGCCGAATGATTGGCAATTTCGTCCAGTACCATCAAATAATGCGCGGGGAATACCACCGAATTATGCCCAGCCAGCAGCGCCCTGGTCAAATTATCCACCGAATCAATTTGCGCCAACTTATTCACATCAATCGGCAATAGAAAATCGGCCGCCGCGTGTTGAAGCGGAATTATCTACGTCTCAAGCGTATATTGAAGAAGTCGTTTTATTAACACTGCGGGTGGTGAGTGATGGCAATTTATTAACGGTCACGCCGCAAGTTGAATTATTGCCAGATGTGGTCATTCAATCATTACAAGACCCAGTGACGCACATACGCGGGGCGGCACACGGTGGCGAAATTATCACGACTTATTTATTTACATTACGTCCGCAGCGGGTGGGAGATTTATCACTCGGGCCGGTGCAAGTCACTGGTACGGATGCGAATCATCACGCATTCACTGTCGCCACCATTAAATCGTTGCAATTGCAGGTGCGTCCGGCAATGAACAGTATTAAACCCTGGCTGCCATTACGGGGGTTGACATTACAAGCGACATTAGATGGTGAGGCGGATTTAATTGAAGGGCAACCCGTCACTTTAATTATAGAAACCCGAGCGGATGGAACAATTGCCACGCAATTACCGTCATTAGAAACGCAATTGCAATCTAAGGCGTTTCGCGTGTATCGGGAGCAGACGTTAATCAACACGCAATTAACAGCGGACAGTCAGAGGTTATTAGCGCAGCGCACCGAGTATTATACGCTCGTGCCGCGAATGAATGGGCGATTGCAATTGCCAGATGTGGCATTGCAATGGTGGAATCTGGAGAGCGGCCGAATTGAGCGCAGCCAATTAACGCCGCGTGAGTTTTATTCAGCAGATCATGCTACTTGGTGGCAGAATTTATTATTGAATGCGTCCACAATTCGCAGCGGGTGGTGGTGGTCAATCACGGCGCTGGGATTGATATTATTCGGTTATTGGGGCGGACGTTGGTTGTATCAACGGCAATTAAAACGGGTGCTGCGTCACGCTTTGTTATTAAAAAGTGATACGCTGGCGGTCAACTCTTTGGTATTGCATTTGCGCCGATTGGCAATTGCGCACTGGTGGCAAAAGCCCTTAAACATCCTGCGCGTTGGAGTGCAGAGATTTATTCACAACGGCTGGTTTTTATTACAGCATATTTGGCAGCAATTACGTCAACGCCTGTGGTTATTATTACCCGTTGAAACCCGTTTTTATTACACAACACGCACCGCATCATTGGCGCCAACGCCCGAATTATGGCAGCAGTTTATTCAACAACAAGTGTTGGATACATTCAAGCCCGCGCCGGGGTATTCATTGGCCGAGCGATTTATTCAATTGCGACCAAGCGGTGATGCCGGGCGTATTCGCCAATTATGTGCGCAATTAGAGGCGGCGTTGTATTATCAACGTGAATTGGATTGGCCGCGTTGGAAAGTTGAATTCCAACACGCGCTACGCCCATTGCATGGCGGGTGGTTGTGGTTTAATCATCAATTATGGCGGCGGGGACAATTACCCGAATTAAATCCCCACTTAAAATGACATATTTCAAAGAGGCAATTGAATGACTGATTTGGCTACGCTTTATCAAACCGATTACAGCGTTTGGGTGCAGCACACTGTTGAATTATTACGCGCCCGGCGATTTGATGAACTGGACATTGAACATTTGCTAGAAGAATTAAGCGACATGAGCAAAAGCGAACAACGCGAATTAGAAAGTCGTTTATTAGTTCTCATTGCGCATTTACTCAAATGGCAATATCAATATCAGACGTTATCCGAACGGTGGCGCGAATTTGACGGGCGCAGTTGGCGGGCGACTATTATTGAACAACGCAAACGTTTAACATTGCTCTTGCGCAACTCACCGGGATTAAAAGCCATTTTTATTGAAACCATGACGGCAGTTTATGCGGATGCTATTGAATTGGTGTGTGATGAAACCGGTCTGCCTGCCACTACTTTCCCAATCAATTGTCCCTATACTGCTGAACAATTATTAGATAAAACGTATTATCCAAATTGATGCGCGTTATATTCAAGTGAGTTGATTGTTCTCCCGCCCCGGCACGGGAAAGATCATTCGTTAATCACGTTTCTGATTCAATACAGATGTGCATTGAACCAATTAACAACGCCACGCCACATCGCTGATTGATTTGATTGATACGCTTGCCTGATTTATTACCCGCGCTGATACCTGAGTGATACACTACCCGCCGCGCTGAGTTGGTATAAATTGCCCGCACCAATTACCCCGCCTTGATGTTTTAGTCTTATACTTGACCGGCGATCACACCACTTGCCGCCCTCGCGGGTGTTTGGTATTACCGCACCGTCGGCTGCATCACGCTGCCTGTATTTAATCGTGTTAACTAGCAGTCAAATACCATGCGTTTTGAAATCCTCGTTGTCACCAGTTTTCAACAGAACTGTACCCTGTTTATTTGTGAAGAAACCGCCGCCGCAGTTGTCATTGATCCGGGTGGTGAAGCGCCGCGCATTGCCGCCGCATTAGAACATCACGGCGTGGCCGCCACCGCCATTTTATTAACACATGGTCATCTTGACCACGTCGGCGGCGCACCCGAATTAGCCAAGCAATTAAACATTCCTATTTTCGGCCCCCATCAAGCGGATGAGTTTTTATTTGACGCCCTGCCGGCCAAAGCCAAGCATTATAATTTACCCGCCCCGCCGCAATTCACGCCTGATGCGTGGTTAAAAGCAGGTGAGTCCATTCAATTTGGCAATCAAACCCTCGAAGTTTTACATTGCCCCGGTCACACGCCCGGTCACGTTGTTTATTTCCACCGCGCCAGCGCCCTTGCCCAAGTTGGTGACGTGTTATTCAAAGGTTCTGTTGGCCGCACTGATTTACCCGGCGGCAATACCGAACAATTAATCAATTCCATTTGCGGACAATTATTCGCGCTCGGCGATCACATCCGTTTTATTCCCGGCCACGGCGCCATGTCCACCTTCGGCGCCGAGCGTCAATACAACCCGTTTCTTATTCACGAATGCCCACCAGCCGCATCGGCGTAATTCGTTATGATTTTCAAACGTCTGTTCACCAAAGTACGCGGTCGCGTCGCCAATTCACCCGCGCCAGCAGCCGCCCCGCCCCCCGTGATCGTCACCGTCACCGCTGCCGACTTGACCGCGCTGCACCACGCCGCCGTCGCCACCGCTGACCTGACCGCCCGCGCTCGTTATCTCGACCTGATCTGCGCCGTGCCAGCATCGGCACATGACGGAGCGCCCGAGCCGCTGACCTTGCCCACCGCGCTGGCGGCATTGGCGAATGTGACCGATGCCGACCTGCTCGGTCAGATCGCCACGCGGGCGGTTGCGGCTGACATCCGCCGCGTGGCCATTGCCAACCTGCCCACCGATGCTGCCGCGCTGGTGCAGTGCGCGGTGGAGGATGCCAGTGCGCCGAATCGGTTACTCGCCGTCGAGCGGCTGGATCAGCGGGCGGGACTGGAGCAAGTGGTCAAGCGCATCGGCAAACGTGACAGTCGGGTGTATCGCCATGCGCGGGAAAAATTGCGGCAGTTGGCGCAGCGCGAGGCGCGGCCGGCGCAGGTGCGGCAATTGGCGGCCGCGTTATGTGCTGAGGTTGAGCGGCTGGGGCGGCATCAAATGTGGTCACAAGATCGCGCCCGTTTGACGCATTTAACCCAGCAATGGCAGGAGATCGCCGCTGAAGTCACCGCCGCCGAGCAGGCGCAGTTTGACCAGTTACGCCGCACTTTTTTGACGGCATTTGACGCCGCGCAGGTGGCGACCAGTGCCGCCGCCGCCGTACCGTTACCAGTTGAGCCGGTGCCAATTGATGCGCCCGCCGTTGACCAAATCACTCCCGCCGCAGTGCCAGCGGAGACGTTGCCCGTTGTTGAATTGCCCGCCGCGGCTGCTGAATTGCCGATTTCACCCGCGCCGTTGACTGCTGAGTTGAGTGCTGAACCGGCGTTGTCAGCCGAAAATTCTGTTGCTGAACAACCGTTTACGTTACTCATCACGGCGGACGAATTACCCGCGCACCTCCGCCCGCGTCAGGCGTTACTTGCCCAACTGGACGCGCTGGGTGACTTGAACGACGCGGCTGAGTTGACCGCGCAGTTGACCGCGATTGGTGAGCAGTGGCAGCAGTTGGAATTGGCACAAAATGACGTGGGCGATGCGCTGGCCGATCAGCACCTGCTGGCGCTGCGGCAGGCGTTCCAAACCAGTTTTGCGCAGATGACGGCGCGGCAGCGGGCGTTGGCGACGTGTCAGCAACGCGATGCGCAACTGGCGCAGTTGTGTGACGAGGTCAAGCATTTGTTGGTTCACGGCGACATCGTGGATTTGCCGGTGGCGCAGCAGTTGCGGCAGCGGTTTGAGCGCCTGTGCGTGACCAACGAGCGCAACCTGTTGACTCGTGACTGCGCGATCTTGTTGACGCGACTGGAGCAGCGCTTGACGCGGCAGCGTAATCAAGTCACGCGGCGCTTGTCAGCGACGGTCACGCAATTGGCGGCGCTGGAACGGCATTTGACGGCGGGTGAATTGCGCAAAGCCGAGCCGTTGTATCAAAAAATTGCCGCGACGGTGGATCATGCCCACGCGGCCGGGTTGCCGCGCACCGAGATCGTGGCGCTGGAACGGCAGTTGAAACGGCTGGCGCTGCAATTGCGCGAGTTGCAGCACTGGCGGCGTTGGAGTGTCGAGCAGCACCGCGAGGCGCTGTGTCACGACGCCGAGGCGCTGCTGGCGGCGGTGGACGAGGATTTGGCAGTGCAGGCGCAGCGGTTGCAGACGTTACAACGTGCGTGGCAGCAGCTCGATCATTCCGGCACCTCGCCGCACGATGCGTTCCGGCCGCGGTTCCGTGCCGCGCTCGATCAGGTGATGGCGCGCTGTCAACCGTATTTTGCCCAGCGGGCGAGTGTGCAAGCGGCGCAGTTGCAGGCACGGCTGGCGCTGTGTGAGGAATTGGAAACCTTTTTGGACAAGGTGGACTGGGAGCGGGTGGATTGGAAAAAACTGGTGTCGGCAAAACGGGAAATGCGGCAGGCGTGGTCGGCGCTCGGGGCGGTGGATGAACGGCACGGGCGGGCGTTAGATACCCGTTTTCGGCGGTCAATTGAGCGAGTGGATCGGGCGTTGTACGAAGAACGCCAGCGCAATCTAGCCCTCAAGCGGGAGTTGATTCGGCAGATGGAGGCATTGGCGGATGAGCCGCATTTGGAGTACGCCTTGTCGCAAGCAAAAACGTTGCAGCAACAATGGCATACCAGTGTGGCGGGACGGCGGCGGGATGAAAATGCGTTGTGGACGGCGTTTCGTACCGCCAGCGAGCGGCTGTTCAATCGCCGTGCCAATGAACGCGAGGCGCGGCATCTGGCGCATCAGGATCACATTTCACGACGCGAGGCGTTGTGTCGGGCGGTGGAGGAACTGGCGGGGCAGTCGCTGCCGGCCAGTGAGTTGTTAAACCGCTGGGAGCATTTGGAGCAGCAGTGGAGTCACACGCCGCCGGCGTCCAGTCGGGATTTGGATCAACGCTGGCGGGCGGCGCGGGCGGCGGTATTGGCACGTCATCAGAAGTTGTGTGCCAGCGCTGATTGGCAGGCGTTGCAGCACCTGGCCGCTTACGCGGCGCTGTGTGATTACTGCGGGGCGGTGTTGACCGGGGATGCCGCCCAGTTGGCGCTGATAACGTTGCCTGAGTCATGCAGTTCACCGCCGCCGTTGGATGATTCGGCGGCGGGCGATGCGGCGCTGGCGGATTGGTTTCAACAGGAATGGGCGGCGTTGCCCGCGTGTGCTAATGCCACCGCGCAGGCGACTTTTGCCGAGCGGCGGGCGTGGTTATTGGCGGCGGCGGGTGATGATACGGTGGCGCGGTCGCAGTTGCACCAGTGGCGGTATGTTCAGGGTCAACAACGCGCCACGCTGTGTTTGCAATTGGAAATCGTCGCGCATCTTGAATCCCCGCCGGAATTATTGTCCGCTCGATTGGAGTTACAGGTGGCGCGGTTGAAGGAAAAAATGACCGAGGGCGCGGCGTTGGCTGACAAGATGGCGCTGTTGCAGGCGTGGTATTTGTGCGCACCGGCGGAGGGAACGCTGGCGGTGCTGGCGCGGTTTGAGCGGGTGTTGGCGACGGCGCGGGTGGTTGAAGTTGAAACAGCGTAATGCGGTGCGTCTAATCTAATGCACTGAATAGTGCCAAAACAGAAATAGCAACAAAAATCAAACTTTTTATTACGAAGGTGATTAACCATGACAGAGATTAGCTTGCAACAAAATCTTAATGCGATTATCGAGGCACGTCAACCACTGGTTAAACGCATTAGTCATTTATGTACAGAATTAGATGCGCTCGAAACTGTATTAAAAAATATTGCTGACTATGGCAATAGTGAAAACTCTAAATTGACAGATGACCAAAAAGCCAGTATTGCGGCACTGCCAACTGGCTCTGTTATTAAGCAAACAAGCGGCATTAAAAGCGAAATGAAAAAACTGGAATCACGCTTTAGCCGCGAAACAGTCAACATTGGTGTGATTGGTCGAGCGCGTCAAGGTAAAAGTAAATTACTGCAAAGTTTAACTGGATTGGGAAAGCGTGAAATTCCCGACGCAGATGGAATGCACTGTACCGGTGTACGCAGCAGTGTTTGCCATCAAGTTGGAATTGAAACGTACGCCAATGTCTATTTTTATAACGCGAACGAATTCCTTGCTACGGTGTTGGCGCCCTATTTTGTGCAACTAAACTTAGGCAATGCACCTCAGTCGCTTGAAGAATTTTCCACGCGGGATTTATCTATCAGCGCAATCACGACGGCAGTGAATCGCGCCAAGTTTGAACACCTAAAAAAATATCAAGCATCCCTCAATCAATACCGTGATTTGCTTAATCATTTATCCCCATTAAGAATTACGCAGCAGGATATTCCAAAGTTTATCACTCAGTATGATCCAGATGATCCAAGCATTGCGTATTATAATTATTTGGCAGTTAAAGAAGTCCGCATTTTTTGTACATTTCCTGATGAAGAAGTGGGAAAAATTGCCGTCGTTGATATGCCTGGGTTAGGTGATACTGGCATTGGTGATGAAGAGCGACTGGTGAATACGCTGGGGCAAGATATTGATTTTATTTTGTTTGTTCGGATGCCGAAACACACGGGGGATTATTGGGCAGATGTTGATGTCGAACTCTATGACATCGCTAATCGCGCTTTACAAAATACATCACTAGATAACTGGTCATTTCAAGTGCTTAATTTGCTTTCGGATAATAGCAACTTGCGCAATTGTCAGGACTTGAAAGAAACCATTGGCGCGCACCATTTGCGCGTTGCCAAAGTCATCATAGTCAACTGTGCTAATTCAAGTGATGTGCAAAAAAATATCCTGCCATTAGTATTGGAACACATTGCTGCACATATCAAAGTTTTAGATCAACGCTTTATTCAGGCAATGGAAACAGCGTTAATCAACTTAAAAGGTCAAGTATCGGAACTTGTCAAACAAGCTGGAAATAGCATTGTGCTGGTCGGCGGCACAACAGAGTACAGCATTTTTTCTAATCTATTTCGTGAATTTTGGAATGAAAAGTTGACATTAGATTTAGAAGATTTACGCATTGATCTGTGGCAAAATCGTCAACAAAGAGATCCTAATTTAACGACGGCACTTGATAAAGCCTATCATCTTGCTAAAAATCAAACTGGTATTCCAGATATTGAAGAAATCCGGAAACAATCCAAACAAAAAGGGGCAATTAATAAAGCATATTACGATTTATTAGATGTTGTGCGGGTCACTCTTAGTGAGAAATTCCAAAGTCAACTAGATAGCAGTCTTAAGATTTCAGTGGACGCAATGAAGCAGAGAGTAGCTGACATCTTTTTTAAAGCTGGATTATCTGCATTAATCGTTGATAAAGAAAATGCTAGTTTGCTACAAGAGATATTTGGTTTGCTTGAGCAAAATTCCGATCACAATACAGATCGTGGAATGCAGAAAATTCATCAAGGATTTCAAGATTTAATCGAATTTAATTTATACTATAGAGGACTGGCACAGCCTCGTATTCGCAAACATCTTGATTACTTGACAGCCCCCCGCGAAGGTATTGCAGGCGCTGAGTGTGCGCCGGACTTAGGTCCAAACCCAAGTGCCGAAGCAATTGCAGAAATGTTGCAAACACTGCACGATGAAGCGCTTTATAAGATCAATGAAGAATTGCGTGATCTATTGTGGGAACCGAGTATGTCTGCGTTTTCAGTGATTGAAGAATTTCTAGATTGTGTATTGCGTGCTGAAGATGTCGAAACGAGCTGGAGAAATTTTTTATGGGATCATCGTGAAAAGGTATGGGCGAACGAATTTAAATGGCAAAATCTCGTTGCAAGTCTCAGCGCATTTTCCACCCCAAATCGTTTATCTGTCATGTAAAAATTTTATTAAAAAGGAGCGTTGTCTATGTCAATTGGATCAAATGTTTTGAACATCACTATGCTAGGGTCACGCGGGGTTGGAAAAACAACCTTGCTTGCTTCGATGTATAACGAATTCGATAAAATGGTTAAAGATATCAGCTTGACCTTGACACCGAATCAGGAAACCTCAAGCATTTTGCAACAGCGACTTGCAGAATTGAAACGCCAAACTGAAGTTTTTTCTCCAAAGCGTGGCATTGATGGCACGAATAGTCCAAAGGAGTTTATCTTTGACTTAGGAATGGTAGGAAAAACCCCAGAAATACAATTGCGATTTAAAGATTTTCCAGGTGGATTTATCAAAGATAATCCTAATGAAGTGAAAAAATTTCTCAGCGCCGCTGATGTCATCTTACTGGCAATAGATGCGCCTGCAATGATGGAAGCAAAAGGAATTTGGCATGAAAAAATCAATACACCGCAGATGATTACAGACTTACTTAAACATGTTGTACAAAATTTGGATGCCACAACGAAAACAAAACTGTTGATTATGGTGCCGGTGAAATGTGAGAGTTATGTTCAATCCGATAACGAAGCAAGAAAACTGTTGCAAACACTCAAGGATAGCTATACTTCTTTATTTAATCTGCTTAAGGCAGATCGCTTATTAGATAAATTTGCGGTTGTTGTTACGCCGGTGCAGACGTTAGGGAGCGTTAGATTTACTCGTATTGAGGAGGTAGATCAGGGAGAACCACGTTTTTTCTTCCGCAAAGTGTCCCCAAGTGCTATTTATGCGCCCCGCGATGTAGACCAGATTTTGCGTTATACACTAGGATTTTGCATTAAAAAGTATCTTGACGATATGAGTTTCTTCAAACGAGTGTTAAACCAGTTGTTTAATATGAGTCAAGCATTTGAACAAGCAGTACGCAAAATGGCTGGCAATGCCCGTAAAGAAACAGATGGTTTTCAAATTGTTCAGGGTGCAACGTTGTTGAGTCGTGACTGAGTTAGAGCGGTAATTATTTATTCTGCATTAGAACAGTGCTATAGAGTGAAAATACAAAAACTACCTATAGCACCACAACACTGAGC
>NZ_JABVCQ010000039.1 GCF_014145225.1 Thiospirillum jenense
ATCTTGATTAATTTTATAAAAGGTATGCCCGGCTTGATTGTTCATTCATCATTACAAGGTGCGATTTACTATTACTGGATAGTTGAGTATTGTTGTAAACTATCGCCCTACCATATCAACTTAGCTGATATAAACTGGCAAATACTCAATATAAATAGAAAAGGATTAATTTATGTTGGCGACAATCGGTATCGGAAAAAAGTTAGCTTTTGGCTTTAGTATTCTTATTGCTTTACTCATTATTGTGAGTGGATTTGCATTCTTTACGATCAATCATGAACTGACTGCTTTTACTCAGTATCGTGACACGGCAGATAAAGCAAGTGCGTTGGGGCAAATGCAGGCGAGTATGTTAATGGTGCGTATGAGTGGAAAAATGTTTCTGTTACACAAAGGTGATAATCAACACAAAACCGCTTTTGAAAAATATGCTGCTGAAACCCATCGTCAGATTAACGAAATTGCACTAACTGTCCATGATCCTGAGCGCACTGCAAATCTTATCAATGCTGGTGCATATATTGAGGCTTATGAAAAAGCGTTTGAGATTGTGATTAAACAAACACATGAACGCAACCGACTTGTTGATGAAGTACTTACAACACTCGGTATTAACATTAGTAATAAATTATCGCAATTGCTAGACACCACTCACCATACGCAGAATACGGAAATTGCTACTAAAACCTTTTTTGCGTTGCGTAGTTCATTGACAGGACGCATTTATGTCCGTGCTTTTATTGATCAAAGTACGCCAGACAATGTGGTACGCTTTCGACAAGAATGGCAGACGTTTAATCAACATTTAACTGAATTAAAAGACTTGCTGCATGACACAGTTCAATACCGATTATTCGATGAGGTTTTACAACTCACGAATCAGTATTTGACAAATTTTAATCAATTAGCCAAGGTGGTTGAAGGTCGTCATCAAATCGTTTCTGGCACACTAGACGTTTTAGGTCCGGAATTTGCCATGTTTGTTGATTTGGTAAAGAATTCGTATATTAAGGATCAAAATTCAATTGGACCCAGAGTACAAGCGGATACACAACGTGCCGTCGTAATTATTTCGCTTTTATCGGGTTTTGCATTCGTATTTGGCATTATTATCGCCTTGGTAATTATTCAGAGTATTCTCGCTCAATTAGGCAAGGATCCACTGGTGATTGCCGAAGTCACACGACAGGTTGCGAATGGTCAATTAGTAATTGAATTTGACATGCATCATTTACGCGGTGTGTACAAAGATATGCACAATATGGTTGAACGGCTGCGTCAAATTGTAAATGAAGTGCGTGTCGGGGCTGATAATTTGTCTTCAGCATCTACTCAAGTCAATGCCACCGCTCAAGCATTAAGTCAAGGTGCTAATCAACAGGCGGTGAGTGTCGAAGAAACGACTGCCAGCATTGAACAATTGAATGTATCGGTGCGGCATAATACTGATAATGCACAAGTGACCAATGCAATTGCAAAAGGATCAGCAGAAGCAGCACAACGTGGTGGTGAAGCGGTAATGCGCACTGTGAATGCGATGAAAGAAATTGCGAATAAAATTCGTATGATTGAAGACATTGCATATAAAACAAACTTGTTAGCATTAAATGCGGCAATTGAAGCAGCCCGCGCCGGCGAACATGGTAAAGGCTTTACCGTTGTTGCGGCGGAAGTGCGTAAATTAGCAGAAAATAGCGCCGTGACAGCGCAACAAATCAATCAGTTGGCGACTAATAGCGTTACAATTGCTGAACAGGCCGGATTAGTTTTAACACAAATGGTGCCAAACATTATTAAAACCGCCGATTTAGTTGAAGAAATTACAATGGCATCTGGTCAACAAACGCAGGGGATTGTACAGGTGAGTGAAGCAATGGTGCAATTGGATAAGGCAACGCAGCAAAATGCCTCGGCTTCCGAAGAATTAGCCGCCACAGCGGAAGAATTGAGCGCTCAGGCAGTACAATTACAAAAAACGATGGATTTTTTTAAGATTGGCATTGAAGAGTATTCAACTTAGGTTAAAATACTTATTAAAATAATTGCATTTAGTTAAGCAATTAACATTTATTTTATTAGGGTAATATTCATGTGGAAACCGAATCCCGAACCGACAGCGTCGTCATCCTATGCACGTCTGACGGCGGCGCTTGAGGTAGAACCGATTTCTGACCAGGCCTTTGAACGATTTCGTCAGTTTATCTATGAAAAAGCTGGAATTAACCTAGCACCACACAAACGGCAATTGGTGAGTTCACGCTTACAAAAACGCCTGCGCCATTATGGACTGCAAAGTTTTGATGCGTATATTGACTTATTGTCACAACCGGGTAAAGAAAGTGAACGACAACAATTAGTTGATTTATTAACCACTAATGAAACATATTTTTATCGTGAGCCGGCGCATTTTGAATTTTTAATGAACGAGATTTTGCCGCAGTGCCGCGGAAAACCGCCGCGTATTTGGAGTGCTGCGTCTTCTTCAGGTGAAGAAGTTTATACGTTAGCAATGATTTTAGCCGAGCGTTACGGCAATAGTGATTGGCAAATATTAGGATCAGATATTAGTTCTAAAATGGTGACAACGGCACGTCAGGGGCTTTATCCGCTGGATCGCGCCAGACATTTACCGGCGGATTGGTTGAATAAATATTGTCTAAAGGGTGTGCGCGCTCAAGCTGGCAATTTGTTAATTGTTCCTCAGCTCAAAAGTCGTGTCCGGTTTGAAGAACATAATTTAAAGTTAGCACGCAATGATGGACGGCAATTTGATATTGTATTTTTACGCAATGTGTTAATTTATTTTGATCTCCCAACCAAACAATTGGTGCTCAATGGTATTACCAATTCAATTCTCCCCGGCGGCTATCTATTTATTAGTCATGTCGAATCTTTACATGGTATTAAAACATCGTTGGAACCGGTGCGCCCTTCTGTATTTCGCAAATCAGCATAACGAATAGGCGTATTACTATGCACAATTGCATCATTTTTTTCACGACTGGGATATGAATAATTTCCCTACATCTGTGCCGACAGTTGAGAAAAAAATCCTGCATCCCGGGGAATATCATGTCGCCCGTCATCCGGCGGTATTATCCACTTTATTAGGGTCTTGTGTCTCTGTGTGTTTATATGACCCGGCGATTCGTTTAATTGGGATGAATCATTTTTTATTGGCGACACAGCACCCGGCGGCCGAGTCCATTTTAGAATCTGATGCTGGGCGTTATGGCATGGGGGCCATGGAACTGTTAATTAACTCAATGTTAAAAAAAGGGGCGCGCCGCGAGCGATTGAGAGCAAAAGCCTTTGGCGGTGGTAATGTATTGGCAACACATTTAGAGGATTTACCCGCCCGTTTCAGCATTGGCAAAATCAATATGGAATTTGTACAACGCTATTTGCGTGAAGATGGCATTCCATTAGTGGCGCAGGATTTGGGCGGATCAATTGGGCGTCATATTCGTTTTGAAAGTGAAGATTATTCGGTGTATATGCGCCGCATTCCAATCCGCAGTGCCGCACAAATTGCTGTGAAAGAAAAGCATTACTTTGAAAAAGAATTGAAAACACAGCAAGAAAAAAAGAATGTGGATTTTTGGTAAAGTTGATGCGAGAATAATAGGCAGTACGGTGCATGACAATTAAAGTTTTTGTTGTTGATGATTCGGCAGTGGTGCGACAGGTATTAACCGAGCAACTGAATAGTTTTGGTAATATTCAAGTCATTGGCAGTGCGCGTGATCCGATTTATGCGCGCAAAGCGTTTGATACGCAATGGCCGGATGTCATTATTTTGGATATTGAAATGCCGCGCATGGATGGCATTACGTTTTTGCGGCAGTTAATGAAAGAGCGCCCGACGCCGGTGATTATTTGTTCAACGTTGACTGAAAAAGGTGCGGAAGTGACCATGCAGGCGCTGAGTGCCGGCGCGGTTGACATCATTACCAAACCGAAAATGGCATTGCGGCAATTTTTAGAGGAATCAAAAACCCTGCTCGGTGATGCGGTCAAGGCGGCGAGTTATGCGCGATTGGATAAGCTCGCCGCCCCGCTCGCTAAACGCCCCGCCGATGCCGTGATTGCCGAGCGCAGCCCGCGACCGCTGGTGGCAACCACCGACCGCGTGGTGGCGATTGGCACGTCCACTGGCGGGACCCAGGCGCTAGAGTATATCTTAACGCGACTGCCGCGCACCACACCGGGCATAGTGGTGGTGCAGCACATGCCGGGGCAATTTACCGCCGCGTTTGCCGCACGGTTAAACAGTTTGTGCGCGGTTGAGGTGCGCGAAGCCCGCAGCGGCGAGCGGGTTTTGAGCGGACAGGTGTTGATTGCGCCGGGCAGTGCGCACCTGTTATTGCGGCGCAGCGGCGCACAATATGTGGTCGAAGTCAAGGACGGCCCGCTGGTCAGCCGTCACCGCCCGTCGGTGGATGTGTTATTTCGTTCAACCGCGCAAGCCGTCGGCGCTAATGCGGTCGGTATCATTATGACGGGCATGGGCGATGATGGGGCGCGGGGGTTATTAGAAATGCACGAGGCGGGGGCGCTGACCATTGCGCAAGATGAGGCGACTTGTATTGTGTACGGGATGCCGAAAGAGGCGGTTAAATTGGGCGCGGCGGATGCGGTCATTGGATTGTCGGAGATTCCCCGTGTTATTCAACAAGCGCCGTCGCGGGCGGTGTATTTACATACAACAGGGCGGTCTTAATTGCCAAAAATCTATTCAGCGATTGCCCGCGTTGTATTGCGTTATTCGTGTAATCTATCAAATAACGACGCCGCGTAATTGTCAGGTTTAATGGTCAGCGTTCTTGTGTCAATATCTTCAGCAGTCTTCGGCTGCGTGTAATACGCAGTTAATTGCGTCCAGTCTTGATCGCGCAACGTGATGATTTGATCTAAATAAATACTCACCCAACTCGCGCCCAGTTTGGAATGAAACTGTTCCTGAGTCAATTTAGTTGACGCAATGGTGGCGTATTCCTGATCTAATTCAAATCCAATAAATTGTCGGCCTAACCGTTTTGCCGCAATAGCCGTCGTGCCGGTGCCGGAAAATGGATCCAGCACGATGTCGCCTTCATCCGTTGCCATTAACAAGATTCGTTCTAATAAATGAATTGGCAATTGACACGGATGCGCATCGCGGTATTTATGATGTTTGATGCGGTGAATATCCGTCCACACGTCAGATAATAGCGGCCCAAATGGGTGCAGCAATGATTTTTTCCCGCCGTAATCTTTATGCAAAATCTTGCATTTTCGACAGCGTTTATGTGGATAGCGTATTTCGTAAAACTTATGCTGTTTAATGTCTTTTGTGTAAAACAAAATGCCGTAATGCGCGGGCTGTAACGTCTTGCCCATTGGTGAAGTCGGCGCATCCCAACTAATCCAATGGCGAAACTGGGCAGTTTGATTTAATACGGCGGTGTAATAGGTCAACCATTTCGGGATATTGTGAATGAAAATAGACCCGCTCGGTTTGGTCACGCGCACCATTTCATTTAACCACCGCTCGCACCAATTCAAATATGCTTGAAGCGCCAGGCGGTCATTCGTGCTGTGATATTTCTTGTTTAAGTTGAATGGTGGGTCGGCAAAGGTGATGTCAATACTGTTGTCGGGAATGGACTGAAAGAGTGTCAGGCAATCGCCCTGCGTGATGCGGTTGAGATATTGGTCAAGCATTTTTAATGACTTTGGCGTGGTTATGACCGCGCCGTATGATCGGCTTTTTCAAACGCAAGTAATTCTTTTAATAACTGGTCACACGCCGCTACGCTCTGCCGGTAGCCATCGCAATCAATTAAAAAATTGTACCGATATTCTTCAGCGCAAACGGTAATGACTTGCAACGCCATCAGGTATTGAGTCTTATCAGTTTTGAATGCGGTATTAGCAATCACCTCTTCCAACAGTTTTTGCAGTTTATGCGTTCTGCTATACGCGCCGAATTGACTTTTTGTTTCCAATACATGTTTAAACAACAGTTCAAACATGTGCTGATAATGCAAACATTCAATTGAACAATCTTGGATGTCGGCGGTAGTTAATAGATCGAGTGCGACCGCGTGTTGCCACGCTTTACCGCCTAAGTTTTCAACATTTTTGAAATGCTGGAGTTGTTCCGGATACATGTTTTGATTAGAGTTTACTGCCCGTATTTATCATGTGTTTAATTCACATTTCTAATGCCAGATCAACTGTTTAAACATACATCAACTTGCCACGCGGTTCAGGAATTGATCGCCCCATGTTTTGCGCCGTTTCAATCCATTCTTGAATGACGATTTCGGCATGACGGAATGCTTCTTGATCGCTTGCACCATCCGCCATTGCGCCGGGCAGTTCTGGGATTTCTGCAATATAAGCGTTGTCTTCATGACTCCAATAAATGATAATTTCGTATTTCGAGTTCACAATGACAAGCAGCCTTTAATCCCCCGCATCCATCACCTGTTCGGCCCACAATTCCAGCGCATCTAAAATCGCCGATTGCGTTGAATCATTACCGCATTGCTGGCGGCAGCGCATAATTTCCGCCAAATAATAATCAATTGCTGTTTCATCATTTGCCACCGGTGCGGTGAATTGTTCAAAGCGCCACGCATCCCACTCTTCGCGCTCGATTTCATTTAATGATTCCGGCCAATTGCGCGCCCGATAGCGAAATAACAAGGTCGGCAGGCGTTGATCTTTAAATCGAAATGGGTGCGTCGCTAATTGCTCAGGCGTCATCGCCCGCAACCGCTCAAATAATGCCGTATCAATTGCGGGTAAAAAGCCGCCCGAATACAATGCTAATTCGGGATCAATTGCCGTCGCTGCTGCGGTATTAGATTGCGCATACGCCTCGCGCAATTTAAGTTGCACGGTTGGTAATAATTGCTGCAACCGCTGCGCATGTAATTCAACTAATGTACGATCAATTGCCCAACGCTCGGCGGCCGCGGGCGTGAGTGTATTCAACGGCGCGACCATTGGCACGGTATTGGTGCGCAATTGTTTAATTGGAATGCGCAAGTGCGGCGGCTGAGAATGCGCAATTAACCGCTGCCGGATGTCCGCGACGGACAAATCCGCCAACTCGGCCGGATCGTGGCGCAAATCAAACACCTGCGCGGCGTTGGGATTTTCAGACAGCCGCCCCAGCGCCAGCACCGGTGCAATGCAGCCGTGTTCGGGCGGGTAACTGCCGGAAACGTGCAGGAACGGGGCGGGTTTGTCGGCGAACGTGTTGACAACGTCCTTGTCACGCAACGTCAGGGCGTAGGTGAATAATTTGGGCTGCGTGGTTTTGAGCCGTTTCGCCAGCGCGAGGGTTAAATGCACATCCACCAGCGCGTCGTGCGGGCGACCAGTCGGCACAATCGCGTTGGCCTGGCACAGGTCAACCAGTTTGAACGAGGTGCGCCCGTCCACTTGCGGCCATTCCAGACCGTCCGGCCGCAGCGCGTGTGCCAAGCGCATCACGTCAATTAAATCCCAGCGCGAGTTGCCGTTTTGATAGGCGTGCGCGTAGGGATCGTAAAAGTTGCGGTAAAACAACATTCGCGTCACTTCGTCGTCAAAATGGCGGGCGTTAAAACCGACGCTGCACGTCCCCGGCCACGCCAATTCGTGACGAATGCGGGCGGCAAATTCGGCTTCGTGGCACTGGTGCGGCGCGGCGGCGCTGTCACCGTCAAAATGGTGATTTGCCACCGCGCACTCGGCCGCCCCTCGCGCCGTATTCCAGTAGCGGTGCGGCGTCAACCCGTTGGTTAAACACGCCTCCGGCTCGGGTAACAGCTCATTCGTCGGGCGGCAAAATAGCACCAGCGGCGCACCAATCGGGTTCAACTCCGCATCGGTGCGCACCCCGCCAAACTGACACGGGCGCCTCCGCCACGGATCCCTGCCCCACGTTTCGTAATCGTACCAGTAGAAAGTTTCAGTCATGCCTAGCCACCAACGGTTGAGTTCGCGCTGAATCGTGACAGAAAAACTGCGGAAGGGGAATTTCCCAAGCTGGCGCGGCGGGTGGGTGAAAAATGCCAGCGTGGGATAGCCGAAGAAATGGGCAGGAAAGCGACGTTAGATTTTTTCTTTAATCCGCGCTGACTTACCCGAACGGTCGCGCAAATAATACAACTTAGCCCGCCGCACATCACCGCGCCGCTTGACCTGAATATCGGCAATCGCCGGGCTGTAGGTTTGAAACACCCGCTCCACGCCCTCGCCGTGCGAGATTTTACGCAGGGTAAAACCGGAATTCATCCCGCGATTGCGCTTGGCAATGCACACGCCCTCAAACGCTTGCAGGCGCTCGCGGTTGGCTTCAATTACCTTGACCTGCACCACCACCGTATCACCGGGGCCGAAGGCCGGCACCTCGCGGGTCATCTGTTCACGTTCCAATTCAGCAATGATATTACTCATCAGTTTTACTCTCCAAGGGTTGCCACATAGTATTCAATAAACTGTGCTTTGCTTAACATAGTTGAGGAATTCTCATCTACAGAGAACCATTTTGACAGTGCAAAAATCCGTCGTTATCCTAAGACTGGGTAGCATGTATTTTATGGCGATAACCAAGCCCGTGCTGCTCAATCACGCTCTTTAACAAGTTCGAGTATGCGGTTGCCAGCACGAGTTGCTGGCGTAAAACTTGAAACGCATCAAAGAGTTCGCGCTGTAAAAACATCCGTTTTTGCAGCCTTGGTAGATACACCCCAATCTTCGGACTGGCAGTTAAGCGTCACTGAGCATTGCTCACTAATGCTTAAGAAAAATGTATCGGTTGCGAAGCTGCCGCGCTGGTTGACTGTGCGGCAATAAATTCGTTTAACAAACTCCGTTCCGTCGCGCTCAACTCGCGCTGCGCCAGCAACGCCGGGCGTTTTAACCACGTCCGCCCGAGTGACTGCTGCAACCGCCAGCGCGCAATTGCTTGATGATCGCCACTCAATAGCACTGCCGGCACTGCTTGCCCATCAATTTCTGGCGGACGGCTGTAGTGCGGACACTCTAACAAGCCGTCACCGTGCGAATCAGTCTGCGCCGATTCTGCGTGACCCAGCGCCCCGGGCAGCAGGCGAATCACCGCGTCAATTAACACCATCGCCGGCAACTCGCCACCGCTGAGAACGTAGTCACCAATTGACCACTCCTCGTCCACGTCGCGCAGCAGCAGGCGCTCGTCAATGCCTTCGTAACGCCCGGCTAATAAAATCCACCCGCTGGCCGTGGCCAACTGCGCCACCGCCGCGTGATTTAACAGCCGCCCCTGTGGTGACAAATAGATCACCCGACTGGCGGGTGCTGCGGCCCGAGCGGCAGTGATGGCAGCGCGCACCGGGGCGACCTGCAAAATCATGCCCGGCCCGCCGCCGTAGGGACGATCATCCACCCGTTGGTGGCGGTCGTGACTGAAATCACGCGGATTCCACAGGTGCAACTCCGCCAGTCCCCGCGCCAGCGCTCGGGCAATGACGCCCTCTTCTGCCGTCAATACCCGAAATTGTCCCGGGAACAAGGTGATGACATCAAAGCGCATGGTGACAAAACTGGCGATGGGTTGGCGATCAATGAGCGGTCAGGGTTTCAAAACATTGGATAGCGGCGGCGGGCGGGCGGGCGATTGGAATGGTCAAATCAGAACTCGGGATCCCAGTCCACCCGCACCCGCCCGCGCTCAAAATCCACGTCTAAAATCACCTGATCCCAAATAAATGGCAGCAGGCGCTCGCGGTCGCCGTGAACGACGAGGACATCATTTGCCCCGGTGGTCAGCAAATGAGTCACCCGCCCGAGCGTGACGCCAGCGGCCGTTTCCACCGTTAACCCTTCCAGATCAACCCAGTAGAACTCATCCGTTGACGGCGGTGGCAGTTGCTGGCGCTCGATCACGATGTCCAACCCCACCAGCGCCGCGGCCTGATCCCGATCATCGCAGCCGTCGAGCCACGCAATCAGCCCCTTGTTGTGGACTTGACCGCTGCGCACTCGATAACTGCCGACGTCCTGATCGCCACGCCGCAATCGCCAGGGAGAATAGCGCAGGATGTTGTCACGCGGCGCGGTGGCGGAATGCACCTTCACCCAGCCCTGAATGCCGAACACCCCGGCGATTTTCCCCAGTGTAATCAGGCGATTAGGCGCTGACTGGTTCACCGAGCTTGGCGGCTTCTTGCAGCAGTTGGACAACGCGGGCGGTCGGTTGGGCGCCACAGCCGAGCCAGTGATTGGCACGCGCCCGATCCAGACGCAGGCGCTGTTCGCCACCGGTAGCGCGGGGGTTGAAAAAGCCGATGCGTTCAATGTAATGACCATCGCGGGGGCTGCGGATGTCAGCGACAACGATTTGATAAAAAGGGCGTTTTTTGGCGCCGCCGCGGGATAAGCGAATTTTAACCATGATTAATGATGTGTTCCGATACAGAATGACAGGGTAACAAGTGACGCAAATAAACTCGCTATCGTACCCGAGTGCGGTTGAATTGAGTAGCCCGGACGTGAAAAAATTACCCGCCCGCCCAAGTGTGCCAGCGGGGCGTTTAACGATAGCGTTCGATAGAAAAGGTTTCGGTAATTAAAATCACCGGCTGACCGGCAATAATAATGCGATAAGTGCGAAATACCGCGTGAATATCGTTAATAATAGCATCCGGTGCTGGCGCGGCAATACCAATCTCCATCACCTCGCGGTAACTTTCCATACCGCTATCCCGAATTAACGTGCCAATGCCTAATTCACGATCAATTAAACGCTGGCGGAAATGATCGGGAATTTTCGCGGTGCGAATCACCGAATACGCCTGCGCATATTGCGCATCACTAGTTGCCCCGCGCAATTGCACCTGCCGAATGAGAACCGCATCACCACATTGCACCGCAATGGCCGGAAATGCCGTGTCGGCCATAATGAACTCTTGTGACACGGTGACAACCTGAATGGGTTCCCAAAAATAGGCTTCCAACATTTTCGTGACCGTGCCATCTGTCACCAATAATGCGCGCAAAAAGGGCGGCAATGACTGTAATGGCAGCGATTGATTCGCTATGTTGGTCAGCAATAAATCACACATAAAATTGTGTTAAAACCGAAAATAAACTACATCTCGTTTTCATTATAAAATCCAATGCGTAGAATGTGCTAAAAACGCCGCACATCATTTAATGATACTCAAAATATCGTGCCACCACTGCAAATGATGCGATTCACCCGCTCGCCACATCTTAACTATGAGATGCCTGGATATTAAGCGAATAAATGCCGAGGTGCGCAATTAATTAGCGCCACTATTTGCTGATACAAAACGCATGAGCATTGCTTGAATTTGTTCCGCGCACAGCGGTTTTATTAAATGTTCATCCATGCCGGCGGCTAAACATGCCTCACGATCACTCGCCCGATCATTAGTACTCATCGCAATAATTGGCGTGCGTGACTGGGTATTATTTTCCATCATACGCAACTGCCGCGTTGCTTCAATGCCATCCATGTGCGGCATTCGCATATCCATTAATACCAAGTGGAAAAGGCCTGGGCGAAAATGCGCAATCGCATCTAGTCCGTTGTCAGCACAGGTGACTTCGTAGCCCCATTTGCGCAATAACGTTCCCACCAAATTTTGATTCACACTATTATCTTCGACCAATAAAACATGGCGCGGGGTACACGATAGTTCCGCCGGCCGCGCTAATAATTGTCCATGAGATGACTGCGAACGGATTGCAAATAACTGCGACAAGATTTGCCACAATTCATCTGGCGTTGGCGGACAAGTTAATATTGCTGCAATCTGATATTCACCGAGTTTGAATACCTGCTCCTGCGCCGTATCAGCAATTAACAAGACCACCTGCGCATTATCAAGCAACTGTTCGGCGAATAAGGTTCGTACCAATGCAAATCCATTCAATGACTGATGTGTGTTATCTATAATAAACACGCCGAATGCTTGGCCAAGCTCGCGGCGATGTCGCGCTAATTCAAGTATCTGTGCTGTAGTTGCCGCTGTCGCAACTTGCACTCCCCAATTGGTTAGCCAACTTTCTAATGTTGCTTGTGTTAATGGATGTACCGCCGCGCATAAAACTGGCACATTACTATTAAAACGCGGGCGCGCTATGGCATCAATTTTTCCTAATGGCACCGTAAAGAAAAAATCACTCCCAGCACCTTCTTCGCTTTCCACCCATAATCGGCCATCCATTAATTCAACTAATGATGTAGCAATCGTTAAACCTAAACCAGTGCCACCAAATCGGCGGGTGCTTGACGCATCTACTTGAGTAAACGCATGAAAAATACGCCCCAATTGATCGGCGGGAATACCATGGCCAGTATCACTCACTTGAATGGTCAGCAGCTCCTGATTATGATCGGTGGAAGCAATGGTTGCAAGTACCCGAATTTCACCCTCACGCGGTGTGAATTTCAATGCGTTGTCACACAAATTCATTAATATCTGGAGCAAACGATCTGCATCACCCAAACTTTGATTAGGAAAACTAGCGGGTAATGACCAGGCGACCGTGAGTCCTTTATGACTGGCTCGAGCAGTTATTTTTTTTAATAAAATAGCAATGGTCGCGTGAATACTAAACGGTTGACGTACAATCGCAATTCGACCCGCTTCAATTTGGGCAAAATCGAGAATGTCATTAATAATAGACAATAAATTTTCGGCTGAAGTGCGCACAATAGTCAAATAATCACGCTGCGTGGTACTTAATGGCGTATCTAATGTTAATTCGGTCATGCCAATAATGCCATTCATGGGGGTGCGAATTTCATGGCTCATATTCGCTAAAAATTGACTTTTAGCGCGATTGGCTTGTTCCGCTAATAATCGCGCTTGGCGCATTTCTATTTCGGCTAATTTTTGTGTGGTAATGTCAAAACTGGTGCCAACCATCCGTTCTGGTTGTCCCGCTTCATCCCGCGTAATAGCAGCATAGCAACGCAAATGGCGCACCTCACCATTCGGCCGGCAAATACGAAATTCACTATGAAACCGTTCACCTTGATTAAAAATAGTTTGTAAATGATGTAGAATAGGTTGCAAATCATCTGGATAAACGCGCTGAGTCCAGTCTTCAAAACAGCCGGTAAAGTCATCTGGTGCGACGCCGAAAATATCAAACATGTGTGCATCCCAATGCAGGCGTTGATGTTTAATATCCCACTCCCAAATGCCAATCCCTGCCGCTTGACTGGCTAATTCAAGCCGTTGCGTTTGACGGCACAAGCGTTCTTCAAATAAACAGGCGCGGGCGGCATTCGCTAATTTGCGGGTGACTGGAATAAAAGCTTGTTGAAAACTGGTAGATAGCATTCCAATTTCATGACTGCGCAGGAAAATAAGTAGTCCAAATCCTGTTAAACGAAATGCATGGACAACGCATTCTTCGTGTAATGAAACTAGCGGTGATTCATCGGGTTGTTGTAATAGTAACTGGTGGAGTCGCGCTGGTGGCCACTGGGCGCAAAACGTACTATAACAACGACTGCGGGGTAAGGTGCGTGGTAATAAACAGCTAAAGAGTTCGGTTTCGTTATAATCAGGGTCTTCAGCGGCTAATTGAACAATGACGCCGCCACTGCCATTCAGCAGGCGCAGCATTTCAACTAAAAAGCGCCGTAGCATCGTATCCAATTGGGTACTTTCGCCAACGGCCAGCATGAGTTCTAATAGCAGTTGTGATTCAACAGAAAAAGACATTGACAGTCGTGACGGTGTTGCGGGCGTGGTTTGTGGTTCGATGCAAGCAATTAAACTATAAACTCGTTAACTTAAAATCCGGGGCGTGAAAAGGTTTGTAATAGCATTATTAGATCGCGGGGGGGCATAGGTTTTCCAATGAGATAACCTTGAATTTCGGTCACACCTAGTGCCTCTAAAAAGTCGCATTGACGCAAGGTTTCAACCCCTTCAGCGATAATATTTAACCCGAGGGTTTGGCCAATTGCTGTCACAGCGCGCACAATAGCACGGTCTGCTAGAGCGTTGGTCACATTAATCACAAATGCGCGATCAATTTTAATTGCATCAATTGGAAATTTGAGCAAATATTCTAATGATGAATGTCCAATGCCAAAGTCATCAATGGCAATTTGAATATCAGCAGCTCGGAACCGTTGTAATAACGCAATGGCTGTAGCCGGTTCTTGCATTGCTAAACTTTCGGTAATTTCTAATTCAATTTCATTTGGGTTGGCGCCGGTTTCGGCAATTAACAACATGACACGATCAAAGAGTGTTGGTTCTAGAAATTGGCGCGGGGAAAGATTAATGCCGACACGCAATATAAGACCTTGCGCTGACCATTGTGCGCTTTGACGACAGGCTTCGGCTATAACCCAATCGCCTACGCGTGTGATTAACCCGGTGTCTTCTAAAACTGGAATAAATTGAATAGGTGAGACTAAACCACGCTCGGGATGATGCCAACGCAATAGTGCTTCAACTCCGACAATTTGTCCTTGTCTTAAGTCCATTTGCGGTTGATAAACTAAAAAGAATTCTTCATTATCTAATGCCCGATGTAAATCGCGTTCTAATGCTAATGCTTCGGATGAACGTGAACCAGATTGTTGATCGCTAGTGGCAAATGCTAAACCGCGTCCTTGATTGCGCGCTAACCGCTGGGCTTCTTGTGCCATTGCTAATAATTCATCGGCATCCGCCCCGTCATCTGGATAACGTGCAATGCCGACGGTATAGGTTAAAAAAGCGTCGGTATTGCCGTCTAAATAAAATGGTTGGCTGAGATTAGCCAATAGTGCATTAAAGCGGTCTAATGCGTTATCCTGGGCGGTGCAGCGCAATAAGATGCCGAATTCATCACCGCCAACGCGAGCAACGGCGCCGGGATTGGGAACTAATTTACCTAAACGGCCAGCAAATCGCCGTAGTAATAAATCGCCAGTGCTTTGTCCTAATGCGTCATTATGACGATGAAAGCGCATGAGATCAATAAACGCGACAAATAACATCGAGTGCTGGTCATCATCGCCATGTTGAATTTCGGTAATAGCATCACCAATTTGACGAATAAATAAACGGCGATTATTTAAGCCGGTTAATTCATCGTGTAAGGCAAGATAATCAGCCAATGCTTCGGCGCGCCGTGAATCAGTTAAATCTTGCAAAGCACCAAAAACTTGATCCTGATCGCGGACTTGTTTACCGCGTTCACCGACCATACGCACTACACGAATTTGACCATTCACACGCAGGCGCAGTTCAATATCAATGTGACTGGCGCCTTGTCGCACTAATTGTAGTGTGCGCTGCACTCGCCCTTGATCTTCAGGGTGAATGATATTAAAAAACTCATCCGAAGTGTGAATTTCATGTCCCACAATATCGCGTAATATACTCAAATCATCTGACCAATGGAGCTGGTCATTATTCAGTTGCCATTCCCAAAATAATAATTTAGACAAACGCCGGGCAGAATCTTGACGCATTTGATTGCGGCGTACTTCACGATTGAGAGCGCCCGCCCGCAGCGCATAACGTACCCGTTGAATGAGTAAAGTCCAGTTAATTGGTTTGAAAATAAAATCGGTAGCACCAACATCAAAAGCACGATCAATTGCACTAAAATCATCGTCAGCGGTTAGAATGATAATTGGCGTATCATCTCGGTCGCTGCGCCGAATTTCAGTACAGGCAGTGAACCCATCCATGATAGGCATTAATACATCAAGTAATACGAGCGCGGGATTATGTTGTTGAAATAGATTGACCGCCTCTACGCCATTGCTCGCTTCAGCGATATGGTAACCTTGGCGACTTAAAACGCCCCGCAACAGACTGCGGGTTGAACGGTCATCATCAACAACAAGAATTTGTTCAGGGTCAGCCACGAATGCGTTACCTTGCTACGGTTAGTGGATCATGCTATTTAGAGTGTAGGGTAAAACCGTTTCGTTTATATTATAGTTACGCATAATTGAGTAGAGCGTTTGAATTGTCATTTACTGAAAAATAAAATTTAGGTTTACTGAAAATCTTATCGTTTAATACATAACCTGACAGGTTATTTGTTGAATACAGCGTTCAGCGGGTGTAATACTCATTTGTTATCCCACTGAGTTTTATGCTACAATTTTTTATTATTATTTACAACGACGAAACTGACTATAAACGCGGTGTGACTGCGTGTGCCATTATTGCTGCTTAACGACAAGGAGGCTATGTTATGATAACAGGTTAATTCCGCCGTTAACTGAAACGTTTTGCAGGTTAATTCGTGAATAAAACACATGGCATCACCCCACGACAGTGCCGCGTTGCTACGTTCATGTTTAACGCAGATCATCAATACACTCAAACATATTGACATTTTTTAATATGGCACTCTTAGATTTAGACATCATCAGTGAATTACGCATGATTTTAGAAGATGACATTCATGCCGTTGCAACTCAATTCGCCGAACAATTGCATGAGCAGTTAACTGCCCTCCAACTGGCGCAGGCGGCTGAAGATTTTGACCAGATTAAACGTGTTGCGCATTTACTTAAAGGGAGCGCCGCCAACCTCGGAGCCACCGATCTAGCCACCGCCGCCGCTACCCTAGAACGTGCCGCCCAGCATACTGATATGACACAAATCACACCGTTATTGTTTACTTTACCAGAATTAGCACAGACAACCTTGATGGCGCTGCGTGACCTCGGGATAAATACGACTTCGATGTGATTGAACAGAATGATAATCATCGAGTCTCGCTATATTTATATCGTGCAATTGACAGTTTAATAATCAATAACTGATGATTAAATAATGCACGAACTATTAGCGCAAATTTTTGCCTACATGCGCGGCATGTGGCGTTACCGCTGGGTTGCTTTAATTGTTGCATGGGCGATTGCATTAGGTGGCTGGTATTTTGTCGCTAAAATGCCTGACCGCTATCAAGCATCAGCACGAGTATTCGTTGATACCAATAGCATACTTCGCCCTTTATTACAGGGATTAACAGTACAGCCTGATTTAGTCCAACGCGTTGATTTAATGAGCAAAATGTTGCTCAATCAAGAAACGCTCGATCGAGTTGCACGCGCAAGTGACATGGATGTGGGCATTAAAAATGATAACGAGCGCACCGCGTTATTAGCAAGAATTAAAAACAAAATTGCTTTACAAGGTGAACGTACCAATCCATCGATGTATTCAGTGACCTTCGAGCATACCAATCCGCAACAAGCCAAGCGGGTTGTACAGGCATTAATGGACATCTTTATAGACGAAGCCTTAATTAGCGATCAACGTGCGAGTTCAACCGCCAAGAATTTTCTCGATCAAGAAATTCAAGAATATGAAAATCGTTTAACGGAAGCCGAACGTAAGTTAGCCGATTTTAAACGTCAATATGTCGGATTAATGCCCGGTAGTGAAAGTGATTATTACGGCTCATTAGATAAACAAAAAACCGCGTTAGCCGATGCGGAATTAGCCCTGCGTGAAGCAATCCAACGGCGTGATGCAATGGCAGCCGAAATTGAATTACAAGAACTGGCATCTGAAACCAGTATGATTGAAAACACGGCGTCAGAAGAGGAACTAACTGATATAGTTAATCCACAAATTACTGCTCTGGAACAACGATTAAACGCCTTATTGTTGCATTATACGGAAAAACATCCGGCAGTGATTGATTTGCGGCGCTTAATTAAAGAGTTGCGTCAACAACTCGCCGCTAAAGCACCCGCTAAAAAGGCATCAAAAGAACCTAGCACAATGTCGGCAGACACGGTTTATGGCAGCTTAAGGGTGGCACTCAGTGAAGCCGATGCGCAAGTTGCCGCATTAAACGCCCGTGTAGAAGATCAAACGAAAAAAGTTGAAAACCTCTCTGGCAAGATTGATAGCATTCCGAATATTGAAGCCGAATTAAAACGCTTAAATCGGGATTATACAACCGTTGCCGCACAATACGCCGAGTTAATTGGACGGCGTGAGACAGCCCGCTTATCACAGCAGGTAGAAAAAACATCAGAAGGCGTCCGATTTCGAGTGATTGATCCACCGGCAGTGCCGTCAAAACCTTCAGCACCAAATCGTAAAATTTTTAATATCGCTGTACTCATAGTGGCAATAGGTGCTGGCATGGCATTAGCGTTATTAATTGATTTATTACGTCCTATTTTTGATGATAGCCGGACACTTTATCGGCATACGCATTTACCCGTTTTTGGCGTCGTAAGTTTTTTAGAAACCCGCGACAAAATCCGTCAAAAACGATTGACATTAATTCCATTTCTCTTGCTCACTATTGGCTTATTTATCATGTCAGCCGCCGTCATGATATTACCTTTATCGAGTTGGGTGCGCTAAATTAGCACCGGGCAAAATAGCATGAACAGTATTGAACGAGCGATAGCCAAACTCCAACCGGCTATACCGCCCGCGGCGCCATCAATGACACCACCAGTGGAAAAAACTACAAATGTTCATCACCTTGAACCAATAGTCTCCACACCACATGAAACGCAGTCTTGTACCCATGTATCCAAGCCAGAAAAACAAAACATTAATGACACTCGTTTGGCAGGTGGCTTCGAACATTTACAATTAGAACAGTTGTATGCTAGTAAATTATTAACCTTTCCGGCACGCCGTTCAACCTTAGCGGAAGAATGCCGTTTAATCAAACGTCCGCTATTAGCTAATATTGATAGGAAAGGTGCCGATATTGCGGATAACGCCAATTTGATTATGGTGACAAGTGCGTTGCCAAATGAAGGCAAAACCTTTACTGCGATCAATTTAGCAATGAGTATTGCCGCAGAACGTGATCGCACTGTGTTATTAGTTGATGGTGATGTAGCCCGCCCATCAGTTGCCAGTCGTTTGAATATTCAGAATCGTGCCGGATTTATTGATTTATTGGAAGGTACTTATGAAACCGTTGCGGATGTACTGGTGCATACCAATATTCACAATTTTCGACTCATTACCGCGGGACGGTTGCATGAAGGCGCTAACGAGTTATTGGCAAGTGAACGTATGACTACTGTAGTTGATGAATTATCATCACGCTATCATGATCGTGTCATTATTTTTGATTCACCACCGCTATTGGTTACGACAGAAAGTGCAGTATTAGCAAGCAAAATGGGGCAAATTATGTTAGTAGTTGCAGCAGAACAAACGCCGCAATATGCTGTCGTTGATGCCATCAGCCGTCTGGGTGAAAATCAAATTATTGGCCTGATTTTGAATAAATACCGTCCCGGGCTCGGCAATCGTTATTACGGTACAAACTATGGCTATAAGGATCATCGATTAATGGGTGATGTGGAAAAATCACCATTGATAGAGAAAGAATGACATCCGCGCACTGTTGGTTATTTTGCTTAAAATTTTTCTGAGAAAAAACTTACTATAGATTTATCAGTCAAAATGACTGTTTAATAAAAGTACACTAAAAATGCTATCAGCAATATTAACTACAGTCAACTTTTATTGCCCTCTCCTTGTGACTAAAGCAATTTTATTTGTTTATCTTGGGGTATTGCTCAGTTGTGTGGCGCCGCTAACCAATGCAGGCGAATGGCAACTGACACGGCAAGTTAATTTGGAAACGGTTTATACAGACAATTTATTTCTTACTATCGCTCCTAGCACCCAACAAAAACAACAAGATGCTTTTATTGTAAGTTTAACCCCCGGTATTGTATTGACTGGTAAAGGCAAAAACGCCGAACTTGATTTGGCCTATTCAACCCAATACTTGAGGTATTCAACAGCTGATATTGACCCGCAGTTGTATCATCACCTGCAAGCAAATAGTCATTTTGAATTAGTTGCAGAACACTTGTTTCTTGATGCGCACACATCAGCTGGGCAAAGTCAAATCAATACACAGGCTATTTCGGGGGCAGATGCGAGCAGCCCAACTGGCAATGTACAAAATGTTTATATGTACAGCATTAGTCCATCCTATAAAAGCCGTTTGAAACAATGGTTAGAGCTATCACTTCAATTTGAAACAAATGGGGTGATCTATACCGACGGCGATCAATTGGCAAAGGATGATATGTCACCTGTTAATCAATTAGCGCCAACCAAAGATAGTCATGCTAATCGCGGCAGTTTAGAATTGGGCAGTGGACCCATATTGAATGATGCCGCCATTGGCTTACAATTGGAAACAGAAAAGCAAAACACAGATAACAGCCAATTTAATTCTGCCAATTTGCTCTATGGGCAACAACTCAATACACATTGGCGATATGACAGCTTAATTGGCTATGAAGATAATGACTATGCTACTAGTGATGTGACAGATGAAACCCATGGTTTAGAATGGGAAACTTCGACCACTTGGATGCCAAGCAGTCGCACCTCATTAAAGGTGGGTGTTAATGGTCATTATTTTGGTATTGCACCGTTATTAGAATGGGAACATCAGCAGCAGCGTTCTAATTGGACTGCCAGTTTTGTGCGTACTTTAACAACCACACATAATGAACAATTAAAATCAAAAGCGTTTCAATTTACTAACGGGCTAGGTGAACAAATGACGCCAAACACCAGTGATCCTAACTTTTTATCATCTAATCAATTACAGACATCTGATAATCAGGTATTCGTTGCTAATAATTTTAATACAAGTTATGCGTTACAGTCCGGACGCAATCTGTTTGACATTGCACTGAATTATAGTGTGCGCGCATCTACAAGTGATCAACAAGAGAGCAAAACATGGCGTGGTAGTTTGACATGGACACGGCGCTTAAATACAAAAACAGCATTAAACTTGGCTTTAGATTGGGATCAAATTAGCGAAACTAACTCTTTTACAGAGTCAACAACCAATGTCCTCAATAATGAAACTAGCGACCGCACGACACGTCATGCAGAAATTGGTTTTGTACGACAATTGACGCGCCACACAGGTGTTGGTTTATCTTATGGATTGCGTAAAGACACCGAATATACCGAAAATCGAATCATGTTAGGGTTGCAATCGCAATGGGATCGTTAGCTATTGTTAAGGATAAATATGATAATGCAATTGCAAAATACTACACCTTTGCGAACAGTTATACGCAATGCCATGACAGTGGATGTCGAGGATTATTTTCAAGTCTCTGCTTTTGAAAAGCACATAGCGCGTGATCGCTGGGATTATTTGCCGTGCCGAATTGAACGCAATATGGATTTGATTTTAAAATTATTTGATGAAACGCAAATTAAAGCGACTTTTTTTGTTTTAGGTTGGATTGCTGAACGTTACCCAAACATGATTCGTCGTTTGGTCGATGCAGGTCATGAATTAGCTAGTCATGGCTATGAACACAAACGTATTATTTATCAAACGCCGTTGGAATTTCGCGTTGATATTCGTCGCACTAAAGCATTGCTTGAAGACTTAGCTGGAGTTGCTGTTATCGGTTATCGGGCGGCGAGTTATTCGATTAATCAAGATAATCAATGGGCGCATGAGGAACTATGTGCGGCTGGATACTTATACAGTTCAAGTATTTATCCTATTCGCCATGACCTCTATGGTATTCCTAATGCACCGCGCTTTCGTTATTTTCCAATAGTAAAAGAACCAGGTTTTAGTGAAATTCCCATTAGTACGGTTGAGTTATTCAAAAAGCGTTTTCCCTGTGGCGGTGGTGGTTATTTTCGATTATATCCCTATGCAATATCACAGGCGGCAATTGCGCGAGTTAATCAATACGAACAGCAGCCAGTTATTTTTTATTTTCATCCTTGGGAGCTTGATCCCAATCAACCACGTCAATCGGGTATTAGCATAAAAACCCGGTTTCGTCATTATTTCAATCTCCATCGCATGGCACAACGCCTGCGTCATTTGTTAGCAGATTTCTCTTGGGATCGTATGGATCGTGTTTTTCTTGGTTCTGTGTCTATACACCCCTGTGTC
>NZ_JABVCQ010000004.1 GCF_014145225.1 Thiospirillum jenense
GTATTCCAAACGGATGAAAAGGAGTTTTTTCAAGAATTCGACGCGGCAATTCAAAAGAATAAACTGCGGCTAGAGGATTGGAAAAAACAATTTTCTGGTTTTATGGCGGATGAAAAAACGCGGGCGGCGTGGTTGACTTATGCCAGTCAATTTCCATTCGTATCTAAATGGTTTAAGTCAGCGCCGCAATACGTTAATCAAACATCGGGCAAAATCAATTTGTATTTGTTATTTGTCGAGCAGTGTTTTAATTTATTGCGGGCGGGTGGTGAGTGCGGGATTGTGATTCCGTCGGGGATTTATACGGATTTGGGCGCGAAAGGCTTGCGGGATTTATTATTCGATCAGTGCGACGTGACGGGGTTGTTTTGTTTTGAAAACCGTAAAGAGATTTTTGAAAATGTGGATAGCCGATTTAAGTTTGTGGTATTGACGTTTGAAAAAGGGCAATCAACGCGGCAATTCCCCGCGGCCTTTATGCGTCATCAGGTGAATGAACTGGCGGCGTTTCCGTCATCCACCGATTTATTATTATCGGTGGAATTGATCCGCCGCTTGTCGCCCGATTCGCAGTCGGTGATGGAATTCAAAAGCGCATTGGGTGTGCAAATTGCCGAAAAACTGCTGCAATTCCCGTTATTAGGTGAAGCAATTGATGGCAAATGGAATTTAAATTTAAGGCACGGATTCAATATGACAACGGATCATCATTTATTCAAAACGGCAGCGGGTACGGGGCGATTGCCATTATTTGAAGGCAAAATGATGTGGCAATTTGAAACTGATTTTGCTAATTTTCGTTATTGGATTAATGAATACGAGGGGCGGCAGGCACTGCTTGGAAAACAAAAAGATCAAGGACAATTACTTGATTACCAAACTTATCGGGCGGCATTTAGACGTATTGCAAGCAGTACAAATCAACGTACATTTGTCGCAACAGTGATTCCGGCTCATTTTTTTATTGCTGAATCACTGAGCTATGTAACCGCTGATGTTATGGCTGATGCAGAAAAGGTATTTTTTGTTGCGCTATTGAATAGTTTTACTGTGGATTTTTATATTCGGCAAATGGTCACGGCCAATCTGAATATGTTTTATGTTTATCAAGTGCCAATTCCCCGCCTCACCGCCGCCGATCCCGCGTTTAATCCGATTGTCACTCGCGCCGCGCAATTGATTTGCACCACGCCGGCGTTTGATTCATTAGCGGAGGCGGTGGGTTTGCACTCGCATCGTGACGGCGTGACTGATTCAATTAAACGGGCAACGCTGCGCGCTGAATTAGACGGGTTAATTGCGCACTTGTATGGCTTAACTGAATTAGAATTCGCGCACGTTTTATCCACCTTTCCATTGGTGGCGGAGGAGATAAAAACGGCGGCAATGGGGGCGTATCGGGTGGGAACGGTTAATTAAATGAAGTTTAAGGGATATTCAACCACCGTTGCAATTGCACACTTAAACGCCACTGCGGATGCGCTTGACAATAAGTCAGAGCCGCATTTGTATTCTCAGTTAATTGCGCATTATTGCACGGTTGGAGAAAAAAATAGCGAAAGGCTAATGCAGCATAGTCAGCCGGATCAATTCCAATTTGCGGATAAACTAATTTCAATTCATCGCCGCCCGTTAATAATAACTGCTGCCCAGCTTTCGGGCTAACTGTCAACCAATCAATACCACGCGGAGCGCGCCGAGTACCATTGGTTTCAACGGCCACTTCACAGCCGCGTTGATGCAGTGCGTCAATTAACCTAGCGTCTAATTGCAATAACGGCTCACCGCCAGTGCAAATAATAAACGGATGAATCCCAGTGCGCTGATGAATAAACCAGCATTGGCATAAGTGATCGGCTAATTCAATCGGATCACGAAATCGCCCGCCGCCGGCACCATTGATCCCGCGAAAATCAGTGTCGCATAATTGACACAGAGCGCGGGCGCGGTCACTGTCGCGTCCTGACCACAGATTACAACCCGCGAAGCGACAAAATACCGCCGCTCGCCCGCTGTGCAACCCTTCGCCTTGCAGACTATAAAACCGTTCTTTGACGCTGTAGGGCATGACCGATCAAGAAAAATTCAGCATTAATAATAGGTTAGTCAGATCAACCAACGGTGGCGATGGGCAGCACACGGCTGGCGGCGTGGTGAAAATCAGGGCGGGCGCTCGCGTGATGCAGCGCCCAGTAGGAGAGTGACCCATCACGCGCTGCGATCACGGCCGCCAAGCCAACGGCATAGCTGTCGGCATTTGTCGCATCTGAGCCACATAAACGCGCTGGTAGCGTAAAAACCACTTGCAACGCAAAGTGCCGTGCCGTGCCGCGCCGTTGCTTGATGTATGGACGCAACTGATGATCTTGTGCCACATCACGAGCGCGGTAACTGGTGAATTGGTAACTCGCCCACTGCCCAGACGGTGAAGCGTTCAGCTCAATATAGGCGCAAGTGTTTGGTAAACCAATAAAAATTTCAAAACAGGTGGACTGCCACAGCCCATCGGTTGACTGAGATGATGTGGCAGGTGGCAAATAGACCCGATCTAGTGCGTCAATCAGCGTAAAATCGACTTGCCAGCGCCGATTTGACGCACAATGCAGCATTGCGCACACGGCCATCGTTGGTGGGGGCGTGTTTTGCGGATGCGGATGCAACATGTGGCGGTGGTGCGACATTATGAAAACATGACCCAGTGCGACAGAATTGACCTGCGCCGCACCGTGATTTCACGTCAACTATCAATGCCTTACGTCAACATATTCACGATCAATCGCCGTCTCCAGCGCCTGGGTCGCCAGCATCAACTCCTCATAGCGCCGTCGCATACTGGCCAAAGTATCAATTTCTGCGACACTCGGCACCTGCCCTTGCAAACGCATCGCTAATTCAAAAAAGGTGTGCAAATAATCCGCCCGCGCTTTAGCGACCATTTCAATAATGATGCGCAGATCAGCAAACGCCAAATCACGCACCATCGGGTTAATGGTTTTGCGATTAATTTCCCGCATTGCTGCATCAATTTCGAGAAGTAAGCGTCTATTTTCGTTTGGCATAGTCAGACCTGACAGGTGAAGGTTGCTTTTTTGTTGCATAATTACGACATATAATGACAATACAACCGCAGTGAGATCAAGTACGGTTGTTGTAATTTTGCGCCACCCTGTGATAATAAAACTATAGCACTGGTAGCGCGATAGTTAGCATAACGCATTGCTTGAATTCGACGCCATTATGCCACAAATGTTGAATAACCTTAAACAATACTTTAGGCAACCAGAGTAATTATTATGCGAATGGATAAGCTCACTTCGAGTTTTCAAACGGCGCTGGCCGATGCGCAAAGTTTAGCAATTAGATATGACCATCAATTCATTGAACCATTGCATTTAATGTTGGCATTATTGGAACAACAAGGCGGCAGTGTTAAGCATTTATTAACCGTTGCAGATGTCAATACCAATCGTCTGCAAACAGCACTCAATGACGCATTAGCCCGCCTGCCAACTGTCACCGGTGCGGGTGGTGATCTTGTGGTTTCCAACGCATTAAACCGGCTCTTAAATCAAACTGAAAAACTGGCACAACAGCGTCAAGATCAATACGTCAGTTCCGAATGGTTTGTCGTCGTAGCATTAGATGAACGTGGCGAATTAGGCAACCTATTAAAAGCGGCCGGATTGACGCAAGCGGCATTAGAACAGGCGATTGAAAAATTACGCGGCGGACAACGTGTGAATGACCCAAATGCCGAAGAACAGCGGCAAGCATTGGATAAATATTCGATTGATTTAACCGCTCGTGCCGAGCAGGGTAAATTGGATCCGGTGATTGGGCGCGATAATGAAATCCGCCGCACCATTCAAGTCCTAGCCCGCCGTACAAAAAATAATCCGGTGTTAATTGGTCTACCCGGCGTCGGTAAAACCGCGATTATTGAAGGCTTGGCACAGCGGATTATTAACGGTGAAGTGCCGGAGAGCTTAAAAACTAAACGCTTATTAGCATTAGATATGGCGGCGCTCATTGCCGGCGCCAAGTTTCGCGGTGAATTTGAAGAGCGGTTAAAAGCGGTGTTGAATGATATTGCTCGCCAAGAGGGCAAGATCATTTTATTTATTGATGAATTGCACACGATGGTTGGCGCGGGTAAAGCCGAGGGATCAATGGATGCAGGGAATATGCTTAAACCCGCATTGGCACGCGGTGAATTGCATTGCATTGGTGCAACTACGTTGAATGAATACCGCAAATATGTTGAAAAGGATGCGGCATTAGAGCGGCGTTTTCAAAAGGTACTGGTAAATGAACCGACAGTGGAAGATACCATTGCCATTTTGCGCGGCTTAAAAGAACGCTATGAAGTGCATCACGCGGTGGATATTACCGATCCGGCTATCGTGGCGGCAGCAACGCTCTCGCACCGCTATATTAGTGATCGGCAATTGCCCGATAAAGCGATTGATTTAATTGATGAAGCGGCCGCGCAAATTCGGATGGAAATTGATTCCATGCCGGAGGAAATGGATCGCCTAGATCGGCGGTTGATTCAATTAAAAATCGAGCGCGAGGTGTTGAAAAAAGAAAGTGATGATGCCTCGAAAAAACGCTTGACGGATTTGCAAGAACAGATTAGTAAATTGGAGCGCGAATTTAACGAATTAGATACCGTGTGGAAAGCAGAAAAGGCGGCGGTGCAAGGGACTGCGCATATCAAGGAGGCGTTAGATCGTGCGCGAATTGAATTGGAAACGGCACGGCGGGCGAGTGATTTAACGCGCATGTCTGAATTGCAATACGGGCGAATTCCTGAATTAGAAAAGCAATTAACCACAGCAAATCAGGTGAATAATGGTGAACATCGGTTATTGCGCAATCGGGTCACGACGGAAGAAATTGCTGACATCGTTTCTAAATGGACGGGGATTCCCGTATCAAAAATGCTCGAAGGTGAACGCGATAAATTATTGCGCATGGAAAATGAATTAGCGCAGCGCGTGGTGGGTCAACAAGAAGCGGTGCGCACGGTGGCGGATGCAATTCGCCGGGCGCGGGCGGGTTTATCAGACCCGCAGCGCCCAATTGGCTCGTTTTTATTTCTTGGCCCGACGGGTGTGGGTAAAACTGAATTATGCAAAGCACTCGCTGAGTTTTTATTTGATACCGAAGAGTCTATGGTGCGCATTGACATGTCCGAGTTTATGGAAAAACACTCGGTAGCGCGTTTAATTGGGGCGCCGCCGGGCTATGTCGGGTATGAAGAAGGCGGGTATTTAACTGAGGCGATTCGCCGCCGGCCCTATAGCTTAATTTTATTAGATGAAATTGAAAAGGCGCATCCTGATGTCTATAACATCTTATTGCAAGTGTTAGATGACGGACGCTTAACCGATGGTCAGGGGCGCACGGTGGATTTTCGCAATGCGGTGATTGTGATGACCTCAAATCTTGGCTCGGATTTAATTCAATCGCATTCCAATGAAACGCATTATGCGGCAATGAAAATTGCCGTGATGGAGGTGGTGCGGCAAGCGTTCCGCCCGGAGTTTATTAACCGATTAGATGACATCGTGGTGTTTCATTCGCTGGGGCAAGATCAGATTCGAGCAATTGCGCAGATTCAAATCAATTCATTGCGGCAGCGATTGGCGGCGCGGGAGTTGCAATTGGAGATTAGTGCCGCCGCGCTCGATCAATTAGGGCAATTGGGATTTGATCCGGTGTACGGCGCTCGACCATTAAAACGAGCGATTCGTGCGCAATTAGAAAATCCATTGGCGCAGGCGTTATTAGCTGGGCGCTTTACTGCTGGTGATACGATTGAGGTGAGCGTGAGTAGTGATGGGCAGTTTGGCTTTACGGCAGTGGTGGAGGGGGAATTGGTGGATTAGATTCACTGCCGCTGTTTGAATGACGCGGGATGGGCGTAGGCAGCAAATGATATTCTGCTGCTATTTGATGTGGTTTGCAAACGCCCGTACCCGAGAATAAAACATGGCGGCATTTGCTTTAATGATCCAGTCGTTCAACATCCAATAACATCACTGCCACGCGCACGAATTCAATCATGTCAGTCAAGGCTGTTTCATCTTCATCCACTTCAGTTGGAGCGGCATTATGATCGGCAATGGTGGATAAATCCAATTGCGTGATGGCAATTAAATCGGTGTAAATTTCCTGCGCGGGGGCGCTTAATTGATTCAATTGAATCGCCGCCAACCCACTGCCGTATAAAAAACCGCGTACCCAATCCACCAGCGCGGCGGCCTGCTCAACCAGTGCGGCGGTCGGTGGCGGGAGTAGTAGGTTAAACCGACACGTCGCATCCGCCAGTTGCTGATCGGTATATTCGGCAAGTTGCTGCAAAATAGCGGTGATGTGCGCCGATGTTGGTGCGATCTCCGCTAACCAGCGCTGTGGTGCATCAGCCGCGCCGCCGCCGCGCAAACCGCAATACATTCCCTGTGCTTCGGCGAGGGTCAACGCCAGTGGGCTGCTGGCTAACCAGTCTGCAAGTTCCACAACGTCAAGGTCGTTAATGCTGCTATCATTGGTGTCGTTAGACACCGTAGTTGCGCAATTGTCAGCGGTGGGCGGGCGTTGTTGAGACATCTTTTATCCGATTGAACCTTGTGGCACTGTAGTGATCTTGTGATGTGAGTGCTGCTACGATTAGGCAAAATATGCACCAATTGACCACATCGCAGTCCACTCAATAATATTGCATCAGTTATTTTTTATAGAGACGAATGTTAAATCGCGCAATGACCGATTTCGACCTCGACATGCTGGAAACCCAAGTCGATGAGCTGATTCGCGCCTGTGACCGCTTGCGTGAAGACAATGCGGCGTTGCGGGCGAATCAGGAGCATCTGATTGCCGAACGGGCTGAGTTGATCGAAAAAACCGAGCTGGCGCGTAACCGTATTGAGGCCATGGTGGCTCGCTTGAAAGCAATGGAGGATCAATTATGAGCCATGATACGGCGCCGGTGTCCGTTCACATCATGGATAAGGAATATCGGATTAATTGTTCACCCGAAGAGCGACGCGGGTTATTAGAATCAGCGCGGCTGCTCGATCAACGGATGCGCGAGGTGCGTCAAACCGGCCGCGCCCTGGGCAGTGATCGAATTGCCGTGATGGCGGCATTGAATGTGATTTATGAAATGATGCAGGAACGCGACCAGCAGGCATTGGCGACGACGCGCTTAAAACTGTTGCAAGAACGCATCAGTGGCGCGGTGACGGCAATGCGCGCTGTGGGTGTGCAGGATTCCTAACCCATGACAGTGATGGTGTTCAGTCGGTGCGCCGTCACGGATTTTCATCAAAACGAATAGAATGACGTGCCTTGTCAATTGAAGCGGCTTGGTTTGCGGAAGATTGCCCGATCCCGGTACTCGTTCCGCACACAGTAACAGCGCTCGACATCGCTCGCTGGTACGCGCATGGATTTGCGCATTTTCTCTCAGCACTCTCCTATTGCGATGCGTTGCGCACTTATTTGCCGGTCTGGCGTTTACCCGTACCAGAGCGGTGGTGTTTTGTGCCACGTTCATTAGAAGAAGCGGCGATGCGCTGCTACCGTTCAGCGATTCGGGAGGCGTTGGTGCGCGGTCACGGGAGCGCCAGTGGTCACGACATCGCGGCGGTGCTGGAAGAATGGGCGGCGGCGCCGGTGTTTCATCATCCAGGACTAGACGGGTTTTACGCGCAGGTGTTGGTGGATCGTACGCTCGAATTGCGCCCGCGCATTGCAGTTGACGCCACCGGTGAGCCGCCGCGCCAGCAGTATCGCGTGATCGGTGGTGTGGCACATCAGCGCTTGTTGCCACCAGTGCCGCCGGGGGATTGCTGGGCGAAAGAACCCGATTGGAGCGTGTTCACCTGGACTGGGTTAGGCAATTCGCTGTTGGATGCCTATTTTCGGCACGAGGGCGCCCGGCCACACTCTGGCGCATAGCCACCCCCCGCCGTTAAGGATCCCAGCGCCGCGATTCATGCAGTAGATCGGCATTGATCGCCCGCAGCACCAGATTGCGGAACTTTTTTGCCCGCAATAAATCCGAATCGCGCCACGGTTCGCAATGCCCGGCGGTCGTTTCCACCCAACTGGCGAAGGACGAGCGGGGCGATAACGTCTGGCTCTGCGATTCTAAAATCGTGCTTTTGCGCGGATCGCCCGCCCAGTAAACCACTTGCGGCTGTTCCGGTCGCCACCAAAGAAACACCCGTTCGCACCGCTGTTTGCCAATGAAATAATTGGCGCGAATTGCCAACAGGCCGCTGGCGCGTTCGGCGTAGGCCGCGGCGGGCGGGAAGACCTGCGGCAGGGAATCGGTGACAAACACCGGGTCTGTGATCTCGGCGGTTAACCAATCCAGTTGCGCTTGAATGGCCGCCACGTCAGGTGTTAAACCAAAGGTCGTGATGCTGCCGTTGTCCACCAGCGCCGCGCCGTCGGCATTGACCAGCGCCAGCAGTGATTTGCTCAACAACGTGCGCATGGCGCCGCCGTGATCGGATTCCGCACCGTGCAGCAAATCAAGCAGTTGCGCGATTTCGTGATCGCTGCCGCTGACTTCAAACAACCGCCGACTGTTTTGATACCCGGCAATCGCCAGCGTGAATACCTGTGCCAAATCGGCGCAGCGTTCGCGCACGGGTAAGGGCAGCAGACGCGGGCTGTTGTGGTGACAGGCTAATAATCCCCACAGGCGGCCTGACAGCACCAGTGGAAAGGAGGCGGAGGCGGTGACTTCCATGTTGCGTAAATATTGCAGGTGGACGGGTGAGACGGCGCGTAAATCTGACAGGGTTAAATCAGTAATGCCGCCATTTTGCCCGAGAATCGGTACAGGGACGGCGTTCACGTCGCTGATTTGGCGGTGGCGATTTTTCAAATACAGGCTGCGGGCAATGCGCGGGATGTCGGAGGCGGGAAAGCGGAGCCCCGAGTAGGACAGCGCCTCGGGAATGCTGCTTTCGTTAATCACTTCGCCGCAGTCGTCACCGCGAAACCGGTAGAGCATCACGCGATCAAAGCCGCTGATGGTGCGCAACTCATCGGTTAATAACTGACAATGGCGTTGCCATTCGTCCTCGCTGTAGGGCATTCGGTAAAAGCGGTGCGGGATGGGGCGATAGGCGTCATGGCGCTGGTTGAACGGCAGCGATTGTTCCAGTTCCAGCAGCCAGTGGGTGTCGGTGCAGGACAGTAACCCGTCAAGACCGCCGTGCGTGACGCTGTTTAACAGATACGGGTAGAGCGTTTTGTCCGGCGCGGTGTTCATCCACACGTCAGCGCGGTTGGGGCTGACATCGGGATGTTCGGGCGGGAAATCGGGAATTAACGCGGTGAGCGGCTGCCCAAGAACGGCGTCCGGCGCGACCTGCAACCAGTCGGTGACATTGGCGCTGACATAACGGATGCACGGATCGCCGGCGTAACCACCGAGTAATACGCCAAATGGTTGAATGGCTTGCGCGTGATGCAATTGCTCACGTTCGCACTCGTCTACAAAACCTTGTAAAGATAACTTGCTCATTATGTATGACGCCGGTTGCAGTTGGTTTACACACTGTTTGAACGGTTATTGTCGCATAAGTATTAGCGACGCGGCACTCAATTGCGACAGGGGATGTGACAATTGACTGGTCATGGCGCCAGTTGGATGAATTCAATCAAATTGTAGTGAGTGGTGGCATTGCGTTGGGGATCAAAACGAAATCACCTAAATGACACATGAGGCATTAGTCAAAAAACTGTTGCTGTCCTGGGGTTTTGAGTTTCCAACTGTCGGCATCTATACGAATTGCAATGTCTTCTAAAACAGTAAGAATGGTTTGATTTTCGGGCGTGGTGCCGTTTTTCAGTAATGGCATGATGTATAAAACGATCTCATCAAACCGTGCCGGCGTGTGTTCTATGTCCATGCGCCGCAAATAAGACATCAGGTAATAACGCACTCTTAAATGAAGATCAATGTTGGTTTTGAATTGCCGACCTGTTTTCAAAGTAAATAATTCTGTTTGGTCGTCATAATCAAATAGGTCTAACAAAATGGGCGTGAGGTCGCTGTATTCTTTTTTCATCAAATCCAAAAAGCCCAACTCTAACCCTTTGATAATCAATTCATCGTTCAGCTGCTCTAATGAGGCGCCGTTATTTTTTGCAATCACACCTTCAATGGTTTGTAAAATAATGTCACCAATCCGCGCCCCGAGGGCGGCTTTTATGATATAGCGCGGGCGGCGTACTTTTCTAAAGTTAATAATTAGTTGGCCGGATAATACGGTGAATGGATTTTGGCGTTTTTTGAAACTGGTTTGACCGTTTTTCTGCGCCACCGCGCCGGCGTATTCAAATCCGCACCGTTCGGCTGTTTCAATAATCAGATGCCAAAATTCTGGATCCTTGTGTGCAAACACAAAACTCATCCAGCGGTCAAACTTCAATACGCGGTACATTTCGGCAATACTTTTAGCAATTAAATCGTTGTATTCAGCTTTACTTTTACCCAATTCGCCGCCTTCAATAGCTTCTAATTGGTAGTCTGCCGGGGTGACGGGTAGATCAAGCCACGCATTCCATATAATAGACAAGTCTAAATAGGCAATCTTTTTACCATAGGGTGGGTCGGTGTAAATGTAATCTATGCTTTCGTTATTCAAAAAAGACAGGTCTGTAGCACTTTGTTTTACAGCCTTTAAATTGTGTATGGTGTTTTCGTTAATGTTTGGGAATATCTCTTTTTTTGCAGCTAAAACCCGTTCAAATTTTCTTTCAAAAACTTGCATGACATCCAATATTGTAGGGATTTTAGCCATTCTGTAACGATAATAATAACCGAAATGATTGCCGCCACCATGTGGTGTGGCATGGAAGGTTAGATTACATAAAGATACGGTATTGTAAAATGCAAGCAATAACGATTTTTTAATGGATTCATTTGGCTCTTGTAAAATCAGGTATCGTAAAAAAGCGAGTTGCGCCAGTTGCGCTTTAGAGAATAACTTTTCCACTTTAGGGACATCTGAATTTTTAGGCAAGACGTATCCTTTTGGGTACGAATAATTTTTCAAATATTGATTTATTTTATGAGTTGTTTTTGGTTCATTTTTTACATAAGTTGCTTTAATTTTATCAAAAGAACGCTGCAAATGTTCTATATCCACAGGTGCGGACAAACTATCCACTATAAAAACAGACAATGGATTGATGTCGAGGTGAATAGCACGACGGCCAACCATCATTGCTTCAATTGCCGTTATACCACTTCCTCCAAACGGGTCTAAAACTAAGTCATCCTTTTGCGAAAAATTTTTAATGTACTCCCGAACAACATTCCAGCTTTGTCTAGTAAAATAAGCAGTCACCCCAAAATGTCGTTTTGCCGCCTGTTTTTTTACGCGAATTTCTTCTAATAATGGGCGGGTTGCGTAATCAAATTCCACCTTGCGCACTGGTGTTTTCAATACATAGGTCAGCGTTTTACCGCTTTGGAACGAACTAGGCGATAAGTACGCGCTCAATTCATCCCAATACGCATCAAGTTCGGCTAATTCAAAATACAAAATGGGTAATTGCTCATCCTGCCGAAATAACGCGAACGCTCGTCCATTACACAATGCAAAGAATTTGGTGCGAATTTCTGGGTGAATACTATAGGAATAAACCTGTTCGACATTAGCCCCAGTTTGAATATTTTGATTTGGCGACTTCGCATCAAGTACCCACGCATAATTATCCTGCACCTTTAATAGATAATCAGGAATTAATGTCACCGGCCGCTTTTTACTCCCCACTGTTAAAACCGGGTGTTTTAATGCTTTACTGCGTACAATGTGCGCCTGCTCATAGCCAAGTGCATACAACAACGGCAAAATAAGAACTTCCCGAACGCTGTCTTCTTTAAACGTCGGTTGATCTAGGTTCTCGAATTGAAATTGTGGAAATAATTCGGCAACTTTGCTCATAACAATGGATCGTGATTGCAGTCATTGATTACTACAATAACTATGATCGCCTAACCGTGTCAAACACTGTTATGAAGGCAATAAAAAAACCTCCCTGTCATTTAAGCCAGGGAGGTTTTTTTGCTACGCGCTAATACAGCGCGGGCAATTCACTTACATCATATCCATATCGCCCATGCCACCCATGCCGCCCGCACCAGCGCTTGGCGCATCTTTCTTCGGTAATTCGGCAACCATTGCTTCAGTGGTAATCATTAAACCGGCAATTGAACACGCATTTTGTAATGCGGTGCGCGTCACTTTGGTTGGGTCTAAAATGCCCATTTCCACTAAATCACCGTATTCACCATTGGCGGCGTTATAACCAAAGTTACCTTCACCCTGCGCCACCTTGTGTAATACCACTGACGCCTCGGCACCGGCATTAGCCACGATTTGACGCAATGGCTCTTCCATTGCCCGCAGCGCAATTGTAATGCCGACATCTTGATCGTGATTACTACCAGTTAATCCACGCACTTTATTTAATGCACGCACTAATGCCACGCCACCGCCGGGCACAACTCCTTCTTCAACCGCCGCCCGCGTGGCATGTAACGCATCTTCCACCCGCGCTTTTTTCTCTTTCATTTCCACTTCAGTGGCCGCGCCAACTTTAATCACCGCCACGCCACCGGCCAATTTAGCCAACCGCTCTTGCAATTTCTCACGGTCATAATCAGACGTGGTTTCTTCCATTTGGGCGCGAATCTGTTCGCAGCGACTTTTAATATCCACTTCAGAACCAGCGCCATCAATAATGGTGGTTTCTTCTTTGCTGATCTGCACCTTTTTCGCTTGACCCAAATCATTCAGCGTGGCTTTTTCTAATGACAAGCCGACTTCTTCCGAAATAACCGTCGCGCCAGTCAGAATAGCGATGTCTTGCAACATGGCTTTACGGCGATCACCAAAACCGGGCGCCTTGACTGCGCAGACTTTAATAATGCCGCGAATAGAGTTGACCACCAACGTCGCTAATGCTTCGCCTTCAACATCTTCGGCAATAATTAACAGCGGCTTACCCGATTTGGCCACGCCTTCTAATACCGGCAATAAATCCCGAATGTTGGAAATTTTCTTGTCATGCAGCAGAATGAACGGCGCTTCTAATTCAGATGTTTGGCTCTGCTGGCTGTTAATAAAATAGGGCGACAAATAACCACGATCAAACTGCATTCCTTCGACCACGTCGAGTTCATTTTGCAGTGACTTGCCTTCTTCAACCGTAATCACGCCTTCTTTACCGACCTTTTCCATTGCTTCGGCAATGATCTGTCCAATCGAATCATCGGAATTGGCAGAAATAGTACCGACTTGGGCAATTTCTTTATTATCAGAACAGGGGCGGGACAGGGTGCGCAATTGACCAACGGCGGCTTCCACAGCCTTATCCATACCGCGTTTCAAATCCATTGGATTCATGCCAGCCGCAACCGCTTTTAATCCTTCGCGCACCATTGCTTGCGCTAATACGGTGGCGGTGGTGGTGCCATCACCAGCGACATCAGATGTTTGGGACGCAACTTCCTTAACCATTTGCGCGCCCATGTTTTCAAACTTGTCAGATAATTCGATTTCTTTAGCGACTGACACGCCATCTTTCGTCACGGTGGGTGAACCGAATGACTTTTCTAATACGACATTGCGCCCTTTGGGGCCTAATGTGACCTTGACTGCATTGGCAAGGATATTCACACCGTCCATCATGCGCGCCCGCGCATCAATACCAAACTTGACTTCTTTTGCACTCATTACAGTGGCTCCTGTCAGCGACATAAACTGGTGCCCATGATCGGGCGTTATTAATTAAAAACTGGGATGATTGCGCAATGCACATCAATTGTGGCGGGGTGCTAAACGACGCGATTTGACGCAATACGTTTAATGCTAGTACCTGCCACGCAGTGAATTATTTTTCAATCACGCCCATGATGTCTTCTTCACGCATTACCAAGAATTCTTGTCCGTCAATTTTCACTTCGGTGCCGGAATATTTGCCAAATAACACCGTGTCACCGACCTTGACATCTAATGGCCGGGCTGTGCCACTTTCTAAAACTTTGCCATTACCAACCGCAATGACTTCGCCGCGAATCGGCTTTTCGGCCGCACTATCTGGAATAACAATGCCACCTGCGGAGGTGCGCTCTTCTTCCATACGGCGAATGACGACGCGGTCGTGTAAGGGGCGGATTTTCATTGATTCACTCTCCTGTTTAATTTCGGATTCAATTCACGCGATGGTGCTACCCTTGCACGGGTGCGCTGAGGTGTTAGCACTCATGTCTAGCGAGTGCTAATCATAGTGACGAAAACGGCAATGTCAAGGGTCCGTTGCAAGCGGTGCGGCGGCGCGGGCGTGTGACGGCGCTGATAGGTCAGGCGGGGCGGGTCACTAACTCTTTGATTAGACGTTGATTAAATACCAATACTCCGCTACCATGCGCGGGTGTTGATAGGGTTTAACCAAAGTTGAGAGCGAGGTGCGATTGCGATGGTTTCGTTAGAAACACCGGTGTGTGATTTTGGCCAAGCGGCCCCGGACTTTGCGCTGCCCGGCGTGGACGGTAAGTTATGGCGGCGGGATAATTGCAAGGGCGACAAGGGGTTACTGGTGATGTTCATTTGTAACCACTGCCCGTATGTGCAGGCGGTGCGCGAGCGATTGGTGCGCGACACGCAAGAATTAATCGCGCTGGGCATCGGCTGCGTGGCGATCATGTCCAACGACGCGACCGATTACCCCGAAGACAGTTTCGACAACATGCGCCGCGTCGCCGAGCAATTTGGCTACCCGTTCCCGTATTTATTCGACGAAAATCAAGCAGTTGCCCAAGCCTACGGCGCAGTTTGCACCCCGGACTTTTTCGGTTACAACGCCGACCTCGGGTTACAATATCGCGGGCGGTTAGACGCCAGCCGCAAAGAAACCGCGCCCGCCGACGTGCGGCGTGACCTGTTTGAAGCGATGCGGCAAGTGGCGCTCACCGGCCGCGGCCCCGCCGAACAAATCCCCAGCGTCGGCTGTTCAATCAAATGGCGCACGGCGTAATCAATCAGCGATAAACTGCCCTTGTCATGTCACAAGCGCAGTGTCCTTGTCGCCACTAGGCAACTTGCGGCAAAATGCTGAATCTTTTGCGCCTGCAATTGGTGAACGGGCGCAAACCTGTGGGCTTTACCACCACGCCGTCGGGTTTATGACGTGACGATCCAGCGCGGCGGTGTGGCATTTACCATCACCAGCGGACAGAATTTCGGTCAACCAGTGTGATTTAAGGAGGGGCTTGATGTCCTCACGCAAAGAACTTGCCAATGCGATTCGGGTACTTTCAATGGATGCGGTGCAAAAGGCCAATTCCGGCCACCCCGGCGCACCAATGGGAATGGCGGATATTGCCGAAGTGTTGTGGAATGATTTTATGAATCATAACCCGACTAATCCGCAATGGGTCAATCGGGATCGCTTTGTTCTGTCTAATGGTCATGGCTCAACGTTAATTTATGCGTTATTGCATTTGACCGGCTATGCACTGACAATTGATGACTTAAAACAATTCCGTCAATTGCATTCCAAAACGCCCGGGCATCCCGAATACGGCTATGCACCCGGCATTGAAACCACGACCGGGCCATTAGGTCAGGGCATTACCAACGGCGTCGGAATGGCGATTGCTGAAAAAGCATTAGCCGCGCAGTTTAATAAACCCGGGCATACCATTGTCGATCATCATACCTATGTATTTTTAGGCGATGGCTGCATGATGGAAGGCATCTCACACGAGGCCTGTTCACTCGCTGGCGCATTGGGGTTGGGCAAGTTAATTGCCATGTATGATGATAACAACATTTCTATTGACGGCGAAGTACGCGGTCATGGTAATACCCCGGGCTGGTTTTTAGATAATACGCCCAAACGCTTTGAAGCCTATGGTTGGCATGTCATTCCTAAAGTAGATGGCCACGATCCTGAAGCGGTGAAAGCGGCAATTGAACAAGCGCGCAGCGTCACTGACAAACCCAGTTTAATTTGCTGTCAAACTATTATTGGCTATGGCTCGCCGAATAAACAGGGTAAAGAAGAATGCCACGGCGCCGCTTTAGGTGATGATGAAGTGGCGCGGTCACGCGAGTATTTAGGTTGGCCATATCCGCCCTTTGTCATTCCTGATGTCATTTATCAAGGGTGGGATGCAAAAGAACGCGGTAAGCAATTAGAAAATGACTGGAATGCGCAATTTACCGCCTATGCTAAATCCTATCCGACGGAAGCGGCCGAATTAAAACGGCGTATGGCAGGTGAATTACCTGCCGATTGGGCGCAGCAGGCTGATGCCTTTGTTGCGTCAGTGGTTGAAAAGGGCGAAACCATTGCCTCGCGTAAAGCATCACAAAATGCGTTGAATGGATTTGGTCCATTATTACCCGAATTGCTCGGCGGTTCAGCCGATTTAGCTGGGTCTAATTTGACGCTGTGGAAAGGTTGCAAGGGTATTGGCAAGAGCAATGAACCGGGCAATTATCTGTATTACGGCGTGCGCGAATTTGGCATGTCGGCCATTATGAATGGCATTGCGTTGCACGGCGGTTTTATTCCCTACGGCGCAACTTTCTTGATGTTTTCTGAATACGCCCGCAATGCGTTACGCATGGCTGCGTTAATGAAAATCCCCGGCATTTTTGTGTATACGCATGATTCAATTGGTTTGGGTGAAGATGGCCCGACGCATCAACCCGTTGAGCAAATTCCAACGCTGCGCATGATTCCAAATATGCGCGTGTGGCGGCCATGTGATGCGGTGGAATCAGCGGTGGCGTGGAAATTAGCAATTGAACGCCGCACCGGCCCGAGTTGTTTAATTTTCTCGCGGCAAAATTTACCGCACATGCCGCGCACCGCCGCGCAATTAACTGATATTGCACGGGGCGGTTATGTATTGCGCGATTGTGCCGGGACACCTGATGTCATTTTAATTGCTACCGGGTCAGAAGTTGAATTAGCAATCAAAGCCTCCGAGGCAATGACGGATAAAGCGGTGCGCGTCGTTTCAATGCCATGCACCAATGCGTTTGATGCGCAAGATGCCGCTTATAAGGAATCAGTTTTACCCAAAGCCGTGACCGCCCGCGTGGCAATTGAAGCGGCGGTGACTGATGGCTGGTGGAAATATGTCGGCAGTCAAGGCGCGGTATTAGGCATTGATCGTTTCGGTGAATCAGCGCCCGCCGGTGCATTATTCAAAGAGTTTGGATTTACGGTTGACAATGTCGTTGCAATCACGAAAAACATCTTATCATAATAGATGAATCGTGACGGGGCGGTATTAATAAACGAATACCGCTTCATGCCGCATTGGTCACATTAGAGTTTCTGAAACGTAGTCATTAGCACTGCCATTTTTTTATTCTCAACGAGGAGTTTAACGCATGACACTGAAAGTTGGTATCAATGGGTTTGGTCGGATTGGTCGTATGGCGTTTCGCGCAATTGCCAAAGATTTCCCCGGGATTGAAGTGGTCGGAATTAATGATTTGCTTGACCCCGATTATTTAGCTTACATGTTGAAATATGACTCCGTGCATGGCAATTTTAATGGTGACATCGCCATTGATGGTCACACCATGATTGTGAATGGCAAGCGTATTCGTTTGACCGCCGAACGTGATCCAGCCAATTTGAAATGGGGTGAGATTGGTGCCGAATTAGTGATTGAATGCACCGGCTTTTTCCTCGATGAACCCTCCTGTCAAAAACATATTCAAGCGGGCGCAAAAAAGGTGGTGCAGAGCGCGCCGTCTAAAGATTCAACGCCGATGTTTGTTTATGGTGTGAATCATAAAACCTATGCCGGTCAAGCAATTATTTCAGCCGCATCCTGCACCACCAATTGTTTAGCGCCAGTGGCCAAGGTGCTGCATGATAATTGGGGCATTAAACGCGGTTTAATGACTACCGTTCATGCTGCGACTGCCACGCAAAAGACCGTTGATGGACCGTCAATGAAAGATTGGCGCGGCGGACGCGGTATTTTGGAAAACATCATTCCATCTTCCACTGGCGCAGCTAAAGCAGCCGGCAAGGTATTACCCGAATTAAATGGCAAATTAACCGGCATGGCTTTCCGGGTGCCAACCTCGGATGTATCAGTGGTGGATTTGACGGTTGAATTGAATAAAGAAGCCAAATATGACGAGATTTGTGCGGCAATGAAAGCGGCATCACAATCCGGCGATTTGGCTGGCGTATTGGCTTATACCGATGAAAAGGTCGTTTCAACTGATTTTCGCGGTAAATCAACGCCATCTATTTTTGATTCCGAAGCCGGTATTGCACTCGACCCAACTTTTGTCAAAGTGGTGGCGTGGTATGACAATGAATACGGTTATACCTGCAACATGTTGCGTATGGTTGAACATGTCGCAAAATAATTGAATGATAGAGGGTGACGCAATCATCATTACAATAATTTTGGTGATTGCGTTTTTTGCTGTGAATTTGATTAGCATTCGGGAGTTACACAATGAAAGAGCTGTTAATTCTTTTTCTCGTGGTAATGGTTGTTGGCTTGGGTGTAGTATTTTTTAATGGGCGGTCACATTCGATTAATTTTCATTACAATTGCAATATAGATATTCCCTGGTACGAAGCAATTTTCCTTGACATCAATAAATGTCCCGGTGCGCATCAATAAATGTTAGTGTTAAATTTTGCACATTAATAATATGACTAGTCTTTTACTTATGAGAGTACGCCGTTGTGTTCGCGTACTCTTTTGTATTTCAACTTAGTACGCGAAAACCATGCACTGGGAAGACATCTGTGCGCATCCAAGTTTGCAGGATTTGCCATTCAAGATTGAAACGAATGCAAATGGGCAAATTGTGATGAATGCGGTCAAAGTTGCCCATGCCCTGTATCAGGGTGAAATTGAACATTTACTACGATTATTATTACCAACCGGCAAAACCTTGCCTGAGTGCGCAATTAAAACAGCGCAAGGTATTCGTGTCGCTGATGTCGCGTGGGTTTCGCAATCACGTTTAATGACTATTCGACATGAAGCGGCGTGTTCTATTGCACCCGAGATTTGCATTGAGGTCTATTCTGACAGCAATACTGATGATGAAATGCAGGAAAAACGGGCATTGTATTTTGCTTGTGGGGCGCATGAAGTTTGGGTATGTCGAGATGGCGTTATGTCTTTTTATCATGCGCAAGGACAATTGGATTATTCATTATTGGCGCCGCAATTTCCCGTACAAGTGATGATTTAATCGGTTACCGTCCTCTGTTATCTATCAACAACTCCCCCGTCCGTTCTTAATTGTCCCAGATAATTGTTGGCACTTTTTTATTGTACGACACTGTTTGACACCACGAGGAATTTGACGATGGCCTTTATTAAACTCACTGATCTTGATTTAGCCGGCAAGCGCGTTCTTATTCGTTCTGATCTGAATGTGCCAATTAAAAATGGCAAGGTGACATCAGATGCGCGCATTACCGCCTCAATGCCAACCTTTGAGCATTGTATTAAAGCCGGCGCCAAAGTGATGGTGATGTCACATTTAGGTCGCCCGCAAGAAGGCGTGTTTTCTGAAGAAGATTCACTCAAACCAGTGGCAGAGACACTTGGTGCGAAAATGGGGCGGGAGATTCGTTTAATTCAAGATTATCTCACCAATGTGCCGCAGGTTGCGAATGGTGAATTAGTTTTATTAGACAATGTGCGCTTTAATAAAGGTGAAGGTAAAGACAACGAAGCATTAGCTAAACAATACGCGGCATTATGCGATGTATTTGTCATGGATGCGTTTGGCACGGCACATCGGGCGCAAGCATCAACACATGGCGCGGGGCAATTCGCCCCCGTTGCCTGCGCCGGTTTATTATTAGCCGAGGAATTAGATGCGCTGCAAAAAGCATTAGCCAATCCTGCGCGCCCAATGGTGGCGATTGTTGGCGGTTCAAAGGTGTCAACCAAATTAACGGTATTAGAAGCCTTATCAGAAAAGGTTGACCAATTGGTGGTTGGCGGCGGCATTGCTAATACCTTTTTGGCGGCCGCCGGTTTTCCCGTTGGCAAATCATTATGTGAACATGATTTAATCCCGATGGCAAAGATGTTAATGGAAAAAATGGCAGCGCGCAATGCAATTATTCCAATTGCTACGGATGTCGTGTGCGGTAAAAAGTTCGATGAAAACGAGCCAGCGGTGATTAAAAACGCAGCCGATGTTGTTGATGATGACATGATCTTTGATATTGGCCCGCAGTCCGCGCAAGTATTAGCCGACATCATTGCCAAAGCCGGCACCATTGTTTGGAATGGTCCCGTTGGCGTATTTGAATTCGATCAATTCGGTGAAGGAACAAAAACCGTTTCATTCGCCATTGCTAATGCAAATGGCTTTAGTTTAGCGGGCGGTGGTGACACCATTGCCGCTATTCAAAAATACGACATTTATAATCAAGTGTCTTATATTTCCACCGCCGGCGGCGCGTTTTTAGAATATCTCGAAGGTAAAACTTTGCCCGCGGTGGCGATGCTCGAAGCGCGTGCAAGTCGTTGAAATTTATGCCAAGACGAACCAAAATTGTTGCGACACTCGGCCCAGCAACCGACGATCCGCAGGTGCTGGACGAGTTGATCGTCGCCGGACTCGATGTGGTGCGCATCAATCTGTCGCATGACCGCCACGACCGTCACCGCGAACGGGCGGCACAGGTGCGCGCTCGAGCGGCAGCACTCGGGCGGGAGATTGGCTTACTCATTGATTTACAAGGACCAAAAATCCGCATTGGGCAATTTGTCGGCGGGCGGGTTATGTTGCACGAAGGCGACATGTTTGCAATTGACGGCGATTGCCCGCTGGACGGCGGCACGGCTGACTGCGTTGGCACGACCTTTTTGACTTTAGCGGCGGATGTGTCCGCTGGCGACACGTTATTATTAGATGATGGTGCAATTGAATTAACTGTCATTTCCGTTCATGGCCGGCGAGTGAATTGCACTGTCACGACTGGCGGGGTGCTGTCTAATAATAAGGGAATTAACAAAAAGGGCGGCGGCTTATCAGCACCGGCATTAACGGATAAAGATCGGCAGGATATTTTATTTGCAGCGACCTTAGATGCTGATTATGTTGCCGTGTCATTTGTGCGCTGTGCTGATGATGTGCATTTAGCCCGGCAATTATTTGAACAGGCGGGTGGACACGGCGGGATTGTAGCGAAAATTGAACGCGCTGAAGCATTAAATGATTTAGATAATATCATTGATGCGTCTGATGCGATTATGGTGGCACGCGGTGATTTAGGCGTGGAAATTGGTGATGCTAAATTGCCGGCGGTGCAAAAGCAGTTAATTCATTTGGCGCGGGCGCGCAATTGCGTGGTCATTACCGCGACGCAAATGATGCAATCGATGATTGAAAGCCCAATTCCAACGCGGGCTGAGGTATTTGATGTTGCCAATGCGGTATTAGATGGCACGGATGCGGTGATGTTATCGGCGGAATCCTCTATTGGAAAAAACCCGCCATTGGTGGTTGAAGCATTACATCGGATTTGTGAAGAAGCGGAAAAACAAGCGCGGCGCTCGGCGCATCGAATTGATTCCGTATTCGGGCGAGTGGATGAAGCGATTGCAATGGCGGCAATGTACACGGCGAATCATTTGGGCGTGAAAGCCATTGCGGCATTAACTGAAACTGGCTCGACAGTGAAATGGATGTCGCGTATTAGTTCGGGTATTCCAATTTATGCGTTGACTCGTCACCGGATGACGCGCCATAAGGTCACGTTATTTCGCGGTGTCTATCCAATCGCTTTTGATGTTGCGACGACGGATGTGCATGAAGTCAATCATGCGGTGATTGAAGAGTTATTACGCGATGGCGTAGTTAATCTCGGTGATTTGGTGATTATTACGAAAGGCGACCGCTCGGGGGTTGAGGGTCAAACTAATCTAATGAAAATCATGCGCGTCGGTGAACATTGCCTGCATCTTGAGGATTAGCGTTTTAATGATCGTTCCCATGTACCAGCGTGGGAACAATCAATTGCTAATGACTCACATTAAAACAGCGCAACCACAAACCTGAATGAAAAGGAAGGCTAATTTAATTGGGATAATGCTATTGACGATGAGTTGCTGTGCCTATTCTCAGCCGCACTACGATTTAAGAGACGTTCGTTCTTATCACCCACCCAATGAACCACTCGGGCTATTTATCACATCATTTCAAGTGGCCGACCTGAATACTAATCGGGTAAAAGATTACAAGTATCGCATTTATTGCCCAACTAAACGGGTGAGAGAAATAACTGACAATCAATGGGGTAAAGACCGTTATTTGTTGGATGAAGATACAACTCGCTTTAATGGCGCTCTAATTATCGCAGAAGTCATTGTCAGCATCTGCGAATAAGTTACCCGATGTTACGCGCCGTGCTATGGTCAATCTAAGATCAATTGATTGCAGAATGACAGCTTGTTAATTGCTTGTCATGGCAATCGCATCGTTTTTTTATTGAAATAACTATTAAAAACCTCTAATCATCCGCTAATACCCCCTGCTGCAACCGCAATGTACGATACGGCAGGGTGTGAATAATGTCGAGATTATGCGTGGCAATGAGCAGCGTCACGCCCACCCCATGAAAGCGTTCAAATAACGCAAATATCTCCCGCGATAATTCTGGATCAAGATTACCCGTCGGTTCATCCGCTAAAATAATTGGTGGGCGTGCCACGACAGCGCGGGCAATACCAACGCGCTGCTGTTCACCGCATGACAAGGTAATGGGCGCGGCGCATTCAAGTTGTAATAACCCGACCTGATCGAGCGCCGCCCGCACCCGCTTTTCTATTTCCCGGCGCGTTAATCCAGCGGCAATTAACGGTAATGCCACATTATCAAACACGCTGCGCTCGGGTAATAGGCGATGGTCTTGAAAAACCATGCCGACATAGCGGCGATATAATGGGATTTTATTGATCGGCAATGTATTGATGTTCACACCGTTAATTAATACTTGGCCGCGGGTGGGGCGTTCAAATAACCCAATTAAACGGAGCAACGTGCTTTTACCAGCGCCGGAATGGCCAGTTAAAAATGCCATGTCGCCGTTCGCTAATGTGAAGCTCACTTCACGCAAGGCTTCGCCGCGTTCGGGATAGCGTTTAGTGACTCGGTCGAATTGAATCACGCGATAATTGATGAATAATTAAATAAAGGTTGAGTGATGATCGGGAGTGGTAATCATCATCACCGCCCGCTCGTGATTGCGGTATTCTATTGACCGCTTTAATAGCCTAAACTGTCCGCCGTTAAAAAGCAACTGACATTTGATTAAGTATTTGATGAATACCCAACGCCAATCCCCCGCTGATTTAATCATCACCCCGCCGCGCATTGCAATACTTGGCTTTCGCGCCGGCGCCGGCGGCATCGCACGGGTGATGCGCGATTTAATTGCTGGATTAGCCGCCGCCGGTGCTGAAATTGATTTATTACTGCCGCCGGGTCAATTGCCAGAATTGCCGCCGTTATTAGCAGAAATTGGCGCGGCTATTACCTGCATCACATTAGAAGATGCCAATTCACAGGTCGCCATTCAACAATTGCGCAATTACCTCGCGCACCGCCAACCGACGGCGTTATTAAGCAACCGCGACCGCACTCATGCGCTATTGGCAATGGCGACGGTGCGCGGTCAACGCCCGCCAGTGTGGCTACGGGTTGGCAGCGACATGCGCGAAAAAATTCGAGCAAAATCATGGCTTAGGCGCTGGCAATACCGCGCTACCCTGTGCCACAACTACCGCGCAGCCGATGGGTTAATTGCCAATTCCAATGGTGTGGCGGACGCATTAAACGCATTATTGGGGAATCATAAACCGCCGCCGTTAGTCACTATTCCCAATCCAATTAACCGCGCCCGCATTCAGACGCTGGCTGCATTGCCGCCGCCGCATGATTGGTTAAAAGAAACGCCAGCACCGCCAATTATTATAAGTGTCGGGCGCTTAGTGGCGGCAAAAGACTTTGCCACGTTAATTCGGGCAATGGCGCATTTGCGTCATCAATTCAACTCGCCAGCGCGGTTAATTATTTACGGTGAAGGGCGGCAGCGCCCGGCATTAGAAAAGTTAATTCGCCAACTGCAATTAACCGACGCTGTTTCATTACCTGGATTTATTGACAACCCCTATTGTGCATTACGCCACGCGCAGCTATTTGTATTATCATCGCGCTTTGAAGGCTCGCCCAATGCGTTAATTGAAGCATTAGTCTGCGGCACGCCCTGTATTGCCACTGATTGCCGTAGCGGGCCGCGTGATATTCTTGGCAATGGCGAATACGGTACGCTCGTGCCGGTGGGTGATGTTTCTGCATTAGCGCGGGCAATGGCCGCGACCTTAGCGCACCCGCCGCCGCCCGCCGTGTTAATGACGGCGGCGCAGCGATTCGATCAAACAGTCAATGCCGGCGCGTATTTGCGCACCTTGACCACTCCCGTTTAATCACAATGACTGAAATAATAATGATGCGTTTAATAATTGACATCGGCAATACCACCATTAAATGGGCAGCGCACCGCGATGGTGAATTAACGCCAATGAACAGCGCCCGTCATTTTGGCGCGTTACCATTGGATATTTATGCTGCGTGGGAACAATTGCCGCGCCCCGATCATATTATGATTGCCAGCGTGGCGGCCGAAACCGTATTGATAGCAATTGATAATCTGTGCTATACCTATTGGCAATTAGTGCCAGAACGAATTAGCGCGGCGCGGGTGATGCAGGCGGCGCCGGCATTAAAAACTGCTTATACTGATCCGCACCAATTAGGCATAGATCGGTGGCTGGTTTTATTAGCGGCGCAGCGGCATTATCCCGGCACGGTGTTAATCATTGATGCCGGCACGGCAATGACATTTGATGGGTTATTAGCGAATGGTCAGCATTTGGGCGGCTTGATTTTGCCGGGGATTGAATTGATGCGGCAGAGCTTATTTCATAATACACAACTGCCGCCAGAATTGCGGGTAGACAGCAGTATCAATTGGGCAACGGATACCGGCAGTGCCATTGCCAGCGGTTGTTTACATGCAGCGATGGCGATTGCTGCGCAATTATGTCAGCAATTACAGCAATACGACGCCGCGCCGCAATTGTTATTAACTGGTGGCGATGCGGAGCGGCTTTTACCAGTATTCAACCAATTAAATAACGCCGGTCAGGTGCGCCATGTTCCGGCGTTGGTATTAGAAGGATTGGTAGAGTTAATCTGATATTTGTAATTAAATGCGCTGTTCGGTAAATAACCCAATTTCAACTAACTTGGGAAATAATACCTGCTCTTCTCGATCAACGCGGTAGCTCAACATGTCTAGTATTTCGCGGCTCTCTTCGAGGAATTCTTCACAGAAATTAAAGTTGCAGTCTTTTAACCACCTGTGATGATATTCTTCAAAGGTGCGGCGCAGCGGTTTTTCTGTGCTAATAAATCCCCACGCAATGGATTTGACTTTGGGATCGGTGTGGCTTAATAGGTTGGGGTATAATTGCTGATCTTCTTCGGCCAAGTGGTCAAGCACCCGCCGCCCTAATTCGCATAATAATTGATAAGCAATTTTGGCATTGGGGCGGATGCTTAATTGTTCAATGGTCAGAATTGCGTTTAGGTTCTCGATGATTTGACGCAATGCGGCATGGTTATCACGATAACTAACAAGCGTTTGCATAATTCCTCCTGACGTGCGGCCGGTCTCGTAAGCAGTTTTTTAATAAAAACAGTGATGGGTTGGGCGTGGTGAATGAAGTGGTGAGTGACGAGGTTAAGCAGGTTAATTGCGGGGTTTAATCAGGTGCGCGCCCCCAGTCAAGCAGCGTTTAATTATATTCAGTTGAGTTAAAATACCCTTGTCATTTCACAATTGAGTATAGCACCAAGATATGACAATCATATTCCCATTCTCTTTATGGTATTAAACACAATTGCGACCATTTGTCCGGCAGTGTTTATTGCCGCGCCAGCATCCGGTCAGGGCAAAACCACGCTGACGGCGGGATTGGCGCGGCTGTATCGTCAACATGGGTTGCAGGTACAGGTTTTCAAAACCGGGCCCGATTTTCTCGACCCGTTGATTTTGGAACGCGCCAGCGGGGCGACCGTGTACAACCTCGATCTGTGGATGGGCGGCGCGGCGCATTGTCAGGCGCTGTTATATCAAGCGGCGCTGACGGCAGATGTGATCGTGGTCGAAGGTGCGATGGGGTTGTATGACGGCCATCCCTCTGGCGCGGAATTGGCCGCCCAATTTGCGTTGCCGGTGATGTGCGTGATTGACGCGCATGCGATGGCGCAGACGTTTGCGGCGATTGCGTGGGGGTTGGTCAATTTTCAGCCGGGCTTGACGGTCGCGGGCGTGTTGGCCAACCGCGTCGGCAGTGCCAATCACGTCGCGCTGCTGACCGACGCGCTGCCCGAGTCGGTGCGGTTACTCGCCGCCATCCGCCGTGATGCCGCGCTGGAATTGCCGCACCGCCATCTTGGTTTGTGGCAGGCGGAAGAAATCACCGATTTAGACGCCCGATTGGATCGGATCGCGGCAGTATTGGCGAACACCGCGCTGGTGGATTTACCGCCGACGGTGACATTTCACCCGCCGCCGCCCGCGCTGCAAACCGAGGTGACGAGTGCGCTGCGCGGCGTCCGCATCGCCATTGCCCACGACCGCGCTTTTGCATTTATTTACCCGGCCAACTTGGACGTGTTGCGCGCAGCGGGTGCGGAGTTGGTCAATTTTTCACCGTTAACCGATCAGACGCTCCCGCCGTGCGATGCGGTGTATTTACCTGGCGGCTATCCAGAACTGTACTTGCGCGAACTGGCAGCGAATCAGGCGTTAATTGCCGCGTTACGCGCCCATCATGCCGCCAACAAGCCGCTATTGGCCGAATGCGGCGGGCTGCTGTACACGCTCACGTCTCTGGCCGCCGTCCACAATGAACCGATTGAATTACTCAACCTATTGCCCGGTCACGCACAAATGCAGCCGCGGCTGGTCAACTTGGGGTTGCACGAGGTGACGTTACCCGAAGGCACGTTACGCGGTCACACGTTCCACCACTCGCGCTCGACGGTGGCGCTTGCCCCGCTGGCGCAGTCAACGCCGCAGCGGCCGGGCGCATCACCCGAGTCGGTGTGGCGCATTCAACGGCTGACTGCGTCCTATTTGCACCTGTATTTTCCGTCCAATCCTGACGCCGCCGTGCGGCTATTTTTGCCATGACTCAACTTCACCTCACCCGCACCTTGCCACACGGTGGGCAGTTACGCCGCGCCGCGACCGAGTACGGTATTCCACTGACCGACTGGCTGGATTTATCCACCGGCATCAACCCGCGGCCGTGGCCAGTGCCTGCCGCTGTGACGAGTTACTGGTCACGGCTGCCGGAAGCCGATGACGGGTTGGAAACGGCCGCGGCGCAGTATTACGGCAGCGATCAACTGCTGCCCGTCGCCGGTAGTCAAGCCGCGATTCAAGCACTGCCGCACCTGCGCCCGCCGTGCCGCGTGGGCATTCTCACGCCCAGTTACGCGGAACATCAGCACGCCTGGGCGCTGGCCGGTCATCAAGTGCTGGCGCTGACGGTTGGCGAATTGGACGCGGCCGTCGCGGCGGCTGATCTGGACGTGTTGCTGTTAATTCATCCCAACAACCCGAGCGGAGCGCGGTTCGAGCGGGCGCAGTTGCTGAATTGGCACGAGTCACTGGCACGGCGCGGCGGGTGGTTGGTGGTGGACGAGGCGTTTATGGACGTGACGCCGGAGCAGAGTTTGGTGACTGACTTGCCGCGCACGGGATTGATTGTGTTGCGCTCGCTCGGCAAATTTTTTGGATTAGCCGGGGCGCGGGTGGGATTTGTGTTTGCCGACGACGCCACGCGGCAGGCGGTGGGTGAGCATTTAGGGCCGTGGACAGTGGCAAGTCCGGCGCGCTGGGTGGCGACGCGGGCGTTGGCGGATCGGGATTGGCAAATCACCACGCGGGCGTGGCTCCCGCTGGCGGGCGAGCGGCTGGCGCAGGTGTTGACGGAACAGGGTTTGACCCCGCAGGGCGGGTGTGCATTATTTCAGTGGGTGGTGACGCCCGCCGCGGCCGCGCTGCATTCGCATTTGGCACGGGCGGGCATCTTGACGCGGTTATTTACCACCCCGGCGGCGGTGCGCTTTGGCTTGCCCAACACGGCGGCTGAGTGGCAGCGGTTGACGGCGGCGCTGGGGCAATTGACGCGCAATTAAAACTAATGCGTGTCAACCGCTAATGATTCTTCAAATAAATGTTCCATTTTTGGCACGAGGCGATTTTTTGACGCGGCGGCTTTCATAAAGATCATCAGCGCCTCTAATTCACCAATCACCAGGCGCGAATCAATGTTTTGTTCTTCATAGATAACGCGCACTTCCCGCCCGCATAAATCAATTAAAAACGCATCATCGCGGGCCATGCCAATCGCCAAACCAATTAGGTGCGGCATAGCGCGATCACTGCGGTTTAATGCAACTTTGAGTGCAAATTCATTCCAGGCTTGAATCCAGCGTTGCCGTTCACTTTCATACACCCGCGACACGTCGGTGCGCAAAAATAACACCAGCGAATTCATATTTCTGGAGAGTGTTTCTTCTGGCACCTTGCGCATTCGATTAAGTGCTTTGGTGTGATGTTCAATGCAATGTTCGCATTGATAATACTGGGCTAATCCTAATGCTACGCATTCCTTTTCTTCCAGCGTTAAAAAGGTTTCCCATTGTTCTTCCCCATCGGTGCCATCAAAGACCATCATGTGCATTAAGGTCATTAAATCCGAAATGTGTTTAGGAAAAATCTTATCTTTAAAAACACGACTACTCATACGGTGATTACTCTCAATTTCAAGGGCTTAGTTTTGGTGGATTTAGTGAAGGGTTATCTATAAAAAACGTTCAATATCAATGCCATATACCGCTGGATCAACTGCGCCGACAATGCGTTCTGTGGGGCTATCTTCGAGGGCAATATCCCTCATACGGTCAAAATGTCGTTGTTTGCGATTATAAACCACGCGCACCAGTGGACGTAATAAATCATTGCCCTGATCTACGACGATTGCCAACATGCCGGATTCTAATGCCACGACGGAGCCGACGGGGTAAACGCCAATACAGCGGGCGAAATGTAACACCAGAGCGCGGTCGAAATGACTATCACTCCATTCGAGCAGTTTTTTGGTCGCTTTATTCGGCAGCCAGGCTTCTTTATACACGCGCACTGAGGTCAGCGCATCATACACATCAACAATCGCCGCCATTCGACCAATGCGATCAATTTGGTCCTGTTTTAATCCCAATGGATACCCGGAGCCGTCCACCCGTTCATGGTGTAATTGCATCACTTTAATCGCCACCGGGTCCAGTCCGGGCAATTGACATAATAAACCGCTGCCCAAATCAACGTGCTGTTTCATTTGGGCGAATTCGAGGTCAGTTAAGGCCGCTGGTTTATTTAATACCGTGAGCGGGACTAATGCTTTGCCGATGTCGTGTAATAAGCCGCCGAGCACTAGTCCTTGAATTTCGGAATAGGGTAAATCCAATTCCCGCGCAAAAGTCACCAACAGCGCGGCGACGCTGACCGAGTGCATGAAGGTGTATTCATCACGCAACTTGAGGCGGGCGATGCTGGTGATGGCGTGTGGATTGCTGAATGCCGATTGGATCATGCGCTCGATTAGCGGTTCGAGGCTGTGCAATTCCAGTGGGCGGCCGCTGCGCACCGCCTCCATGATGCGCCGCATCTGTAAGGTCGCGTCATATAACAAGGTTTTGGCACGCAGGCGTTCATTTTCGGAGGTCACCGGGCTGACGGTGGCTTGGTTGGCCTCGGCGACCGTTTCCAGTTCCAACTGCAACGCGGCATCCACCACGCTGGCCTCAACCGCCGTTTCCACATCATGCCCGCGTTCGGTATCAATATAGACATGATCCAAGCCGGTGCTGATCAATTTGCGGATGGCGCGCTCATCTTTGACATACAGTTGGTTGCTGACAAACGGGTGATCGAGCCAACCGCAGTCAAGATCGTGGATGAACATGCCAACGCGCAGGTCTGCAATTGCAACACGTTTAATCATGGTGAACACTCGTGGCAAAACTTGGCATCACACCGCTTCGGCGCAGGTCGGATCGCAACTGCGGCGCCAAATGGTTGACAGAATTCATAAGGACAGTCGAGCGCTGATGAGAACGGCGGCGGCTGTGAAAACTCTACTGTAGGGCAAGCGTCGCTGAATACGCAAGAATGGCGCCGGGCGAATGGCACTGGCAGCAACAGTGTATGTCATTAACGTTGCCCAGGTGTGACTGCGTATTGGTATATGTTTGCGATTTGCACAGGGACTGGACGCGGCAAGACTTGAATAATGCCCACTTCAGGGTAGAGTTGATTGACCGCCGAAGCCGCGCTTGATGACTATTGATTGCAGGTGAGTTTTTAATAGCGGTCAAACCATTTTGTCAACCCACAATTCGCCGGTGAATTCTTCACTATGAATAATCATCCCGCTTCAACAAATGCCGCGCCCGTGCCAGCGTGGATTAGCATTGGCAGCAATGTCAATCGTGAATACTCCATTCGCGGCGCAATTCACGCCCTGCGCAATCAATTCGGCGCGGTGCATTGCTCACCGATTTATGAAACAGCGGCGGAAGGGTTTATTGGTGAACCGTTTTTGAATCTCGTGGCCGGGATTCAAACTGCATTACCCGTTCACGCGATGATTACCCAATTACGCGCAATTGAAGATGCCGGCGGGCGAATACGCGGCGGCGCAAAATTCGCCCCGCGTACTTTAGATTTGGATTTATTAACTTACGGCGACGCGGTCGGTGTTATTGACGGTTATCAATTACCGCGTGATGAAATCGTGCGCTACGCTTTCGTATTAGCACCGCTCGCCGCCATTGCCCCCACCGCACTACACCCCGCATTAAACCGCAGTTACGCCGAATTATGGGCGGCCTTTACACCACCCGTCGAATTGCGGCATTATCCATTATCATTAGATTAAAAATACCGCAGATCATTTCGCGTGACACCACTCGTTTTATTACCCGGCTGGGGCATGAGTGCCGCCGTGTGGCGCACCTTGCCGCCCACCATCGCAGCGCATCACCCACGCCACCCGCTCGACCTCCCCGGCCACGGTCACGCCGCCGCGCAACCCGTCCCCGCCACCCTCGCCGATTGGGCAATTGACTGCCTCAGCCGCGCCCCCGAGCGGGCGATTTGGCTGGGCTGGTCACTCGGCGGACTGGTGGCGCAGCAAGCGGCAGTGCAAGCCCCCGAGCGCGTCGCGGCGCTGATCCTCGTCACCAGCAGCGCGTGTTTTGTGCAACAACCCGACTGGCCGGCCGCCATTCCCGTTCACATTTTGGAACGATTTCACGCCGCGCTCGTCGCTGATCCAGCCGTCACGCTCGACCAATTTCTCGCGTTACAAGTTCTCAACAGCAATGCGGCGCGTGACACGTTACGCCACCTGCGCAGCGCGTTAGCCGACAGCCCCGCGCCAGCAGCGGCCGCGCTCGCCACCGGGTTAAATCTGTTGCGCAACAGTGACTTACGTCCGCACCTGCGCCAGCTACGCCAACCGACGCTGTGGTTATTGGGCGAACGCGATACACTGGTACCCGCTCGCGTCGCCGCCGATTTGGCGCACTGGATGCCCGCCAGTCACCAGCGTGTGATCGCCGGCAGTGGTCACGCGCCCTGGCTGTCACATCCTGATGAGACCGCCGCCGTGACGAACGATTTTTTACAAGCAATGACAGAGAGTTAGCGCATGATGGCGCCACCGCCGCCCCCCGCTCCACCGATTGACAAATCCGCCGCCCGCCGCGCATTTGACCGCGCTGCGCCGCACTACGATCAATACGCCATCCTGCAACAGGAACTCAACTGCCGCCTGCTCGAACGGCTCGATCTGCTGCGCATTCAACCGCAACGCATTCTCGATCTAGGTTGCGGCACCGGCACCGCGTTACCCGACCTGTGCCGCCGCTACCCAACTGCCGAGGTGATCGCGCTCGATTTTGCCCCGGCCATGTTGACCTGCGCTCGGCAACAACTGTTGACCAATCAATCAGTTGCGCCAACAACTGCGCCGTCGCCCGTGCAATTTTTATGCGCGGACGTGGACGCGCTACCGCTGGCGCCGCGCAGCGTTGACCTGATTTTCAGCAATGCCACGCTGCAATGGTCAAATGCGCTGGAGGCGACGCTGGCAACGCTGGCGCAGGTGTTACGCCCCGGCGGTGCATTCCTGTTTAACACCTTCGGCGTGGACACCTTGCACGAGTTGCGCAGCGCCTGGGCGGCGGTGGACAGCCACCCGCACGTCAGCGAATTTTTTGATCTGCACGACATCGGCGACGCGCTGCTGCGGGTGGGATTTGCCGAGCCGGTGATGGATGCGGAACGGATCGTGATGACTTATGCCAACTTGCGTGATTTGATGCGCGACCTCAAAGGCATCGGTGCGCACAATCCGTTACACCAGCGCGCTCGCGGTCTGACCAGTCGCGCACGGTTTGCGGCACTGGAGCGGGCGTATCAACCGTGGCGCCATCCCGACGGGCGGTGGCCGGCAACGTGGGAGGTGACTTACGGCTTGGCGTGGCAGGCGACAGTTGCGCAATCCCGCCCGAGCGTCGCAGTGGCGTTACCGCTCACCCCGCGCCAGCAGTGTCAACCACCTGACGCAACGGCGGTGCAATCGTGACCGGCCGCGGCGTGTTCATCACCGGTACCGATACCGGCTGCGGTAAAACCTTGATTAGTTTAGGCATCATGGCCGCATTGCAGCAGCGCGGGTACACCGTGTTGGGCATGAAACCGGTGGCGAGCGGCTGTGACCGCGACGCGCAGGGCGGGTTAATTAACGCCGATGCCCGCGCATTGCAGGCGCAGAGCAGTCGCCCGGTCGCCTATTCCACCATCAACCCGTTTGCGTTCGCGCTGCCGCTGGCGCCACCGCTGGCCGCCGCGCACGCCGGGCGAATTATTCAACCTGATCTGATCCGCACCGCGTATGCCCAACTGCGCAACCAAGCCGACTGGGTGATTGTCGAGGGGATCGGCGGCTGGCGGGTGCCGTTGACCGCCGACTTTGCCGTGAGTGATCTGCCCAATTGGTTGGAAATACCGGTGATCTTGACCGTCGGGCTGCGGCTGGGTTGTGTCAATCACGCGCTGTTGACCGCCGAGCGGTTAATTGCCGACCGCGTCCCGCTGATCGGCTGGATCGGCAGCAGCGTTGATCCGGACATGGTCGCGGCTGACGAGACCTGCGCGCTGTTGACCGAGTTACTGCCGCGGCCGTGCCTCGGCGTGATTCCGCATTTGACCGCCCCGAATGCGGGCGCAGTGGCGGAATACCTAGACATCACGCCACTGGAATCACCGTAAACTGCGCACTCATGTTATGCTCATCAGTCAATCACTTCGCCGGGATTCATGCCGCCATGTCAGCACAGCGCGTCGGTTTATTGACCGGGATCGCCATTTTTCTGACCATTATCAGCACCAGTTTCACCAGTGGCTGCGCTTCCTCGGCGGCGATTCCAGTTGATGAAGTCGCATTGACAGAACCAGCCGCCACCGCGCCGCTCCCCTTTCCCGAAGAACTGCCCTACCGCAAACGCAAAGGCGGGTATCCATCGCTGGCACCGCTGCTGGCGCGGATCACGCCGGCGGTGGTCAACGTGTCAGTGTTTTCGGAAGTGGTGACGGAAGATCACCCGATCTTGCGCGATCCCGAATTCCGCCGCTTTTTAGAAAAATTCGATTTACCGCTGCCCAGTTTGGAAGAAGAAGAATCCGGCTTACAACGCCGCCAAAGCATCGCCTCGGGACTGATTGTTGATGCGCGGCGCGGCTATGTATTAACCAACGCGCATGTCGTTGAAAATTCAGATGATATTGTCGTCACGCTCAAAGATCGCCGCAGTTTCAAAGCCTATCTCATTGGCAGCGACGCCCGCGCCGACATCGCCGTTTTACGCATTCCACCCGTGCAAGCGCCCAAATTGCGCTTCGCCAATTCAGATGAATTAGAAGTGGGCGATTTTGTTATTGCCATTGGCAATCCATTCGGCTTGGGTCAAACCGTCACCTCAGGGATTGTCAGCGCGGTTGGGCGGACGGGAATTGCCGACAATAGCATGGGCGAATTGGTTCAAACCGATGCGTCAATAAACCCCGGCAATTCCGGCGGGCCGTTAATTAACTTAGCCGGTGAAGTGGTCGGGATTAACACCGCGTTAATTGGTCCGGCGGGCGGTAATGTCGGCATTGCATTTTCCGTCCCCGGCAATCGTGTCCGCGCCGCCATGGCGCGTATTATTTCGAGTCATTAAACCCAATTAAAACTGGTGCTGTTCTGTATTGGAGATAACTCAATTGTTATCTGGGCGGCGCGTGGTGAGGCAACTCATTTTTGTTAATACCCGCCGCGCCGCAATTCCCAACAGCAATTTCAAGATTGGTTCACCAAAACTATTTTAACTTACGATTACTTGAGCAGGTAGATCATCTCAGTGTTTCAACAAATGTCAGACCGCCGTCAAGGACCACGGTATCCCTGTCAATTGCGTGTAGGAATTATTTACCCAGACGGCAAAACTAAATTATTGTGGGCGCATGATATTTCTGATCGCGGATTAAGTTTGCATTGCGATCAGGGTGACGCACTAGGTACCGCATTAAAAATCGTCGTTTTTGTGTATAGCGTTGAAGCGAAAGGTCAAATTGGTATTCACGCCAGCGCCCGCATTTGTAATTGTGTGTTTGATTCACTTGAAGGTGATTTTCGCATTGGGTTATTTATTGAAGACTTCGAGGCAGACGGCGAAGCTGCTTTTCAAGCGACGCTGGAATATATCGCCTCACCTTTAATTGTCCGGGCAAATAATGCCGGCGGCGGTGATTTCAGAAGCATCAAACGAATTGTATCGTTTCCATTGCGGCGGCGCATTAAACTGACTTTAGAAGACGGCACGTTTCTACCGGGCTGGACTGAAAATGTCACGCCCAGCATCATGCGCGTCAATTTAACGCGCAAATTATTTGAAGACACAGTCTATGCGTTAAGCGTCCCAATTGTATTACCCAATGGCGGCGATGTTGTGACAGTACAAGCGAAAGCAACGGTGCAAGATATTACCTTCAGACCAATGGGTAGTTTTGCCACCCAATTACAAGTATTTGATTATCAAAATAATGGCGATGCGCTCTTAAAAGAAGAATTATGCCAACGCTTCCCTGAGGCACAAGCCATGTTTGAAAATTGGAATGAACCTGAGCAGACGGCGGCACCGTCAGAAACAAATGAAACTGAAGCCCTGCAACCGCTCGCGGCTGGACGCAATAAACCCACTTCTTCTTAAAACCCATTAAATGATCTTGCTGCTGTTATGGCACCTACTCCAGATTGTCTCACGCGCCTGCAATTAAAACAGGACCCCTTTGCTGCTGATGCGGGCGATGTGTTTATTTACACCGATACCCTGTTAGAAAGTTTGCGGGAAATGGTATTAAATGCACTGGCGGAACCGAATTCAATTGTTTTATTAAGCGGTGCTGCCGGTTCTGGCCGTAGTGTGCAATTGATGCAAATCTTGAGCATTCTGCCGACCTCTTTTGATTTAATTGCATTTCGTGGTCGGCGCAATACCACTTTTGCAGCAGTGGAATTAACCATTCGCAATCACTTATTAACATTAGGCATCGACGCCCCCGAATCATCATTGCGTGAACTCTTGGGCAATCCCAATCAACCGCCAGTCAACCGTTTAATTGCCATCGATGACGCGCATTTATTAGGCGCCGACATCATTCGCCAACTCTTACGGCTGCGCAGTGACATCATTACTGCGGTTAAAACTGCTCCAAGTTTATTATTAGTGGGAACATCCGCGTCCGCCCACCAATACACCAACGCATTAGAACCGGATGATGTCAATAACTTCAAACGTATTCAAATTCGCTCGTTTAATTTAGAACAAACCCGCAGCTATCTCATTCACCGATTGCGCATGTCCGGCTGTGATACACCTGACGCCTGGTTAAAACCAATGGAGGTTGCGCAATTATTCCAACGCAGTGAAGGATTACCGGCGGCAATTAACACGCTTGCCACTGAATGGTTAATTCGCCTATGCCGCAATTTAGAAAAAGCGGCGGCGGGCGTCACCCCGGCAGAATTACTGACCGCTGATGAGGTCACCGCCGCTGACAGTCGCACCACTGCGGCGCGATCACCCACTGCGCCTGATGGCCTTGATGAAAAAGAGACGCCGGCCCGAGGCGTCGCTTTTTGGCGACAACGTTGGTTTGTTCCAGTTTTAACAGGACTGGGCATGGCGGCAGTATTAGTATTATTAGGGCAACAATTGGGGAAATCGCCACAAACGGGCTTTACCATCGCCATGACCACGCCGAACTACACGATTGCTCAATCGGCACCGCAAGGCTCGGCAACCGACGCGTTGGCGCAGGTGTTGACCGACGCACAAGGCCAGGTGCAGGATCAGGATTTAAAACAACAGATTGCAACCGCTTTAGCACAATTACAACGCGATTCAAAATCGCCACAAAATTTAGAAAATGACCGACCAACCTCGCCTGCTGCCACCCCAATTGCAACAAATCCCCCACCTGTGGCAACAGAGGCACAAATTACTCAGCCGGATGTGGCATGGTTGGCACAACAAGATTCAGCAGCCTTTGCTATTCAATTATTAACCGCAATGGAAATACAAATTGTAAAAGATTACATTGCCCAACATCAATTGAAAGACGTTCGCATCATTCCAACGCGCAATCGGTTTATTGCGATTGTTGGCAGTTTTCCTGATCGCACCGCGGCCGCCACCGCTGCCAGTCGTTTGCCATTAGCCGTATTAAGTCAGGGGCATTGGGTGCGGCGAATTGGTGATATTCAAGCCGAGGCGCGGCAATGAAACTGTGTCAATCATCCGTTACATTCGAGCAGCAATTGCTCAAACATCATGTGAATTTTTCAATCCATCACGACGCTTGATCTAATGACATTTAATCTCAACGAGGAGAATCAAACATGGCACTGAGTTTAAATAAAGGTGGAAATGTCAACCTGAGTAAAGAGGCGCCTAATTTAATTAACGTATTAGTGGGGTTGGGTTGGGATGCCCGCGCAACCGATGGCCAACCATTTGATTTAGATGCCAGTTTATTTATGGTTCGGGCGGATGGGCGGGTGCCGAACGATGCGTATTTTATTTTTTATAATCAAAAAAATTCACCCGAAGGTGCAATTGAACATACCGGAGATAATCAAACTGGCGCAGGTGAAGGCGATGATGAAACCGTGCATGTCACCCTATCAAAAGTCCCGACTGAAATCCAAAAATTGGTCATAGTCGTAACCATTCATGATGCCGAAATTCGCCGACAAAACTTTGGTCAAGTGAGTAATGCGTATGTGCGCATTGTGAATCGAGATAATCAACAGGAAGTCGTCCGTTTTGATTTATCCGAAGATTATTCAACCGAGACCGCTATGATCTTTGGTGAAATCTACCGCTATAATAATGATTGGAAATTCAAAGCAGTTGGACAAGGGTATGCCGGTGGTCTACGCGCCCTCGCATTACAACACGGCGTGAATGTCAACTAATTAAAACGAGTTATCTAACTGGGATTAGCCATTATGCAATTGTCGCGTGGTCAACGAGCCAAAATTGCCGATTTAATTCCCAATGGTCAAAAATTAACGCTGGGTATCTCAATTAACGCACCGCATTTGGTGATTGACTTTGCATGTTTTGGTTTAGATGCCAATGGCAAATTGGCAGATGAACGTTACATGACCTTTTTTAATCAACCGACCACGCCCTGTGGTGGAGTGCGATTAGAAACGCCGGCGGGTGATATGGCGGGTTTTGCAATTGATTTAAGCCGGTTGCCCGCGACAATTGAACGCCTCACCATCACGGCGGCATTGGAAAGTAATGGCGCTATGTCGCAAATTAACACCGGTCAAGTTCGGCTATTAGATGGCGGCCGCGAAACGGCGTGTTTTGCATTCAAAGGCAATGATTTTGCCCAAGAACGTGCGTTAATGTTATTAGAAATTTACCGCAAAGATGGTGTATGGCGCACCTGTGCTTTAGGGCAGGGTTTTAATGGCGGTTTAGAAGCATTAGTGAAACATTTTGGCGGTAGTGTGGCGGCTGAATCAACGCCACCAAAACCTGCAGCGCCCCCGCCGCCTTCTCCAGTGAATCTCAATAAGATCACATTAGAAAAACGCGGCAATAGCGTTTCACTCGCTAAACAAAATCAAGCGGATCACGGCGAATTAGTGGTTAATTTGAATTGGACAATGCGTAATGGTGCGCCGGCTAAAACAAGTTTTTTTGGCGGATCACGCGCCAATCATATTGATTTGGATTTGGGCTGTTTATTTGAATTAACCAGCGGTGAACGCAGCGCGGTACAAGCTCTGGGTAATACCTTTGGCAATTATCATGCGCCGCCCTATATTGCACTGGATGCGGATGATCGCACTGGTGCGCGCAGTGAAGGTGAAAATCTGCGGATTAACGGGCAATACTGGGAGCGGATTCAACGTATTCTCGTGTATGCGTTTATCTATGAAGGGACGCCAAATTGGGCTGAGGCAAATGCGCGTATTACGATTAAAACGCCGCGTCAACCTGAAATAGAAATTCGTTTAGATTCGGCGCGTAACGATCAACCGATGTGTGCCATTGCCATGTTAGAAAACCAACGCGGTGAAATTAAAATTACCAAATTGGTTGAATACTTTCGCGGTCATCGTGAAGTGGATCAGGCGTATCATTGGCAGTTGCAATGGACACGCGGTTCAAAATAAATGGTGCGCGCATAATGCTATTGAACATCTTTTACACCACCAACCGTACTATGCTATAGTTGGGTTTGCTGCAATACTTAACCCATCAACTACCGAGGTCAATTAACCATGAGTTTTCAAGACTTTCTCAATAATTTGAAACAAAAGGCTGGCGAATTAAAAACCGAAGCACTCAAGTTCAAAAATAAAGATTTTTTGAATGCAGCCATTAGCGGTTCGGTGCTGATTTCAATGGCGGATAGGCTGGTCTCTTCTGATGAAAAACAGAAGATGATGCACTTTATTGAAAACTATGAAGCGCTTTCGGTGTTCACCAGTAAAGAATTGATTGAAGCCTTCCAAAACGCGATGTCGCAAATTGAATTTGACAAGGATTTAGGTGAGGCTAAGGCCTATGATGCGATTAGAAAAATGAAGGGCAATGATGACGCAGCGCGTTTAATTGTGCGCTTGATTATTGCAATTGCCGGGGCGGATGGGAATTTTGATGATACCGAAAAGCGTGTGGCGCGCAAAATTGCAATGGAATTGAATCTAAATCCCGCCGAGTTTGAATTGAACTAACCGCAATTCAATATAATACCGTGCGCATCGCGGTTTTTATTGATCTGGATGACACGCTGTTTCAAAGTCAACGCAAATGTCCCGTCAATGAACAGCTGCACCCGGCAGCGATTCATATTGACGGGCGTATTCAAGCGTGGATGACGGCGAAACAGCGAATGTTGTGGCATTGTTTTAATAACGAACAAACACTGCTCATCCCCACCACGGCGCGGGATTTAACTGCCCTGCGCTGTGTGTTATTACCCTTTCATCATTATCAAATCATTGATTTTGGCGCCGTTGTTTTAAATGAAAATGGGCAGCCTGATGAAAATTGGTTAGCACGAACGCATTCCATTGCACAAGCGACTGAAGCGGATTTACGGCAATTGATCACGCTGGCGCAGCAATGGATCACGGCTAATAACTTGTCACTGCGCCTGCGTTATATTCAAGATTTCGATATACCGCTATTTGTGGTTGCGAAACATGTTGAAGAGCAGATGCAGCATTTAGATTTATTAGAACAGGCGATCTTTATTCCCTGGGTAGCCGAGCGCTCTAATACTTATCAGGTGCATCGTAATGATAATAACCTCGCCGTATTGCCGCGAGCATTAGATAAGGTTCATGCGGTGCGTTATTTAATTGAACAATTCACCCGCGACTGGGGCGAGCTATTGACTATTGGAATTGGTGATAGTTGCAGCGATGGTGCTTTTATGGCGGCGTGTGATTACGCGATGCTGCCGCGTGAGTCACAAATCTTTACGGCGTGGATAAATGAATTGCGGCAAACCGATAAACCAATTGATTAAATCACGCTTCATTGCCGAAATGATCGTAGCCCGACCGTTCCGGTTGCCAACTCTGTCCATTCGGCTGGTGCCAGCGAATCCCCGGCTGACGCTCGACATAACCAATGACGGTTAATGGACACGCCGCCATGTTTGCATATTGCGTTAATTGATTTAATCGCTCTAGCGGTAAAGTAAAACACAGTTCATAATCATCTCCACTCGCCACGGCCAATTCCCATTCATTCGTCGCCGCAATGACCGCAGCAACCGGTTGATCTAATGGTAATTGCGCGAGTTCAATCATCGCCCCGCAATGACTTGCCGTTAATAAATGTCCCACATCAGCGGCTAATCCATCCGACAAATCAATTGCCGCGCTGGCTTGACCGCGTAATAATTGACCGAGTGCGAGGCGCGGTATTGGACGTTCTAATCGGTTTAATAAAGCGGGCAATGGTGACGGGGCGCTCGGGTCAGCGCGCTTGAGTTTTAATTGCCGTAACGCCAATCCCGCGCCGCCCAAACTGCCGCTGACGACGATTAAATCGCCCGGTTTTGCCCCAGAACGGCGCAAACCCTGCCCAATTGGCACGAAACCGTGCGCTTGAACGGTGATGGTCAGCGGGCCGCGAGTGGTGTCACCGCCGATTAATCGAACGCCGTGTTCGACAGCTAAGTCATTGAATCCTCTAGCAAAATTGCGCAACCAGTCAGCGTCAAACTGCGGCACGGTCAGCGCCAATGTCACCCACGCCGGCGTTGCCCCGCAGGCGGCTAAATCGCTCAAATTGACCGCTAACGCCTTATAACCGAGCGCCAGCGGGTCGCAATCGGCAAAAAAATGCACATCTGCGACCAATGTGTCGATGCTGACGGCTAATTCGTGTCCCGCCGGCGGGCGCAGTAGGGCGCAGTCGTCGCCGATGTCGAGCGCCACATCAGCGCGTGTCGCCCCCAATCCAGTGAAATAAGCACGAATTAGGTCAAATTCGGATTGCATGGTCATTGTTCGTTATTCAATTTTTCATTCAAATTCATGCCTTGCGCATTTGCCTGGCGACGCGATCTAATACGCCGTTAATATAACGATGCCCCTGTTCTGCGCCAAACAGCTTTGCCAAATCTACTGCTTCATTAATCACGACAGCGGCGGGTAATTCCGGGCTAAATAATAATTCATATACGCCGATGCTGAGAATAACGCGCTCGACCGGATCAATGCTTTTTAATGACCGATCTAGTGCCGGTTGCAATGCGTTATCAATCGCTTCGATTTGCTCCGGGACGCCGCGCAATAGACTGTCGAATAATTGCACCGCGTATTCTGGATGTGCGCTGCCGCCCTTGTCATTTGAACACTCTGAATGATCGGCGGGCGCATCACGCAATTCTTCTTCTAATGCCGCGATCCATTGCGGATCATCATAAAACTGCTGGGCAATTTGAACGGGCGTTTCACCCATTAAATGCCATTGATACAGCGCCAGCACGGCATAGCGGCGCGCTTGAGTGCGGGGTTTAGCCATTATTGAACAGACTCAAGTTGGCGAAATAAATCAACCATTTCTAATGCTGACAACGCCGCTTCCGCGCCCTTATTACCGGCTTTAGTTCCCGCCCGTTCAATTGCCTGTTCAATGTTATCTACTGTTAATACACCAAAGGTGACGGGCAATGCGTGGGTTAAACTGACCTGCGCTAATCCTTTAACGCATTCATTGGCAACGTATTCAAAATGCGGGGTGCCACCGCGAATGACGGCGCCTAATGCAATAATGGCGGAATAGCGTTGAGTGGCAGCCAAGCGGGCGGCGGTGACGGGCATTTCAAAAGCGCCCGGGACGCGCACAATCGTTAATTGATCGTCATTGACGCCATGCCGTCGCAGTGCATCTAATGCGCCCTTTTCTAAACTATCTACAATAAAACTATTCCAGCGGCTAATCACCAACGCGAATTGAACCGAATTAACAACGAGCGCGCCTTCGAGGGTGTGAATCATAGCTGTAATGTCCGTGATAATAATGAAAAATGATTAAACGCTGGTGACGTATTCCACTACTTCTAAATCAAATCCAGAAATGCCGTGCATGGCGCGGGGGGCGCTCATTACGCGCATTTTGCGGACGCCCAAGTCGGCAAGAATCTGCGCGCCCAAGCCGTAAGTACGCAATTCGTTGCGGTCAGTGCGCAGGGCCGGTGGTTGATTATTGCGCTCGCGCTCGCAGCTTTCCAATTGACGCAAGCGGGCGAGGATGTCTGCGCCACTGTCGCGGTTGCGCAACACGACGATCACGCCCTCGCCGACGCGGGCGATTTGTTCCATCACCGAGCGCAGCGGCCAGCCGCAGTTGGCGTGTTGTGTGGCAAATAAGTCACAGAGGGTATTTTGCAAATGGACGCGCACCAATGTTGGGCGCTCGGGGCGGATGTCGCCGAGTGTCAAAGCCAAATGGATGTCGCGGTCAATGGTGTCGCGGTAGGCGGTGACTTGGAAAGTGCCGAAACTGGTGGGTAATTGGCAGCGTTCTTCGCGGAAAATCGCCTTTTCGTTGGCGACGCGGTATTGGATCAGGTCGGCGATGGTGCCGATTTTCAACCCGTGCGTGGCGGCGAAGCGCTCCAAATCGGGGCGGCGCGCCATGCTACCGTCTTCGTTGAGAATTTCGACAATCACGGCCGCCGGTTCAAAGCCGGCCAGCCGTGCCAAGTCGCAGCCGGCTTCGGTGTGGCCGGCACGCACCAACACGCCGCCAGGTTGTGCCATGAGCGGGAAAATGTGGCCGGGTTGCACCAGATCGGCGGGTTTTGCGTTTTCTGCAACAGCGGTGCGCACGGTGTGGGCGCGGTCGGCGGCGGAGATGCCAGTGGTGACGCCCTGTGCCGCTTCAATTGACACGGTGAAGGCGGTGGAATGCGGGGCGTGATTATCATTCACCATTAACGGTAAACGCAGGCGTTCACAACGGGTTTTACTCAAAGTTAAACAAATTAACCCGCGCCCGTATTTGGCCATAAAGTTAATCGCTTCTGGCGTGACGCAATCGGCGGCGAGTAATAAATCGCCTTCGTTTTCGCGGTCTTCATCATCCATGATAATGACCATGCGTCCGGCACGGAGTTCAGCAATGATCTCGGTAATAGAATTGAGTGACATGGATTAACAATCTTTTCAAGTTCAACGGGTATTAGTCTGCACAATACGAATGCGCACAACGCGGCTTGCCCCCCGCCAATTGACACTGATCGAGTGACCCCGACGCGGGTTGAGTTAAAACTCTTTCCTGATTTGGTGTGGCAATTTGAATACATGCCGGCAGGGAGTTGGCCAAAGTACAGGTGAAATTTAGCATGATTAGCCAGTCGCTGGACATGATGCTTAAATTTACTTTGTTTATCAAATGGTTAGAGGAAGATACCTATCGGGTAGTGGCACACTTAACCCGCGTGTGATAATGACAACTTGGCTAAAATCAATTAGTCTAGTCGGCAACACCCTTCTGATTAAAACTTGTGCTATTCAAAAGCAGCGATATGAGAGAAATCAAAGTACGACGTGTTGTATCGCCACTGATTGTAAAAGACCGGCGCAATTTGCGGCCGGTAGTCATTACAGTGACGATTATAGCATTAACTGTTTGGACGTGGTTTATTTATGAACGTGGGCGCGCCAGTGTAATATTTCATGCTGATGCAGCGGCGCTAAAAATTACCCAGTTAAACGAAGTGAACCTGGAATTAACTGCTGAACGTGATCAGGTGCAAGCGGCCATTGAACCGCTGAAAGCGCGGGCTGAAAAACATCGCCAAGCGGCGTATCAGGCACAGACGCAAGTCACGGCATTGCAGAATGAAACCGCTAATTTACGGCGGCAAATTGATGAATTACGCCGCTTATTAGACCCCATTGCTGGCCCTATAACCATTACCCCACCTGTGTTAATTCGCCGCGCAAATAATAGTGTCAATTATCAAATGCAAATTTCTTTAACACAACCGCGCATCGATGAAGAGCCATTAGAAGGTGAATTGGTGTTGCAGGTACGCGGGCGCTTAGATGGTCAAGAACGTTACCTCAGTTTAGCTGAATTAACGCAAGGTGAACGTACGGCACACCGTATTCGTTTTCGACGGTTTCAATTAGTTGAAGGGCGACTAACCTTACCGGTAGGATTTATTCCAGATGAAATATTAGTCATGGCAATACCGCATGACCGGCGTATTGGTGGCACCCAACAGTTATTCAAATGGGTATGGTCTGATGAACTCCCTACAGACGAACAATAAGAGTGTATAGGCATGGCAAGCACCCGCAAATTCAAACCACCAAAAATTGTGACGGTTATTGGCCCTGGTACACTGATTAAAGGGGATATTTTATTTGCCGCTGGCTTACATGTTGATGGCGTGGTCCACGGCAATATTAATGGTATTGCCGATACGCTGGCAACGCTTACTTTAAGCGATCAGGGCGAAATAGTCGGTGAGATTCGCGTAGATAATTTAATTATTAACGGACGGATTCATGGTGATGTATATGCCGGCGAACGTCTTGAATTAGCCCCCGGCGCCCGCATTACCGGCACCGTGTATTACCGCTTATTAGAAATGGCAATGGGCGCTGAAGTCAACGGCCAATTAGTTCATGCCGATTCGCAGCAATTACGCCGCCTCAGCTATGATGGGCCTCCTATTTCTGCTGACACCGAATCGTCAATTGTTATAGACCATGAACCCACCATCACTCCTGAATCAAATAATCAATAAATTTGATTGAATACTGGATAGCAACTCGACTTCGTTTGGTTGGGTTGCTAATCCAATCCAACCGCGCCGCTTGAATCACGGTTGTATGTGATCGCCAGCATCAGAACTCCCGCTGAACTGGTAATTAAATGGCATTGATTAGATTAAAAAACTGAATAGCTACCCACCTGTATTTCGTTGATTTGTGCCGTCTATTAAATGAAGCAAACACAATTGGTTGCCCATTACACGGATACGGCGTCAATCATGCGATTGATTGAGTCAATGGGATTAGCACCATTACGCGCAGAGTGGCAAATCAAACAGGCTGAGATTGCAAATTTATTGAATAAAGCCCCGGCGGTGAAATCATTATTCAGCACAGACTAAATCAATTAACGCAGTACAGGCACTATTAATGCAAATAATTGAACGCTGTCGCCCTGGCGCGTAGTTGGGATGATTAAACACCCACTATGCCTGACGATGAAATGCTAAAAACCGCTATTAAAGTTGAATAAAATGCAGGGTGCAGATGGTTTTCAGAGAGCGTTTATCTAATGATGTTTTGCACAATTGAGTGACGCAGTCTATTAATGAATGCGCTTCACAATGCGGCGAGATATTGCCGCAAACGCTTTGCCGCTTCAATACAGTCAGCAAGTGGTGCAACTAAAGCAATGCGCACATAACCATTGCCGGGATTAATACTCGCTTCATTCGGGCGGGATAAAAACTGCCCCGGTAATACCGTGACATGTTGCGTGGCAAATAATTCACGCGCAAATATCGTATCATTCATTGGCGTGGCAACCCACAAATAAAACCCACCGTCTGGCTGCGCACAATTTAATACGCCGTTTAGTTCAGATAATACGGCAGTGAACTTGGCGCGATACTCTGCACGATTAGCAATGACATGCGTTTCATCTCGCCATGCCGCCATGCTGGCGTATTGATGATGCAATGGCATAGCACAGCCGTGATAGGTGCGATAATTAAAAAACTGCGCAATTAATTGAGCATCACCCGCGACAAACCCTGACCGCAATCCCGGGGCATTCGAGCGTTTAGATAAACTGTGAAATACTAAACAACGGCGGAAGTCATCTAATCCCAATGCCATTGCCGCTTGTAATAACCCCGATGGCGGTTGATCTTCATGTGGATATAACTCAGAATAACACTCATCAGCTGCAATAACAAAATCGTATTGCTGGGCTAATGTAATGAGCATTTTTAACTGATCTAAACTGAATACGGCACCGGTGGGATTGCCCGGTGAACATAGATATAATAATTGACAATCCCGCCAAACTTCTTCTGGCACAGCAGCGAAATCTGGAATAAAACCCGATTGCGCTGTGCAATTCAAATAATACGGTTGCGCACCAGCTAGTAATGCCGCACCCTCATAAATTTGATAAAACGGATTGGGCATTATGACACGCGGTGGGCGATGAGAATGCTGCGGGTTAATAATTGTTTGTGCAATAGCAAATAATGCTTCACGAGTGCCATTCACTGGCAAAATATGTTGATTAGGATTTAATACGCTGGTCGGTAATGCAAACCGCCAGCACAGCCACGCCGCAATTGCCTCGCGCAACGCCAACAAACCGCGTGTGTTGGGATAAGTGGACAAGTGTTGTAAATTCGCACAGAGTGTTTCTGTTACCACAGCAGGCGTTGGCTGCGTCGGTTCACCGATGGATAGTACAATTGGTGTTAAGTTTGGCGGTGGCGTTACGCCCTGCTGGAGCGCGGCGAGTTTAGCGAACGGATAGGGTTGCAGTTGTTTAAGATATTGATTCATAGAGTTATTTTGACAAAGTAGTGGCACTACCAGCCGCGATAATACCAACCCTTGTCCCAGCCAGGCGGCGCCGGTGGGTAAGGAACTGGCGCTGTCAAGGCACTGTCAGCAGCAGGCGACAGTGTTGTATTTTTACCATCAAAGGGTGCCGTAGCCTCAGATAGCGGAGCGCTCAACCCCGATGGAGTCTCGCGTAACCAGGGTATGTAGCCGCCATACAACGGGTGGTTTCTAAGCAAATAATCCTCATCAAGTCGCTCGTGCAATTGCTGCCGGCGCTGCGCATGCGCCGATTGCAACCGCTGTGCCTGCGCCTGATTCCACTGTTCACGCCGTCTTCGCCGCTCATCGTGCAATGCTTGCCGCTGTTGCGCTAACGCATCACGTTGGATACGCACCTCATCTAGCCAGTGATCGGGGAATTCCAGCGGTGCATTGCTCGGTGGGGGGGAAGGTACAGGCGCTGCCGGCGGCGGCAGGGCGGCGGGAATAGTGACCGACTGTTGTTCAGAAGCGACGGCGTTGCTCATAACCAACATGAACACCAGCCAATTGATATGAATACACCACTGGAGTCTATTTAATTTCAATACGTTGACAATACGCATAATGCTTTCAACCTAATGATTGTTAATGCGCAGATTGCTCTAACTGACGATAAATTTCTTGTTGCAAACACGTTAAAATCTGATCGGATTCAATTGGCGCGGCAGTGGGCGTCGTGATAAAAAAGACATCATCTACTTCAGCGCCAATGGTGGCAATTTTAGCACCTTGCAAGCGAATATCACAGTGGGCAAAGATCATTCCCAATTGTGCTAATAGACCGGGGCGGTCGAGCGTCACTAACCGCATAATGGTACGGTTTTTAATTGGATCGGCTGTAAAACTCATGCGTGTTGCAATGGAAAAATGGCGATGTTCTCGCGGCAGACGGCGTGCAACTTCAATGCAACCGTCATTCAAATCACATAATTCGCGGTATAAAGATGCGCTTAGGTTATCACTCTCTTGACCAACTGCCAGTGGTTCGCCATCCATTGTCAAAATCTGAAAACTGTTAATTGCCATCTGATCGGCGGTGGTAATAATCCGCGCATCCATGATATTAAAATGGCGCCGATCTAATAGTGCGGTTGTACATGCAAATAAATTGCGATCACTGGCAGCATAAGTAAAGATTTCGCTACAACTCCGTTCGGGCAAGGGACGAATAGCGACCAATGGTAAACCATGCTGTTGTCCGTATAAAACTTGTTGCGTTTGCCAGGCAATATCTTCGGGTGAACTGGATGCAAAGAATTCAATATTTAATTGCCGCCACAGCGACCGGCATTGTTCAGCTTCAATCCCCTGACGCCCCAAAATCCGCATAGCTTCTGCTTGTTTTTCTTCAATCAATTCATCTTGCGCTTGCGGATTATCTAAGCCACGCTCTAAGGCTTGGCGGGTATTCAAATATAATTCACGCAAGAGTGCATCATTCCACGAATTCCAGCGTTTGGGATTGGTGGCGCGGGCATCGGCTACCGTGAGCAAATATAAATAATCTAAACGATTGACATCTCCCACCAGCGCAGCGAATTGTTGAATCACTTCAGGATCACGAATATCTTTGTGCTGGGCCGTTAATGACATGATTAAATGACTTTCAATTAACCACATGACCAGGTGGCTATCATATTCACTTAAATGATGCAATTGACAAAACTCCCACGCATCTCGGGCGCCTAATTGCGAATGATCGCCACCGCGGCCTTTGGCAATGTCATGAAATAAACCAGATAGATAGAGTAATTCCCGTTTGGGAATGCGCCGCGTAATGGCGCTGCATAATGGGAATTCATGGTCACAATCGGGAACGCTAAAGCGCCGTAAATTGCGCACCACGCGCAGCGTATGTTCATCCACCGTATAGACATGAAATAAATCGTATTGCATTCGCCCAACAATATTGGCAAATGCGGGAATATACTTGGCAAGCACTCCATAGCGATTCATGCGCGTTAATACTCGGGTTAACCCATTGGGCGAGCGTAAAATTTCCATAAACAAACTGCGGGCGCGAATATCTTCACGGAACTCATCATCAATACGGTGGCAATTTTCCCGAATTAACCGAATGGTGCTGGCACGCACACCAATTAACTCAGGATGCAATTGTAATAAATGAAATAACTCCAATAAAGCAAAGGGGAATTGTGCAAAGACTCGTTCGTGACTGACTTCCAAATAACCACTGCAAATTTGAAAGCGTTTGTTAATGGGTTGCGGGGCACCAATATCGGCGTGGAGCAAAATGGCTTCTTGAAAGAATTGTAGCAGCATTTCATTGAGGCGATTCAGTTCAATCACGGTGCGGTAATACTGCTGCATGAATTGTTCGACGGCAAGATTATTTGGTCCATCCGCAAACCCAAATTGCGTTGCCAATGTCCGTTGATAATCAAATAATAAACGATCTTCACGGCGCCCGGCGAGGCGATGTAATGCAAAACGAATACGCCATAATAACGCTTGACCATCGCTTAATGTGTGATATTCAGCCGTGGTGAGAAAACCCAATTGTACCAAATCAGCCAAGCCCGCTGCATTAAAATGGCGTTTAGTTACCCAACCAATCATTTGAATATCACGCAGTCCGCCCGGATTTTCTTTAATATTTGGTTCAAGGTTATACGCCGTATCGCCATATTTATGCCAGCGATTTAATTGCTCTCGACATTTAGCGGCGAAGAATACATCACTCGGCCATAATTGCGTTGGATCAATAGCGGTGCGCATTTGGTCAAGTAACGCTTGATGACCGATAATTAACCGTGCTTCAATTAAATTAGTCATAATGGTGACATCATCGCGGGCATGAACTTGACATTCAGCCGGTGTGCGCACAGCATGACCTATATCTAATTTGGTGTCCCATAAAAATGTCAGCAACGAACTAATTGGATCAGCTAAACTATCAAGGCTGTCAGGGGCGATGAGAATGAGTAAATCAATATCAGCCGAGGGTAATAACTCAGCGCGCCCATACCCACCAACGGCAATTAACGCAGCAGGTGGAAAATGTGGAATAAAGCGTTGCCAAACAACGGTTAATATTGCGTCAATCAATTGACTGCGCGTCCGTACCAATTCATCAATAGCGACGCCCTGATCGAATGCGGTAGATAATTGTTGCGTCGAATGCGTTATCATCGTGCGCAATTGAATGATTGCCTGTGGCACTGGAGCGGTAAGTAATTGTTCAAATTGCGCATGGTCTGCCTCAGTGAATGACAAAATTGGCAATTGAGTTGACGCGAATTGTGAGCGCATGAACGTCTCCGGTGGTGATGGTCGGGTTGGCATGGTATTTATCGTTTTAGTAGTATAGGATGATAACGCTTTTTTTCATGTTGAGAATGGTTAGGAGTCATTGGAATGAGTGAAGCATTAAACATTATTGCGGCGATTGTCATGGCAATGTTTGTCTTTATGTTATGGCCGGCAGCGAAAAATTGGCAACAACACGGGCCGAAAGCCCAAGCGGGTGATTGGCAAGCGGTATTATTACCGATTGCAGCGGTGGTTGGTTTGGTATTTGTGTTAATTCTCATTGTCAGATGAACTGTTTGGCGAATAAGCTGGACAGCAGTACCAATAAATCCTGCCGTCCCGCCGGGCGTGACTCAATTGGTTTAATCCACCATCCCACGCGGGATTTATCATAAAGATGTGACCACAATGGCAATTGAAATTGAGCGTAAATTCTTAGTTGAAACCGACGAGTGGCGCAGTGGGATTGAATCCCAAGTGCGCTTGGTGCAGGGTTATTTAGCCAATCATCAAAATGCAACGGTGCGAGTGCGTATTAAAGGACAACAGGCGTTTTTGACTATTAAAGGCGCTACGCACGGCATTAGCCGAGCCGAGTTTGAATACCCCATTCCAGTGGCCGACGCTGAGGTATTATTGCGTGATTTAACCGTGTCACCACCGATTGAAAAAACCCGTTATCAGGTGCGTTATCGCAGTGATTTATGGGACCTTGACGTATTCAGCGGTGCAAATGCGGGATTAATAATGGCGGAAATTGAATTAGAAACTGCCGATCAAGTGGTTGATTTACCGCCCTGGCTGGGCAACGAGGTCTCGCATGATTCGCGCTATTACAACGTTAATTTGGCGCGTCATCCGTATCACCACTGGTAAAGCACCCAGCAGGCGCCGTTTTATTCTGGTTTATTGGCTCGTTATTAGCGGATGTTTATTCGGTTGCAATAGCCAAGTCAATAACACCACTATTCGTTTTGGTATTGCCGACACACCGCGTCTGCTCGATCCGCGCTTCGCCACCGACGCCATCTCTGAACGCCTTAACCGCTTGATTTATCAACGATTAATTGAGTTCGATGCCGCCTCGCAACCCGTCCCGGGCATCGCCACTTGGGCGCAATTAACGCCGACGCAATACCGTTTTGACCTCGGGCAGCACGCGCATCAATTCAGCAACGGTGAGCGCCTGACCGCGCATGATGTCGCTGCAACTTATCGCTCGGTGCTTGATCCGGCGACCGTGTCACCGCAGCGGGCGGCGCTGGCGAACATTGCCGCCATTGCCGTTTTGAACGATAAGCAAATTATATTCCATTTGCACCGCCCCGACCGCCTATTCCCTGCGCTGCTTGGCATTGGGATTTTGCCGGCTGTGCAATTGGCGACAAATCACGATTTCGCGCACCAACCGATTGGCAGTGGTCCGCTCCAATTTGGTGCATGGCCGACGGCTGGGCGGTTAATATTGCAGCGGCGCAGCGATGGGCAAGTATTTGAATTTATTACAGTTAAAGACCCAAACGTGCGGGTGATGAAGCTACTGCGCGGTGAGGTTGATTTGCTACAAAACGACTTGCCGCCCGAATTGCTGGCATGGCTGAAGCGCCAGCCGGGTGTGACCGTCCACACCGAGCACGGCGCAAATTTTTCCTACCTGGGCATGAACTTAGCCGATCCGCACCTCAAATCACTTGAAGTACGCCAAGCACTCGCTTATGCCGTTGATCGCACTGCTTTGGTGCAATTTTTATTGCATGGTCACGCGCAATTAGCGCAGGCATTATTAACGCCGACTCATTGGGCGGGCGCGCCGGAGTTAATTGGTTATCAATACGATCCAGCGCGGGCGCGGGCATTATTAACAACCGCCGGGTATGATGCGACACATCCATTAAAATTGAGTTATAAAACGTCAAGTGATCCACAGCGATTGCGCATGGCGACAGTGATTCAAGCGCAATTAGCGGCAGTCAATGTTGAATTAACGATTCAAAGTTATGATTGGGGAACGTTCTTTGGGGATATTAAAGCGGGGCGGTTTCAATTATATGGATTAACGTGGGTGGGAGTCCGAACTCCAGACATTTTTCGGTATGCGTTTCACAGCGCCGCCGTGCCACCGGCGGGCGCTAATCGTGGTCATTACCATAATAACACCGCCGATGCTTTAATTGAAAAAGGGCAATTGGAATTGAATGAAACCGCGCAGGCAGCGCACTACCGTGCGTTGCAAAAACAATTATTAACTGACTTACCCGTGATTCCATTGTGGTATGAAGATCAGGTCGCGGTGATGCGTCACACGGTGCGCGGTTATCAAGTGGCGGTGAATGGTGATTATGATGGGTTATTAAAGGTGCAGCGTGTGGTTCAAATAAATTGAGCGCGTTTTTATTCTCGTATTCTCCTTGTAAGCGCTGTGAGAAATTATCATTAATAGCGCATTCACAGTGCGGCATTTTAATGACAAGTAACAACAATGGGTCAGCTTGCACCGCTGGCCAAATAGCGATTTATCAATGCGCGAATGATAAAAGCGCCCTATGCTATTGCAAAACATGTGTTAACTTTTAGGTATCCTGACATGTCCACGACTATAGAAACTCATGATCGGCAGCCAGCTCAAACAATGCTGACTGAAGATGTTGCATCAATGCGTCTGCCGCACTTTCCAATTACATTATTTGCAATGGTCATGGGTTTAACTGGTTTAGCAATTGCATTAGAAAAGGTTTACCATTTGTTTGGTGGATCACCGCTATTTTTTCAAAGCCTTTTAGTAGCAACCACACTGTTATTTATCACTTTAACGGTTTTATACGGGTTGAAATGGTGGCATCATCCTGATGTGGTCGTCTCTGACTTTTTTCATCCAATCCGAATGCACTTTTTTCCCACCGTATCAATTTCACTACTACTACTGAGCATTGGCTATTATAGTTATTTGCCGATGTTAGCCATCCCGTTGTGGTTTATTGGTGCAACGCTCCATGCTCTGTTCACCTTTTATATTTTCAGCTATTGGATTAAACGCAACTTTGAAATCCAACACGCCAATCCCGCCTGGTTTATTCCCATTGTTGGGAATGTGATTATTCCCATTGTGGGCGTTGATTTAGTTGGCAGCACCATTGCCACCTTTTTCTTTGTCGTTGGCATTTTCTTTTGGATCATTCTGCTGACTATCGTATTATATCGCATTGTTTTTCATCACCAACTGGCTGATAAGTTTATTCCAACGCTGTTTATTTTTATCGCACCGCCCGCCGTTGGGTTTATTTCTTACCTGCGCATTGCGCATAATTTTGATTTGATGGCGCACTTTTTATTATTCATTGGGTATTTTTTCACCATTCTATTGTTATTTATGGTCAACAGTTTTTGGCGGTTGAAATTTTTTGTGTCATGGTGGGCATTTACTTTTCCACTTGATGCCATCACCATTGCCTCTTTGGTCGCCTATCAAATCACCCGCGAGCCATTTTACGCGGTCGTTTCTATTGGATTATTGAGCATCACCATTACAGTTATTAGTCTAGTTTTTGTTGAAACACTCCAACAGGTGCGGCGGCGCACCATTTGCGTACAGGAAGGTTAGAAGATGAACGCACCCAAAAAAGCGTTATTGTTAGTCGGTGGTTTTTTGCTGGGTATTTTATTCACCGGTATTACAATTAATCTGGCAGTGCCACAATTGTTAATTAAAGAAGTACACAGCCCGTATGATTTTGATAAGACGGTACGAATAATTCAAGAACGCATTGCCGCCAGCCCACGTTGGCATGTGGTTGAAGTCTATGACCAGAATGCTGAAGCCATTGCACACGGTGGCCAACCAATTGGGCGGATGGCAATTATTAAGTATTGCAGCGGTCACTATGCGTCGGCGATGTTAAAAGATGACGCCCGCAAATCATTAGCGGCGATGATGCCCAAAGGCATTGCGGTGTATGAAAATAGTCGGGGTGAGGTATTGATTGCGATGAATAACGGCATGGTCATGGGCAAGTTATTTAGTGGTGAAACAGCGGCAATTATGGAAGACGTTTCCCGCGAAGTGGAGGAGATCATGAATTTTATGAACTTCAAATTTTTAACCTTTTAACGTCGTCTAGCTATTGAAAAATGCGCATTGCGCCATGACATTCTTTAGTACACTTTTAACCCGCTTTATTTATTCGCAGAGACTATTATGACCACCACATCGCATCCCAGCGCCGCCGCGCTGTTGCTATCATCCACCGTCGCGTTGGGTATGAATACCATCGCCGCAACCGCCCCGCCCGCGCCCGGTGTGCCACCGCCGCTGACCGCCACGCAACCGGCCGCCGTGTCGCAAGTGACTGAAAAGGTTTTGAAAAATGGCCTGCGCGTGCTGGTGAAACAAGATCACCGCGCTCCGATTGCCACCATGCAAGTGTGGTATCGCGTCGGGTCGAGTTATGAACATGATGGCGTGACCGGCATTTCTCATTTATTAGAACACATGATGTTTAAAGGAACAGAGAAGGTTGGTCCAGGTGAATTTTCACGCATTATTGCAGAGAATGGTGGCGATGAAAATGCGTTCACCTCCCGCGATTACACCGCTTATTTTCAAACCATTGCAACGGATCGTTTAGCAATTGCGTTTGAATTAGAAGCGGATCGAATGCGACAATTAGCATTACCCGAGGCCGAGTTTTTGAAAGAATTAGAGGTGGTAAAAGAAGAGCGCCGCCTGCGGACGGACGATGATCCCGAGTCATTAGCGTATGAACATTTTAATGCAACAGCTTTTGTCGCTGCGCCCTATCGTATTCCCATTATTGGCTGGGCAAGTGATTTAGACACCATTGCGGTTGATGATTTGCGCAATTGGTATCGGCGTTGGTATGCACCGAATAATGCGACATTAATTGTGGTGGGCGATGTTACGCCGCCGCAGGTTTTTTCATTAGCCGAGCAGTATTTTGGTGGATTGCAAGCAGAGCAAATCACGCCGCCGAAGTCGCGTACTGAACCGCCGCAATTCGGTGAAAAACGCATTGTGGTGAAGGCGCCGGCGAATGAACCGTATCTATTATTCGGTTATAAAACGCCGGTGTTATTAAATGCAAATCAGGACGCCGCGTGGGAACCTTACGCATTGGAAATGCTGGCGGCTATTCTTGATGGCGGTGAAAGTGCGCGCTTTAGTCGGGAATTGATTCGTGGTCAGCAATTAGCAGCGGCGGCATCCGCAAGTTATAGCGCCTTTTCCCGTCTGCCGGATTTATTTTTATTTGAAGGAATGCCGGCGCAGGGGCATGATTTAACGACGCTGGAAGCGGCCATGATTAAACAAATTGAACGGGTGCAGCGTCAAGCGGTTACGCCTGAAGAACTAACCCGAGCGCGGAATCAATTGATTGCGGCCAAAGTCTATGAACAAGACTCGGTGTTTTATCAAGCAATGCAATTGGGGCAATTAGAAACAGTTGGCTTGGGTTGGCAATTAGCTGACCAGTATTTAGCGCAATTAACCGCCATTACACCGGCGCAAATTCAAGCGGTTGCTAAAAAATATCTCATTCCCGACCAGCGCACCGTTGCTATTCTACATCCATTGCCATTAAATAATGATGATGATAGCGATCACGCCGCGCCGGCCGCTGCTAGAGGGCATGGTTATGTGCGTTAATCATTGGTCAATCTATTCAGTGATGATGGTTCACCGCCATCGGTTTTTTAATTCAATTCAGAGGATTTGCATGACGCTCGCTACCGCCGCTGCTTTAACCTTGACGCCCACTTTATCTGCTCATGCAACGCCATCTATTCAAACTTGGCAGACCGCTAATGGTGCCAAAGTTTTATTTGTTGCAGCGCCGAATTTGCCAATGGTGGATATTCGCGTTGTATTCGCCGCCGGCAGTGCGCGGGATGGTGCGCAATTCGGATTAGCGGCATTAACGTCAGGTTTATTAGCCGAAGGCGCGGGGCCGTGGAATGCCGATGTAATTGCCGAACGAATAGAAATGGTGGGCGGTGAATTGAATAGCGGGATTGATCGGGATATGGCGTGGGTGAATGTGCGCAGTTTAATTGAAACGGCGGCGCTGGCGACCGTGACTGATACAGTAGCACAGGTGTTGGGCGCGCCGCATTTTGCTGCCGCCGATTTGGAACGGGTGCGCCACAATCGGTTGGTGGCGTTGCGGCAAGCCGAGCAGGATCCCGCGACCGTTGGTAGCAAGTTGATTTTTAAGGCAATTTTTGGCGAGCATCCCTACGCGCACGATCCTGATGGCACGGCGGCGACCTTGACGGCGGTGCAGCAGGCGGATGTGCAGGCGTTTTATCGCCGTTATTATGTTGCAGAAAATGCAGTCGTGGCGATTGTCGGGGCGCTGGATCGGGCGCAAGCCGAGCAATTGGCGACGCAAATGACCGCGCATTTGCCGCGTGGCGAGGCGGCGGCGCCATTGCCAGCGGTGCCGCAGGCGACCGCCGGATCAATGAACCGAATAAACTTTCCATCCAGTCAAACGCATTTATTTGCGGGTCAAGTGGGAATGAAACGCGGTGATCCGGATTATTTCACGCTGTATGTTGGTAATCATATTTTGGGCGGCGGTGGATTGGTTTCTTTATTAACCGATGCGGTGCGGGAACAGCGCGGTTTGTCTTATAGTGTCTATAGTCATTTATTACCGCTGGCGCAGCCGGGGCCATTTTTATTAGGATTGCAGACCCAGAATGCACAAGCCGATGAAGCGCAGACGGTTTTATTAGACACGCTGCGCCGTTTTATTAATGATGGCCCGACGCCGGCCCAATTGGATGCGGCAATTAAAAACTTGACCGGCGGTTTTCCGTTGCGTATTGCAAGTAATAAACATATTGTGCAATATCTCGCCGTGATTGGGTTTTATGACTTGCCATTGGATTATCTGGATCGCTTCACAGATCGTATTCGGGCAGTGACGGCGCAGGATATTAAAACGGCATTTCAAAAACGCATTCATCCCGATCAATTGCAGATCGTATTGGTTGGTGCAGCAGCCAAGCCGATGGCTAAATGATGCGATGCAGTTGACTGGTTGAGTATTGAATGAAATTGAACCCGCGTTTGGGAATTACCTGGCGCGGGTTTTCACTATTTAGGCGTTGTTTAATTTGAATCGGGGCGGTGTGCAACTCATTATGCACTTGATTTAATGAGTTGGGCTTTTGTATTGCTTGCGAAATGGCGTCTAAACCCTGAATAACTTCTGATATGTGAGCGATCATCCGTACCTTGACATCAGTTTTACAGATCAACTAAATTTTCTACGATTTTTGTTAGACAATCAAAGATTAAAAAATGATAACAAACACTTTATTAAAACTGATTGCTGTAATTGTAATTTTTTTCGTTGTCAATTTTGCCTATGCGTTTACTTCTCTAGCGGATGACACAGTTAAAGCCGTTGCAGCATTATCTAAACAAATTAAGTACTCAAAGAATCTGGAACTGCTTGATAAATCTCAACAATTGTTGTTGCAACAAATTGGTAGACATGTTGATGATTATCTTTCTCTTCTTGGTCGGTATAACCAAGAAGATAGGCTTGCAATCCTGCTTGCAGTGGCGGAACAAAAAGGCATAGTTAAGAAAACTGAAAAACTGTATCTTTATCGCGCAGTGCTTAAGGGAAAAATTGAAGAATTGCATTTGATTAATCTTCTTAGAATTGAAAAAATAACGAAAAATAGTTTACCCGCTGAAGGAGTTAAAACACTCGATCTAATTAAAAAGAATGGTCCATTTCCCTATGGTAAAGATGGAACAGCTTTTAATAATCGAGAAAAGAAACTACCGATACGCGAAAATTCCATATATTATCAAGAATACACAGTAAAAACGCCTGGCAGGCTTGATCGGGGAGCGCGTAGAATTGTCATAGGTAAAAATGGCGAAATATACTACACGGAAGATCATTATCAAACATTTAAGGCAGTTACCGAATGAACTCTTTATCAATCAGCGAGCTTGGCACCCATTTACCAGAGATTTTTTCAACTCCACTGATTGATTTTGTGGAGATTGATGGTGGCAAAATTACCAATAAACACGCTTTGTTTGAAGAGTTCGCCGAAAAACTCAATTTTCCAGATTATTTCGGTTTCAATTGGGATGCGTTTTCTGATTGCATGACTGACTTGTCTTGGTTAGAAAATAAAAACAGCCTATTTATTGTGTTCAAAAACACACGACAGTTTAGATTAGCTAATCCCGAAGAATGGCGTATTATTCAGGATATTTTGTTAGAAACGATTGATTATTGGAGGGCGCAAGGAAGATCAGCAACAGTCATTTATTTGTAAATTTTTGATAATAAAAACTTTTAACAAAAAAGCGTGATTGTTGTAATACTTGTAGGAATTGCGCAGTTCAATGACTGCCTGACGGCATAAATAATGCGATGCACTTAACTGGTCGGTTATTTAATAAATAATAACCCGCGTTTGGGAATTACTCAGCGCGGGGTTTTAATTACTGATAATTGCAGTGCCGGACTGAAAATTGTATCAATCTTTGGTAATTACTACCCAAACTGTCGGCGGGTAACCCAAGTCATCTATCACTCGACGGCAAAAGTGGTCGATATTTTCTGCTTTGAAACCGGTTTCGATATAATAATTATCAATCAACTGCTTTGGTCTTTTAAGTCCATGTGGATTGTTGGCAATATAATGTGGGTAACGATCAGTGAGTTGCGCAAAACGATTGGGTGCTTGCTCGGCTAAAGTCTGTAATGTGCGTTGCAAAACTTCAATCCAACTTTTAACAGGAAATGTTTTATCTAATACTTTTAAAATGACTGGCTTGGTGCCGATAACACCATCGATTTTTTGAGAACCTTGATTCGCGTCTCCCAAATAAGGCCAACAGTTGAGCGCCTGCTCGGCAAGCTGCTCCGCACGATTTTGAATATCTTTTGCGCACCAACTATTCACTTTCTTGAAATAGCTATTCAGAACCAGATGGCTATTTGTAACAAATTCTTGACGCTTATCTGGAAATGGTGCATTGGAAAGTTCGCTATTGTAGCCTGTCAACGTGAGATTCCCGAGTGTGTGCAAATAAGTTTCATGAACTTCACTCCAAGCGTCTCCAAGATGTTCTTTCCACCAATCAGTCAAGGTTTGCGGCATGATATGTTCGATTGTTAGTGAAGCAAAACTGACTGGTTCTTTATGCTTATGATGACGTTCCAATGATTCTAAAATAAATCGTGTTTTTCTTTCACTGTTGCTGCCAGCGTAAAGTTTGCGGGTCATTAAATTCGATTTGAATTGTGCATCATTCGGATATTTTTTACTTTTTTGTAAAATATTTGTGCAAGCGGTGGCGAAATTATCAGAAACCTGTTTCGCGATCTGATTATACAATGGTGCAAAAAATTTATTAAGCTCATTGGAAGGTGAGCCGCAAACAAAGTGTCTTACAAGATAGTTTTCAATTTGTTTAACAACATCACAAAATTGTTCTGCCGTTAAATGTTTTTGGTCATAATCTTGATAGCAGTTCAATAAAAATGGGTAAATTGTGGTAGTATCTAACTGGTTTAACCTTTTTAAAGCATCACTGATTGATTTATTAGGTTCTTGGATAGGATCAAGCAACTTTTTGTAATAACTACCAAAAGTAGCTAGTTTCTTAATCGATGGCAGAACTTCAGTGGCACTCAAATCATTTTTGAGTTTGATATAAACCTCATTCTTTTTAACGAACGTGCCAGTGCGCATGATGAGATAGTGGCGAACAAATTCCGTTAAGTTATCGCCTAAAGAGATTTCCATAGGTTTCCAATATTCCTTATAAACAGATTTTTGCTGTTTCGATGGCACTCGCATAAATAGATAATTGCGAATTAAGTCTGCCTCGGTCAACTTATGGCCTTTGAAATTCAAACTTTCAAAAACGAGATAGGGATTTTCGTTAGTAGCTAACGTAATTGTAACTAAAGAGAAGCGATCCGCTATGATTTCAAACATGCTTCGGAGTTGTGAACTGCCGAATTCTTGAACATGTTTATTAATTTGTTCACGAAAATATCTATAGCAATCGCTCAAACGATGAACTTGATGTTGCTTTTCATCGAGAATATTTTGGAAGGCATCATGATCGTTATCCGAAAGTAAAAGTTTATAATAGTCATCTTCTTGCTTGTACTGATTTGACAACATCTTGTTATTGATTTCGTCAGCAAGATTAATTTGTTCTTCTGCCCGCGCCAAGTCTCGAATAGCTGCTAATATAACTAATAAAGTTGTAATGCGCTGTTGACCATCAATAACGACAAATCTTGATAAACTTGGTGAAGAGTTTTCATCAGGGATGAATACGAGAGAGCCGAGAAAATGAGTGCGTTGTTGATCTTCATCTGAGGCTAATTCGCCTAAATCATTCCACAAAATATCCCAGTATTTTTTATCCCAAATGTAGAATCTCTGGAATAATGGGATAATCAATTGCTTGGTGGGTTCAATCAGGGGGCGTAGCCGAGTTTCTTCTGCTTTCATCGTGAATAATCCTTGCGGTGGGCATGATAATGACATCATGCAAAAAAGTGATTAAGCCGCGCCGGTTGAATTGCCACCTTTTGGCAACCCAACACAACAAAGTTATATTAAGGTGAATAATCAATCATTGATGATTCCCACCCGCTCGCGTGGAAACGATCAAACAACTCATCGCCTAACTGCGTCACCCCCCGCATGTTTTATTCGAGGCGGCGCGACGGTGAGCAGTTAAACATTTGATTTGCGAAGGGTTTGTATCGCTTGCGAAATGCCAGTATGAAACTGGAAAAAAGCAGTTGATCAGACTTGGTTTGGACGCGCTGTCAAAGCCTAATCTACGCGGCGGGCAGCTCAAAATGCCGCATGTCCTCAAGCATTTTTCGGGCAGAATCTACTAAAGATTCGGCCGCATCGGTCAATTTGCGCGTATCAGCGGCCGAATGTTGGATCGAGCCATTGATATTTGTAATATTATCATTGATCCGTTCGGCGACACTCTCCTGTTCCACCGCAACACTAGACATCTGGCTGATCTGGCGGTTCAGTGTATCAATCGCCGCCGAAATGGCATTAAACGCCTGACGCGCATGATCGGCCTGCGCCGCCGAATCGCGCACTTGACGCAATCCATCATTCATCGCCTGACTGGCCTGCCGCGCACTGTTGCGTAACCTGTCGATCATGTTATGAATTTCGCTGATCGAACTCTGGGTGCGACTGGCGAGAGTGCGTACCTCATCGGCCACAACGGCAAACCCCCGTCCCTGTTCCCCCGCCCGCGCCGCTTCAATCGCCGCATTCAGCGCCAGCAGATTCGTCTGTTCGGCAATCGCATTAATCACATCAACAACCTGATAAATAGCCTGGCTATCGGTTTCAAGCGTTTTCATCATGTCGGTGATCTGGTCAATTTCATTAGACAGGCGTTCAATCGATTGCGTATTCATAACCATCGTTTCAGCGCCCGTTTGCGCTTGACGGTCGGTCTCTTTGGTCAACTCAGTGACCTCGTTGACGGTTTGTACAACATGACGCAAGGTGTTAATCATGCCAGACATTGCCTGAGCAATCAGCGACGAGTCGCGCTGTTGTTGAACAATGCGTTGCGTAGATTCATCACTATTGGCGTGTAGTTGGGTGACGGCGGCACTGATGATTTCCGCCGTAGCGCGGGCCGAGGCGATCGCTTTGACAAGACTTTGGCGCATCAACTCCGCGCAGGTCATCACGCTGCCGGGCGCTGCGCCAGTGAGCGGCTGGCTGATGTTGCCATCCGTGATGCACTGCAAACTGTGCGCGACCATGAGCGGTTCACCGCCGATGGTGTTTTTGAGTTGGCGGTAACTCAGCCACAACCCACTGAGCATGAGCGTGAGGATGACGCCAATTAAGGCGATCTGTACTTGCAGCCATTGCCGGGCCTCAAGTTCCGCATCCGCCATCGTTTGTCGGGTGCGTTCATCAATCAACACGAAAAATTCGTCAACCGGGGCCATGATGCGAGCTTTTTCGAGGTGGTAATCGAGGTTGTGCATCAGCGTTCGCGCTCGCACGGGATCGGGTTCCCCGCGAACAGTGAAGCGTCCCTGAGCATCTTCATACAGTCCCTTGATGGCATTCATTGCGACCGTTTCGGTGTACACCAAACCATTTGAGTTGTCCTCTGCTTCCTTGAGTTTGGCGAATTCGGCGCTGGTGAAGCCGGCACGTTTCATCAGATCGCGCAGTGCGATGCGCTCTTCATCAGGACGTGGGCTGGTCTGATCGGCGGCGAGAAAATCCCAGTAGATTCGGTGATAGTCCTGTGGATGTGCCGCCTCGCCATTGCGGATGGCCAGCACGTCAAAATACTGTTTTTCCCACTTTGCGTCGCCAGTGACCACATAAGTGCGTGCTAAACGGGTGAGATCGTCGGAGCTTTGACGCAGCTCATCAGCCAGCAGGTAGGAACGGTAGCGATTGTTGCTGGCTTCGGTCACGCGCTCATCTATTGTCAATTGCCTGACGGTGGACAGTGCAAGAAGCGACATCAGTACGGTAATCGTTAGCCCCAACAGCAAAAAAAGGCGTTTTAATGACATTAACAGACAACCTGGTTGTGAAACATCAAACTGTATTGAACATGATAGCGCAACGGCAGCATGGGTTGCGTTGCAGCTTTTTGGCTACGCAACTGCGATACTTTATTTCTTGAGCATGGCTGGGCAATGCGCATTCGTCATCAACAGCGCGTCAGCAGACTGGTGTTTTTACCAAAGCGCACAATTAAATTACGCGCAGCGACTAGCAATTCGGCGGTGTTCCATTGCCGCCGTTGCGCGTGGTTATTAGCCGCGTAAATTGGATTGATGCTTTTTAGCAATTCAATCGTGTCTGACAATTGGAGAAGCAATTATGAAACTCAAAGTAATTATTCATGAGGCCGAAGAAGGTGGCTATTGGGCTGAAGTTCCAGCAATTCTAGGCTGCGCCACTCAGGGCGACACCTTTGAAGAATTGCTATCTAATTTAAATGAAGCGGTTGCGGCCTGTTTATCAATTGATTTAGCAAAAATCGAAATCTCCGAAAGAGACACGGTGTTGGTAGTTTAATTGTGCAGTGTTAATAATTATGTTGTGCAGCGGGCATCAAGATTTATTTCGCCGGCTTCGGCGACAATCCCACCCCCGTCAAGCCCGGCTCCCGCGCTAATAATTGCCGCAGCGGCCGCAAATCGGGCAAGTTTAATGCGCTGGTTAATGCCGCATCAATTGCCGCTCGCGTCGGGTCTTCATTCAATTTTGCCAATGCTAATAATGGTTGTTGGCACAGCACAGTATAGGCATCGGCTAATGCGTCAATTGTCGTGTCGGGTAAATTGCGCACATCGAGAACTGGCATAGCCGCCCATGCGGGTTGTTTGAATTTCATCCAAGCGGTTTGCGTTGTGACACGCCTTGATAATAATAACAATAGTGCTGGTGTACTATTCAACCATATTAACAGCGCCCGCTCTTGTTTATTGGTTAAATTTGTTTGTAATGCCCACCAAGTGTTGCCCAGCATTGGCTCATCAAAACCAATTGCTATTACACGCTGAGTATTAGCACGAATACGCTCAACTAATAAAATGCGCCCTGCTCGCGGCCATAATAAACGCGGGCCATAATCCGCGCCGCGTGGTGATTGTTCCCAAACCAATAAATGACTATTCGGCTGTTGCGCAATGGTCACAACCTGTTTGGCATTATGATTCCAAAATGCTGAATACGGCGACCAATCTGTTTCAGACATTTTAAATCCATCGTGAATACGTCGCTGATCCGGTCCCAATTCCCCCAACGTCTTTAATGCACACAACGGCAGTTTCATTGGCTGTTGACCCGGCACCACCAATTGCCCTAATTGCAATTGCGCCGCCGTGCGCAACGTCCACACCTGCGCGAATTGTACGCCTAACCATTGATCATCATTTTCACTCGCCGGCAATTGCATCACCTCCGCTAATGGCCGCCCCATTAACGTATGCAAACTGGTCACTGATTGCCCGTCTAATACCGCCGGTTGACAGCGTTCAATTCGCCCGAACAAATCCAACGCATCATACACCGTGCGCGGGTTATGCCATAAATTGACATAACACGTCATTCCCGCCGGCTCATGCGGCGCCCGCTTCCGCGCAATAAATAATAATTCCGATAAATCGGTATTTTCAGAGAAATTGGCATGATCGGGATCATGGCTCACCACCACTATTTCAACCGTGTATTCCCGCGCTAATAATGCGCGACTCGCGCCCCACGCTTCACCGGTCGCTAATGCAACGGGCAGAATTAACGCCATGCGTCCACCAATACGAATGCGCGGCGACACCATTGCTAAAAACACGCTGCCTAGTCCCGCCGTAATGGACGCCGGCAAGTTTTTAACCTGCCGTTTTAATTCCTTTTGTAATAACTCGCGCTCCTTATCGGGCAAACTCCCGAATAATAAATTGCCACCGACTGAGCGCACAAACGGCGGGTTCATCACGCACAAATCTAATGGCGGCAATACCGCCTCCATAATACGCTCGGCCCGCACGTCCGTTTGTTTCGTATCTAATTGTTCAAACTGCGTAGTATCTAAAGTTAATTGTGTTGGTATTCGATCAGCACCAATAAAATCCAAACTGCCCAACCGACATAAATCATCACCCTGTACCCCCATCGGCAGAATAAACAAATTCATTCGCCGATAACTGACATGCAATGACAACATGCCCAACGTGGTCGCAGTTAAATGCACTGCTGACGGCAGCACATCATAGCCATACAATACGTTTTCCATTACACTTTCGTATAGAAAATCCAAATCACGTTCATTCAAACCCCGCCCCGTCGTGACGCGCTCTAATACAAAACGGTCGGCAATGGCCTGCCCCGCTGCCATTAACAACGTGCCAGTCCCGCACGATAAATCCGCCACTTTGAATTCGGTTAAACGGCGCAAATTCGTAAAGTCAATCAGCGGCCAGTCATTCGGATCGGCAATGGATTTATCATACTCACGCCACGTCTGCATAAACGTCAGTTTTAATAATAAGGTCGCGGCGGCCGTTGACGTGTAATACGTCCCCAAATACTTGGCATGATGTAATAACCAATGATAAATGCGCCCCATTAAATCATGCCGCAACGCCGCTTGATTCGCGCACAGTTGCTTGGCTTCATTAATCAACCAGCGCACCGCACTAATCGCGGGTAAATTGATTGGCAATTCCGCTAAAATGGTCTCGCCCAATTGAAAAATCGGCACATAATTGACGTTATTCCAAATCCAATGCCAATTCGTTTTAATCGCGTCAATTGGATCCGTCGCCTGATCGTAAGCGCGCAAACTATCAAACCGCCCGTCACCGCGTGAACTCGCCAATTGTTCCTGAAAAATCAACGCATTAGCCAACACCAGCGCCGCCACTTTGGTCGCCGTCGCCCGCCGCGCCGCGCATTCCTCCGCCGGCTCGTGCGGATTGATCGGAATTCCTAGCAAATTCGAGAGCTTATCGCACGTCGCCGCCTGCCCCGCCCACAGCGCCGCAATCGTTTCAATCCGCTCCGACAACCGCTGTGCCGCCTGCGCGACAATGTCGTCTTGCAGCAACGTTTCGCGCACTCGCCGCAGCGCAGTCAGCAACTCAGTCACCGTCACGCTTGCCCAGTCAGTCGCGCCCGCTTCTGACAAAATCCGCGCAGATAGCGGCGTAATCGCCAATTTTGTCGCCATTTTCGCGGTCGCCGTCGTGCGCAGCGCGTGCGGATACACCAGCGCAATGGCGATGTGACACATGCCGCTGTCCATCCGCCGCTGCGCATCCCGCAACACGATTGTGGCAGCATCGGTCACATCGTCGAATTTTCCCTCCAACATGACGCGCAAACCGTCGAATAAAAACAACACATCGGGGCGGTGTTGCCCGCTGGCCAAAATCACTTCTGACTCGGCATCAATCCCGTGTTCAGTTAATAACAACGCCAATTGCGTATTTAAGGTTTCTTCACGATGGCGGTGCGGGGTGGTCATAAAATGTTTAATCCTAATTGGCAATCAGTTGTTTAAAAAGTGATTTCATGTGTGATTCACGCCGCGCCAAAAATTGAATTGATAAGACAACGACAATCTGCTTTAATGATAATGAACATTGGTGAAAATCCGAATAACACCGGCGCGCTGCTTAAATAACAACTCGGCATGAAATCATAGCCAACTACGCAGCGCGTGATTCTTCGGGTAATATCACACTTTTATCAACATCGCCAATAAACCAGTGAGACTGTGCCATGACCACCACGCCAATTACTCCGATTTTGCCCGCCCCGCGCCTCGTGACCGTGCCGCCGCATCCGCAGTGGCCGGCGCTGTCAACTGATGAAAAAACCGCGTTAAAACAACGCATTACTGCACTGTTGACCGAACAGCGCGCCGTGTTGGTTGCGCATTATTACACCGACGACGATTTGCAGGAGTTAGCCGAAAATACCGGCGGGATCGTGGCCGATTCGCTGGAGATGGCGCGTTTTGGCACTCAAACTGACGCGGCGACGCTGGTGGTGTGCGGGGTGCGATTTATGGGCGAAACGGCCAAGATTTTGAACCCCGAAAAGCGCGTGTTGATGCCCGATTTGGCGGCGACCTGCTCGCTGGACGAGGGCTGTCCGGCGGCGGAGTTCAGCGCGTTTTGTGACCAGCATCCCGAGCGGCAGGTGGTGGTATATGCTAACACGAGCGCGGCGGTCAAAGCGCGGGCGGATTGGGTGGTGACGTCCAGCATTGCCCTGCCGATAATCAAGCACTTAGCGGCAAAAGGTGACAAGGTACTGTGGGCGCCGGATCGCCACCTCGGGCGCTACATTCAGCAGGTGACGGGCGCTGATATGTTACTGTGGAACGGTGCCTGCGTGGTGCATGAGGAGTTCAAAAGTGTGGCGCTGGAGCGGTTGCGGCGGCTGCATCCCGACGCGGCGGTGTTGGTGCATCCCGAATCGCCGGCGGAGATTGTGGCGCAGGCGACGGTGGTGGGGTCAACGACGCAATTGATTAAAGCGGTGGTTGAATTGCCGCAGCGCGAGTTTATTGTTGCCACTGATGCGGGGATTTTTTGGAAAATGCGGCAATTAGCGCCGAATAAAACGCTATTGCCAGCACCAACGGCGGGTGAAGGTGCGACCTGTGAAAGTTGTGCGCATTGTCCCTGGATGGCAATGAATGCACTACAGAATTTGGAGCGGGTTTTATTAAATGGTAATCAAGAAATTCTGATTGATGAAACCATTCGCCGCCGTGCCGTTGTGCCAATTCAACGGATGTTAGAATTTGCACGGGCGCAGAGTGGGGCGTGATGGAGAGTTATTTAGGTATTTTTAATAAAAACCGCCCGGCATTCATCAATTGCCGCCGTAATAACGCCCACTGTTCACTGGAATGCCGGGCGGCGTGACAGCGTAATAATCGCAAGCGCTGCGCCTGTTCTAAATGATTTAATAGCGCCGCCCACAGCGTGTCGTCCACATTATAAATGCGCCCCTCCGCCAAACAAACTGGAATGACATCCGCAATTGGCACGTCTAAATCAATTGCCGCGACGCTAATTGCCGCTTGAATGTTCATCGCCTTGACGTTATCCGCCCCCGCCGTCAAATCATACGGCGGTTGCCACTCGCGGGGCGGGCGCAGGCGGTCAATGTGACTGACCACCACCACGAGCGGCGGGGCGCGGCGGTGCAACTGCTGAGTTTGCGCGTGACGCAGCGCATCCAACCGCTGCCGCTCGGTGTGACGATCTGGGCAATGCGCGGCCGTCACCCACAAAATCATGTCCGCCAGCGCCGCCGCCTCGCCCACACCGTCGGGCGGCAATTGCTCCACATCGGGGCTGTCAAAAATCAACGCCTCATCCAACCCGTCGCGTTGCAACCGATACGGCGTCAACGCCCGCGTCGTGTTGGGCAGCAAATCGGTTGCCGCCTGCAATTGCCCAAATAACGCATTGATTAAACTGGATTTACCGGCATTGGCGCGACCGAGTACCAGAATGCGCAGCGGCTCCTCGCGCACTGCCAACTGCGCCGTCTCCACCTGTTGCAACGCGGCAGCCGAGGGCGCAGTTAATGACGTGACGGGCGCGGCGGCGGGGCTGACATCCAGCGCCAGCGGCCGCCCGCCGTATAACGCAATCGCATGTTTACCCACCAACCGCACCAGTTCGCGCAGCAGCCAGCCGGTGAATTCCTGTTGCACCTGCTTGACGCCGTGCGCTTGCAACTCGCTGCGCAACAGCATCATCACCCCCTGCAAGGGGTTAATCACCAACTGCCCAGCCTGATACAGCCCCGACAATTTTTCCGCAAAGGCTTTCCAGCGATAGGCGCGCACCAATGTGCCGAGTTTGAGTTGATGACTGAACGGAATATTGTTGACCAGCGACAGACGCAATTCCTGCGCCGCCTGTTCGATAATCAACAGCGTATGCGGCAGGGTCAGTTCCAACAGCGGCTCGGTCACGTCGGGATGAAAGTGCCGCGCCACTCGCGTCAAGGTTTCACGCGCCAGCGCCGGCACCGTGTCCTGCGCTTCCAACGGGTACTTGGTCAGGTCAAGTTGCGCGGCAAATGCCTCAACTTCCGCCCAAGCCGCCGCCTCGTGACTAGTCCAGGCGGGATCGGGTTGGGTGTGCGTCTGCTGCAACAACCGCTGATCGCGGCGCTGTAACCAATATCCCACGCCATACGCGCCGCCCGTACTCACGACAAACAGCGCACTCCACCACAGCAACCACTGCTGCTGAAACAGCCACAGCCCGCCTGCGCCCATCAACACGCCAAATGGCAGCGCGTATAACGCCGCGATCAACCACCAACCGTTTGCGTGTAACTGTTTGATATTCATGTTGATTTTCTCGATGTCACCTGATTGACCAGCAGAGCGCCGCCCTGAACCAATTGCGTATTAAACACATTGCGCAAGGTCGCCGCGTCACACACCTGTCCCGCCAGGCGCTGTTGAAAATACACCGCCGCCGTTTTGCCCAGCGCGTAGGTCACGGCCGCGCTGCTGCTGGCGCTCCACACCGCCCCGACCGTCTGCCCCACGCCCGGCACCAACTTGACCAATTGGCGACCGGCCAGTCGTGCGACGTAACCCAACCCAATGCCGACGCCCAGTAATCCTAAAAACTCGCTCGTGGTGCGCGCATCCCACGTTTGACGATAAATCGCCGCCACGCTGTGCAATAACTTGGCTTGCAGCGTCGGCACTGCTACCAAATCAACCATCGGCAGCGCGCCCAACGCCCCCGCCGCCAGTGCGTAACCGACGATGTGCGGGTGACTGGTGCGGGCGTAGAGATCGCGCACCTCGTCGCCGCCGTGCAATTGCGCCCACAGATGTTGTTGATAAACCGTTTCAATCACTTGCCACAGTGCGGTTAAACCGTAATCGGCCGGCGGATAACCATCCTCCGGCATCGTGAAATCTACTGCCACCCAGTGCGGCGCGGCACCGGCAAATTTGCCAGCGCTGGCGCGTTGTTGCCGCAGTGCGCGTACCAAATCCGGCGGGACGGCAGTTGGCCAAGACTCTGACTCTTGTGCAAACGGATAGGGTTGCGGATGGTCAAGATCGGCGGGGTAGAGCGTGTGCAGACTGGTTTGCGCGATCACCAGCGGCCACTCAGGATGACGCTGGCGCAGCTCGCGCAATGCGGTAAAGATCGGTTGCGGATTGGGATCATCCGCCCGCATCACGCCGAGTAGCAGGTGCGCCTGTGATTCGCACCAGCGCAGGTCTTCACTCGGATCGTAAGCCACCTCGCCCAACCCGCGTGTGTCGAGAAACCGCACCACCGGCGCGGCGGCTGGATAATCAAAATAGGCGAGGGTGCGGGTGCAGGGCTGAAAACCGTTGCCAATCAACACGTCGGGATTGGCGGTCAGCGCCCGCACGATGGAACTTTTGCCGGCTTGCGTTTTGCCCAGCAGCCAGATCACCGGCAGCGTTTCGGCGGGGCGGGCGCTGGTCAGCAGGTGTTGCAGTTGTTCAGTGTCAAGTTGCGGTTGCAGCAAAATGCGCCGCAACGTGTCGAAATGGTCAGACCAGTGCATTGGCGTTGTCTCAACGGTGATTAGATGAGCGTTGTTTTAACCAATAAAATCAACAGGTTGGGCGTCCCCACGCTGGCGCATAGGAACGATCAAAAACTTATAATCCAACCGCGTCACATCCCCACCATCGCCGTCGCCGGCCGTTCCTGTAACGCCGTAAAATCATCCCGCAGCAACGTCAACCGTGCCACCAAATGCCCGCGCTGCGTTGGCGTAAACGTTTGATCTAACGCCAATAACAGATCAATCACCCCCTGCCGCAACAGCGGACGCGCTTGCACCAACGGCGGCGGCAACTGGCGAAATTCCACCAACCACTCGGTCAAAAACGTGCGCAACTGTGCCTCGTTCGCCGCCAATCGCAACAACGCCACCAACTCCCGCCGTTTCGCATCGCGGAAGGCGTACCACTCAGTCGCGGTATCCGGCAGCGACGCGGTCAACCGGCGGATCAAATCACGCTGCGTCGCATCCAACTCCCCGACAAACCAGCGAATTTGCGTTTCATACCGCTCCGCCCGCTTGCGCTGACGCTTGGCAACACTCTGCGCCGCATTATCTGTGGCATCAGCGCGGCTTTGCAGCACAAACTGCCCCTCCAACTCACTGATTTGAGTAGGGTTTAACCGACTCAACAGCGGCGCCATGATGTCCACCGCCAGCAGCGCGTGTTGGCGATAGCGCGTTTCAATCGCATCGAGCGCCGCGGCCAGATTGGCGGACGTGAACCCACTGCGCGCATCATCCGCCAGCCGAGTGAACAACGCCGCCAATTGCGGCAACTCCTCGCGGCGATGGCGCGCCACCGTCGCCGTCACGGTCGGACGCCACGCCGCCAGTTGCGTTGTATCCAGAGTCAAAAATCGGCTGGCATACAACTCGATGGTGAAATCGGCCGTGTTGTAAAAAAATTGCACCTGTGAACATCCCGCCACAAGCGGTAAAATGATCGCCGCCATTAAGCGGATCAACGGGCGACTACCCCGCTGGCGGTCAAATAACGTCGCAGATTGGATACAGTCGCGCATTAGCATCACCCCGGTTATGACAAAAGCAGCATCACATGCCCAGCCTAAGTCTTGTAATATAGCGGCACATCGTCAACTGTCACATCAGATGCCGTCGCGTATTGATAATCATCAATACTGGCGGACGATTAAACAGGTGGTTATTCAAGCGTCATTCAGAAAATGACCGCACCCTAACCAGTCATAGCGCATCACTTCATTCGCACCGCCGCCGTTTTTTAATTCGATTTCACTGTTTGGGTAACTCAAGTGCGACACCTTCCGCTGCCACTCTTATTCGCATTATTCGCCGTCAGTTTCGCATTACTCTCCGCCTGTTCATCACTCCTTGCCATGCGCTGGCGCCGCACCATTCGCACCATCGCATTACCCTTATTCACACTGGCTGGGGTGGCGGCCGTCACCAGCGGATTCATGGTGTTAATTCACCCGGATTCATTCAGTCTCATTCTGCCATTTGGCTTACCCTGGCACAACTGGCACATTCGATTAGACGCACTGGCCGGATTATTTTTAATCATCGTCGGCATTCTCAGCATTGCCGCCGGTATTCACGGCCGCAGCTATGTCCACAGTTTAGAACGCGGTGCTGAAAGTGTGGTTGCATTAGGTGGATTTTCCGCCCTCTTTTTAATGGGCATGTTATTAGTCATCTTAGCCGACGACGCACTGTTATTTATGATTGCGTGGGAGCTGATGTCATTAGCGTCTTATTTCCTAGTCGCATTCCAACACGAATACGCCGCCAACCGCCGCGCCGCTTTTTTATACTTGTTAATGGCGCACATCGGCGGCTTGTTAATACTAATTAGCTTTGGCGTATTAGCCGCCTTTGCCGACAGTCAATTCACCTTCACCGCCCTGCGCACCGCCGAATTATCACCGCTTTGGGCGAGCATTGCATTCACCCTCGCGTTAATTGGTTTTGGCATGAAAGCGGGATTAGTGCCATTACACGCTTGGCTACCTGAAGCGCACCCCGTCGCCCCGTCACATATTTCAGCGTTAATGTCCGGCGCCATGCTCAAGGTCGCCGTGTATGGCTTCGTGCGCAGCGTATTTGATTTAAACGGCGAATTGCAATGGCAATGGGGCGTAGTGGTGTTATTTATTGGCAGCATCTCCGCGTTAATGGGTGTGTTGTATGCGTTAATGCAGCACGACTTAAAGCGGTTATTAGCCTACCATTCGGTTGAAAACCTTGGCATCATTTTTATTGGTTTGGGTTTATCATTATTATTTCTTGCCACCGGCCATTATGGACTTGGCACACTCGCCTTATTAGCGGCACTGTACCACAGCATTAATCACGCCTTATTTAAAGGTTTACTCTTCCTCGGCGCAGGCGCCATTTTGCACAGCACCCACGAACGCGATCTAGAACAAATGGGCGGCTTATTACGGCGAATGCCCTGGACGGGACTCTGGTTTTTAATTGGCTGTCTCTCCATTTCTGCATTGCCACCATTCAACGGATTTATTTCAGAATGGCTCACTTTTCAAGCGGCACTGTCGGCATGGCAATTAGAAAGTGGCGTATTACGCAGCGTCATTCCCATTGCCGCCGCCGTATTAGCTTTAACCGGTGCATTAGCAGCCGCCTGTTTTGTCAAAGTCTATGCCGTTGCCTTCTTAGGTCAAGCCCGCTCACGCCATGTCCGACGCGCCCGTCCCGCACCAAAAGGAATGCGCGTAGCACAGGGTTTATTAGCGATTTTGTGCATTGTATTAGGCGTATTACCCGGCCCGACATTAGCATTACTCAATCAAATATCGGCACAATTATTAGGTCATGGCTTACCCGCAACCAGCATTAACAATTGGCTCTGGTTAATCCCAATCTCAAATACCACCGCCAGCTACAGCGCCCCTTTACTCGTTTTCGCACTCACATTAACCATTGCCGCATTGCTGTGGTTATTACAGCGCCGCTTTATTCGAGTGAGACAAAGACGCTGCGATGCGTGGGATTGCGGATTTATTCCACCAAACGCCCAAATGCAATACAGCGCTACCGGTTTTGCCCAACCCATTCGCCGCGTTTTTGGCGGGTTATTTATGATTGAAGAATCATTAAATACCCGCAGCAGTGATGGCAGTTGGCGTTATCAATTGCGCGTCGGTGATCGGGCATGGGGATTGTTTTATTTGCCATTAGTTCATGCAGTCGAAGCAGCAGCGCGCCGCGTTGTGCGGTTGCAATCGGGCAATGTGCGCGTCTATCTTGGCTGGACATTAGCGACGCTTTTATTATTACTGTGGCTGGTTTCATAATAGATATTACGCCCGCTGTATTAAATGCTCCTGCGTCCACGTCACGCTTAAAAACAACCAGTTTATTGGTGCAATATGCAACGTTTAATTCCGGTCACTTCATCCGCTGATATTCTCACAGACTATCAAAACACGCCTATTGGTGCCCTTTTGGAATATCACAATCTGGGCAGCGAATTCGATTGCTATTCACAAGCACAAATTTTAATTGGCATGTGTATGGATAATCGCAAATATTTGCGTATTCCAGACAACTTTGCTTATATCATTCGCACCGGCGGCGGTAATTTGCGTTATAGCGAATTCAAGGTGTCTTATGCCATTGCCGTGGGCGGCGTACGGTCTATTGCATTAATTGCACATAATCACTGCGGTATGGTTAATTTGATGGCCAGACGTGATGTATTTATTCAGGGTTTAATTGATAATGCCGGCTGGGAACCGGAATGGGCCGAGCAACATTTCATGCACTTTGCGCCCATGTTTGAAATCGGCAATGAAATTGATTTTGTATTAAGTGAAGTGCATCGGTTGCGCGCCCGTTATCCGAAAATTCAGATCGCACCATTGTTGTACCGAATTGAAGATAATCTGCTCTATCTCATTCGAGAATAATGAGTTTAATTCTGTCATCATATTAAACGACTAACACACATGACCACGTTGAATTGGACATTTGCGATTATTCAAGCAATGATCTACATTGTTTGTGCGCCATTACTGGTCGGTTGGGTGCGCAAATTGCGTGCTTATTTACAAAATCGGCGCGGGGCACCGCTCTTACAACCCTATCGTGATTTGCGTAAATGGTTTATTAAAGAAACCCGGGTTGCTCATACCGCATCGCCAATTTTCACGATTGCACCGGTCATTGTCTTTATGACAACCTGGTTAGCCGCCTCAACCATTCCATTATTAACATTAAACACCCCCACCACCGCGTTAGCCGATTTAATTGTCTTAGTCGGTTTATTAGCATTAGGGCGATTCTTTCTTGCGCTCGCCGGCATGGATATAGGCACGGCATTTGGCGGCATGGGCGCATCGCGGGAAATGTTAATTGCCGCATTAGCCGAGCCTGCAATGTTAATAGCCGTATTCACATTGGCGATGTCTGCACACAGTACCAATCTGACACAGATCATTGATTACCAATTAGGATCAGGATTTGTATTACGCCCGTCTTATTTGTTTGCATTAAGTGCGCTGGGTTTAGTTGCAATGGCGGAAGCAGGTCGCATTCCCGTTGATAATCCGACAACCCATTTAGAATTAACCATGGTGCATGAGGCGATGTTATTAGAATATTCTGGGCGGCATTTAGCACTAATGGAATGGGCAGCGCACATCAAACTGATGTTGTATGGCGTGTTAATTGCAAATATCTTCTTTCCCTGGGGCATCACGACGACCTTAGAACAGTGGTCAACCTTGCCAATTGCGATCTTGGCAGTTGTCTTAAAATTGATGCTGTTAGCACTCATTATGGTCATTGCTGAAACCGTATTGGCAAAGATGCGGTTATTTCGGGTGCCGGGGTTTCTTAATTTAGCATTATTATTGGCATTATTAGGGTTGCTGAGTCATGTCATGTTAGAGGTCGGCGTATGAGTCCAACTGCATTGCCGCTATTACAACAGTGGGTTGTCGTGCTGGCGGCATTATTATTATTTTTATCCTTTGTTATTCTAGCGCAAACCCGTTTAATTTCAGCGATTCATGCGTTTGCCTGGCAGGGTGCATTGATTGCGGGAGTGACTGCAGTCGTGGCGGCCGCGGCGCATTCACCGCATTTATATTTCTCTGCGGTATTAACACTGGGATTAAAAGCATTGTTAATTCCCTGGATGCTGCACCGCTTGACGCGGCGATTAGAATTAGAAAATCAAGCTGAAACATTGCGTTATCCTGCGCTAGTTGGCATGGCCGCAGTGGCGTTAATTATTTTTAGTTATTGGTTGGTATTACCAATTGTGCAAGCCGAATTAAACTTCACTCGTAACATCGTGGCAATTAGTTTAGCGGTCGTGTTAATTGGATTATTAATGATGGTGGTGCGTCATCAAGCAGTCGCTCAAGTGCTAGGGTTTATGTCAATGGAAAACGGTTTATTTCTCGCGGCAGTATCGGCCACCGCTGGAATGCCGTTGGTCGTTGAATTAGGCGTGGCATTCGACGTATTAGTTGCAATGATTTTATTTGGCGTGTTTTTCTTTCAAATCCGCGCCAGTATTGATTCGCTGGATGTTGACCAATTAAATCGGTTAACCGAAATGACCGATGCGTCTGATGGTGCTGAGGGAGAAGTGGGATGAGCCTATTATCAATCACGTTGCTCACTCCTTTACTCGGGGCATTAATCCTCGCATTAGTGCGCGGATTAAGTCGGGCGGGTTGGTTCAATTTAATTTTTTGCGCAGTCACATTAGGCAGTGCCATTTGGTTAGCGTGGACTGTGGCGAATCACGGGATTGTGTCAACGCAATTACTCGGCATTGCATTTCGGGTAGATGCGTTTAATGTTTATTTGGTGGTATTAACGGCGTTGGTGAGTTTAACGACGGCAATTTTTTCACGTCCTTATATGCGTTATGTGCGTCAAACTGGCCGAACAGATCGACGTGGATTGCGCATTTATCATAGCATGTATCAAGCGTTTATCTTTAGTATGTTGCTGGCATTAACGACTGATAATTTGGGTGTGTTATGGGTGGCAATGGAAGGCGCGACGCTTGCTACTGTATTATTAGTCTCACTGTATCGCACTCCAGAAGCGGTTGAAGCGGCCTGGAAATATTTCATTCTGTGCGGCGTTGGGATTGCATTAGCTTTATTCGGCACGGTGTTAACCTATTTCGCGGCGCAACAGGTAATTGCAGACCCGAATGCCGGATTAACCTGGAGTGTGTTATATGCCAATGCAGCGGCATTAGATCCAACGGTCATGCGCATTGCATTTGTTTTTTTATTAGTTGGTTATGGCACAAAAGTGGGATTAGTGCCATTGCATCAATGGTTGCCAGATGCGCATTCCGAAGGGCCGACTCCCATGTCAGCAGTCTTGTCAGGTTTATTATTAAACGTGGCATTATATGCGGTGGTGCGATTAAAAATGTTGGTGGATGGTGCGTTGTTAAATACCAGCTCGCCCCATTTAGCCGGTTATTTGTTAATGGGTTTTGGGCTATTGTCTTTTACCGTCGCGGGATTATTTTTACATCGCCAACGCGATATTAAACGCATGTTCAGTTATTCTTCGATTGAACACATGGGGTTAATGACATTTGCATTTGGTTTGGGCGGCTCATTAGCCACCTTTGGCGCGTTATTACACATGCTGGTTCATTCCCTGACTAAATCGGCAATCTTTGTCACCGTTGGTCATGCAGCACATATTGCGGGCAGTCAAAGTATTGATCGGATTCGTGGGTTAATTCGGACACAGCCCAGCGTGGGTTGGTCATTATTAATTGGCGTGGCGGCTATTGCCGGGTTTCCGCCCTTCGGCATTTTTATGAGCGAGTTTTTATTATTAACCGCCACCATGCAAACCTATCCCTGGTTGGCAATTCCGCTCATTCTCGGTTTAGTGATCGCCTGTGCTGGGTTATTTCGCCATTTACATCCAATGGTGTATGGTCATGCGCCCGAGGGTCAACAACCAGTAGCGGCAAACTTATTTCCAGTGGGCGTGCATTTAGCATTAGTTTTATGGCTGGGGTTAATGATTCCTGCGTTTTTAGCTGAATGGCTACAGCAAGTGAGTGCATTAATCACAGGTGTACAATAGTTGGATTGGTTAGGCGCATTATAAATGTGTCACAGCTTAATTAAATTATTTTGGTTAGCGTAATGAAAAAAATCAAAGTTTTATTTGTTTGTATGGGTAACATTTGTCGCTCACCAACCGCGCAAGGCGTGTTTCAAAAGCAAGTCACAGAGGCTGGATTGGCAGATCATATTGAGATTTCTTCGGCGGGGACTCATGCCTATCATATTGGTGATCCGCCAGATATGCGTACTCAACAAGTCGCCCAGCGGCGCGGGGTTAATTTGAGTAACCTGCGGGCGCGACGGGTGCGCGCAGATGATATTAAACAATTCGATTATGTGGTGGCAATGGATCAAGATAATTATCGAGAATTGCAAGCGATTTGTCCCGATGGTTATCAACAACGCTTGCATTTATTATTAGATTTTGCACCAGAATTAGGGACACGCGAAGTCCCAGATCCGTATTATGGTGGACCGGGCGGATTTGAGCGTGTATTTGATTTGGTTGAAGCCGCCGCCCGCGGATTATTAGCCGAGGTGCGCCGCCAATTGGATTAATCCATTATCTTGATTTATTTTGACGATCATACCCCGCGCATTTCGTATAATTTGACACTGCCTTAAACAAGAGGTTTTTATTCACGATGGTTACAACTCGCTCACAAGATTTATTTACCGCTGCCCAACAACATATTCCCGGCGGTGTTAATTCACCCGTCCGTGCCTTTCGTGGTGTGGGTGGTACGCCGCTCTTTTTTCAATCCGCCGCTGGCTCAAAGTTAATTGATGCGGACGGGAATAGTTATATTGATTATGTCGGGTCATGGGGACCAATGATTTTAGGTCATGCGCATCCCGATGTTATTGCCGCTGTCATTAACCAAGCGGCGCATGGTTTATCATTTGGCGCACCAACTGAATTAGAAGTTCAAATGGCGGATAAGGTGTGCGCGTTAATTCCCAGTATTGAATTAGTGCGCATGGTTAGTTCGGGAACAGAAGCAACCATGAGTGCGTTGCGATTAGCACGCGGCTATACCGGGCGCGATAAAATCATTAAGTTTGAGGGCTGTTATCATGGTCACGTTGACGCGCTATTAGTGAAAGCCGGGTCGGGTATGTTGACATTAGGTGAGCCAAGTTCACCCGGTGTGCCGGCGGCATTGGCCGAATTAACTTTAACGCTGCGCTATAATGATCTTGACCAGGTGCGCGATACATTTGCTAAGTTTGGCGATAGCATTGCGGCAATTATTGTTGAACCAGTTGCGGGTAATATGAATTGCATTCCACCCGCGCCGGGCTTTTTACAAGGCTTGCGTGATATTTGCGATCGCTATGGCAGTGTATTGATTTTTGATGAAGTGATGACCGGCTTCCGCGTTGGATTAAATGGTGCGCAAGGGTTATACGGAATTAAACCGGATTTAACGGCGCTGGGTAAAGTGATTGGCGGTGGAATGCCTGTTGGTGCTTTCGGTGGGCGGCGTGAAATAATGGAAAAAATCTCACCGCTGGGGCCGGTGTATCAAGCCGGGACTTTATCGGGTAATCCAATTGCGATGGCGGCGGGATTAAAAACATTGGAATTGATTTCAGCGCCAGATTTTTATTCCAATTTGACTGCCACGACTACGCAATTAACGCAGGGTTTAATGCAGGCGGCAGCCGCTGCGGGTATTCCATTCACAACCAATCAAGTCGGCGCGATGTTTGGGTTATTTTTCACCAATGCCAGTGCCGTGACCAATTATGCGCAGGTCATGGCGTGTCAGCAAGCGCAGTTTAATTCATTCTTCCATGCCATGTTGGCGCACGGGGTTTATTTCGCGCCATCTGCGTATGAAGCGGGATTTGTGTCAGCGGCGCATTCAGCCGTTGATATTGATACGACAGTCACGGCAGCGGCAGATGTATTCAAACAATTAGCCCATGTTTGATGAGTAGCTGAGTAGTTAATTATTGAGCATTCCCGCGTTTTAGCGCGGGAACGATCAAATCATTTCATAGCCGCGGCGGTTGGGTTGCGTATTAAGAATGTCTGAAGTTTATCATTAAACACGGGGAGATACCCATGTGAAATGATCGCTTGGCTATCACTGTGGCTGCAATCAGATGACTGAAAAAGCAAAATTTGCACAGAAACTGGAACAGTTCGTTACCGAACTGCGAGATCACGTTAGCAGTGGTGATGGTCAATGGACTGTCAAAGGATTTATCGACATCTTCAAGAACATTTACACCATCTCGTCAGACACAAAGATCGTATCGAAGATTCTTGAGATACACCTCTTTCCAAAAATTCTCTCATTTGCGCAGGCCAACAGATACAAGATTGTTCTCGCTGACCATCAGAACTATTATCCAGACATTTCATTTATCAAAGCAACCGATGAATCCGTAAGGTTTGCTGTTGATTTCAAGACCACATACAGAAACCCCAAAAAACCGTATTTATGTAATGGCTTTACGCTTGGGTCTCATGGCGCATATTTCGAGAATAGAACCAGCACCAAGAATATTCAGTTTCCTTACGGCAGTTACTCAGGTCATTTCTGTCTTGGCATTATTTACGACAGAGCGGAAAGTGCGACAGTTAATGAAACAAAAGCCCATGCAATTGATGAGTTGCATTCAATTATTTCCGTAGCACAAAACTTCGTTTTCTTTGTCAATGAGAAATGGAAAATTGCAAGCGATCAAGGTGGCAGTGGTAATACAGCCAACATCGGTAGCATAAATAACATTGCTGACATCATCGCCGGCAAAGGAATGTTTTCGAAGCTCGGAGAGAATTGGTTTGATGAATATTGGATGAATTACAAAAAGATAACTGTCCAAGACGGAAAAGGCGGTACGAAGAAAATTTCTACGCTTCGAGAATTTGTCGAATACAAAAACGGCGATGTTTCTCTTGTGGTTGATAAAAGGAGCAGCGAAGAATAACCATGAAAGTTGGTGTGCCGCCGATTAAATCACAAGGTATAAAAACAAAGCTCGTTCCTTGGATACGGAGCATGGTTCCAAGCGACTTTAATGGCGCTTGGATTGAACCATTCATGGGTACTGGCGTTGTGGCTTTTAATGTTGCACCACGACGCGCTATCTTGTGTGATACAAATCCCCACCTTGTTAGGTTTTACGCCAGCATACAATCAGGCGAAATAACACCGGAATTAGTCAAGGAATTTATTACTTGCGAAGGGGAGGCGCTTTTGTCAAAAGGCGAGGATCACTATTACCTCGTCAGAAACAGATTTAACACGGAACATTCCCCGCTCGACTTTTTGTTCATTAATCGCGCTGGTTTCAATGGGATGATCCGCTTCAATAGAAAAGGTGGATTCAATATTCCGTTTTGTAGAAAACCGCAACGATTTGCGCAGGCTTATGTGACAAAAATTGTCAATCAGGTTGCGTGGGTCTGCAAGATCATTAAAGCAAAAGAATTCACTTTTAAATGCCAAGATTTCAATAAGACAATTCAAGACGCTTCACCAAACGACATAATTTACTGCGATCCGCCATACATTGATCGGCATGTTGATTACTACAATGGGTGGGATGATGTTCACGAACGAGAGCTTTTTAATAGGCTCTCCGGCTTTAGTGGAAAGTTTATCTTATCGACATGGCATCATAATGATTACCGCGAAAATGAATATGTAAAGTGCTTATGGTCAAAACATCATGTTTGTACACGAGAGCATTTTTATCATGTCGGCGGAAAAGAAGAAAATAGAAACCCCGTCGTTGAGGCGCTAGTAACTAACTTCACGGACACTCCTATACAACACAGAAAAGAAAACCAAGTCCAATACATCTTGCTTGAATCTCCAGCGGCATATATCGTGGCATGATATAGCAGCATTCGTCGGACGCTGCGCCGTAACCTCCATGTTGTGCTTCGAATAACGTGCAAATGTGATTTCCGCACGGCAGATCACCCCCGCCGTCACTCACTCGTCACCAACCTATGCTTGACTTCAATGCAATGGAAACACGCCCGCCGTGTCATTGACGCATTGATTTTCAAGCACATTTTATTTATGACCATCCGCAAAAGCGTCACCCTCGCCGCCATCCTCGTCACCTTACTAGTCGCGGCGGCGGTGATTTTAGTCGCCCGCGCCGGCAACGCCCGCCTCGAAGCCCAACTGGCGCACTCGGTTATCAGCGCCAGCACGCTGATTTGGCGACAGGTCACGGAGCGGCTGTTCGATCACATGACCGCCGGCGTGGCGGCCTTCACCGACGATTTCGCGCTGCGCCAAGCGGTCAAAACCCGCGATGCCGCCGCCGTGACCGCGCAATTGACCGCGCTGACCAACTTGATTGGCGAGCAAGGCTATTTTGACCAGCTCTACCTGTTTGATCGCAGCGGGCAGTTGTTGACCAATCACCAAGCAACGCCATCACCGGACATCGCCGCTGTTGCCGCGCAACTGCCTGATTCTGCGACAGAAACGACGATCACGCGGCATATCGGGCGTTCGACTGTTGATGAACCGGTCGCGTTACTGGCATTCCCGCTGTTCGTGCGGCACGAGTACATCGGCGGCGTTGTGTTGCAAAAATCCCTCACCTCGGCGCTGGCGCGGTTCAAAGCGATTGCCAGCACCGAAGTCATGCTCACCGGCGCGAGCGAGCAGTTATTTGACGCGACGCAACCGGCGTTATTCAACATCATCAAACCGCACCTACCGCCGCTGGGCAGTTCGCTTTACACCACGCTCACCAGCGACACGACCAGTTACGCCACCGTGATCTTGCCGTTGACGGGCGTTGACCAGCAGCCCATCGCGCATCTGGTGACCTTGACCGACAACAGCGCGGCGTGGGCGGCACAACAGCGGTTTGAATTGATCGCCTACAGCGGCGTGGGATTGTTGCTGTTGATCGCCAGTTACGGGTTGTTTTGGTTGATGCGCCACGCGCTGCGCCCGTTGAATATGGCGGTGGCAACGGTGGCGGCACTGGCGGCGGGTGATTTGAACGTGTCATTTGCCGCCGCCGAGCATCAGGACGAGGTCGGCTGTCTGATGCGGGCGTTGCAGTCAATGGTCGAGCGAATGCGCGACATCATTCGTCACCTGCACCGCGCCAGCGGAGAATTGCACACGGCCGCGGGTGATTTGTCCACGCGAGCGCAGACCAGCAACGGTCAGTTTGACCAGCAAAAAATGCAGACCAATCATGTTGAAACGGCGATGCGGCAACTGGTCACGTCAGCGCAGGAGGTGAGTAATCACACCAATCAGGCGGTGGTGGCGACCGACGAGGCGCGCACGCGCATTGCCGAGAGTCGGGCGATTTTGACCGAAACGACGGCGTTGATTGCGCAATTGGCGGATGAAATTGCCCAAGCTGAGGGCGTGATTACCGGCCTTGCCCAACACAGTCAGGCGGTCGGCAATGTATTGGAGGTGATTCGCCACATCGCCGGGCAAACCAATTTGCTGGCGTTAAATGCGTCTATTGAAGCGGCGCGGGCGGGTGAATACGGGCGCGGCTTTGCGGTGGTGGCTGATGAGGTGCGGCAGTTGGCGATTCGCACGCATCAATCTATTCAAGAAACCGAGACGATGATTGCCAGTCTTAATACCAGTTCTAATACGGCGGTGACGGTGATTCATGCTAATCGGGCGCGGGCCGAGCAGAGCGTTAGCCATTACAGTCAAGCGGTGGAACAATTGGATGCGTTTGCTGGCGCGGTGGTGCAATTGACTGATTTAATTCAGCAGATCGCGGCGGCGACGGATGAGGAAGAGCAAATGGCGGCGGAAATTGCGCGGGCGATGGAGCAGATTAACCAATTAGCCAAGCAGAATGCGGCGCTGGTGGCGGATAATTTGGTGCAAAGTGCGCAGTTGAATACGCTGTCTGATACCCTGCGCGAGCGCGTGGCGTATTTTCATTTTGATTGATGTCATTACGCGGTGCGTGGATCGTCATTCTCACTTTCGCGGGAATGACGAAGAATGCGTGCAATTCAATAATCATTTTATGTTGGCTTAACTATAAAAGATCGCCAACCAAAGTGTTGGTTCTGAGGGCGTTGTCCATTTAATGCGATGTTTGATGTGTGCCGCAATGTTGAGATAATCACCCGCCGCCAATGTGATTACTTTATCTTCAAACTCTAATTGTGCTTGACCTTGCAATACTAAAACCCATTCTGCTTGATCTTGATCGTACCAAAAGCCCGCTTCCGACCCATGCCCATATGACATAATTCGTTCAATTTTGACGTGTTGCGTATGCACAAGTGTTTGGAATATTTCATCAGGTAAAACACTCGGCAGATTAGCAAAAACATTATTTTTATCGAGTTTCATTTCACACCTGTCTGCGCAAAAACGCGGATTTGAATAATGAGCGACTTGACTGCCAACTCGCCGATTCTATTTTCTACCGTGCCGTAAACCGATAAACTGCATCACTCGTGGGATTTAAACCCGCAATTGATGCGGTTCATGCCTCACCCTACCGACTGAAAACCATACGAATACAACAGCTTATAATGAACTCGCTCGCCAAATTTTATCAAGATCACCCCCGCCGCCTGCGCTGGTGGTTATTACTCACACTGGCAACAACCGCCGCACTGGCGCTGTACGGTCAACTGGTCAACCACTGGCTGCCCGGTGTAGCACATTTACCACCGCTGGCGACTGCAACGGTGCTGGCGATTTTTGCCGCCGCGCTGGTGTGCGAATATTTGGATTCCAGCCTCGGCATGGGCTACGGCACCATCTTGACGCCGCTGTTGCTGCTGGCAGAATTCGCCCCGCTCGACATCGTGCCGGCGGTGCTGTGTTCGGAATTGTTGACCGGACTGGTGGCGGGCGTGTGGCATCACCGCGACGGCAATCTCGACCTGTGGCATGACCGCAACGCCCGGCACACGCTGGGGTGGTTGGCGCTACTCAGTACGGTTGGCGCACTCGCCGCCGCCGCGCTGGCGGTCAAATTATCCGCCGACTGGTTCGCCATCGCCATCGTGACCATCGTATTGGCAATGGGCGTGATGACGCTCGCCACCGCCAAGCGCCGCATCCGCTACCGCCCCGCCGCCATGTTGGGCATCGGTTTGGTCGCGGCGTTTAACAAAGGATTGAGCGGCGGCGGCTACGGGCCACTGGTCACGTCGGGGCAAATGGTGTCCGGCGTCGCACCCAAAGCAGCGGTGGCGATCACGTCACTCGCCGAAGCCTTCACTTGTTTGGTTGGCATCAGCGCCTATTTGTGGTTAAAAGACGGGCAATTGAATTGGTCACTGGTATTGCCGCTCGTCGCCGGCGCGCTGTTATCCGTGCCAATGGCGACGGCGACCGTGCGGCGATTACCAGAAGCGGTGTTACGTCAAGCGGTTGGGATTCTGACGTTGCTGTTGGGCAGCGTGTTATTATTCAAGTTAATTGCGTAATTCACCGCGCCAGCAGCGGGTTATGAAATGGATTTATTGTCCTGACATGTTCAATTGATTAACACGACTCGCCCGGTTTATTAACACGACTTATCAGAGAATGTCATGCGTTTTATTCATCCACTGCAATTGCCAGCGTTAATCACAACTGCGCTGCTGGTTTTAACCACCGCCAATTCCGCCCCCGCCGCCGAAGTGATCGGCAGTGCCACCAACGGCTGCGTGGCGGGCGCTGAATCACTCCCCGCCAGCGGCATCGGCTTTGTCAGCATCCGCCGCGAGCGCCAGCATTATTTTTCCCACCCGGCCACTGTGGCATTTGTCCAACGCCTCGGGCGGGTCGTGGCGAATAACACCGGTCAATTGGTGATGATTGGCGACTTGTCACGGCCGCTGGGCGGGCAGATTTCGCGCCTGCACCGCAGTCATCAAAACGGGCTAGACGTGGACGTGTGGTTGACGCTCGCGCCGTCGGCGGATTGGGCGTGGCAAAACATCCCGGATGGTCAGGATCCGCCGACGGTGGTGGACGCTGACCTGCTGCACGTCAACGAGCGGTTTAGTGATGCGCAACTGCTGTTGCTGAAAACGGCGGCGCTGGATGCGACGGTTGATCGGATTTTCGTCAACCCGGCGATTAAATTGGCGTTGTGTCAACAGGTGAAATCGGCAAAGTGGTTGCGCAAAATCCGTCCGTGGCGCGGGCATGATGCGCATTTTCACGTCCGCCTGCGCTGTCCGGCGGGCAATCCGCAATGCAAAGCGCAAGCCCCGCTGCCGGCGGGTAACGGCTGTGGCACGGAATTGGCGTGGTGGTTCACGGATGAGGCGCTGCATCCGCCGCGGCGGCGGTTGGGTGTGAGTAAACCGCCACCGCCCCCGCCGGCGGCATGTCAGGCGTTATTTGCCAAACAGCGATTGGATTAAAGCGTAGTCATTCATTATTCAATGCCGGCAATTCAGCGGTGCACTGAATGATGATAATTGATGACTTGTGATGATTTATGACTGTTGATGAGAGCGATGCCGGCGCGGCGGCGGAGTGACGGGCGCGCCGCTGAGGCGTTTTAAAGCCACAGAATTTAATATCTTGATTTGTTTGCGATCAACCTGTAATAGCCCGTCGGCTTGAAAACGGCTGAATAAGCGGCTAATCGTTTCCACCGCTAATCCCAAATAATTACTAATATCGTGGCGCGACATGCTGAGTGTGAACTCGGTGGCTGACAACCCGCGCCGCCCGAAGCGTTGCGACAAATCGGTTAAAAATGTCGCCAGCCGTTCGGCGGCATGTTTCCGCCCGAGTAACAGCAACATCTCACTTTGTTGGTTCAGTTCCCGACTCAGCAGGTGATACAGCTGGCGCTGTAACGCCGGCAGCGTGGTAGCCAGTTGCGTCAATGGCAGGTAGGGGATTTCGCAAATCGCCGACGTTTCCAGCACTCTTGCCGTGCGGCTGTGACAATGTTGCGCGATACCGCCCAAGCCAATCGGCTCACCGGGCAGGTAAAACCCCAGCACCTGCTCTTCAGCGTTCATCCCCGGGGCGCAGGTTTTCACCGATCCGGTTTTGACCACATAGAGCGCACGGAGCGGCTCGCCGTGACGAAATAACACGTCGCCGCGGTGAAATGGGCGCGAGCGTTCGACAAGTGCTTCCAACTGTTCGACATCTTCCGGCGCTAATCCGCCGGGCAGACATGCGCTGGCCAGCGAGCAGTTTTTGCAGGCGATGCGGATGCTCTCAAAAAAAATAACTTTGCGGTGCGTGATGGCGGCAATTCCTGTGGTATATGAGACGCATAACTGTCGTGATAATCCAACAGTTGGGTCGCTCGCTCACCGGTTAAATCAAAATCCTACTGCTAAACGAGCGGTGAAACAACTGGCGAGGTCAACGGTGATTTTTGGCTAACTGCTTGATTTAACAAACTGTCAGCCACGATCAATCGGTCAAGCGCATCACGCGCCCCCGCCACGCCGCCCCGCCCGAATGGTAGCAGTCGGGTATCATAATCCCTGATTTGCCGTAACCACCTCGACTGTTTTCCCGCCATGTCCCCAGACCCGTCCAGTTATACCGCCGCCGCTATCGAAGTCTTAACCGGCCTCGATCCGGTGCGCAAACGCCCCGGCATGTACACCGACACCACCCGCCCCAATCACCTCGCGCAAGAGGTGATAGACAATAGCGTTGATGAGGCGATTGCCGGGTTTGCGCATGAACTCAATGTCACGCTATTTAGCGACGGATCGCTGCAAGTTGACGACGATGGGCGCGGAATGCCGGTAGATGTCCACCCGGAACTCGGCTTATCCGGCGTCGAAGTGATCTTGACCCGCCTCCACGCGGGCGGGAAATTCTCCACCGCCAACTACCGCTTTGCCGGCGGTTTGCACGGCGTGGGCGTGTCGGTGGTCAACGCGCTGTCGCAGCGGCTGGAAGTGTGGGTCAAGCGCGGCGGGCAGGAATATCACCAAACCTTTGCCGACGGTGAACCCGCCAGCAGTTTGACGGTGATTGGCAGCGTCAAGCGCGCCGTCACCGGCACGCGGCTGCGGTTTTGGCCAAATCCCGGCTATTTTGACAGCCCACGTTTTGCACCGCGGCCGCTGAAACATTTGCTCCGCGCCAAAGCTGTCCTCTGCCCGGGCTTGACGGTACGGTTTAGCGACGAGGCGAGCGGCGAGGAGGAGGTGTGGTGTTACCGCGACGGGTTGCGCGAATACCTCGCCCACGCCTTAACCGACGTAACACTGTTGCCAGAGTCGCCGTTCACCGGTGATTTTGCTGCCGAAACCGCCGCGGCGAATTGGGCGCTGGCGTGGCTGCCGGAGGAGGGCGATCTGGTCACGGAAAGTTACGTTAACCTGATCCCGACCGTCGCCGGCGGGACGCACGTCAACGGGCTGCGCACCGGTTTAACCGAAGCGTTGCGCGCTTTTTGTGAATTTCACAACTTGCTGCCGCGTGGCATTCGCCTAACGCCGGAGGACGTGTGGGCGCGGGTGAGCTACGTTTTATCGGTCAAATTGCTCGAACCGCAATTTTCCGGTCAAACCAAAGAGCGGCTGTCGTCGCGGGAGTGCGCGGCGTTCGTGACCGGCGTGGTCAAGGATGCGTTCAGTTTGTGGCTCAACCAACACGTCAGCATCGGTGAACAGATCGCCGCGCTCGCCATCACCGCCGCGCAGCGCCGTGAACGTGCCGGCCGGCAAGTGGTGCGCAAAAAAATCACGCAGGGGCCGGCGCTACCGGGCAAATTAGCCGATTGCACCACCAGCGACATCAGCCGCAGCGAGTTGTTTTTAGTCGAGGGCGATTCGGCGGGCGGCTCGGCGAAACAAGCGCGGGATCGGACATTTCAAGCAATTTTGCCGTTGCGCGGGAAGATTTTGAATACTTGGGATTTGGAATCAACCGCCATTCTTCATTCGCAAGAAGTGCATGATATTAGCGTTGCTATTGGCGTTGATCCGGGCAATGATGATTTGTCACAACGCCGCTTTGCCAAGATTTGTATTCTCGCGGATGCCGATCCTGATGGCGCACACATTGCCACGTTATTATGCGCTTTATTCCTGCGTCATTTCCCCGCATTAGTCACCGCCGGGCATTTATATGTCGCCATGCCGCCGCTGTATCGGATTGATGTTGGGCAGCAAGTCTTTTATGCGCTGGATGATTCCGAAAAGCAGGGTATTTTAGACCGCATTGCCGCAGAGAAATTAAAAGGCAAAGTCAGTATTCAACGTTTCAAAGGCTTGGGTGAAATGAATCCGCAGCAATTGCGCGAGACCACTATTCACCCCGACACCCGCCGTTTAATTCAACTCACTTGGCCAGAAACGGCGGTTGATAGTCTGGAAATCATGGACATGTTATTAGCCAAAAAACGCGCCGCAGATCGGCGGGCGTGGCTGTCGGGATTGCGGCAGGATGGTGTCATCAGTAATTAAAGTGCTTAAACATCACTATCTTGGCAATTATTGCTTTAAATTATGCTTTTCCAATGGTGAACGCGGTGAATTTGACGTACGGGAATACTGCAATCATCGCTCAGGTTCATTGCTGACACCATTACAGTCAGAAGCGTATGTGCGGCGAGCTTTTATTGATGCGGGCGCTTTAGGATGGCCAAATGGTTTGGAATTATCAGCGGCGCGTTTGTATGAACTCAGCCGTGTCGCCGCCTAATAAGTATTTACCGCCCGCATTCACCATCTTTAACCCCTATTCATTCAATTTATTATCCATGACCGCCCCAACTTTATTAGCGCAATTCGCCCATTTACAAACCCTCATGCGTGATTTGGTGCAAAACGCCAATCCCGCTGATGCCACCGCCACGCCATTACCGAATCAACCATCACTCGCCTGGTATTTAGGGCGCAGCGTGTATCGTGAATTATATTGGCTGCGTGAATACCTCACCGGCGATGATGATTTAAGCGCACGAGTGCGGAGTTTATTTATTAAAGATGCGCAACCGTTGAATGAACAATTAGCCGCATTACCCCCGCCCCAGCATCTGGTGTATTGGGCAGAAGATATTCAAGATGCGCATTTGCAGCAATTAGCTACGCCCGGCGTGTTACCAGATCATCCATTATTAACCGATGACCGGTTGATTTGGTGGTTATTACAAGAACACGCGAAAGACTTTGAACGCATGATTGGTGTGCAATTCGCGCTGCAATGCCAGCGGGCATTAACCAATTATCAAGTCACCACGCCGTTAATTGCCGCCGTGCCAAATGAAATGCCCACCGCCACCATTCAAGCTGGGCATTATCGCATTGGTTCTCGCTATGAACCCGCCGCCTATGATAATGAATTGCCGCCGCAAGCGGTGGAATTAAGCGGGTTTCGCATCACGCAAACACCAATGACCAATGCCCAGTTTTTAGCCTTTATTGACGCGGGCGGGTATCAAGATGAAACGCTTTGGTCAGCACCGCCGTCATCTAATTGGCACGCGCCCTTGCATTGGCGGCGCGATTCATTGGGTAATTGGTATGGAGTGGGATTAAATGGCGCGGCCGATTTAATTGCCGACGCACCAGTAAAGGGAATTAGTCCAGCCGAAGCCAGCGCGTTCGTGCAATGGATTGGGCGGGAGTATGCCAATTACGCGGGCGCCGTGTTACCGCATGAATATCAATGGGAAGTGGCAGCGCGGCTGGGTAAATTAGAACAACTTGGGCAAGTGTGGGATTGTTGCGCGAATGAATTGCACCCGTATCCTGAATATCAACCGGTGATTGATAACCCAATTGCCGCGACGCAATTTTCTAATGGATTGCGCGTGATTCGCGGCGGTGGTTTGCATACGCAACCCTGTTTGCGGCGCGTGAGTTTGCGGCATTGGGTGGGAATAACAACCCGCGATCAGGTGATTGGATTGCGACTGGTGTTGCCGGCGGAATGAATGACTGTTTATGTGAGTGGCGTTTGATCATTTCCACGCGCCAGTGTGGGAATGCGATCTATTGTATTAAGATGCGTGACTTGATTGTTTCCGCATGTTAATAGACGATTAAATGGTGAGATGATTTGTTATGACTATTACGCTGACACAGTTATTAAAAGGCAGTGATTATACACTGACACAATTTAAGCCGGCGCAGATTGAGATGCTGGAAAGCAGTTTAATCATTAAAACCGGCGACGGTAAAGCGCCAATCGCTTATGTGACCTGTGTGGTGCGCAATAAACCCATTAAATTAACGCCTGAAGAAGTGGTGCGCCAGTTGTATTTGTTGATATTGCGGGATGAATTGGGTTATCCCGCGATGCGCATGGCGGTTGAATATGAAGTGACCTTTGGGCGGGAAAAGAAACGTGCCGATATTTGCATTTTTGATAAAGATAAACCGGAGGTGCCGTATATTTTGGTGGAAGTCAAGAAACCGAAATTGAAGGATGGCAAGGAGCAATTAAAAAGCTATTGTAATGCCACCGGTGCGCCAATGGGGGTGTGGACGAATGGTGAGCAGATTTCTTATTACCATCGTAAAGACCCGAATTATTTTGAAGATATTACTGCCATTCCAACGGCGCAGCAGAAATTATCCGATATTTTGCAAGAACGCTGGACGCTGGCGCGGCTGGTTAAAGAAGATAAGCTGGTTAATGAACGTAAATCACTTAAAGATTTAATTCTGGAAATGGAAGATGAGGTATTGGCCAATGCCGGCGTGGATGTGTTTGAAGAGTTATTCAAACTGGTATTTACTAAACTCTATGATGAATGGGAAGGCGGGCGTGATCCGAGCCGCTATTTGGTGTTCAAAAATGATGGTGATACCGAAACAGAATTAAAAGCGAAAATGCAGGCGTTGTTTGATAAGGCGAAAAAGAAATGGGCGGGGGTGTTTGGCAAGGATGTCAAAATTGATTTAGCGCCGAGTCATTTGGCAGTGTGCGTGGCGTCATTGGAAAAGGTCAAGTTATTTAACTCTAATTTAGAAGTGATTGATGAGGCGTTTGAATATCTCATTAACAAATCGAGTAAAGGCGAAAAGGGGCAGTATTTTACACCGCGCTATGTCATTGATATGTGTGTGAAAATGCTCAATCCACAGGCGCATGAGACGTTAATTGATCCCGCCGCCGGCAGTTGTGGGTTTCCCATGCACGCGACCTTTTATGTGTGGGAGCAGATTTTAGCGGCAATGGGATTAGAAAAAAGTCATTTATTCACGGCGGAACGCAAGCCGGCGCGATGTGATGATTATGTCCGCGATAAAGTGTTTGCAATTGATTTTGATGAACGGGCGGTGCGGGTCGGGCGGACGTTAAACTTAATTGCCGGTGACGGGCAGACCAATGTGTTGCATTTGAATACATTGGATTATGAACGCTGGAATGAAAAAACCACTGATCCGGCGTGGATTGATATTTATAATGATGGCTGGAGACGGTTGCGGGAGCAGCGCGTCACGGATGATGATAATCGGGATTTTCAATTCGATCTATTAATGGCCAATCCACCGTTTGCGGGTGATATTAAAGAAACGCGCATTTTGGCGAAATATGAATTGGCGCGATCTGTGACCTTGACCAAGATTGCCACTGTTAATCCGAATGATCCAAATCTCATTGATGCGACGCGGCGCTCGCCGACCTTTCCCGAAGCATTACATGCCCCGCCGGCGGCGATTTATCATTTAGCGGATGGCAGTTATCGTAAAGTGAAAATCAAGCCGCAGAATACGCTGGGGCGGGATATTTTATTTATTGAACGCAATTTGAATTGTTTGAAGCCGGGCGGGCGGATGGCGATTGTGTTGCCGCAGGGGCGGTTTAATAATGCGTCAGATCAGAGTGTGCGTGAATACATTGCGGCGCAGTGTCGTCTTTTGGCGGTGATTGGGTTGCATGGCAATGTGTTTAAGCCGCACACGGGAACAAAAACGAGTGTGTTATTGGTGCAAAAGTGGAATGATGATCCGACGGCGGGGGCGTTGTGTCCGCGTCAAGATGATTACGCGATCTTTTTTGCCACGATGCGCGAGCCGAGTAAGGATAATTCGGGGGATAAGATTTATCGGCAATTGGCAGATGGGAAGCCGTTATTAGATCAGCATGGTCATTTAATTGTGAAACATGATTTGTTTAATCACGATGGTTTGACCGAAGATGGAATTGCCGAGGCGTTTATTGAGTTTGCGAAAAAGGAGGGTTTGAGTTTTTTTGAGTTAGGCTCTTTCAATGAAGCGAAATATAACGCTTTGTTGGAAGGGCTGGAAATTAGCGAAATTAAGTTATCAGAATTATTAAACGAGAACGACATGCTTCGTATTGACGCGGAGCGGTATTCTCAACATGTTTTAAGAATGCTTAAACATCTTCGACGTGACGGGTTGCAATTGGCGGATGTTGCTTCGTCTATGCACAGACGATTTGTGCCTGCGAGTTTTGGAGATTTTCATTACATAGAAATTGGTGGAATAGGTTCTGACGGATCAATAACTAGCGAATGCGTACTACAATGCGAAGCGCCAAGTCGTGCCACTCAAATGGTCAAACAAGATGATGTCATTACGTCAAGTGTCCGACCAATTCGACGTATTACAGCACTCATTGATGAAAAACAACACCATTTTGTTTGTTCCTCTGGCTTTATAGTATTGAAAAGTAAAACCATTGCACCTGAACTACTATTTATTTATCTCCGAACAGAGCAAATCTGTAAACTGATGGATTTGCATACAACTGCCAGTATGTATCCCGCTATTTCAGAAGCCGATCTGCTGCGTTTGCCAATTCCCAAGTTTTCAAAAACATTTGAGGCGCTTATTGTTGAAAAAGTAAAACATGCTAATCAACTGCGCGATGCTGCTCTCAAACAAAACACCCAAGCCGAATCAACCCTACTCGCCGCGCTCGGTCTTAATCATTGGCAACCACCCGACGCATTAACCTACACACGCAATAGTCAGGAGGTATTCGCAGCGGGGCGATGGGATGCGGAATGCTATCAACCGAAATACGAAGATATTAAAATCAGATGCTTTGAAAATGCCGAATATGTAAAGCGGATCAAAGAAATTCAATTACACAACAGTAGAGGTTTACAGCCTGAATATGTGGAGAACGGCGAATTAAACGTAATCAACAGTGGACACATTTTAGAACATGGGCTTGATTATAAAAACTTTGAAAAAACCAGCAGTGATAATTGGGATTCAAAAGCTAAAGCCAGAGTGCAAAAACACGATATTTTGATTTATACAACGGGTGCGAATATTGGCAGAACGCAAGTTTATTTAAGTGATGAAAGAGCATTAGCCAGTAATCACGTTAACATTTTGAGAATAGAGAATGAGAATCCTGTTTATGTCGCTTTTGTTTTAAATTCAAAAATTGGACGCTTGCAAACTGAACAATTGAGCGCCGGTTCTGCACAACAGGAACTCTACCCCAAAGATATTGATAGTTTTTATGTTCCGTTTATTGATGCAGCTTCTCAAACCCAAATCGCCGATTTAATCAAACAAAGTTTTGCTTTGAAATCCCAAAGTGAACAATTATTAGAATCCGCCAAACGCGCCGTTGAAATCGCTATTGAAACTGATGAACACAGCGCGTTAGAATATTTACAACAAACACTTGCGCCCTTTAATTAAAAGTCAATTAAACACCCAACCCCCGCGCCAAATCAGCCTGAATATCCGCCACGTTTTCTAATCCCACTGCAACCCGAATTAACCCATCACTAATACCCGCCGCCGCCCGCGCCTCCGGTGTTAATCGCCCATGCGTCGTGGTAGCCGGATGCGTAATAGTCGTTTTCGTATCACCCAAATTAGCGGTAATAGACAGCATGTGCGTCGCATCAATCACCCGCCACGCCGCATCCTTTCCACCCGCCACTTCAAAAGTCACAATCCCGCCACCGGTGCGCTGTTGTTGATTATCACCAATTAAATGATGCTGCGGATGCGACGGCAACCCCGGGTAATGAACCGCTAATACGGCCGGCTGCTGTTCCAACCACTGCGCCAATTGCAAAGCCGCGGCCGAATGCGCCATCATGCGCAATTCCAATGTTTCTAATCCACTTAAAAACACCCACGCATTAAAAGGACTCATTGACGGGCCGGCCGTGCGAATCACGCCATACAATTCCTCACCCACATATTTTTTATTTCCCACCACCGCGCCACCTAAACACCGCCCGTGACCATCTAAATACTTGGTCGCCGAATGAATCACCAAATCCGCCCCCAGCGCTAATGGCTTTTGCAATGCCGGCGTACAAAAACAATTATCCACCGCTAATAAACAGCCGTGCGCATGTGCCAAATCAGCCAGCGGCGCAATTGCCATCATTTCGGTTAATGGATTCGACGGCGTTTCAATAAATAACAACCGCGTTTCCGGGCGAATTGCCGCCGCCCAAGCGTTTAAATCCGCTAATGGCACATAATCAGTCATCACACCGAATTTGGCAAAGTATTTGTCAAATAACAACGTGGTGCTACCGAATAAACTGCGCGAGGCCAAAATACGATCACCCGCTTTTAATAACCCCAATCCCATTGCCAAAATCGCCGCCATGCCCGAGGCCGTGGCAATACAACTTTCACCGCCTTCTAATACCGCGAGGCGTTGTTCAAAGGCTTGCACGGTGGGATTAGTAAAGCGCGCATAAATGTTGCCGGGCTGTTCACCTGCAAAACGAGCGGCGGCATCGGCAGCACTTTTGAATACAAAACTGGAGGTGGTAAAAATGGGTTCATTATGCTCACCTTCATAGGTACGCGGGCGACTCACGCGAATAGATTGGGTGGCAAAACTGCTGTAGTCATCATTCATTGAAATGAGTCCAAATGATAATTAGTAAAGGGATGATTGAATGGCATAACTCTAGGCGACAGGTTTAATATAAAACAAAAGGTTTAATAGAGTCTATTTCATGCTTTTCTATATTTCTCGCTTTGTATAAATCCCATCGCACTTGGAGAGTCATCCAAAAATCTTCTGAAACTCCGAAAAATCGAGATAGCCTTAGAGCAATGGCGGGATTAATACCGCGTTTTTTATTAATGATCTCATTGATTCTATAATACGGAACATGAATAGCGTCTGACAGTTGTTTTTGTGTTAGCCCCATTGGAATTAAAAACTCTTCAAGTAACATGTCTCCCGGATGGGTAGGTTCTCTATGGGTCGGAATACGCACGGCATTACTCTCTAATGGTAATCAGTGATTTCAACATCGCTTGCGCCATCGGTAGACCATTTGAAACAAATACGATATTGATTATTAATGCGCGACAAATGGCGAATATCTTCAGTAATCAGGTTTTCATCATACTGGCTTGGTTGTATGGCAGTGATTCCCTAGTTTTCATTCGTCAATCTATCGTCAGGTGTGCGGCACACCCTATTAAACAGTATTATACAAATCAATCCCACTATCATCCAGCAGGGCATCATCTGAATCAAACGCCTGCGCCTTCGCCGCATCACTCCGCGCCTGTTCTAATTGCTGCAAATACGCTTCCGTCACATCACCGGTAATATAAACACCATCAAACACTGATGTATCAAACCGATCCACCACGCTTTTCGTTTTCTTTTGCGCCGCTTGAATTAAATCGGGTAAATCTTGAAAAATGAGCCGATCACATCCTAGCGCTTGTTCAATTTCTAATTCGCTCCGCCCATGCGCAATCAATTCACTGGCAGCCGGCATATCAATTCCATACACATTCGGATAGCGCACCGGTGGTGAAGCCGACGCGAAATATACTTTACGCGCCCCGGCATCGCGTGCCATTTGAATAATTTGCCGTGACGTAGTGCCGCGCACAATCGAATCATCCACCAGCAACACGTTCTTTTTGCGGAATTCCAAATCAATCGCATTCAATTTTTGCCGCACGGATTTCTTGCGCACCTGCTGCCCGGGCATAATAAAAGTGCGCCCAATGTAGCGGTTTTTAATAAACCCTTCGGCATAGGTGACGTTTAATTGATTAGCCAATTGCAATGCGGCGGTGCGGCTGGTATCAGGAATGGGAATAACCACTTGAATATCGTGATTTGGCCAGGTGCGTTTAATTTTCGCCGCGAGTTTTTTGCCCATGCGCGACCGCGCTTTATGCACCGAGATATTATCAATAATAGAATCAGGGCGGGCGAAATAAACAAATTCAAATAAACAGGGTGATAACACCGGCTGCGCCGCGCATTGGCGGCGATAGATTTGCTCGGTATTAACGGGAATAAACACCGCTTCACCGGGTGCAATATCGGCAATAATCGTAAAGCCGACAGTATCTAATGCTACGCTCTCCGAGGCAATCATGTATTCCGTGCCATTGATCGTTTCACGGCGGCCATAAATAATTGGGCGAATACCATTGGGATCACGAAAACCGACAATCCCAAAGCCGGGAATCATAACGACCACTGCATAGCCGCCGCGACAGCGCCGATGCACGCCCGCAATGGCATTAAAAATGTCCTGCTCATCAATCCGCAGTTTATTTTGAATCTGCAATTCGTGCGCAAAGACATTGAGTAAAATTTCGGAATCAGATTGGGTATTGATATGCCGCAAATCATCGGCAAACACATCATGTTTTAATTCATCAGCATTGGTTAAATTGCCATTGTGCGCTAATACAATGCCATAGGGTGAATTAACATAAAACGGCTGCGCTTCGGCGGAACTGGATAAACCGGCAGTGGGATAACGCACATGACCAATGCCCATTTCACCGCGCAATCGCAGCATGTGCCGAGTACGAAACACATCACGCACCAAGCCAGTATCTTTGCGCATGTGCAATTTTTCATATTCACAGGTGACAATACCAGCGGCATCCTGACCGCGATGTTGAAGCATCAATAGCGCGTCATACAACGCCTGATTGACTGCACTTTTGCCGACAATACCGACGATGCCGCACATAACCTCACCTCGCAATTGAAATGCCGCGTGGTGCGCGTGATTAAAGTGATTTTAATTGAGTTGCCCAATCGGGCGGGATCATTGCCTGTAATTGACTGGCAAGGTGTTGGAAATGACCAATTAACTGCGATTGCTGCCACCAGGGGTCTTGAGTTAAGGGTGTCACAGATGCGAGGAAGACTAATAATGCACACACCACCGCCCCTCGCGCCGCGCCAAATACAAACCCTAATAAACGATCCGTGCCAGTTAAGCCAGTGCGTTCGACCAGCATGGTTAATAAATGCGCAACGATGGCGCCAATTAACAATACAGTTATCACTAATAACAGGGCGGCGATGCCAACGCGCAATGAGGGGGTGCTGACCCAATTGGTGAGTAAACCCGCGGTGGGTTGGGCGAATTGCCACGCAATGAAAATCGCTACTGCCCAAATGACCAGTGCAATGATTTCCCGAATGAACCCGCGCCCCAATCCAATGAGGGCTGACAAGAGGATGATGCCAAGTAATAAATAATCAACCCAAATCATGGTGTTTAATAAATCCTGCCGAATGGCAATGGGTGGCAATTAAAAATAACGCAATATTAGCGGTAGCGTTGCACAATTGGTTGGTCATTACTGCCAATGCGTAAATCGGCCGCCATTTGATCGGCACGAAGACGATCTATTTCAGGCCCAACCCGCACCCGGTAATAACGAGTGCCATTGACATCCACGATTTCAATAAAGGCTGGGTAGCCGCGCTGCCGCAATTCATTTTGTCGTTTTTCGGCGGCGGGCGCAGAAATCACACTCGCTACCTGCACCACCCACGACGCGCTATTACTTGGCACGGCATTTGGCCCGGTTGCGGGTGTTGATAACGGCCCGCGAGGCAAATTGGCGGTATTGACAAGCGGTGGCGCGACTTGCGTGGGTGGCGGCGAGCGGGACACAGTCCCTGGCAATAAACTTTCACCCGTGCCAGCAATGGACGGCGAGGTCGCTAAATCTAATTCAACTTCCTCGGGCGGCGGGGGAATTTCAATCGGTAAACCGAATCCCGACACCGAAGTAGCGGGCTGGTTTTCAATTAACATTGGCACGAAAATTACGACTAAAATGACGATTACCGCCACGCCGGCAAGGCGTTGTTTGGCACGTTCATCTAAACGTTTCACGGCAAATGAATCTCCCAGTCAATTGAAATAACTTGTTCATGCAATTGATGGATGCAGCGGATTAAACAGCGCTGGCAATTGGCAATGAACTGTTGACCAGCGGTGCTAATAAACGCAGCGCGGCGCGATTCGTCCAAGAGTTGGCTAATTCCAATGCACGATCAAAGCGTAACCAACGATATTCGCTATGTTCGGCTTGATTTAAGCGAATAAACCGCCGCTCTGGTAAGCAGACACCGAACCAATATTCCCGATTAAAATGATGATGCTTGGCATAGCGTTGCCGCCAGGCTTGAATAATTGGAAATAAGCGCGATTGGTGCAGGTTAATTAAATGCGCGGCGCCAAGTAATCCCGTCTCCTCGCGCAATTCACGCAGCGCGGCATGACGCGGATTTTCACCCGGGCGCAAACTGCCGGTGACAGATTGCCAAAACCGTTGCGGTTGAATACGGCGCATGAGTAAACACTCACCCGCCCGCGTGAATACCACCACTAATACGGACGCCGGACGCTTGTATTCGGGTCGAATAGTGGCGGGGGTAGTTTTCATTGGCGGTGAAATAGAATCGGTGATTAAAAAAGGCATACTCACGTCCGCGTCCGTAGCCGCAATGCTAATTCGCGCAATTGCGTTTCATTCACTTCGGACGGTGCGCCGGTTAATGGACAGGACGCGGCTTGGGTTTTCGGAAATGCCATGACTTCCCGAATAGACTGGCTGCCGGTCATTAACATCACCAGCCGATCAATGCCGAATGCAATGCCGCCATGCGGGGGGCAGCCGTATTGCAGAGCGCGTAATAAAAAGCCAAAGCGGTCTTCGGCATCTTCGGGGCTGATGTTTAATAATTCAAACACGCGGCGCTGGACCTCGGCGCGGTGAATTCGTATTGAGCCGCCGCCAATTTCGCTGCCATTTAAGACCATGTCATACGCCCGTGATAAACAACTGCCCGGGTCAGTTTCTAATCGGTCTAATTGATCGAGTTTGGGCGCGGTGAATGGATGATGCAATGCCGTCCAGCGTTTGGCGTCCTGATCGTATTCAAACATTGGGAAATCAATTACCCACAGCGGCTGCCATTCATCGGTGAATAATGCTAAATCACGCCCCAGTTTTACCCGCAATGCGCCCATTGCTTCATTCACAACTGACGCGCTATCGGCGCCGAAAAAGATTAAATCGCCATCCGTCGCACCAGTGCGCGCCATAATACCGTTAATAGTGGCATCAGGCAGGTGTTTTAAGATTGGTGATTGCAATCCGTCGCGGCCGTTATTTGCCCATTGATTGACTTTAATATAGGCTAAACCTTTGGCGCCGTAAATTGACACGAATTGCGTATATTCATCAATTGCTTTGCGCGATAATTCGCCGCCTTTAGGAACACGCAATGCAACGACGCGGCCATTGGGATTAGCGGCTGGTTCGGCAAATACGCGGAATTCAACGGTTTGCATTAAATCCGCCACGTCAATCAATTCAAGTGGAATACGCAAATCGGGGCGATCTGAGCCAAAACGCCGCATGGCTTCGCTATAAGTTAAACGCGGGAATGGATCGGGCAAGCGCACTTCTAATACCGTGTCGAATACCTGCCGAATCATGTTTTCCATTAACGTCATCAGCGCGTCTTCATTCAAGAATGAGACTTCTATATCTAATTGCGTGAATTCGGGTTGGCGGTCAGCGCGTAAATCCTCATCTCGAAAACAGCGGGCAACTTGATAATAGCGATCCATGCCCGACATCATTAACAATTGTTTAAATAACTGCGGTGATTGCGGTAAGGCGTAAAACTCGCCCGGGTGGACGCGACTGGGGACGAGATAATCTCGCGCTCCTTCGGGGGTGGAGCGGGTGAGAATCGGCGTCTCAACTTCCAAAAAGTCATGTTGATCCAAATAGTTACGCAAGGTTTTTACAATCAAACTCCGCTTGCGCAACCGCGTCTGCATCTCCGGCCGCCGCAGGTCAAGATAACGATACCGCAGCCGCACTTCCTCTGACGTGTCGCCGTGATAGTCGTCGAGTTGGAACGGTGGCGGCTCGGCGGGGTTGAGAATCGTTAACTCTAGTGCTAACAATTCGATCAAACCCGTTGATAAATCACGATTTTCTGTACCGGACGGTCGGTAGCGCACCCGGCCCCGAACTTGCAAAACGTACTCGCTGCGCGCCTGTTCGGCCTGCGCAAAGGTGGCGGGGCGGTCGGGATCGCAGACGATTTGCACCACGCCGCTGTGGTCGCGCAGGTCAATAAAGATGACGCCACCGTGATCGCGGCGGCGCTGCACCCAGCCGCACAGTGTCGTTTCGTGGTCAATCAGGCTGCTGTCGAGCAGGCCGCAAAGGTGGCTGCGCATGGGGATTCTCGTTCGGTGAAATGGTGGGGAAAGGTTGCAATTATCGCTAAAAATAACGCGCATTTGACCACGAAACAACCCGCGCTGTCTTATCACGACGGGCGGGCGGGCGATGTTGGTCACACGCGACAGTTGAAGTGACTTGTGAAAAAAGCGCAGTATTACTTGATTTTTCAACAGGTTAGACGCGATATGCGTGAGAATACATCGCTTATGTGTCAAACTGCACTCTTTTGACTTGTTTTATTTTCGCGGTAGGTTTATAAAACTCGACTATACTGCCATAAAGACTGGCGCCCAGCGGGAGCGCGGCTGCCGCTGATTCACACGCAAAAGTGCGGGGTAAACAAGATGATACGTCGGATTCTTCACTCGCTGTTACTGATCGGCTGCGCCCTACCGCTGGGGGTGAGCGCGGGACTGGTGGCGCCGGAGCCGTCCACGCCAGTCACGACCGAGTATGACTCGGGCTATGTGGCGGGGTTTTCTGACGGCAAGATCGCCGGTCACGCGGATTGCCGCTTTGATCCGGCCAGTTGTGCGATTAACTTGACTAATGTATTGCCGCCGGCGGAATACGGCGAAACTGAGCCGAATGACACGGGGATTAGTGCCGATGTCATGGCATTAGAAACCAATGTGTGGGGGCAGAGTTATAGCACCTCAGATCAGGATTGGTATTACGTCGTCACCAATGAACCGAATTATAATCTGACGCTCAATTTCGCGCTGCCGAGTTTGAATAGTAATAATTGCCAGACGCGCATTGATCCCGATTCAGGTGAATTGTCGCTGCAATGCAATTGTATTATTGAAACGCGCACCAATTTAGTGAGCGGGACGGAATACAACTATAGCCGTTGTAGTCTCGCCGGTTGGACGGTGTCTATTCGCAATGCGGCGGGGTTGACCTTGACTGAGTTTAATACCAATTTCACCTCAGTTGAACACGCCACCAGCGGTATTAGTTATCGCACCACACTCGGCATGGCGGGCATGTATTATATCGTGGTCAAGCCGGTCTTGTCCGAGTTTAATTTCCAACCCTATGTGTTAGCGGCTAAATTGGAGCCGTCACCGAATAATACGCCGAACTTTCCGGGCGGCACTTACAATGCCGAAATTGAGCCGAATAATTCACCCGCCGAGGCGACCTTTATTACACGCGGCATATCCGCGTTTGGTTTAATTAACTTGCGCTTTGATGCGACGCTGTGTACAACTGAAAGCTGTCAATATTTGCAAAACGAAGATGATTGGTTTGTTTATAATAGCCCGGGCAATGAAATTGTGCAGTTGGGCTTTTGTGATCTGGCGAATTGCACGGCGGGCGATTGGTTCGTGCAGATTTATGATGTCAATGGCATTTACGCGATTCAATGGCAGGGAATTGATCCTGATTTGGTCACGCCGTTAATGGCATTTAATACGAATACCTCAACCACCACTGATACCACTGCGACTGTCGCACCGCAAGTGTGGCAAATTGGTTTAGGTGCGCCCGGCCCGTATTACATGCGCGTTGGTCATAAACGCAAATTAGACGCCGCTTGTGTGCAATGGTCAATTGACCAGGATAATAATGGATTGCCGGAAAGCAACCAATACAATTGCGCCTGCGCCGATGGCAGCACCTCGTGCGATCTGGACGTTCTCAACCCCGGCGCGTCCTATACCGACACGGTGCAGCAGATGATTTGGCCGGTGTGTCCCAACGGCGAGGGTGGCGGCGAGGATTCGTTCTGCCCGAGCGCGTGCGTGTGCATCAACGAAGCGGACGGCTGTAGTCTGTACCAAACTGACATTGACGGCGACGGTTTGCCCGGCCCTAGCGCCGCACCGTGCCGCTGCAACCCAACCGGCGTGGCCAGTTGTGACATCAGCATCCAAAATCCCGGCACCCCAACCGTCATTGCCATTCCCGATCAAACCGTTTATCCACTCTGCCCCGACGGTAGCGGTGGCAGCGCCAGCCCGCAATGCACCGTCGGTTGTCGCTGCACCAACTACGCGGGCTTTGTTGAAATTCCCGAGAATTTTGTCACTTCCCAGTACAACTTCACCTGGAACACCACGCCATTTGGCTCGCGGCAATAGCGATCTGCGTACCGCTATTTTGTCACCAACTCCACCACATCATCGAGTAACACCGCCATGCAAAACTTCACGCCCTTCACCGCCTTCCAAACCCTCACCACCACCAATCCGGCGCCGCTGCGTCACGGTCTGAGCCTGCCCTGTCCTTCCAAACCCCTGCCGCCGGCGTGGACGGAAACCGAGCGGGCGGTGAATCGCCATCCGGACATTGTCGCCATCCGCCGTGAAGTGCTGTCCACTTTGGAGGAAGTGCTGGCGATTTTTGACGAGGAACTGGCCGGCGGTCATTCTGGCACTTTGCAATCGTGACTGGTAACGGCGTACCCGCCGACTCGAAAAAAAAGCCGCAGTGGTAGCTTTAAAACTACACCTGCGGCAAAGTGGCTTGCTGCCCAGAATTGGATTGTTGTACAAAGGCGACGCGGGCGCCCGCGCATGACTTGTTTAAATTATTGCAATTAAATCAACCATTTTCACGCTCAGGCGCGGCGTGAGCGGTGATTTAGGAATCATTAGCATTGCTGGCGGTGACTTCGCCGGCGTCAGTCTGTTGAACGTGAATGGGTTGGACGTGACGCAACTCGCTGGCGGGGCGGTTGTGACTGACCACGCCGACTAAAAACCCGCCCGACAGGACCGCAAAGAGCAACCCGCCAATTGTTAACGCATCAAAACTCATGTGTGTTTCTCCTCATCCTCGTAGTTTAACCCGGCACCTTTTGGGGCTTGGTTGCTCGACACCCTGGTCAAGTTAAGGCAAGTACCGCGCCAGCAGTGCAGATGTTTGGAAGACAGCGGGCGGCGACGTGATCGCAACTTCACTGTTTCGTTACTTAGTTATTTTCGCATACACTCATGTCGCAAGTATAACAGTAGCCGCCACTTTTAATCACCGCCTGTACTCAGTTACGATAGCCGCATGTCGGATTCAGACTTCATTCACGCCACTTTGACCGCGCACCTTGCCGTGATCCGCGATTTGGCGACCTTGACCCCGCAAATCGCGCAGATTGCCGACCAAATGTGGGCGGGATTAACCAGCGGCGGGCGCATTTTTTGGCTGGGCAACGGCGGCAGCGCGGCCGATTGTCAACATTTAGCGGCAGAATTAGTCGGGCGTTTTGCCCGCGAGCGCCCGGGGTTGGCGTCAATTGCGCTGACCACCGACACCTCGATTTTGACCTCGGTGGCGAATGATTACGGGTTTAACCAGATTTTTGCGCGGCAAGTGGCGGCGCTGTGCCGTGCCGGTGATGTGGTGATGGCGCTATCCACTTCCGGCAACAGCCCGAACGTGCTGCGGGCGCTGGAGACGGCGGCGCAGTTGGGCGTGACGCGGATTGGATTAAGCGGTGGCGACGGCGGCCAAATGCGTCAATTGTGTGACCATTGCCTCTGCGTTCCCGCGACCAATACCGCCCGCATTCAAGAAGCGCACATCGTCATTGGGCATCTGTGGTGCGATTTGTTAGAACAGCGCGCCGTGACGGTCGCTTCAGAATTCCCCCAGTTGGACAGATGATGCCATGACCAAACCGCCGTCCGATCCTGTTGATAGTGTTGACGCTGACAATGCGCCCCCGTCGCGTCACCAGCAGCGAATGCAGCGTTACAAAGCCGTCGTGGACAAACGCCTGGCGCAGGCGACCATCACTCGCGGCGTGGTGCTGGTGCTGACCGGCACTGGCAAGGGCAAGAGTTCGTCGGCATTTGGCATGGTGGCGCGGGCGCTGGGGCATGGCTTGCGCGTGGCGGTGATTCAGTTCATCAAAGGGCGAGGTGAAACGGGCGAGGAAGTATTTTTCCGCCAATCTGAGTTGGTGGCGTATCACGTCATGGGCGCGGGTTTCACTTGGGAGACGCAAGATCAGGCGCGGGATCGTGCCAGTGCCGCGGCCGCTTGGTCAGTTGCTGCTGAATATTTGCGCAATCCCGACTACGCGCTCGTCGTGTTGGATGAATTGAACATCGCGTTAAAATTGCAGTTATTACCGCTCGACGACGTGTTGACCAGTTTAGCCGCCCGTCCGCCCGCGCAACATGTCATCATCACCGGCCGCGCCGCGCCCGCCGCGTTACTCGATTACGCTGACACCGTCACCGAGATGCGCTCGGTCAAACACGCCTACGCCGCCGGCATCGCCGCGCAAATTGGGATTGAATTGTGATCGGGATTAAATTGTGACCAATCACCACGCGCTCATCCTCGGCGGCGTGCGCTCGGGCAAAAGCCGTTTTGCCGAACAGCGGGCGCTGGAGTCGGGCTTGGCGGTGCGGTATTTGGCCACGGCCACGGCGGGTGACGCGGCGATGGCAGCGCGGATTGCCGCCCATCAAGCGCGTCGCCCGGCAACGTGGCAAGTGATTGAAGAACCAATACATTTAGCCGCCGCGCTGACCGCCGCCACCAGTCCGCAGCACTGCGTGTTGGTGGAATGCCTGACGCTGTGGTTGACCAATCTGCTCTGCGCGGGTGATGAAACACAATTGCAACGTGAACTAACCGCGCTGCACGACCGCCTCCCCCACCTGCCAGGTCAGGTAATATTCGTGACCAATGAAACAAATTTAGGCATTATTCCCGCTGACGCGCTTAGTCGGCGCTACGGCGATCTTGCTGGTGAATTGCATCAGGCACTGGCCGCGCACTGCGGGCAAGTGTGGTTATGTGTTGCCGGATTACCCGTGATATTGAAAGGGAACCGTGGTTAATGAAGAGGTTGGATGATTGGTTTTACACGCCTGCCGCGCAGGTCAATTTAGACGCACAGCAGGCGGCGCTGGCGCGTCAGGCACAGTTGACCAAACCTCACGGCGCGCTGGGGCGGTTGGAAGATTTGGCGATTCAACTCGCTGGTTTGCAAGGCACAGTCACGCCCAGCGTCAAACGGGTGCGGATTGTGATTTTCGCGGCCGATCACGGCATCGCTGCCGACAATGTCTCCGCTTTCCCGCAGGAAGTGACCGCGCAAATGGTCGCCAACATGGCGCGTGGCGGGGCGGCAATTAGCGTATTAGCCCGCGCATTAGGTGCGGGAATTGAGTTAATTGTTTTGGGCAGCGTCGTACCCATTGCATCCGACCCGCGCATTCGCTCTGAAATCATTGCCCCATCAACCGCTAATTTCACTCAAAAAGCGGCAATGACCGATGCGCAATTACGCACCGCATTAGCCGTTGGCCGCGCCGCAGTTGCCCGTGCGCGTGGCGGCGGTACGCAATTATTCATTGGCGGCGAAATGGGCATTGGCAATACCACCGCCGCCGCCGCATTAGCCTGCGCGTATTTAAATGCCGATCCCGCGCAATTAGTCGGGCCGGGTACTGGAATTGATTCTGAACGCCTGGCACATAAACGGCAATTAGTCGCCCAAGCATTAGAATTACATCATCATCAATTCAAAGACCCATTCGCCACTTTAATGTGTTTAGGGGGTTTTGAAATCGCCGCCATGACCGGTGCGTACATTGCCTGCGCGCACAGCCGATTAGCCATTTTAGTCGATGGTTTTATTAGCACCGCCGCCGCCTTAGCCGCGCAACGCCTCTGCCCGGGAATTGAACACTGGATGTTTGCCGCGCACAGTTCCGCCGAACCCGGCCATCGCGCCATGACCGACGCATTAGGCTTAACTCCATTATTAGATTTAGGAATGCGTTTAGGCGAAGGCAGCGGCGCCGCATTAGCCGTGCCTATTCTGCGCCACGCCTGTTTATTACAAAGTGAAATGGCCACCTTTGCCGAAGCCGGGGTCGCGGATGGTCAATAACGCGGTCGTTCAGAGCGCCGTTTATTACCCGCCGTGCATTGGGTTCATTGCACCCAGCGGCACGGGTAAAACCACTTTATTACGCCAGTTAATTCCACTGTTAAATCAGCGCGGCCTGCGCATCGGTTATCTTAAACACGCCCATCATGTGTTTGATATTGACCAACCTGGTAAAGATAGTTATGTCATTCGTGCCGCCGGTGCCGCGCAAGTGATTATTGCTAGTGAACAGCGTTGGGTATTATTACACGAGGGCGGCGAAGCGGATTTATTACCGCTGCTGGCGCGGTTTGATTCAACCGAATTTGATTTGGTGTTAATTGAAGGATTTCACCGCGCCCATTATCCCAAAATCGCCGTGCAACGAACGCAGCATAGTCAATCAATCGCCGCCGATCACGCGCACTATTACACCGATCCTGATTTAATTGCATTAGTCAGCGACGCGCCAACTACTGACTATTCGTTGCCGCTGCTGGCGCTGAATCAACCCGCCGCATTAGCCGAGTTCATTCTCAATCACTGGACAGCGGGAAGGTTGGTTATTCACGCAACTGCTGTGTGATTATCATTCACTGCGCCGCATTCCTAAAACCCTGGTCTGATTGAAGACTGGGGTTTTTTATTGTATAAAACTGATAAACTCCGCCGCGACATTTAACAACACGATGCCATTTTTACAATGCCACCATTTAAATTCAGTCACCTGAGTACACCATTCACGCAAATCGGCAGTTATGCGTTATTTTCGCGTATCCTGGGATTTTTGCGTGATTTGGTCATTGCCCAACTCTTTGGCGCCAATGCTAATACTGACGCCTTTTTTATTGCATTTAAATTACCGAATTTAACCCGCCGTTTATTTGCCGAAGGCGCCTTTGCCGTCACATTAGTTCCGTTATTCACTGCCAAACATGCCCAACACGGCGATGTTGGCGTGCGTAGTTTATTAGCCAATTTAAGCGGCACACTCACCGTCAGTTTATTTATCATTACCGTATTAGGCAGCCTCGCCGCCCCGTTGGTCATTTTTTTATTAGCACCGGGCGTCGCCCTCGATCCACAACGCGGCCCTTTAGCGATAGACATGCTGTATTTGACTTTGCCGTATTTAATTTTGATTGGTTTAACCGCATTGCTCGGCGCGGTGTTAAATACTTATCAACGCTTTGTCGTGCCAGCATTAGCGCCCGCATTATTAAATATCAGCCTCATCAGTTGCGCTTTTTTAATTGCTCCGCATTTAGATCAACCAATTTTTGCACTCGCCTGGGGCGTATTAATCGCCGGCATCGCGCAAGTGCTAATTCAATTACCCGCGTTAATTCGCTTAAACCTACTCAGTTGGCCGCGGTTTCATTTACGCGACCCGCTCGTGCGCACCGTTTTAACTGGCATGGGGCCAAACGTATTCGGCGTTGCGGCACATCAAGTCAACTTATTATTAGCCAGTTTTTTTGCTTCATTATTGGCCAGCGGCAGCATTTCATGGCTCTATTACGCCGAACGCTTGCTCGAATTTCCACTCGGTATTTTGGGCAGCGCATTAGGCACCGCCATCGTGCCATTATTAGCCCATGCCTACATCAAAGGCAGCGCGCACGAGTTTCATTCCACACTCGATCAAGCCGTGCGCTGGATTCTATTTTTAGGAATGCCCGCCACCGCCGGGTTATGTTTATTAGCCGTGCCGATCATTGCCTTGTTGTTTCATTCAGAACACTTCAACGACCACGACGTGTTAATGGCCGGCTATGCGTTAATGGCGTATGCGCTGGGCGTGATTCCATTATTAGCCATTAAAGTATTAGCGCCCGCCTGCTATAGCCGCGGGGATGCGCAAACACCAATTAGAATTGCCGTTTTGACGGTCGGTTGTCATTTAGTTTTGAGCGCCATTTTTATTTGGCCGCTGGGTCACGCTGGCCTCGCCTTATCTGTCGCACTCGCATCACTATTTAATGCCGTATTATTATTACGCGCTGTATTACAAAGCGGCGCTTGGTCTATGACTGTTGAATGGTGGCAATTCTTTCAACGCATTGTTGTTGCCACCTTAATAATGATAATCTGGTTGTGGTTAATGATGGGCAGTTATCAAGAGTGGTTGCAAATGAGTAAAGCGGCTGATAGCCTACGATTATTACGTTTAATTATCATGGCTATCTTGATTTACTTGGGGACATTATTTTTAATTGGGGTGCGCCCACGTCATTTGTGGCAGCGGCAATCAACATAAACCCATTTTCAACAGTGCTTCATTGCAGATTTGACTAGGTGAACGATGGCTAAACGACCCTGGGTATTGCCGATGTTATTATTGTCGGGATTGATAAACCACACCAGCAATTTGAATGCGGAATCGCTGCCGCGTTGGGAACTCGGCATTGGTGGTGGCTTGATTCAATTACCGGATTATCGCGGTTCTAATGAAACGCACACTTACCCGTATCCCGTATTATTACCCATTTATCGCGGTGAATATTTGCGCAGTAATACCGATGGCATTCAGGGTATTGTCAAGCTCACGCCCAAATTAGAATTCAATCTGAGCGCCTATGGCAATGTACCCGTGACTAATGATAATGCCGCCCGCGCTGGTATGGATGATTTGGATCCATTATTAGAAATTGGCGCAATGCTGCGCTATAAAACGTGGCAATCCCCGACTCAACAACAGGCGATCATTGTTGATTTCCCCGTGCGTACTGCATTAGCCATTGGCGAGCAAATACGCCAGGTTGGTTATACAACCGCGCCGCGTATTTCTTATCGTCATCAATTCAATTTTTTGAATCAACCCTGGCGTTGGTCAATCAGTGCCGAGGCACTCTGGAGTTCGGCTGCATTACACCGTTATTATTACCAAGTTAATTCAGAAGACGCCACCGACTGGCGGCCGGTCTATACTGCAACTGCGGGATTTGCTGGGACGCGCTTACGCACCAGTCTTTATCATCGCCAGCGCAATCAATTATTCAGTCTTTACGCAGTCTATGATGATGTGAGCCACGCGGTATTTGCTGACAGCCCATTAGTCAAACAACACACTGGATTAACCATTGGTTTTATAATGACGTGGTTTTTATGGCAGTCGCAGGAGACTGTTGCAATAAAACGATGGGAATAATCAATTAATCAATTCTTTCGGTGCAAGTTGTTATGTCACATCCGGCGATTGTTTTTAATTATCTCATGGCGCCACCCGCACTTGATCCATTCGCACATTCAACCCCTGCACCATTCGCCGTGATTCGTTATGGAATGCAGCACGAACGTCATATCAATAACCCGTGTGACATCACCATTGGCACCCCTTTACTCATGCCGTCACCCAATTATGAAAGCTGGCAATTGCCGCCTGGGGCAGCGATTCAATCGGGTTGGCATAATGAAATTGGTTATGTGTTGAGTGACGAGTTATTATTTGCGCACTTGCTCATCCCCGAACCACCACCCGCGCAATTCACACAGGATATTTATCAAGCATACAGCCGACTATTAACCTTCGTGCAACAAACGCCCTGCCCGAATTTATTAAGAATTTGGCATTATCTGGCGGGTATTAATGATGAAGTAATGGGGGTTAAACGCTATCACGCATTCTGTACGGGGCGCGCTTTGGCTTATACGCAATGCGGTATTGATTCGCATTCATTACCCGCTGCGACGGCAATTGGGACGGATACCGGCGGGGTTTCTATTCACTTGCTGGCCAGTCGCCACGCCGGCATTACATTAGAAAATCCCCGCCAAATTAGCGCCTATTATTACCCAATACAATACGGATTGCGCTCGCCAGCATTTGCGCGGGCTTTATCATATTGTGATGCGCAACAGCACCACACATTAATGATCTCTGGCACCGCGAGTATTGTTGGCCATGTCACCATGCACCCTGATCATTTGCAACGTCAATTACAAGAAACGCACCGCAATTTAGAACGGATTGTTAATCAAGCACAACAGCAATTATTGCCAAAAAACACCGCACCGTTATTAATCAATCATCTCAAAGTCTATTTGCGCCATCCTGCTGATGTCAACTCAGTTAATTCGTATTTACGCGCTTGGCTTGGCGAAACAATTCCCATCTTATATTTAAATGGCGCGATTTGCCGCCGCGATTTAATGCTTGAAATTGAGGCGACCGTTCATGCGTATTCTATTGATTAAACCCAAAGCACGGCTGCGGTCTATTCACGGTCTGCAAGCCTTTCAATTACTCGAACCATTAGAGTTGGGCTATCTTGCATCCGCGGCTGGTGCGCAGCACGATATTCGTATTTTAGATTTGCGTTTAACCGCTTGGCCGCAGGCAGTTTTATTTCACACGGTGCGTCAATTCCGCCCGCAATTAGTCGGCATTACTGGCTATAGTCACGAGGCATCCATTGTTAAACAGATTGCCGCGTTCATTCGCCGTTCATTACCATTCACCTGCATTGTCGTTGGCGGACATCATGCCACCGTTGCGCCGCGTGATTATCGCATTCCAGCAATTGATGCAATTGTGCGTGGTGAAGGGTGCGCGCCATTTCAACAAATTGTGAATGCAATTGCCGCCGGGCGGGAATTAAACGGCATTCCGCAAGTATTATTAACCAATGAAACTTGGTGCGATGATGAAGAACAACATTGGCCGCAATTTCCTGATCCGGCTAATTTGCCATTACCGCGCCGTGATTTATGGCAGGGGCATCATTATTATAGCGTGTGGACGGGTGAATCATTACCGCGTTGGCAGCCATTATTTCATCAAGTGGCAATGGTGCGCACCTCGTGGGGTTGCCGAATGCACTGCCGTTTTTGTATTGTGCCGCATTTATGCAATGGACTGCATCAACCGCGCCCGGTAGCATCCGTTGTAAATGAATTAGCAGGATTAACTGCCAAATACATTTATTTCAGTGATGATGAAAACTTTATTTGCGAAAACTTTGCGTGGGAATTGGCCGAAGCCATTGCCGCCCGCGGAATTAAAAAACGCTATTTTGCCTGGACTCGCGCTACCACTGTGAATCGTTCTCCTGAATTATTACGCCGCTGGCGGGCAATTGGATTGGATGCGGCCTTTCTAGGTTTTGAATTCCCAACCGATGACGAATTAAAACGCGCTGCGAAAGGCGGAACGGTGGCGGCGAATGAACGTGCATTAGAAACATTGCGATCATTCGGGATTGCAGTTCATGCGGCGTTTATGGTGCAACCCGAATACGGTGAAATAGAATTTGCGCGGTTGCGGGATTATGTGCAGCAATTACCGCCCGTGCAATGCAGTTTTACCGTTTGCACACCTTCGCCGGGGACGCCCGATTATTTAGCAATTGAGCCGCGTATTTGGGTGACTAATCCACATGATTTGCATGATTGTATGCACCCATTAACTCCGACGGCCATTCCATTGCGGCGCTTTACGCAATTATTCGCAGCACAAGCGCATGATGCGTTAATGAAAGTGCCAATGCGCGTGCAACGTCACCCGGTGTCGCCATTGCAATTGATGCGTATTGCAACGGCCGGACAACGCTATTATCGTGGATTAAACAGTATTTATCAGGATTATCCGCGTGAATTATGGAATTAATCACGCGATTGTGCGGGTTCTCAAGCGGGAGTGTAATTGCGTCATTCCAGCGCTATTCACCCGTGCGTCGCGGGCCGCCATCAATTGGTTTTTTCAATCACTATTCTACTCGCGTTTAATCACAGCATTTTTCACCTCGCACCAATCGCACAGTTAAAAATCTCACTCCCGCCGCACCGGCGCCGTATTATAGTCACTTCCACCCGCCCCTCTCATTCACTGACTAATTAGCAAGATCATCGTGGTTAATTCACCCTCCATTCTCGCCAATGACAGCCTCGTTTTATACAAACACCACCCCGCTCGCGTCAGCTCAGTCAGCGACAAAATTGACATCGAGCTGCCCGACGGCGACCGCAAGCGGGTGCGTCTCAAAGACGTGATGCTATTACACCCCGGCCCGCTGCGCAGTTTGACCGACCTGACGCCCTGCACCGGTGACATCGAGGAGGCGTGGCAATTACTCGACGGCGAGGCGACCACGTTGCGCGAGTTGGCCGACCTGTTGTACGGCAGCGACACGCCGGCGACCGCGTGGGCGGCGTGGCAGGTGGTGATGGCGGGCGTGTATTTTGACGGGACGCCCGCCGCCATCCGCCCGCGTACCGCCGAGATCATTGCGCGGGAGCAGGCGGAACGGGCGGCAAAACTGCGGGCGGAGCAGGATTGGCAGGCGTTTTTAGCGCGGCTGAAATCGGCGGAATTATTGCCCGAGGATGCGCCGCGTTTGCAGGAAGTTGAGCGGTTGGCGTATCAACAAGCGCCGTCCTCGCGGTTATTGCAATTGCTCGAATTGCCCGAATCACCCGCCAGCGCGCATCGCTTTTTAATTCAAGTGAAACACTGGTCAACGCAGCATAATCCGTATCCACTGCGGTGCGGCGTGGCATTAGAAAATCCCGAATTAACTGTCCCGCCGTTGCCGAATGAAACGCGGTTAGATTTAACCCATTTATCCGCCTTTGCCATTGATGATGAGGGTAATCAAGACCCCGATGATGCCATTAGTTTGGACGGTGAGCGTTTATGGGTTCATGTTGCCGATGTGGCCGCGCTGGTGACACCAAGCAGTGAATTAGAATTAGAAGCGCGAGCGCGGGGGGCGAATTTATATTTGCCGGAGCGGGTGATTAACATGTTGCCGGCCGCAATTACCGAACACCTGGGGTTGGGGTTATTAGACACGTCACCGGCATTATCATTTGGAATGCACTGCACGGCGGACGGGGAATTGACCGATTTAATCATTCAACCGAGTTGGGTGCGGGTGACGCGCTTGAGTTACGCCGCCGCCGAGTTGCGCTTGACCGAGCCGCCGTTTGCCGAGCTGACCGCGATCACGCAGCGGTTTCGCGCACGGCGGCTGGCGGCGAATGCCACGACGTTGGAGTTTCCCGAGGTGACGGTGCGGGTGCGCGACGGGGCGGTGCAGATTCGCCCACTGCCGCGCTTGGCGTCGCGGGCGCTGGTGGCGGAGGCGATGTTGATGGCGGGAACGGCCGCGGCGCAATTTTGTCACGCCCAGCAATTGCTGATCCCGTTTGCGTTGCAACCGCCGCCGGAGCGGGTGGAACAGCCGACTACGTTGGCGGCGATGTTTGCGTACCGGCGGCAGTTCAAGCCGTCGCGCACCAGTACCGAGCCAGGCGCGCACGCCGGACTGGGGTTGCCGCTGTATTCCCGCGTCACCAGTCCGCTGCGGCGCTACGGTGATTTGTTGGTGCATCAACAATTGCGGGCGGCAGCGCGGGGGGAGGTGCCGTTGACGGCGGCGGACATTAGTGCGCGCATGGCGCAGGCGGATACCGTCGCGGCGGCGACGCGGCGGGCCGAGCGGCAATCGAATTTGCACTGGAAATTGGTTTATTTACAAGAACATACGCCGACGTGGCGCGGTGAGGCGGTGGTGGTTGAGCAGGAGGAGCGGCGGACGGTGGCGTTGATTCCCGCGCTGGCGCTGGAGGTGCGGTTGCGGGCGCGGCGGGAGTTGGCGCTCGATCAGGTGGTGCAGGTGGCGGTGGCGAATGTGGATTTGCCGGAATTGGAGTGCCGTTTTCAAGTGCGGGATTGAATATGGCAAATATCATTTGCGGCAACATGATTGCTGAATTGGTTTTCGCTATTCCCGCGAAAGTGGGAATCACGCCGCGCTGTATTGCTAGATTCCCGGAATGATGATTGGGTTTAGTGCGTGACTTATTAACGCTATTTTAATTCTGTTGCCCAGCATTTAACTGCTGTCCAATTCACGCCGTCTGAGCGAATTGTCATTTCATCAACCGGCGGTGTCACAATTTCGGTATCAACGCGCAAATAGTCATCGTCGGCATTGACCAATGCACATTTAATGAAACGGGCGCGATCAGTGCGAATGATGACGCCAACGTAATTGTCGGTGATTTGATAACTGCGTTCAATGCTGAAAGGTTTTGCGCGTTCCAATGCTTTGGCTTGACGCGCTGCTTCTGCTTTTTTCAGCGCTTGTTCTTCTTCTTTTTTCAATCGTTCTTGGCGCTCTTTTTCTTCCTGTGCGCGTTTCCCTGCATTCGCCGCATACACACGAGCGCAGCGTTTACTTGCTAATTTCCAAACAGTGCTGTCATCGCCATAATCCCAAAAAGAACACTTATACTCGCAAATAGAAGACGCCGATTGACAGTTGCTATCAATTTCTTCAATCTGCTTTTTTGTTAATTGTGAGCTGGGTTTATATCCACATTCCGTGAAAACCTCATCTATTCTTCCACTACTGCCAATGCAAACTGTATATCCAGCTTTTTGACAAATCTTAACTTCCCGCGCTGTCACCCGCTCTGCACACGCCTCCCACGCCTTAATTTTTTTAATCATCGCCGGCGTTTCCGGTATAAATCCATCCGTCTCCGCAAAGACCGAATTCGTCACCAATCCCAGCGCAGCAATTGCGCAATAAATCAAACCACGTTGCTTGCAAAACATCATTAAACCTCCCCGCTGCGTTAAACAATAACCCCGGTTGATTATTGCAAAAATCCATTTGTCAGCGCAAATAAAAACGGCACTGTTCAATTGCTCAAACAGTGCCGTTCATCATTCGCAATCAATGACCGCGTTATTCACGCGGCGTATTGCTTTATTCTTTTCGTCCGCGTTGTTTCAACGCCGCCTGCGCCGCCGCCAACCGAGCGACTGGGACACGCGGGCCGGAGCAACTGACATAATCCAACCCCGCCTCGTCGCAGAACGCGATGGACGCCGGATGTCCGCCATGCTCGCCGCAAATGCCGACGTGCAGATCGGGTTTCACGCTGCGCCCCCACTCGACCGCCAGTTTCATCAACTTGCCGACGCCCTTGACATCCAACACCTCGAACGGATTGTCCTGCAAAATGTTCGACTGGTTGTACAGCGGCAGGAACTTGTTTTCGGCATCTTCACGCGAGAACGAGAAGGTCGCCTGCGTTAAGTCGTTGGTACCAAAGGAGAAAAATTCCGCCTCTTCCGCCAGCGACTCGGCGCGCATACACGCCCGCACCACCTCGATCATGGTGCCGAACTTGAAGCTGACCGGCTGCCCGTACTGCGCGGCGACCTGCGTGTGAATCGTGTCCACAAACTCCTTGACCTTGCGCAATTCCTCGGCGGTACACACCTGCGGCACCTTGATTTGCGGCTTGATTTTGATGCCGGCTTTGGCGCAATCGGCCGCGGCTTCGAGAATCGCCCGAATCTGCATTTGGTAGATTTCGGGGAACGTGATGCCCAAACGCACGCCGCGATGCCCCAACATCGGATTGGTTTCGTACAGCGCCCGCACCTTCTTGAGCATCGTCTCTTTTTTGGTGATCGCCTCCTCAACCAACATCGGATCAATCGCTCGCCGCACCACGTCAAAATCACGCCGCGCCTGCTCACCCACGTTGAGCAAATTCAACGTCCCCGCCAGCGCGGTCATGCCGTGCGCACTCTGCGCCAGCACCCGCAACTCGCCCAATTCTTTTTCCAACTGGTGCGCGTCGGGCAGGAACTCGTGAATCGGTGGATCGAGCAGGCGAATCGTCACCGGATGCGGCGCCATCACCTCGAATAATTGACGGAAATCAGCGCGTTGCAGCGGTAACAATTTATCCAACGCCGCCTGCCGCGCTTCGGGCGTTTCGGCCAAAATCATCTCGATCACGATTGGCAACCGCGCCGTGTCATTAAACATGCGCTCGGTACGCGCCAAGCCGATCCCGACTGCGCCGTACTTGAGTGACCGCCGCGCATCATCTGGCGTGTCCGCATTCGCCATCACTTTCAGCCGCGCCACCTCGTCCGCCCAGCCCAGCAACGTGGACAATTCAGGCGTGAAATCGGGTTCGACGGTCGGGATTTCGCCCAAATACACCGCGCCAGATGAGCCGTCAATCGTGATCATATCGCCTTCTTTGAAGCGATTTTCGCCGACGATGGCTTCACGACGGTTGACATCCACGCTAATCCCCTCGGCACCGGCGACGCACGGTTTGCCCATGCCACGCGCCACGACGGCTGCGTGGGAGGTTTTGCCGCCGCGTGAGGTCAAAATGCCCTGTGACGCAAAAAAGCCGTGAATATCTTCCGGCTTGGTTTCCTCGCGCACCAGAATCACTTTTTGCCCCATATCGCGGCCTAAATGCTCGGCACGATCCGCGTCAAATACGGCAATACCGGCGGCGGCACCGGGTGAGGCCGGCAGCCCTTTCGCCACTGGTTTGACTTTGACGCTCGGATCCAGACGCGGGAATAACATTTGCTCCAAACTAATTGGATCAATGCGCAGCAGCGCCTGTTCTTTGGTGATTAATTTTTCCTGCACCATTTCAACTGACGTGCGCACCATTGCCTGCGCATTCATTTTGCCATTGCGCGTTTGCAAGCAGAATAATTGCCCGCGCTCAATGGTGAATTCAAAATCCTGCACTTCGCAATAATGCGTTTCTAATTTGCTGCGCAATTCGGCCAATTCTTTAGCCATTTGCGGCATTTCGGCGTCCATTTGATCGAGCGCCTTGGGTGTACGAATACCGGCGACCACGTCTTCACCCTGCGCATTGGTGAGATATTCGCCGTACAGTTTATTCTCACCGGTGCCGGGATTGCGGGTGAAACCAACGCCCGTCCCCGAATCATCACCGCGATTACCAAACACCATCGCCACCACGTTAACCGCAGTACCATTAGCCATGTCGGGCGTGATATTGAATTGACGGCGATAATCCACAGCGCGCTTGCCGCCCCACGAATTGAATACCGCTTTAATCGCAATTTCTAATTGTTGATACGGGTCTTCGGGGAATGGACGGCCGGTGTGCTTTTCAACCACTTTCAAAAAGCGCTCACTAATGTCCTGCAAATCTTTCGCGGTCAAATCCACGTCTTGTTTAGCATGAGCGGCGTGCTTGACTTGCTCGAATTCACGGTCGAATAATTCATCGGGTACGCCGAGCGCCACTTTGCCAAATAATTGAATAAACCGGCGGTAGGCGTCATAGCCAAAACGGGCATCATCACCGGTCGCTTTAATCACGCCCTGCAATGTCGTGCTATTCAAACCCAAATTAAGAATGGTATCCATCATGCCCGGCATGGACATTGCCGAACCCGAGCGGACGGACACCAGCAGCGGCTCGCTGGCGCTACCAAAACCCTTGCCGCTCTTCTTTTCAACGGCCGCCATCGCCGCTTGCGTCTGCTCCCACACGCCCGGCGGCAGTGCGCGCTGCGGATCGTCGAGGTAAGCCAAGCAGGCTTCGGTGGAAATCACGAACCCGGGCGGCACATTCAGCCCAATGCGCGTCATTTCGCACAGGTTAGCGCCCTTGCCACCCAGCAATTTTTTGTTCTTGCCGTCGCCTTCTTCAAACCCGAAAACCCACTTTTTACTATCTGTCATAACGACCTCTGGTTAATTGTTAAAGTCCGATCTTATATTGAACCGATTAACGGATAATTTCCAAGAATTTTTATCCCCAAACTATCCTGTGACTTGCCCGCGAAGTGGCCGGTTCAGACCACCTCCAGGCAGCAGCAGCGGCGCAGTCGCCCACCCCGTCTGCTAGTTATTTTGAATCACAATGCGCGGGAATTTCGCCGCATAATCTTTGGCTTGCAACGACAACTTAGCCGCCGTCCGCCGTGCAATGTCTCGATAAATCATAGCGATACGCGAGTCGGGTGCGGCAACCACCGTCGGCTTGCCGTTATCAGTTTCCTCGCGGATGCGAATATCCAGCGGCAGCGAGCCGAGCAACTGTACGCCGTACTGCGCCGCCATCAACGCCCCGCCGCCAGCGCCAAAAATGTGTTCCTCATGCCCGCACTTGGAGCAGATGTGGGTACTCATATTTTCGACGATGCCCAACACCGGCACCTCAACTTTTTGGAACATTTTCAAGCCCTTGCGCGCATCCAGCAGCGCGATGTCCTGCGGCGTGGTGACGATGATCGCACCCGACACCGGCACCTTCTGCGCCAGCGTCAATTGCGTATCACCAGTACCCGGCGGCAGGTCAATCACCAAATAATCCAGCGCCGACCAATTGGTGTCATTTAATAATTGCTCCAACGCCTGCGTCACCATTGGCCCGCGCCAAATCATCGGCGTTTCTTCATCAATTAAAAACCCAATGGACATCGCTTGCAGGCCATAACTGCGCATTGGTTCCAAACTATTACCATCTTTTGATTCCGGCTTACCGCTGATGCCCAACATGCGTGGCTGACTGGGACCGTAAATATCGGCATCGAGCAGCCCGACTTGCGCGCCTTCGGCTGACAACGCCAGTGCCAAATTGACCGCTGTGGTGGATTTACCCACGCCACCCTTGCCCGAGGCGATGGCGATAATATTCTTAACCTGGTCAATGGGTTTGAGCGACTTCTGCACCGAGTGCGCCTTGATGTCCCAATTGATCTCGACCTGCACAGCATTGACATTGCCAAGCATCAGCACCTGTCTGCGCACCGCCTCGGCCAACGAGGTTCGGATGCCCGCCGCGGGAAAGCCGAGCATGATTTCAACGCTCACCTGATCGCCACGAATGGTGATGTCTTTAATCGCATGGGCGGTAATCAAATCACGCCCCAAATGCGGTTCTTGATAGCATTTAATCGCAGTTTCAATCGCTTCTTTGGTTAATTCAGACATGTGAATCACAATCCTTTCGGCAAATCGTGGTGAACGGCGCCGCGCACCACAAGTGAGTTAAACAGGGAAAAAATCATTTAGTTTCACCGCGTTGGGTGAGACAGTTGAACGTTGAGCGGTCACTTGGCGTTGTCAACGACACCAGTGTCGGGTGATTAAATGGGGACTGCCACGATAATTGCCATTGTCAAAGCGGGTGATGCGGCGCCATCGGTGCGTAAGTCATTGTTTGATCGTCCCCACACGGCGGCGCGGAAACGATCAACGCGGGTGACAACACCGCAATTGCCGACGGCGGCGGGTCTCGTGAGCAGATGCACTTTAACTGGTCAACAGCCGCTGCATTTCGCTGGCGCTACGCAGCAGGCAATCTTCAATCGCCACGCCCGCGAACCAGTTGCCGGTGATGGCCAGCGGTTGCCCGGCCAACAACTGGTTAAGTTCCGCCACCAGCAGATGATGCCCCTGTCGCAGCGCGGGGAGGCGATTGCGCACCTGCATCTGCGCCAGCACCTGCGGCGGCTGGGTGCCAAGTGCCGCGCAGGCCGCCGCCACTTGGTCAGTTTCGCTGTACTCGCCGCCGGGAAAATGGAACGAAAATCCCCGATAGCGCGGATCACTGCGGAAATCGCGTGACACGGCGGATAAAAACTGCCCGTCCACGCTGATTAAACCGGCCAACTCGGGCAATTTGAGCGTGGCTTTGGCGAATATCAGCACCAGCGTATCAATTTCTGCCATGCCGATCTGCCCAACCAGCGCGGCAATTTGCGGGTGACTCGTGGTCAGCAACTGCGCCGTGACATCCGGCGGCACGGCGAGCGTTAAACGCGGCGTGGTCAACTGGCTGCCGTCAGCTAATGTCAGTTGCCAATCGCCCGCGTCACGAGTCAACGCGGTGATCGTTTGATCGGTGCGCACTTCGAGTCCGTCGCTGCCGGCGATCAGCGCCGCGATGTCAGACAACCCGCCGGGCATGGTGAAGCTGCGCAAAATGCGTTTGCGGCGCGGTTTTTTGCGGAACAGCGCGGCGGCGGGGAAATCGTCCGGCGGTTGGCAAATCACCGAGCGAAACGCCGGACCGAACAGGTCACGGTAGTTGCGCATTCCCAAGCCGCGCCCGTAGTACTCCTTGACGCTGCATTCAGCTTTATTTAACCGCTGCAAGGTCGGCAACGAGGTCAGCAATTCCACCGGGTGCAATGCCGATAAAATCGTCCGCCGCTTGCCCTGCCGCCACAGCCGGTAACTGACTTTGGTTTTCGCCACGATGCGCGACAGGTGATGGCGCTGTTCTAACATATCCAGTAGCGTACCGTAGCTGTTAAAGCAACTGTGGCTGCCGGCTTCAATCCAAAAATTGTGCAAGTTATCAAAGCGATGCGTGTGAATGCAGCCACCGATGCGGGCGCTGCGTTCCAGCACCAGCGTTGGGGTACCAGCACGCGCTGCCAAGTACGCAGCACCTAAACCGCTAATGCCGCCGCCTATGACGATGTGAGGGTGGGATGTGTGGCTCATTTACGACAAGTACCGAATAAATGCTGCGGCGCAGCAGGGTGCTGGTGGTGAAAGGCGATTAGATTAGGCGGGGCAGGCACAACTGGCAAGCGGTGATGCGTTTGGGTTGTCGTGGCCGCCCAGCAGGTGACGTGCGCTAAGTCGCCAAGCAGCAAGCCATTTGGCCAGCCTCAACCGCGCCATTATTATAACGATTATGTAAAACACCGAAGTCATTGTGATGTCCGTCATTATTAAAAACCCGATTATCAATTCCCCCTTTTCAATTCCCCAACGCCATTTTTCGTTGATTCACACCGGAATCACCGATCAAATCATCACTGGGCGGCGTCAGAGCGTTTATATTAGCCCAATCCCGCCGCCAAAGGTTAAAAACAAATTGCTGGCATTAGAACTGCCCAATGACTACCGCTGTGATGACAACCCGCTGATTAATGGTTTACGCGAACGGGTGGGTGTTTGGCGGCAGTTGGGCTACCCATCTGTCACCGCGACTACGAGGCGCTTATTGAATGATTGGCAACGTGACGGACGCAATAAACGCCTTTTCTTTTGTCAGCTTGAAGCAGTGGAAACAATTATCTATTTGACTGAGATCGCGCCGAATAAAGATGGCAATCAAGGCAGTTATTGGTTACATCAATTACGCGAACGCAATGCCGCGGCCACGCCAGATGACCAGCCGCTACTCAATCGAATGGCGTGCAAAATGGCGACGGGGTCGGGTAAAACGGTGGTAATGGCGATGTTAATTGCGTGGCAGGCATTAAATAAACACGCGGTGCGAACGGATAAACGGTTTACTGATGCGTTTCTCATTGTCTGTCCGGGCATTACTATTCGAGATCGGTTGCGGGTGTTATTACCAAGTGATCCCGAGAATTATTACCGCCACCTTGATCTCATTTCCCTAGCCGATCTGGATATTCTCGGCAGTGCCAAGATTGTTATTACCAATTACCACGCTTTTATGTTGCGCGAATCCAATGAAGCGGCGGGCTTAACCAAGCGGGTATTAACTGGTAAACGGCCGCAGAGTGCATTTGAAGAAACCCCGGGGCAAATGGTCAAGCGGGTGTGTAGTGAATTTGGTAATAAGCGGCACATCATTGTCATTAATGATGAAGCACATCATTGTTATCAAAGTAAGCCAAATACTGAGAATGAAAAATTAACGGGTGAAATAAAACGTGAGGCGGCAGTACGCGCCGCTGAAGCGCGGGTGTGGATGAATGGATTAAAGGCGGTGCAGCATAAACTCGGTATTAAAGCGGTATATGATTTATCAGCGACGCCTTATTTTTTAGCGGGTTCTGGCTATAAAGAAGGTGAATTATTTCAATGGGTAGTGTCGGATTTTGGGTTAATTGATGCAATTGAATCGGGCATTGTTAAGGTGCCGCGTTTTCCAGTAGATGATAATACAGATGATTTGGGTAATCCACTTTGCCGCAATTTATGGCAAGTTGTGGGCAAACAATTACCGAGCGGTAAAAAATCAGATTACACCACTGGTCAATTGCCCGATACATTACATAGCGCGTTGCGTCTGCTGTATGGTGATTATGAACGAGAGTATTGCGCTTATCAAAAACACCTCGCGGCCGGTCATTCAGTGATGCCGCCGATATTTATTGTGGTGTGTAGTAATACTACCGTCTCCAAATTGGTGTTTGATTGGATTGCCGGCTATGAAAAAACGGTTGCTGGTCAAACGGTATTGGTGCCGGGTCATTTGCCGATTTTTAGTAATGTAAAAGCAGATGGTCAGGATGTGGGCTGGGCGGCGCATCCCAATAGTTTGTTAATAGACAGTGTGCGCTTAGAATCCGGCGAGGCATTGACGGATGAATTTCGTCAGGCGGCCGCGAATGAAATTGCCGAATTCAAATTGGAATTACGGCAGCGCCCGGGACGCACTACCGATCAATTGACAGACGAGGACATCTTGCGCGAGGTAATGAATACCGTTGGCAAGCGCAATAAATTGGGCGAAAACATTAAATGCGTGGTGTCAGTGTCAATGCTCACCGAGGGCTGGGATACTAATACCGTGACGCACATTATGGGTATTCGCGCATTCAGTACCCAATTATTATGTGAGCAGGTGATTGGGCGTGGATTGCGGCGCATGAGTTATGACTTGATTCCCTACCGCATGACTTTGGCGGACGGTTCAATTGCCGAGTTTGACGCCTTTCCCGCTGAATACGCCGAAATCTACGGGGTGCCATTTCAATTCATTCCAATGGCGGGCGGCAATGGCGAGCTAGTAAAACACGCCCCCACGCATGTTATCAGTGTGAATGAACGTCAAACCAGTTGTGGTATTATTTTTCCACGATTAGCGGGTTATCGCTATCATTTGCCGGCGGAGCGGGTGACGGCGCAGTTCACCGCCAGCAGTCAATTGATTCTCAATACTCAACACATTCCCACGCAGGTAGAAATGGCGCCGGTGATTGGCGCGTCTCATATTCACACCATGCGGGATTTGGAAATGCGGCGGGAGAATGAAGTTGCTTTTTTATTGGCTAAATTGGTATTGGAAACGTATTTTCCGCAAGCGCCGACTGAGTATGCTATTGGTGGCAAAGTAGCGAATGAATTCAAGCATTGGTTATATCCGCAATTGCTGACGATTACACGGCGGTGGTTACAGCACTGCGTGACCTATCAAGACCAGACCGGTCCGCAATTATTGCTATTGCTTGATCTTGCCCATACCGCCGCCGAGCGTATTTATCAAGCAATTATAAATGGCAACCAACAACAAGCGGATGACGCACCTATTTTATTGCCTATTTTCCAGCCGCACAATGCAATTGGTGATACCAATGGTGTGAATTACTTCACCGTGCGCACCACCTATTCGACCAGTGAAAAATGTCCGCTATCGCATGTGGTTGGTGATAGTCATTGGGAAATCATTGTTGCCAAAACTTTAGAACAAATGCCGGAAGTGAACGCCTATGTGAAGGCGATTAACCAATTAGATTTTTCTATTCCCTACACCTATGCCGGACGGGCGCGGCAGTATTTCCCAGATTTTATTGTGCGTATTGATGACGGATATGGTGACGCCGATTTACTCAATGTCGTGTTAGAAGTATCGGGGGATCAACGCGATGATAAAGATGCTAAAACCGCGACAATGCAGACGCTATGGATTCCGGCGGTGAATAATGCCAAGCGGTTTGGGCGCTGGGCTTTTGTGGAAGTAGATGAGCGGCATGATGTAATGAAAACAGTGCGGGAGGAGTTGCGATATGAATGATGATTTATTAACCAAAACCTTTTTATTGTTCAGTGGCATCTGCTGGATGATTGTCTATATTGAAGGTTTGCGCATTGGTTTGCGTGATCGCTCTTATGCCATTATCCATGCAACGCTGCACCGCCGGATTGAACTAATATGACTATTACTGACGCGATTTATGAACAGCGCCGTCGATTACCAGAAGCGGCCGCTTATGCGGTGTTGACATTTATTCAGACATTAGGATAACACTACCACCGCATTCACTTGGCTTAACGCGCATTTCAAGCGATAATAACCCGCCCATCAATTCACAATTGCAACCAAACAAATACCAGTCATGTCCTATTACCGCCATCACATTTTTTGTTGTATTAACCAGCGCCCCGACGGCCGTTCATGCTGTGCGCAAAGCAACGCCCACGCCGCCCATGCCTATCTCAAGCGCCGCAGCAAAGAACTCAAACTCGACGGCGCGGGTGGAATGCGCATCAACAGCGCCGGCTGCCTCAACCGCTGCGCCGAAGGGCCAGTTTTAGTCGTGTACCCCGAGGCAATTTGGTACAGCTACCGCGACGACAGCGATCTGGAAGAGATTTTGCAACACCATCTGCTGGGTGGTCAGCCCGTCACCCGCCTGCGCCTCCCCGATCACGGCGAATAATGCGAGCGGCGGGGCTATCGCACGGCGCTAACAATGCTATGCTTACCAATCGCCAACTCGTGCCGGCCAACCGCCCCACCCTCATGCCAACCGACATCGCCGAACTGACCACCATTCAAGACTTTATTCGCTGGGGCACCACTCGGTTCAACGCGGCTGGATTATGGTTTGGTCACGGCACCGACAACGCCCTCGACGAGGCCGCGTGGCTCGTGGCACATGCGTTACAGTTACCGTCACCGCTCCCCGCGCAGTTTTATCCGTGTCACCTCACGACCAGCGAACGGGCGCGCATTGCAGACCTGTTAGAACGGCGCATCAGCGAGCGGCGGCCGGCCGCGTATTTAACCGGGCAAGCGTGGTTTGCGGGATTAGAATTCGCCGTTGATGAGCGCGTTATGGTTCCCCGTTCACCATTGGCAGAATTAATAGAAGATCAATTCGCGCCCTGGCGTGATCCAGAACAGATTGAACGGGTGTTAGATGTCTGCACCGGCAGCGGCTGTATTGGATTAGCAATTGCCGTGCATTTACCCCACACCGAAGTTGATTTAGTTGATTTATCGGCTGCAGCATTACAAGTAGCGGCAATTAACGTGCAGCGGTTAAGCAATGAACACGAAGGCCTAGCCGAGCGGGTAGCATTAATTCAATCGGATTTATTTACCCAGCTTAACGGCCGCCGCTATGACATGATTATTTCCAATCCACCTTACGTCAGCGCCGCCGACTTAATCAGTTTACCGCCCGAATATCAACATGAACCGCAATTAGCATTTGCCGCCGGCGAACATGGATTAGATACCGTCCAGCAGCTTTTGCAAACGGCGCCAAATTATTTAAATGACAATGGCATTTTATTAGTCGAAGTCGGCAATAGCGCCGCCGCGTTAGAAGCGCGTTTTCCCGACGTGCCATTCACCTGGTTAGAATTTCAACGCGGCGGAAGTGGTGTGTTTTTGCTTTACAAAAGTCAACTGGTTGATTATCATCACCTTTTTTAATAATCAATAGCGTATCACACTATGGCAATTCAACGGGCGCGCACCGCCGACGAATACATTGATTGGGTACAGCAAGCACGTTTTGAAGTGGCCGCCTTGCGCGATTGTTTTGAATACGAATTGGAAGACCTCAAAGGCTTTCCCGTTTTTATTGCGCCATTACAAGGTGCAATTGATGAACTCTATTCCGCCATGGCCGCAGGACGCTACACATTCGGCCGCGAAGATTTACCCTTTATGGAATTAGTCACTCGCTTTGGTGACAGCATTCCATTCCATTTACTCTTAAAACAAATCAATGAAACCCACCGTCACGGGCTTGAGGTTACCGATGCTTGATCGCACCCATACTTCTCATTCGCAATCTGCCGATCAACGGACTATTTTTGATAGCGATTTAATTAAACGCTATGACCAAAGCGGCCCGCGTTATACCTCCTATCCCACCGCGATTGAATTCGATCCCAAGTTTGACGAAGCCGTTTATCGCACAATTTGTCAACGCAGCAACGCCAGCAAACGCCCACTATCTTTATATTTCCACATTCCCTTTTGTGACACCGTCTGTTTTTATTGCGCTTGTAATAAAATCGCCACTCGTGATCGCAGTCTTGCGCAGCCCTATCTTGAACGAATGGTGCGCGAAATGGAAATGCAAGCCGAATTATTCGATCACGACCGCATCGTCACCCAATTACATTGGGGCGGCGGCACTCCAACGTTCATTAGTCAAGATCAAATGCGGTTTTTAATGGATAAAACCCGCGAATGTTTTCAATTGGCGAGTGATGATGTTGGCGAATTTTCAATTGAAATTGATCCGCGTGAAGCACAGGGTGACACCATTCAATTGCTGCGCGAATTAGGATTTAATCGCATGAGTCTTGGCGTGCAAGACTTTGATGCGCAGGTGCAAAAAGCGGTTAACCGTATTCAAACCGAAGCAGAAACCATGACCGTATTAGATGCAGCACGGACGGCCGGCTTCCGTTCCATCAGTGTTGATTTAATTTATGGTTTACCCTTCCAAACGGTTGAAAATTTTGCAAATACATTAGAAAAAATCATTGCCGTCAATCCCGACCGCATTTCCGTATTTAATTATGCGCATTTGCCAGAACGTTTCGCACCACAACGGCGTATTCGTAATGAAGATTTACCGCCGCCGCAGGTCAAATTAGACATTCTCCAAATGACCACCGAACGCCTCACCAATAGCGGTTGGCTGTACATCGGCATGGATCATTTTGCACGGCCAGACGATGAATTAGCCCTCGCCCAACGCAATGGCACCCTCTATCGTAATTTTCAAGGCTATTCCACCCACGCCGATTGTGATTTATTAGGTTTGGGCGTTACCTCAATTGGCAAGGTCGCTAATACTTATAGCCAAAACCAACGTGAATTAGAGGCCTACAATGCCGCCATTGATGCTGGACATTTAGCGGTCTTTCGCGGAATTGAACTCAATCGTGATGATGAAATTCGCCGCGATGTCATCACCCGTTTAATTTGTCATTTTCGGCTTGATTTTGCCGACGTTGAACAAACGTGGAATATCGTATTTCGGGATTATTTCGCCCCCAGTTTAGAAAAATTGGCCGGTATGGCAGCGGATGATTTACTCATCATTGAAGCGCACGGGATTCGTGTTTTACCCAAGGGGCGGATGCTTATTCGCAATATTTGCATGGCATTTGACGCCTATCTTATTGCTAAACGTGGCCCCATTGGCTTCTCAAAAGTCATTTAAATGCGGGCGTTTAAAACATATTAAACGCGGTTAAATTATGTGCCATACTGGTGCTGTTTCAGAATTAAACAACCAGTATTAAAAACTGTATCTCATGCCGGATTCGGCGCAAATCATTTATGGAGATGATCTCAATGCAAGTGGTGTCTGTGGAAGCACGCGAAGGATTAGTGCGTGAAATGATTGTAGAATTAGGAACAGAAGAATTTGACACTGCCGTTGAGAAACGCACTCAAGAATACATGCGCAATGCGCGCGTGGCAGGATTCCGCCCCGGCAAAGTACCGTTATCGGTATTGCGCAAACACTATGGCAAACAAATCCGCCATGAAGTATTTGAAGACCTCGTGGATTCAACCTTTATCAGTGCAATTAAAGAACACGAATTACATCCGGCCGCTCCTCCCGTTATTGAACCGGATATTGATCTCGAAATAAATCGCTATGCTTATAAAGCAATTTTTGAAATATTGCCTGAATTTGAATTGCAATCAATTCAGGGGCATAAAATCAAGCGTCCCTTGATAGAAATTAATGAAAACGACGTAGATGACATGATTGAACGGTTGCGTCAACGGGATGCAGAATTCTCGCCAGTTGACCGTCCATCAGCAGATGGCGATTGGATTGCCGCAAAATACATTGGCACTGTTGATGGCCAACCTTTTCAAGATGACAAAGCAGTGCCTATTTTCATTAACCTCGGCAATGAGAAAGAAAATCCTAATGTTCCTTGCCCAGGATTTGAAAGTCATTTATTTAATCTGAGCACAGATCAAGAACACGAATTTGATCTACGGTTTCCCGATGATTATAAAGATTCAACGCTGGCAGGTAAGGATGTACATTTCAAAGTTGAGGTGGAGTCTGTTCGTGAAAAAACATTACCATCACTAGAAGAACTAATTGATAATATGGGCGTGACCGATGGAGAAATAAGCACATTCCGTGCTGAAGTGCATACTAATATGCAGCGCGAATTAAAGAAACGTATTAGAAGTCACTTGAGATCGCAGGTATTCGATGCACTCATGCAAGCTAACCCAATTATCGTGCCAAAGAGTTTAATCGAAGAAGAAACGCAACAAATTGCAGCACAGTGGCAATCCAAATGGAAAATTAAAAATGCGTTACAATCATTGCAACCGTTGTTCATTCAAACCGCTGAGTACCGGGTACGGTTGGGTTTTTTATTGCAAAAAGCGGTGAAAGATTTTAATGCACAAGCGGACGAAGATAGCATACGCAATAAAATAGAAGAATTGGCAGAGACCTATGAAGAACCAGACGTTTTTATCAAATATTGTTATGAAAATGTTGAGCAGTTGGGCGAAATCAAAGCAGTGGTAAAAGAAGACTTAGTCATACAACGCCTACTTCAGGATGCAGAGATTGAAGAAGAGCCCACGCGCTTTTTACAATGGATTGATGCGTTGGAGGCAAAAGACTCTCAAGCAATTGTAGAGTAATTATGATAGAAATCATTACATACTGATTTTCGGGTCATTTGATAATGCTTGCCGGTTTTGCAACCGTTTTTAATTAAGAATTAATGAGTTTAACGTATCATGACGGTGAATATTGAGATGGAGACTTGGACTCCCCAAAACCTCGGACTTGTGCCTATTGTCGTCGAACAAACTGCCCGAGGTGAGCGTTCTTATGATATTTTTTCACGATTACTAAAAGAACGTGTTGTATTCCTGGTTGGACCGGTTGATGACCATGTAGCTAACCTTGTGGTTGCGCAATTGTTATTTCTCGAATCTGAAAATCCCGACAAGGATATTCATTTCTATATCAATTCACCGGGCGGTTCAGTCACTGCTGGTATGGCAATTTATGACACCATGCGCTTTATTCGTCCGGATGTCAGCACTTTATGTATCGGTCAGGCAGCCAGTATGGGTGCATTATTACTCACTGGGGGCGCGGCTGGTAAACGGTTTTGTTTGCCGCACTCACGCATGATGATTCACCAGCCATTAGGTGGTTTTCAAGGGCAAGCAACGGATATTGATATTCACGCCCGCGAAATTTTATATTTACGCGATCAATTAAATCGTATTCTGGCTTTTCATACTGGGCAGTCAATTGAAAAAATTGCTGACGATACTGAACGGGATCGTTTCCTCGGCGGTGAAGAGGCAGTTACTTACGGCTTAATTGACAAGGTACTCAGCGAGCGCACTGTTCCTGAAAAGTCTTGATAATAGACACCTATTGTGACTATTTATATAGACTTAATTGAAAAACAGCAACCTGTACCATTGAACAATCAAGCTGATTTTGCGCTAGTATTTACACTTTGATTAGCGTCAGTTCATCCTAATAAGATAGCAAGTATCTAAAAAGACTGTTGTCTTGATTTGGGTTTGTGCCTGAGTGGCGGTGATGATAACTTGATAAGTCTTTTCATCACACCTTCCAGAACGCAATTATGGAGAAATGGATCATTATGAGCGGACATGGTCACGGAAAACATGATGAAGGTAAGTTGCTCTATTGCTCATTTTGCGGCAAAAGTCAGCATGAAGTGCGTAAGTTAATTGCTGGCCCTTCAGTATTTATCTGCGACGAATGCGTTGAGTTGTGCAATGACATTATTCGAGAAGAGATGCAGGAAAATATGGGTGAGGCAACTAGCAAATTGCCAAAACCTCATGAAATCAATGATAGTTTAAATCAGTATGTCATTGGTCAAGAGTATGCTAAAAAGGTTTTATCGGTCGCCGTTTATAATCATTATAAACGTTTAGAAGTGGCGGATTCTAAAGACGACATTGAAATTGCTAAAAGTAATATTCTTTTGATTGGGCCCACAGGTTCTGGTAAAACGTTATTGGCTGAAACATTAGCAAGATTGCTTGATGTTCCGTTTACCATTGCAGATGCAACAACTCTCACTGAAGCCGGCTATGTTGGTGAAGATGTCGAAAACATCATTCAAAAATTGTTACAAAAATGTGATTATGATGTCGAAAAGGCACAAACTGGCATTGTTTATATTGATGAAATTGATAAGATTTCACGCAAATCAGATAATCCATCTATTACGCGGGATGTTTCCGGTGAAGGTGTGCAACAGGCGTTATTAAAACTGATTGAAGGCACTATTGCTTCAGTCCCACCACAGGGTGGACGCAAGCATCCCCAGCAAGAATTTTTACAGGTGGATACCTCCAATATTTTATTTATTGTTGGCGGCGCATTTGCGGGATTAGACAAGATTATTCGCAATCGGTCTAAAAAGGGTGGTATTGGGTTTTCCGCTGAAGTGCATAGCCCAGATGATGATAAACAAATGACCAAATTGCTCAGTGCTGTTGAACCAGAAGATTTGATTCGTTATGGATTGATTCCCGAATTTGTCGGACGGTTGCCCGTCATGGCGACACTGGAGGAATTAGATGAAGCCGCATTGATGCGTATTTTGACAGAACCAAAACATGCACTTTATAAACAATATCGGCGGCTATTTGAAATGGAAAATTGTGATCTTGAGTTGCGTGATGATGCGCTGCGTACGATTGCAGTGAAAGCAATGGAGCGTAAAACAGGGGCGCGGGGCTTGCGTACTATTATGGAACAGGTTTTACTCGACATCATGTATGATTTGCCGTCAATGCACAATGTTTCTAAAGTCGTGGTGGATAAATCTGTTATTAACGGCGAAAATAAACCATTTATTATCTATGATGGTGTGGAATCGAATCAGTTGTTGGCCGCATCGGATTAATCATTCAAACAGACTAATAGATCGTATTGATAGACGGACTGGAGGTTGAACATTGTGGTTATTATGGTTTAGTTCCACATGCAGTTATAGATTTTCTAAGCGAGTTTTTCGGTTTTAGTACAACGCATGTACCAACTCTTGATTGTCCTGAAAAATTTCAATGTCGTTGCATCCTGCGATAGATTCAGGATGAACATTCATTATTAAAACAACCGAAAGTTGGCATTTACTGAGTATATTTTCGGTTTCATTGTGGTCATTGTGTCAACATGACTAGGTGTTTTATTAATCTATTTAGCGAGAATTAGTTTTATGGTAGAACGCCCTTCTGAGTCAGATTTTTTCTCTTCAACTGCGCAAGAAGTTGCTGTTTTACCGCTGCGCGATGTTGTCGTTTATCCACACATGGTCATTCCGTTATTTGTTGGGCGTGATAAGTCTATTAAAGCCCTTGAAACGGCAATGAATCATAATAAGAAAATATTTCTTGTGGCACAAAAAAGTGCAGATGTTGATGATCCTGATATTAAAGATTTGCATGTTGTTGGTACCCTTGCCAACATCTTGCAATTATTGAAATTACCAGATGGTACGGTCAAGGTGTTGGTGGAAGGACATCATCGCGCTACCGCCGCAAAATTTTCTGATAAACATGGATATTTTAGTGCGTTTGTTGCGTCGCAAGAAGAAACCTTGACGATTGATGAGCGTGAACAAGAAGTATTGATGCGTTCGGCAGTTACGTTGTTTGAGCAATACGTTAAATTAAATAAAAAAGTGCCGCCCGAGGTATTAACTTCGCTTGCGAGTATTGATGATGCCAGTCGTCTTGCGGATACAATGGCGGCACACATGGCATTGAAGTTGGAGGAAAAACAGCGCGTTTTAGAAATGATTGACATATCAGAACGCATTGAACATTTGATGGGGTTAATGGAAGCTGAAAATGATCTGCTACAAATGGAAAAGCGTATTCGCGGACGTGTCAAGCGTCAAATGGAGAAAAATCAGCGCGAGTATTATTTAAATGAGCAAATGAAGGCAATTCAAAAAGAATTGGGTGAACTGGAAGACGCGCCAAATGAATTTGAAGAACTGAGTCGGCGCATTCATGCGGTTGGTATGCCGAAAGATGTGCATGAAAAAGCACTTGCTGAATTAAATAAATTAAAATTGATGTCGCCGATGTCCGCAGAAGCGGCGGTAGTACGCAATTATATTGATACGTTAATATCAGTACCATGGAAAGTGCGTACCCGTATTCGCAACAACATCTCGGTTGCAGAAAAGGTATTAGATGCAGATCATTTTGGATTAGAAAAAGTTAAAGAACGCATTTTAGAATATTTAGCTGTACAACAGCGGGTGCGGAAATTAAAGGGGCCGATTTTATGTTTGGTTGGACCGCCCGGGGTTGGTAAAACTTCATTAGGGCAATCCATTGCACGGGCAACTAATCGCAAGTTTGTGCGCATGTCACTGGGTGGAGTGCGTGATGAAGCCGAAATTCGCGGTCATCGGCGCACTTATATTGGCGCTTTGCCCGGTAAAATCATTCAAAATCTTGCTAAAGTGAATTCGCGCAATGCGTTTTTTTTACTAGATGAAATTGATAAAATGGCGATGGATTTTCGTGGGGATCCGGCATCTGCATTATTGGAAGTGTTGGACCCTGAACAAAATCATACCTTCAATGATCATTATTTAGAGGTAGATTTTGATTTATCTGAAGTGATGTTTGTTGCCACTGCAAATACGTTGAATATTCCGCCAGCACTGTTAGATCGTATGGAAGTTATTCGGCTATCAGGCTATACAGAAGATGAGAAGGTCAGTATTGCCGAACGCTATCTTGCGCCAAAACAAATGAAAAATAATGGTCTCAAGCGCGATGAATTGGTTATTCGTGAAACAGTATTGCGGGATGTCATTCGTTATTATACTCGTGAAGCTGGAGTGCGTAATTTAGAACGTGAGATTTCAAAGATTTGCCGTAAAGTTGTGAAAGAAATCTTATTGAAAAAACGTGATACTGCTTTAGTAATTACGCCAAAAACATTAGAAAAGTATCTGGGGGTGCGCCGTTTCCGTTTTGGTCGTGCTGAGGAATACGATCAAGTAGGACAGGTCACCGGTTTGGCATGGACTGAAGTAGGCGGTGAATTATTGCGGATTGAATCAGCTTTAGTGCCGGGTAAGGGTAACTTTACCTATACCGGTCAATTGGGGGACGTCATGCAGGAGTCTATTCAGGCGGCATTAACTGTTGTGCGTAGCCGTGCTGAAACATTAGGGATTGATGCAGATTTTCATCAAAAAAATGATCTGCATATTCATGTGCCAGAGGGGGCAACACCGAAAGATGGCCCGAGTGCCGGGGTAGCAATGTGTACCGCATTGGTTTCAGCACTGACGCGCATTCCTATTCGGTCTAATGTCGCTATGACGGGTGAAATCACATTGCGTGGTGAGATTTTACCGATTGGCGGCTTAAAAGAAAAGTTATTAGCTGCACATCGGGGTGGTATTGAAATAGTATTGATTCCGCATGAAAATGAGCGTGATCTTGCTGAAATTCCTAAAAACATTAAACAACATTTGGATATTCGTCCGGTGCGTTGGATTGATGAAGTTTTAGGATATGCGTTGACAGAACAACCCCATGCAGTTCCACCTGTTGCGGCGGCAGAACCGGCGGCGACTCCCGAAACATCGCTAGATACAGAAACAAAACGGCAATTGCCGGATACGCACATGCACCATTAAAGAATGTAGGATCATTGGTTGTCGGTTTTTTCGCGTTCTTAAATTAAAGTGCTAAATGTGCTAGGTCGATTAAACTAAAAGCAGTCCCATATCGTTATTTGAGGAATGATAATGAATAAATCAGATTTGATTGATGCAATGGCGGAAACCGCAGATATTCCTAAAGCAGCCGCTACTCGTGCGTTAGATGCGTTGATTGATACTATTACCGAAAGTCTTAAACAGGGCGACACTGTTTCTATCATTGGTTTCGGTACTTTTTCGGTCAAAGAACGTGCCGCCCGCACCGGGCGTAATCCGCGCACGGGTGAGCCGCTGGAAATTGGCGCATCAAAATCGCCCGCATTTAAGCCGGGTAAGGGATTGAAGGATGCTTTAGCATCATAAGTGGCCGCAATTGCGGCGCACAGCATCACAACCGGGATAAAAACTGGTATGATGCTGCTTGTTTTTGCGGGTGTTTAGCTCAGCTGGGAGAGCATCGCCCTTACAAGGCGAGGGTCGCAGGTTCGATCCCTGCAACACCCACCAACGATTTCAACAGGTTACGCCTGCCTCAATCTCGCCTGACATCAGCAATCGGGGCAAATTTGTAGTATTTGGAGAGGTGCCGGAGCGGCCGAACGGGCTTGACTCGAAATCAAGTGAAGGCGTAAGCCTTCCGTGGGTTCGAATCCCACCCTCTCCGCCAAATCAACGCTTTTCCCGCCCGTTGCGCTGCTTATGGTAAGTAGCATTTCACAATCCACTTTAATTCAGAAAGTTGCAATTAATAATTAACCAACGTTTTCCGTTGTTGATTGGTCATTAGCTAATACTACAAAATTGTTTAATGCAATTAACCTAAATACATGTCAACATTCATTTAGGTTGCGCAGGGTTGAATTGTGTCGCCAATCGGTGAATATTCGATTGAACTTAAGCATGATCTCATCATGGAATCTGTCATCGCTAGTATATTGGATTAACCAGAATACAAAAGGATGTTTGGTATTGCAGTATTTCTGCATGTCTTTTATTGCAGGTTCACCTAAGTTAATAATTAAAGCGGCAACAAAATCTATGAAAAGAAAAAAGCCGGCTACGGTGACATTATCGTCACAAATGTTACTGCAATAGGCGCCCGGATCATCAAGCGACTCAACCTGAGTTATTAACACAATCACCTCCGCTGGTGTCACTAACTTCTTGATTACCTGCAATACATCATCGCGTATTGAATTTGACATGAATTGTGTCAATGCTAACTGCAAATATCTTGTCAAATTCATATCCAATTTTTTTGATTTGTTAATCAAACAACACTTCCCCACCTCTGTAATTTTTACTTTCAACACAATACACTTAATTTAATTATTTAGCGGCGGCGTCTGACATTAATGTTTATCCTAATGTAACTAACCACTGTGGTAATTCAGCTAAACTGCTTAAACAGCCGCAAGGTGATTGGGTAAGCAATCGCTCGCGGGAATGCACGCCATAATCCACCGCCAATGCCCGCACCCCTGCTTGATTCGCCATTTCTAAATCAAATACCGTATCACCAATCATTAACGCCGATTGTGGTGTCGCCCCCAGTTCATCTAATAACTCGAATAGCATTTGCGGATGCGGTTTGGAGCGCGTTTCATCCGCACAGCGTGTTGCGTGAAAATAATGCCCAAGCTGACTTTCTATTAACACCTTATTTAATCCGCGCCGACTTTTACCCGTTGCCACCGCTAATAGCCAACCACCGGCATATAATTCTTCAATCACTCGAGCGACATGAGGAAATAATGGTGTCGGTATTGAATCAGGTGTTAAAAAACGCGCACGATAATGCTCTGCAACCTGAGTGCGCAATTCAGGATCAGCCGTCGGCCACAATACCAACATCGCCTCCTCCAGTCCCAAACCAATCACGTCACGAATTGCCGCCGGCGTGGGGGGCGGCTGCGCAACATCTTGAAAAGCCAATGTCATACACGCGACAATCCGTGCCGCCGAATCCATCAACGTACCATCCCAATCAAAAATAATGAGTTCAGGTTTCATCATATTCCTTAAAAAATAATCAATTAGACTGTATTCACATGGATACGACGTTACCGCAATAAGCCACGAATGACAATTGCCAGTATCCGAATCCTCCCCGGTGCCATTACAATAGGCAAACCGGCCAGCCGCTTCTGCGACTGACACGCGAACAACTCGATTCTTTTGCTGTTATATGGATTCTAAATTATGTCGCCGTTTAAAGACTTAACCGCTAGTTCACCTAATGACTTTTTATTCAATTTGCCGCCACTTCCAATGGACGAAAAGGGACTGGCGCAGGCATTTCAGCATTATTATGCCTACACTTTTGGCAGTGATCCAGAGTGTCGTTCAACGTATTACCCTTATAAAGCATTAGCAATTGCTGTGCGTGATCGTTTAATGGAACGCTGGAAACGCACCCATCTTGCCTGTGACCGCAGTGGTTGCCGCCAAACCTATTACTTATCACTCGAATTTTTAATGGGACGCGCCCTGAGTAATGGATTACTCAATTTAGGCATTACCGACGTCGTCCGCCGAAGTTTATATGACATGGGATTGGTATTAGAAGAAATCGAAACCGCCGAAATGGATGCCGGCCTTGGCAATGGTGGATTAGGGCGATTAGCCGCCTGCTTTCTTGATAGTTGCGCCACTTTACAATTGCCCGTCAAAGGCTATGGATTGCGTTATGAATACGGCATGTTTCGTCAATTATTAGATGATGGTTATCAAATTGAAGAACCCGATCACTGGTTGCGTGATGGCAATCCCTGGGAATTAGAACGCCCCGAATATACCCAGCGTATTCGCTTTGGTGGCCGAACTGAAAATTATCAAGATCAACACGGTCGTATTCATCGCCGTTGGGTAGAAACCCATGATGTACTTGCTGTGCCTTATGATATTCCAGTGCCGGGGTATCGTAATGATACCATTAATACCCTACGCCTTTGGTCAGCCGAAGCAACGGATGAATTTAATCTAGGTGAATTCAATGCTGGCAGCTATCCCGAATCGGTTGCGGCAAAAAATGATGCCGAACATATTACAATGGTGTTATATCCAAATGACGCCAATGAATGTGGTAAAGAATTGCGCTTGCGCCAACAGTATTTTCTTGCCAGTGCCAGTATTAAAGATGTTATGCGGGAATGGATTCGAGTGCATGGCCGTGATTTTAGTCAATTCGCAGAAAAGAATTGTTTTCAATTAAATGACACCCATCCAGCTATTTCAGTTCCAGAATTGATGCGTCAGCTTTTAGATGATCATTATTTAGAATGGGATGAAGCGTGGAAGATTACCAGCCAAACAATGGCATATACAAATCACACGTTATTACCCGAAGCATTAGAACGCTGGCCAGTGCGCATCTTTCGTCAATTATTACCGCGCTTATTAGAAATCATTTATGAAATCAATGCCCGGTTTCTATCCCAAGTGGCGGCACACTGGCCAGGTGACATGGATCGGCAACGGCGCATGTCATTAATTGAAGAAGGTGATGATCCACAAGTCCGCATGGCTTATTTAGCATTGGTTGGTAGCTTTTCTGTTAATGGAGTTGCCGCGTTACATTCTGAATTATTAAAAAGCGGGCTGTTTCGTGATTTTTATGAACTGTGGCCAGAGAAGTTTAATAATAAAACCAATGGCGTCACACCGCGGCGCTGGTTAGCCATGTGTAACCCGGGTTTGCGTGATTTATTAAATGAAGTGATTGGAACAGATTGGGTTAATGATTTAACACAGTTAGCACAATTAGCGCCCTATGCGGAAGATGCGCACTTTCGCCACCGCTGGGATGTAATTAAACGCGCTAATAAAGAACGGGTTGCTGCAATGGTTGCAACAACTTGTCAAGTTGAATTCCCGCTCGACGCATTGTTTGATGTACAGGTAAAACGTATTCACGAATACAAACGTCAACTATTAAACATTCTCCACGTTATTCATCTGTACAACCGCTTAAAACAGGGGCATCGTGGTACAGATATTCCGCGTTGTGTTTTAATTGGCGGTAAAGCAGCTCCAGGCTATGAAATGGCCAAGTTAATTATTAAACTAATTAACAACGTGGCAGTTGTTGTCAATGCTGACCCAGTGGTCAATCCCTGGCTGCGTGTCGCATTTATTCCAGATTATCGCGTGTCTGTCATGGAAATATTAGCCCCTGGCACTGATCTATCAGAACAAATTTCTACCGCCGGTAAAGAAGCATCTGGCACTGGTAATATGAAATTTATGATGAATGGTGCTGTAACTATTGGAACGCTCGATGGTGCAAATATTGAAATTCGTCAACATGTTGGCGATGATAATTTCTTTTTATTTGGGCTGACGGCAGAACAAGTCGAACACACCCGGCATCATTATGATCCCAATCATATTATTGCGAATACCCCCGCGTTACGCGATGTTTTGCACCTACTTGAATCGGGACATTTTAATCAGTTTGAGCAGGGCATTTTTAATCCGATTATTCGCGGTATTCGTGATCCGCATGACCCATGGCTCACTGCGGCAGATTTTGAAAGTTATTGTCACGCTCAAGAACGCGCTGCTAGTGCATTTCAAGATCGAGATCATTGGTTACGCATGAGTATTCTCAATACAGCGTCTAGTGGTTATTTTTCAGCTGATCGCACCATTGCCGAATATAACCGTGATATTTGGCGATTAACACCCATCGCACCAACGGCGAGTTAGATAACACACGGGAATTTTAGCAATTCACTTTGATCTGCATGTTCTTTGCTATTCTTCGTCTTGTTGTTCATGTATGGAGAATAGCGCTGAATTGAGATCACACACAAAAACGACCATTTTGCAACGAAATTTTGTAAATAAAAAAAGTGCATTTAATGATGATGATGGCGTTTTGAATGCCGTGATTTGGGCCGCTGATGCGGCTGAACTGTTGTCAGCGTTGGGTAATGCGCTTCAACGCGATTACGCCCGGTTTCTTTAGCACGATAAAGCGCGCCGTCAGCATGGCGAATTAAAGTTTCATGGTCAGGATTGCGTACATCATCCATTGCAACTCCCATGCTAATAGTCACGATCCCAAACGTTGAAGCGGGGTGGCACATATTCAAATTAGCAACGGCTTCACGCATTTTTTCAGCAACCTGTACCGCATTGTTAATTGACGTATTGGGCAATACAACAACAAATTCTTCACCGCCATAACGGGCGCAAAAATCGCCCCCGCGTTGTAAATTATCACTCAGCGTTTGTGCCACTGTGCGCAAACATCCATCACCCGCTTGGTGACCAAAGTTATCATTGTAGCTTTTGAAGTTGTCAATGTCACAAATCACGAGTGATAATGGCGTTCTTTCACGCCGGCCGCGCCGAAATTCTTCAATGAGATTTTCAATAAAATAACGCCGATTTGGAATTGAAGTCAGCGCATCAAATGCGGCTTGCTGGCGTAATTGATTATAAGAACGCTTTAATAAATTGCCCATAATAAGAATTAACAAGCCACCAACAATTGCCAACCCAGCATGGGTAATTGTTAATGAACGCCAGGGTAATGGCATGACATATGGCAACGTAATACTAATCCCGCCCCGCACGTCACCCAATTGATAACCCTGTTCTGCATGGCATTGCAAACACGGTTTTTCAGTCATTAACACTGCCATATAACGATAGCGTTGCATATCGCTCGTGCCAATGAACTCGCCAATATCTTTTATGCCATTTTCAAATGCTAATAAAGCAATCGTTTCCCAATCATCCGCATAATTTTCGGGCCGAACTGGCATACGACTGGTAATATGGAATTGAATATTGTTTTCTTCTTTAGCCAGTTCAGCCAATTGACGGGTCATGTATGCTGGATTAACTTTAGTCAATGTTAATGTGTCAGAAATGCGCAGATCCCGATCTGCCACTTTAAGATATGGATTAGGTTGGGTCTGCGCGGTAATTGGCACATAGATTCCACCATGCCGGGCATTCCAACGCCGGGTTAATAAAATTTGTTGAAAAAAAGCGCGGGCAGTTTCAATCGCAATTTGACTGCGGGCCATTCGTGCTTGATGTAAATTCCACCCAAATGACACACCAATCAATAGCAGCCATAACAAAAAAACCAGACCTATTTTCACTTTGATGTTGGAGGTATCTTTGTGAATCATTATCGCTATCCAATAGGCTGGATGGGTTAGAATGGTAATAGGGTAATTTTGCTAACATCTATTTAAATGCGGTGAACCAGTCAGTACAACATTGTAATTTTAATAGAAATCCTGCATGGGTTTAATCAAACTTGATTACGGCGATAATAACGCATCGAGGAATTCTTCTGCTTGAAAATAACGCAAGTCTTCAATTGCTTCACCAACGCCAATAAAACGAATGGGTACCTTGAGCGCATCCACTAATGCAAATAACACCCCACCCTTTGCAGTGCCATCTAATTTAGTCAAAGTAATACCAGTTAATGGCACAGCACGATTAAACTCCTGTGCCTGATGCAACGCATTTTGTCCCGTCGTGGCATCAACGACGAGCATCACTTCATGCGGCGCATCTGGATCAAGTTTTTTCATTACCCGAACGATTTTTTTTAATTCTTCCATTAAATTAAGTTTCGTGTGCAATCGCCCCGCCGTATCGGCAATTAACACATCCATTCCACGCGCCGTGGCGGCTTGCAACGCATCAAAAATCACCGCCGCCGGATCTGCGCCCGGTGCCTGCGCAATAACTGTTACTTGGTTACGTTCACCCCACACCTGCAATTGCTCCACCGCCGCCGCCCGAAAAGTGTCGCCTGCCGCCAACATGACGTGATTTCCCTCCAACTGTAGTTGCCGTGCCAATTTACCAATTGTGGTTGTTTTGCCAACACCGTTGACGCCAACCATCAAAATCACCTGCGGATGACCGGCCTGCGGTTGGCGCACTGGCGCGGTACTATTCAACACGAGGGCGCGCAATTCGTCACGCAACGCCGCCACTAGCGCCGCCGGCCGCGCCAATTCGTGACGTTGTACCTGCGCCGTCAAATCCGCAATGATGCGCGTTGTTGCGGGAACACCAACGTCGGCTGTTAGCAACAGCGTCTCCAGTTCTTCCAGCAATGCGGCATCAATTTCTTTGCGGCCACGCAACAAATCACCAACATCTGCTGTCAGCACCGCTCGTGTTCGCGCTAATCGTTCGCGCAAATTGCTTAACACCCCACCGCTTGTAGCTGTTGCATTTTCACGCACCTGTTGCGCGGCAGCCAAAATGCGTGAAGCGGCTGGTGAAGTGGTCGCCATTGGAGGCGCCGGCACGGGTTCTGTAACGCTGATGATGACCTTGGGTTGCAATTCCACAACAGGTTGTAATTTTGCTACGGGTGACGGCGCTTCAAGCGCAGGCGCAGTGGGCGTGGTGTCATGCCGCAACCGTTCACGCAGGCGCGTCAGCAAACCTGTTTTAGGCAATTTTACCTCATTTGCCGCCAAGTGTGTATTTTCAACAACAGGCATTGATGCGGGCGGCTCAGGCGGTGCAATTGGTGCGGTGGTGATAGATGATGCGGCAAGCGGCTGTTTCTTTTTACCAAATCCAAACATGATGTAAATTCTATTCGTTGTAGTGATTAAAAATGACTAGGTAAGTCATTTTCTGGTGCGGTGTTAATTAAAAATCTCACTGTTTTGAACTGATAAAGGCAATTGATTGTCACCGCCAATTGGGATTGATTGGGATGCGTAGTCCTGTTGGTTAATATGGATTAAGTTAAAACAACTCATTGTTTGGCCTTTGCTAGGTATTTCACCTTCACTCAATCCACTGATTGAGTGGAAAGCAAACGTTCTAAATGCGCCGCCGCCGTTTCAAAATGATAATCTTCAATGGTATCAGTGAGCATTTTGATAACTACAGGTGGTAAGGCGGCAGCTAATAACGGTTGAGCATCGCGTAATACATCTTCGGCAGTTGGGTCGTGATCACTGACTAAACTGTGCAATTGAATTAATACGGCACACAGATTAGCACTGAGTGTCAGAGGTGCTTCAAGCGCTAATAAAACAGATTCAAAATCTGCCGCTGGTGTTATGGGTATGACATCTGCGGGATACGCAATTGCCGGGGCGGGTAATGCGGCAGTGCAGGCTAAACTAAACCACACTTGGAAATGAAACGTGCTGCCATTACCCACGCGACTATCTATTTTAATAACGCCACCCATCATATCTACCAAATGTTGGCTAATCGCTAATCCTAATCCAGTACCGCCATAACGACGAGTACTGGAATTGTCGCCTTGACTAAAGGGTTCAAATAAACATTTCATCTTTTCTGGGGGAATACCAATACCCGTGTCTTGTACGCGCACTTCAAGTAATGCGCGATTTGATTCAATCGTGTGCCAATGCGTGTGAATACGCACCTCTCCTTGTTCGGTAAATTTGACGGCATTATCGCCTAAATTAGTGAGAATTTGCTCTAATCGCAACGGATCACCCAGCAAAGCACGGGACACACCCGTAGCGCGTTCTAACCGAAATGCTAAACCCTTTTCTTCGGCGGCATAACCAATAACAGCCGCCACATGATTCAGTACCATATCCAATTCAAATTCAACTGTTTCTAATGTTAAACGCCCAGCTTCAATACGGGAAAAATCTAAAATGTCATTTAACAAACTAAATAATGCTTGCGATGCGCTATAGGATTTTTCTAAATAACTATGCTGTTGTGCTGTGAGTTCGGTATCTAAACACAAATGTAACATGCCCATTACAGCATTCATTGGGGTGCGAATTTCATGGCTGATGTTTGCTAAAAAGTCACTTTTAGCACGATTAGCTAATTCAGCTAATTCTTTGGTTTCTTTTAAGGTTGTTTGTAGCTTTTGATGTTCGGTGATGTCACGAAATGACCACAATCGCGCCGGTTGTTGATCTATTTTTAATGATCGCGTATAGCGTTCAAAAATGCGTCCATCTTTTAAATACAATAGATCGCGGACAGATCGTTCGCTGGCATCAACGGAAGCTGTATTAAACTGCGGTAAATCTTCGACATCCGCTAATTGACCAAACATGTGTACTAATAAACGTGATTCTTGACCTAATAACACCAATTCATCCGGTAGATACCAGAGTTGTTGAAAACGCGCATTGATAATTAAAACAATGCCGTCGGCATTGACCACCAGAATACCATCATCTGTAGCATCCAATGTGGCGCGTAGAATTGCCCGGTGACGGGATACCACATATTCAGCGCGGCGGCGTTTTTTAATTTCACGCATCAATTTGCGATTCCAATGCAATACGATCATTAACACCAACAAACCAACGCCGACAATTTGCCAAACGAGCATGTAATCAATAATTGTTGGATGCGATACTTGTATCCAACGACTTTGAATACTGTCGCGTTCATGTTGTGGAATAGCGGCGAGTGCGCGGGTTAATAATTCAGCTAAAATCGCCCAATCTTTTCGGACTGCCATACTTAATGCGATTTCATACGGCGTCGTACCAGCCATGCGAATTTGAATTAAACCAGTGTGACTAATTGCATGACTTGTGGTGACTAAACCACTAATTACGGCATCCACTTCATATGCTGCAACTGCATGTAATGCGCTATTAATATCCAGAAATGATTGTAATGTGAGTTCAGGATGATCGTGATATAACCAATTAGACAGGGTGTAATCAGCAACTACGCCAACACGCTTGCCCGCAAGTGCATCTAAATTGCCATAAAATGGCGCATCAATTGGTGCAAAAATAGCGACTGGAAACGTGAGATAGGGCGGTGTGAAATGAAAGGTTAGTTGGCGCTCGGGCGTTTGCGCAAGTGCAGGTAATATATCAATATGACCACGCTCCAGTAACTGCAGTCCCACTGTCCAATTTTTAACAGGTATTGCCTCAAAACGAATATTCAATAAGCGTTCTAAATAGCTGAGATATTCGGGGACAATGCCAGCGGCGTGTTGGTTTTGATCTAGGTATTCAATCGGCGCCCAATCAGAATAGATGCCATAGCGAATGACTTGATGTTTAGCTAACCATGCAGATTCGCTGGATGATAATAATAATTCAGTGGTCGCCGCAAGTATTGAACTGGTGTTTGTCAACCAACGTTGCCGAATACGTTCTTGTTCAGAAGGTGACAGATTGCGCAGTACCTTATTTAAAATTTGTGCGAGTATTGACCAGTCATTACGAATAGACATCACCGCTGGATGACGGCTATTTTCAACAACGCCGACAATGCGCATGGCTAATTGAATGTTGTGCTGCCGCCACCACTCGAAATCAATTAATCCAACTACCACATCTACGCGCTTTTCCAACAGCGCTTGCGCCATTATTTCATTACTGTTAAATCCAATAGCGATAATGTTTGATTGGGTTTCTAATAAATGCTCTATCTTTTTCATGCCAGATAGATAACCCACTCGTTTACCACCAAGTTCATCTAACCGATGAATGATTGGATGTTCTGATAAGGCATAATAGTAAAGATAGCCTTGATAAAATGGATCAGTGTAAATAAAGTGCTGATCCCAAGTTGGATTGGGTGATGATAATGCTAAACCATCAATGGTATGTGTTATTGCTTTATTAGTAACTGTTTGCCAGTCACTTTCAACATGTAGAATAATACGATCACCTAACTGTCGGTTGATTAGTTCAATATAATCTGCCACTAATCCTGTGTAACCACCGTCAGGATTAACTATAATATCAGGTTGAAATTGATCTGAAATACCTAAAACAATTTTGGGGTGCGCAACCAACCAGTCACGTTCTTCCGCTGTGAGTATTAACGGTATTGCAGTTTCAGGAATAACTGTACCCCATTGTGCGAGGATGTTATCAATCGTCTTTTGTCCAATCACTGCCAAGGCTTTATTTATGATGCTATGCAGCTCTGGATACTTTTTAAGTACCGAATAACACAGCTTGGTTTCACTACTAGGTATGGGAAAAGCGACGCCAATATCTGGAATTAACTGTTTGCGTAAAATGGGTAGTAGTGCGAGTGACGAAACAATGGCATCAATTTGACCAGAAAGCAGTTGAGTAATTAAATTGTTGAATTCATCTTCAACTGCAATAATTGTTGGCCACTTCGCTAATAAATTGCTTTCTGCTGCAACCCCACGCAAATAACCGACACGCTTGCCATTCAAGTCTGACATAGTGCGTAACGGCGAGGTAATGCCGCCACGAGTAAAAATAAACCGTGATACGCTATAATAGCTATCAGTAAATAAAAAGCGATCAGCCCGTTCTGGCAGTGCGGCAGAAATTGCTAATCCATCTAATTCACCACGTTCTGCTTCTTCAACAATATCAGACCAATGCCCTAGTTTTAATCGAATATTCAAGCCGGTCAAAGCGCGAATGCGTGCTAATAAATCTGGTTCAATCCCAATAATGCTACCATCTTCTTTAACCTGTACAAAAGGGTACCAACGTTCATCTGTACCAAAGACTACTTTGGGATGTTTAGCAATCCATGCATGTTCGGCATCCGATAAAATAATCTGGTCGGTATTTAGCCATTGATCAAATAAAAAATTATTGAGATTGGCACGGTCACCTTCTTGTCCAGCTTCTAATAAACTGTTGGCTGCCAAGCTGATTCTTTCCGTTGAAATTGTTCCAATAGGCGATATGTTAGTTAACATTAATTGGCGTATTTTTTTTGCTTCATACTGCAATGCTTCACGCGATTTACGCTGTGTATAACGATTTAAAATCAGCTCAATGATTTCATCAGGATGATCCAGAGCATATTGCCAACCTTGATTGCTGGCTTCAATAAAAGCACGGGTTTGTTCTGGATGGTTATTAACTTCGGCGTTAGTGGTAAATAGATAATCATCACCTAACCCTGGCAAATAACTCGTAAGTTCTATGATTTGAAATGCCACCCCTTTTTGTTCAAGTTCAAACGGCTCGTTACTCAGAAATGCGGTCATAGCTTCTATTTCGCCACGAATAAAAGCGGTGGTACTGAAGGTATGTGGCACAATGGTGATATTGCTGCCGGGAACTAAACCAGCTTCACGCAAAGCGGACTGAATAAGTGGTGTATTTAATTCTTGATCTGTCATCATTAAACGTTTACCACGCAGATCATCTAAGGTACGCAGTCCGGACTGACTGAGTAGTACTAATGCCGGTTTTTTAAAATAATTAGCTAATAACTTGACAGGTTTTTCAGTCAGTCGCCAACTAATTACACTGCTATTAGTTAAACCGTAAGTCACTCGCCCAGATAATACTTCTGCACAGACATCTAAATCTGATTGATATTCCCGCAACGTGACTTCCAGACCACGATCACGGTAAAAACCTTTTGCAATAGCAGCATAAAATCCAGCAAATTCAAATTGATGTTTCCATGTAAGCTGGAGTGTCACTGGGGTTAAAGAGTGTTTTTTGTGAGTAACAGCAGCATGGGTTGACAAGGGAATTAATATGAAGATGCTAGTCACAACTAGCCATGCCATTAAATTTAAATCATTTTTTTTATCAAAATGAATAAAAAACATAGGTACTAAAACGTTGCATGGCATAATGAAAATGCAATTATTATAGGATAAAAATTAAACAGATGATGGCATGGTTAGCCAAATACAGGTGCGGTTTTCGGTGTCAGAAGTATCCATATAAATCTTAAACCCCATGACATCTGACATTAGCTTGGCTGAATAAGTGCCAAGCCCAGTACCGCCTTGTTTGCCATAGGTTTTGTATTTTTCAAAAAAATGTTTGCGAATAGCTTCGGCAACAGTGCCAATATTGCACATGGCTAAAGTAACAGCCTCTTGTTGTTCTAGATCAATAGTAATTATTTCAGCTGGGGGCGAAGCTTCAATTGCGTTGCTCAACAAATTAGATAAAATAGAAAACAACAATCTTCGATCAGCGCGTACTAATAGTTGTTTTTCAACGTGTACACAGCATCCTCCGAGTGTTAATTCAATATGTAGCTGTTTTTCTTCTAAACGCGGCTGTGTAATCTTTGCTAATTGCAACAATAACTCGATAATATCTACGGATTGTGGCATATAGATATAGCGCCCCGTTTCCATTTTAAATAAATCCAATGATGCATCTATCATATCTAACATTTTTTGCCCCGATTCTTTAATTAACGCTAAAATTTCGCGTTGCTCATCTGTTAAATTATCATCAAATTCTAAGACCTGTGGAAAACCAATAATAGCATTGAGTGGTGTTTTTAAATCATGACGCATGATGCGTTCAACGTCTTCTTTTAGACGGTCTAAGGATTTGCGATCACTAATATCTTCTTTGACTGAAACATAATTAACCACAGCCCCATTGGTATCTAAGATAGGTGAAATACTGGTCGACTCCCAAAATAAACTACCATCTTTTTTACGATTAACAATTTCGCCGCGCCATGTTTGTCCACTAGAGAGCGTAGCCCACATTGTTTGATAAAATTCTTGATTATGTTCGCCGGATTTAAGAATACGCGGATTTTTGCCAATAATTTCTTCTTTATAGTAACCCGTGATTTGAGTAAAATATGGATTTATATAGATAATATTACCAACATGATCCGAAACAACAATAGATGCTGACGCTTGTTCTACCGCACGAACTAATGTGCGCAATTGTGCTTCCTGTAGTTTTTGTCGTGTCACATCAATAGCGACACCTTCAATTAATACACGACCTTGTTCATGAATAAGGTATTCATGGAGAGTCAAATAACGCAGGCCAAATGTTGGATGTTGATATGCCATTTCAAATTCTGCAATAGTAATATCCCCTGCTAATAATAGGCGGTTTTGTTCCAAACCATGATCTAATGATTCTGGCGTCCAATCCACAACGTCAGACCAAAGTTGCCCTATGGCTTCTTCATGCGAGGTGACACTTAAAAATTCAAATCCTTCGCTCACATATAACAACTCACCTTGCAATGAATGTGTGAAAAATAAAACGTGATCTTTCAAGCCCCGTGTTAAGCGAATAAACCGCGCCTGACTTTCACGCAAAGCCGCTTCAGCGCGCTCACGTTCGGCAATTTCATGTTCCAAACGCGCTACATGTGCTTCACTAGCATCGCGTTCCCGAATGACTTTAGCAACAAACCGATTACCCGCTTCTAATGTTTTACGCGCTTGTTTTAATTGTGCCGCAAGCGCCAACTGCGCCTGAATACGCGCTAATAATAATGGTGGATTGACCGGTTTAGTGACATAATCAACTGCCCCAACAGCGAACCCCTGAAACTCATCTTCCGGTTGATTACGGGCAGTCAAAAAAACAACTGGAATTTCACGAGTGCGCAAATCCGCTTTTATTTCTTTGCATACAGTGTACCCATCCATACCAGGCATCATAATATCTAATAAAATTAAATCAGGAACAGGTGAAACGACTGCTAATAACCGCAATGCTTCTTCTCCACTGGTTGCGGCTCTCACGCGGTAATCATGTTTAAGAATATTGGAAAGAATTCTCAAATTATCAACATGGTCATCAACAATTAAAATTGCTTCAGTATTCGCTTGGTGCATCATGTTAATTGAATAAAAAAGTTAAATTTACCAGTCAAATGTCAGGGGATTTTAACAAAATTTGAACGACTTGTCGCTGTCATATCACTGTTCACAATCTCTGTACCCTGCATTTTAGATCACGAATAGTATCAATTTGATAGAATTACAATAGCAGCACTCAAAAACTTACTTTTAACCAACTGATTTTATTGAATAATTATTTAGTAATGTACACAACTATTTTATACGAGTGAACACTTTATTTTTATTAATGGCGCAGTAAATATGACCAACGTTGATCTCACACCGATGGAACACCACTGGCAAACTTGGCTAAATTGGGCGGCAACCCATGATATGCAAGTACCTGAAGATTCAGCATTTTTAACTGCTCGGGCGTTAGTATGGACGGCGAGTGAATTTGTCGCTGTCAATGTCGCCCGTGACCCGGCGCGCTTTGCCGAACTCATTGTCAGTGGTGATTTATTACGCCCTAGTGCCAATTTTAATTTCGCGGCACAGCTTGATACATTACTTAATCATGTCACTGATGAAACGCAATTAGCAAGCGTCCTGCGTCAATTCCGTTGTATTCAAATGATTCGTATCATTTGGCGTGAATTGGCTAATTGGGCAAGTTTATCCGACACCTTTATTGGGTTAACAACTTTAGCTGACGTTTGTGTACAACACGCATTAGCACGTTTATATGCATGGCATATTGCCGAATACGGCGTACCGAATGATACAAATGGTCAACCGCAATCATTAGTCGTATTGGCAATGGGTAAACTTGGCGCGGGTGAATTGAATTTATCATCGGATATTGATTTAATTTTTGCCTTTCCAAGTCATGGTGAGGTCAGCAGCGGTCCACGCCCGCTCAGTAGTGAACAGTTTTTTATCCGCCTGAGTCAGCGGTTAATTCATGTTTTAGATACACAAACTGCCGATGGATTCGTATTTCGCGTTGATACGCGGTTACGCCCTTTTGGTGATTCAGGCCCATTGGTAATGAGTTTTGATGCACTAGAAGCCTATTATCAAGCGCAAGCACGGGAATGGGAACGTTACGCCATGATTAAAGCACGAGTCATTGCCGGAACACCCGCCGCAACCAACGAATTGATGGCAATATTAAACCCATTTGTGTATAGACGCTATTTAGATTTTGCCGCTATTGCATCACTACGCCACTTAAAAAAGTTAATTGATCGTGAATTGCAACGCAAAGGGTTAGCTGACAATATTAAGTTGGGGCCAGGTGGAATTCGAGAAATTGAATTTATTGGACAGGCCTTTCAGTTAATTCGTGGTGGGCGTGAACCAGAGTTACAAGTGCGCCCAATTTTAACAGTGCTGCGATTATTAGGTGAAAAAGCAATTTTACCAATGGCAGCGGTGAATGGACTCGTTGCTGCATATACCTTTTTGCGCCGATTAGAAAATCGATTGCAAGCATGGCAAGATCGCCAAACTCATACATTACCAATAGCAGATAATGATCGTTTACGATTAGCACATTCATTAGGTTATGATAATTGGAATGCGTGTTATAATGAATTACAATGCCATCGTGAATTGGTGCAAGCACAATTTGATGCCAGCATTGCCGAACAATTGACGACAGATCAAGATTGTGTCGTTATTGATTCATCTGAATTATGGCCGATTGATTCCACACCAGAACGCGCCGTCGTCGTGTTACATCAATTGGGGTTTAATAGTGATGAGGCATTATTGATACATACACGTTTATTACAATTTGAACAGTTGATGGCGCGCAAAGGATTAAGTCAACGGGGACGTGAACGGTTAGAACGATTGATGCCAAAACTGTTGCATCATTTAATGCAGCACAATAAAAATAGCGTGTCTCAAGTATTGATTTTAGAACGGTTATTGCGGGTATTAGAGGCAATTACTGGCCGCACGGCGTATCTTGCGTTATTAGTTGAACGCCCTGAAGCATTGAAACAATTGGTGCGTTTATGTGCCATGAGTCCCTGGTTTAGTGAACGCACGGCGCGGCAACCATTATTATTAGACGAGCTGCTCGATCCGCGCCGCTTATTTGCACCATTACGAAGCGCAGAATTAGAACGTGAATTAACTACATTACTTGCTACCGTAGCAGTGGATGATTTAGAACAGCAAATGGAGCGCTTGCGTCAATTCGCGCATGGGCAATGCTTGCGCGTGGCGGCGGCGGATGTAACTGGCGTGATTCCATTAATGGTGGTGAGTGATTATTTAACCGATATTGCACAGGTGACAGTAAGACACGCATTGCGGTTGGCGTGGAACGGGTTATGTGACCGGTATGAATTACCCATATTAAATCATGGTGAATTCACGCCGGGCTTCATTATAATTGGTTATGGTAAATTTGGTGGCATTGAGTTAGGGTATCATTCTGATCTTGATTTGGTGTTTTTGTATGATGAAACATGCTGCAATGCGCCGCCAGCGTTTTATTTGCGTTTAAGTCAACGTTTTATTCACATTTTGACGACGCCAACCTATTCGGGTTATTTATATGAAGTGGATACGCGTTTGCGTCCAGATGGCAATAAAGGATTAATTGCGCGAACGCTGGATTCATTCGCTGATTATCAATTGCATGAAGCGTGGACATGGGAACATCAAGCACTCGTGCGAGCGCGAGCGGTGGTGGGCGATGCGCAATTAATCACTCGCTTCCAAGCAGTTCGTCATACCGTATTAACACAGTCAAGAACGGCGAATAAATTGCGTACTGAGGTGGCGGCAATGCGAATGAAAATGCGTTCGGCTTTAGATCGAAGTACAGCGGAACAATTCGATTTAAAACAGGGCGCAGGCGGTATTGCTGATATTGAATTTATGGTGCAATACGCGGTATTGCGCTGGGCGGCAACGCATTCAGAATTGACTGAATGGACTGATAATATTCGATTGTTAGCGACCTTGGAGCAATTGGCGTTATTACCTAGTCTAGCGGCGGCTGAATTAACTGAAGCGTATAAAACATTGCGCACGGCGTACCATAGTCAAGCGTTGCAAGATGCACCGGGGGTAGTGAAAAATGACTGCTTGACCGCAGTACGGGCCACCGTCATTGCATGGTGGCAGCATATAATGGATGATGCGACGGACTAACTCATCATTCACAGCACAGCAGATTGTAAAGTTTAATTGCTGTCTAAATGGTATTCAATCTAATCACTCGGCGAGATTTAATCGTGATTTTTGGGTGGATGTTAGGTTACTATTATCTGCCTAACAGGGGTTATTGGTAATCCAATACACTTAATTTTTAATTCTGGAGTCACTTAAGCAATGAGCATGGCAGATCGAGATGGTTTTATTTGGTATGACGGCGAATTAGTTCCCTGGCGTGAGGCACAAACGCATGTTTTAACCCACACATTGCATTATGGTTTGGGCGTTTTTGAAGGGGTACGAGCGTATGAAACGGCTAATGGTACGGCGATTTTTCGTTTGCAGGATCATACACGTCGGTTATTTAATTCAGCGCATATTTTAGGGTTGCCGATTCCCTGGGATCAGGACACTTTAAATGCGGCGCACTGTCAGGTCGTGCGGGCAAATCATTTGACTTCGGCCTATATTCGCCCAATGATCTTTTATGGCTCAGAAGGAATGGGTTTGCGAGCGGATAATTTGCAAGTTCATGGCATTATTGCCGCGTGGCAGTGGGGATCATATTTAGGTGAAGATAATATGAAGCGCGGCATTCGGGTGCGGGTGTCATCATTCACGCGCCATCATGTCAATGTCACTATGTGCCGCGCAAAAGCGAATGGTAATTATATGAACTCGATGTTGGCATTACAGGAAGCATTGCGTGATGGTTATGACGAAGCGGTGTTACTTGATGCACAGGGCTATGTGATGGAGGGTAGTGGTGAAAACATTTTTATTATTCGTGATGGAGTGCTGTATACGCCAGATTTAACGTCGGCACTTGATGGTGTGACGCGCAAAACAGTGATGACATTGGCACAGGAATTGGATTTAACGGTGATTGAAAAGCGGATTACACGCGATGAAGTGTACATTGCGGATGAGGCGTTTTTTACTGGTACTGCGGCGGAGGTGACGCCAATTCGTGAAATTGATGGACGGCAAATTGGAATGGGCAGTCGCGGCCCGATTACCGAACGGTTGCAACAGCACTTTTTTGATCAGGTGCATGGTCGTTCTAATAATCATTTTGAATGGTTGACGATTGTATAAATTGCTTGCGTTAAGAAAACGTATGGCGGTTATGATCTTATTGTCATTTCGAGCGGTGTGAAGCGATTTTGCTTGCCTAATTGGTGAGGGATATTTGTAATACAACGCGCCGTCGAAATGACATGTTAGCTAATGAAGATGTGTCTAGTTAGCTAATTAGAGTTAGTCGCATCGTCCAAGCTAAAGACAGCCTGTCTTATTGATTTTCTCTGGAATCATATTTAATACAACAGGTCACGGTAATTAAAATATCAACACTGGGGGATGAAATTGGTGTCTGATGCAGAGTTATCATACAGTCCGCCGGCATTTAAACAACACGCGGTGCGCTTTTCAGTCACGGAGAAATGCAATTACCAATGCTTTTTTTGCCATGAAGAAGGATTGGCAATGGCGACAGCGCGGCTGCCAGCGGCGGCGCAACCATTGCGTGAATTATTGGTACAATTAAAAGCGGCGGGCGTGTGTGATTGGACTTTTACGGGTGGCGAGCCGTTATTAAGACAAGATAT
>NZ_JABVCQ010000040.1 GCF_014145225.1 Thiospirillum jenense
ATAGAACTAGCGAATCAGAACAACGTAAAAAAGCTAAACAAATAACCGCCACCGTCGCGGCGTTCACACCTAAACGCAAAACAGCGTTTCTATTAACTCATCAACCAAAGTTAATCAAATGAAAACCATCTTAATCATTTTCAATCACGACCCCTACGATGGGACTGACGTGACGTGGAATGGCTTACGATTAGCTGAAACGTTGCGCAGTAAAGGTCAAGCGGTGCGCATCTTTTTAATGAATGACTCGGTAGATATGGCGCGTGATGTTTGCACACCACCCATTGGTTACGATCAAGATTTAGTGCAGATGTTAAAAGCGTTAATTGCGAATGCTGTGCTAGTAAAAGTCTGCGGGACGTGCATGGCGCGTTGCGGTATTCATAAAAACGAACCCTATTATGATGGCGCCGCCCGTTCGACAATGGGTGAGTTAGCCGATTGGGTAATTGACAGCGATCAAGTTTTGACCTTTTAATTCACTAATTCTGTTTGTTATTTTAATTAACCCGCACTGCTAAATAAGGACACCGTCACCGTGAGCTGGTTTGAAAAACTCATCCCCAGTCGAATTAAAACCGATGCCAGTAATAAACGGGCGGTACCCGAGGGACTGTGGGCAAAATGCCCGAGTTGTAGCGCAGTCTTATATCGCGCTGAATTAGAACGCAATTTAGATGTCTGCCCGCGCTGCGGCTATCACCATCGCATTGGTGCGCGGCGACGCATTGATATTTTTTTGGATGAAGAAGTGCGCGAAGAAATCGGTGCTGAATTAGAATCCACTGATCCACTCAAGTTCAAAGACTTAAAAAAATACAAGGAACGGTTAGTTCAAGCGCAAAAGCAAACTAACGAAACTGAGGCATTGGTGGTGATGCGCGGCAAATTAAAACAGATGGCCTGTATTGCCGCCGCCTTTGAATTCAAATTCATGGGCGGTTCAATGGGATCAGTAGTGGGTGAACGCTTTGTACGCGGCGTGGAAACTGCCATTGAAGATAATGCCGCATTGGTCTGTTTTGCCGCCAGCGGTGGCGCCCGAATGCAAGAATCTTTATTCTCATTATTTCAAATGGCCAAAACCAGCGCCGCCCTCGGACGATTACGCGAACGCGGCTTGCCCTTTATTTCGGTAATGACCGATCCAACCATGGGCGGCGTATCGGCTAGTTTAGCCATGTTGGGCGATATTCATTTAGCCGAACCGGACGCACTCATTGGCTTTGCCGGCCCGCGAGTCATTGAACAAACGGTGCGCGAAAAATTACCCGACGGCTTCCAACGCAGTGAGTTTTTATTAGAACACGGCGCCATTGATCAAATCTGCGACCGCCGGCAAATGCGCGACCGTATTGCCACGTTAATTGCCATGTTGCAACAGCGCCCTATTCCCAATCCCGATTAACCCCGCCGCGTCATTCAATTGCCCCACAAATGCGTTTTAATACCCTCGCCGCGTGGCTGGCATGGCAAGAAACCCTCCACCCGCAGCGCATTGAATTGCGCTTAGAGCGCGTCGCCACCGTCTGGTCACGCCTGTGGTCAGGCGACTTCCCCGCCGCACTCATCACCGTCGGCGGCACCAACGGCAAAGGCTCGTGCGTCGCGTTACTGGATAACGCCTACCGCGCCGCCGGCTACCGCTGTTGCAGCTATACATCACCGCATCTTTTACGCTACAACGAGCGCATCAACCTCAACGGACAACCCGTCAGCGACGCCGACCTGTGCGCCGCCTTCGAGCGAGTAGATCAGGCACGCAGCGACTTGCGGCTCACCTACTTTGAGTTCGGCACCTTAGCGGCACTCGACCTTTTCGCCCGCGCCGCGCCCGACGTGGTGATTTTGGAAGTCGGCTTGGGTGGGCGACTGGACGCCGTCAACATTTTAGGCGCCGATGTTGCACTCGTGACCAGCATCGGCTACGACCACACCGCCTGGTTGGGCGACACGCTCGACCAGATTGCCGTTGAAAAAGCTGGTATTTTTCGCCCGCAGCGCCCCGCCGTGATCGGTCAACGTGACGCCCCAGCGCGGTTACGCCAGCGGGCAGAGGACATCGGCGCCACAGTGTCGCAACTTGGCCACGAATTCGATTGGCAGCAAACAACGGCGGACAGTTGGCAGTGGCGCGGAAACAACGGTGTGGCGCCACTTGCCCTGCCACTGCCGCGCCTGCGCGGGCAGTTTCAACTGGACAACGCCGCCGCCGTCGCGCAAGTCATTGAATGTTTGAGCAATCGTCTGCCGGTGCCAGTCACCGCGTTGCGGCAAGCGTTGCTGCGCACCAGTTTGGCCGGACGCTTTCAAGTCATCCCCGGCGCGGTCAACTGGATTCTTGATGTCGCGCACAATCCCGCCGCGGCCGCGACGTTAGCCGACAATCTGCGCCGATGGCGACACGATCACGCCGGCGCGGTTCACGCGGTGGTGGCGATTTTCAGCGACAAGGATGCTGTTGGAATTGCGCAACAGTTGGCGCCGGTGATTGACACTTGGCATTTGGCAGCCGCCGCGAGCGAGCGGGCGTTGCCAGTTGAGCAACTCGCCGCCGCCGTTGCTACCGCGCAACCGTCGCGTCCATACCACAATTACCCCGATCTTAACGCCGCATTGCACGCAGTACAGACACAAGCGCATTCTGGTGATACGGTATTGGTCACGGGTTCATTTGTCACCGTTGAGGCGGCATTGCACACCGCCGGTATGACAATTATCTAATTGACTTATCTATTAAAAACGGATTCACAGCGGCGCGGTGATTATCACCCGCTCAATTGAATATTCATGGCATCATGCTGTATTTTTCAATACGATGCAACCTGTCAATTTATCCTTCAACTATTCCCGGAGCAAATAATATGCGGCGGTTATTGCGCACCACTTGGGCAAATACTGTATTGCTGGCCCTGGTGTTATCATTCGTCACCACCACAGCGGTTTTTGCCAAAAATCTCGATGTCAGTCTCACGGAGTTATTTCCCAGCGACCGGCAAGTGAAAACCACGTTGGTGATTAACAAAGTGTTAGAACGGTTTCATTATCGGCGATTTCAATTAACCCGCGAGTTCGCCGCGCAAACGCTTGATAATTATTTTGAAGATTTAGACATCAATCGCCTATTCTTTTTAGAACGGGATGTCACACGCTTTATCAGTAATGCCGGTCAATTACACGATCAATTACAGCAAGGCAAGGTAGATATTGCATTTGACATCTTTCGCATTTATCGGATGCGGGTGGATAGTCGAATTGAATATGCGTTGGCATTATTAGATCAGCCGTTCAATTTTAGTCGTGATGAAACCTACCAATTTGACCGGAGTAAATCCGCGTGGCCGGTGAATGAACAGCAATTAAATGACATTTGGCGCAAGCGAGTAAAAAATGATTTTTTAACCTTGCGGCTTGCGGGTAAAAATGATGATGAAATTCTTAAACAATTGCGTAAACGCTATGAAGGGATTATGCGGCGGATTCATCAATTCACCGTTGATGATGTTTATCAAACTTTTGTTAATGCGTATATTCGTACGCTTGAACCGCATACCGCGTATATGTCACCCAGTACATCGGAAAACTTTGATATTAGTATGCGCCTGTCATTAGAAGGGATTGGCGCGGTTTTAGGTGCCGATAATGAATACACTGTTATTCAACGCACCATTCCCGGCGGGCCGGCGCGGCAATCAGGACAAGTTCGCACTGGCGATAGCATTGTTGGCGTCGCGCAAGGCTTGGATGGCGACATGGAAGACGTGGTTGGCTGGCGTTTGCAGGATGTGGTGGACAAAATCCGCGGACCCAAAGGCTCGGTTGTGCGCTTGCAGATTCTGCCTAAAGCGGAGGGTACCGCCAGCAGACGCTTGCGTGAAGTGACGCTCGTGCGCAAGGAAATTGCGCTAGAAGATCAAGCGGCGAAATCTTCTATCATAACCATCCCGACCGACGCTGGCGCAGCGCAACGCATCGGCGTGATCGAAATTCCGGCGTTTTACCGCGATTTTCGTGCTGAATCCGAAGGAAATCCTGATTTTCGCAGCACCACCCGAGACGTGCGCCAATTAGTCACGCAATTAAAAAAACAACAGGTCAGTGGTTTGGTCATTGATTTGCGCGGTAATGGCGGCGGTTCATTAACAGAAGCCACCTCGCTCACCGGTTTATTTATTCGCCAAGGGCCAGTGGTGCAGGTCAAGGACGCATTTGGCAAAATTGAAGTTGAATCCGATCCTGACCCCGATATTATTTATGATGGCCCCTTAGCTGTTATTGTTGATCGCAATAGCGCTTCGGCGTCGGAGATTTTTGTCGGCGCTATTCAAGATTACGGGCGCGGTTTAATTATTGGCGAACCAACTTTTGGTAAAGGCACAGTGCAAACCTTAGTCGATTTAAATCGTTATGTGCCGGGAGATAATACCGATTTGGGCCGTTTGCGTTTAACAATGGCTGAGTTTTTCCGCATTAGTGGCGGCAGCACCCAATTAAAAGGTGTTGAACCAGATATTCATTTTGATTTGGGCATTGCCGGCAGCGATCAGGGCGAACGTTCATTAGAAAATGCACTGCCCTGGAGTAAAATATCCACGGCATCCTATACCCAACATCATTCAATTAACAATGTGCAGCACTTAAAAGCTCGGTCAGCACAGCGCACCGCGCAAGAGTCTGGTTTTCAAATGCTCATGTCGCGGAGTCGTATTCTGAGCGAAATAGAAGCCGAAGATACTGTGTCATTACAAGAGCAAATCCGGCGGCGTGAATCAGATCAACGTGAGCAAGTCTTAAAAGAAGAACGCCACCGCTTTTTACGCGCTCAGGGCATTGAACCAGTGGATGAAGATGCCGAATCACCCGACGAAGAAGCGTTGGAAAAACAGCAAAAAGTCATTGATAAAATTCAAACACGCGAATCGGCACATATTTTAACGGATTTCATTCAAATGCAATGGAATACAGCGTATGAACAACGCACAGCAAAATAACCTGCGTAACTATTCGTTATAGCGACCCTGAGCAGCATTAGATAACACCATGATTGCTTCACACCGTGACGTATTAAAACAATTAACGACACGTCTCAATCAACTTGTGCCAAACAAGTTAGACGGTGGCTATTACCAATGCGGATTGGAAAAAGAAGCCTTGCGCATTGCCGCCGGACGGATTGCTGACACCTGCCATCCGGCAGCACTTGGTTCACCCTTAACCCATGCGTATTTAACCACTGATTTCTCTGAAGCACTCTTGGAGTTTATTACCCCACCGCTGGCACAGATTGATGAAGTTCTCGTGTTTTTAACCGACTTACATCAATTTGTTTATTGCCATCTTGGCAAGGAAATGTTGTGGTCAAGCAGTATGCCATGTTATTTGCGTAGCGGTGCGGATATTCCATTAGCACGCTACGGCTCATCTAATGCTGGTTTAATGAAAACCGTTTATCGGCGCGGGTTAGCTAATCGCTACGGGCGGATGATGCAAGCCATCGCTGGGGTGCATTTTAATTTTTCTATTAATGAATCCGTCTGGCCGTTATTACAAGAGAGCTGGCAGGATATGTCTAACCCAAGTGACTTTCGTAATGAACGTTACATGGGTATGATTCGCACACTCCAGCGGCTGGGTTGGTTAGTGCCTTATCTATTCGGTGCCTCGCCGGCAGTAGATCGTAGTTTTATTCAACAAGCGCGCACTCAATTACAGCCATTTGATGCTGAAACCTATTATTTACCCTATGCAACTTCATTGCGCATGGGCGACATTGGCTATCAAAATCGCCAAGAAGAAGGCACTGGCATTAAGGCTTGTTATGATAGCCTTGATGCGTACATTCGTAGCTTAACTTGGGCAATTGAAACGCCCTGTCCGCAATACGAATCTATTGGCGTTAAGGTCGGTGATCGCTATGAACAGTTGAATGACCATGTGCTACAAATTGAGAATGAATATTACAGTACGGTGCGCCCCAAACAATTGACTGATTGGATGGAACGACCGACTTTAGCATTGCGGCGGCGTGGCATTCGTTACATTGAGTTGCGGTCAGTGGATGTCAATGTTTTTCACCCGCTGGGCGTGGATGCAGAACAATTATATTTTTTAGCCACTTTATTATGCTACAGTTTATTAGTTGACAGCCCACGCATTACGGCACAAGAACGGCGGGCAATTGATACAAATGAATTATACACGGCGCATCAGGGGCGGGCGCCGGGATTAACATTGGATTATCATGGACAGGCGGTGTTATTAACGGAATGGGCGCAAGTAGTATTGGATGAGATGTTGCCGGTGGCGGCGTGGTTGGATAATGGTAGCGCCGGGCGACATACCCAAAGTGTGATGGCACAATTCGTAAAAGTGCATGATCCTAATTGCACACCGTCGGCGCAGTTATTAACAACTATGCAAGAACACCATTTGGGATTTATTCCTATTGTACAGCAGTTTAATGAACAACACCGCCGCTTGTTTCAATCCCAGTGTTTAACAGCAGACCGTGAACAATGGTTTAAGCGATTAGCGGATGCGTCTTGGCAGCAACAGCGGCAAATTGAAACAAATGATGGCGTGGAGTTTGATCAATTTTTGGCGCAGTATTTTGCACAAGATGACGACTTTTTTTGTCCCGCTTGTCAGGGTGACATGAAAAATGTGTCCGTAAAAAGTCGCGTATTTCTATAATTGAAAGTCACCGCCGCGCTGTTAAAATTAATAATTAGCAGCAATATTGTAAATTCGTTAATTCTAATACAGGAATGCTGACGCTTGATTGCAATTGCATACTTTTTTATTGACTTATGTTTATTACGCCGCGCCCCGCAAGATGCGCCCGCGTCTGGATTATTATTGGCATTGGTTAGCATCGCTGGTTTAGTGAGTACAGTACTCTTAACCATGACAGCTGGTCATCACATCATCGCGGGCTTATTACAAAGCCTGACTGATTACACATTATTATTCGCGGTTTTGTGGATGGTACTCAATTTTATTAACAAGCGGGGGCGTTTAATACAAACGGCAACGGCATTGATTGGCGCAGATACGCTATTGGGTTTATTTGCATTATTGCCCATGATATTGGCGATGACTGCCACGACCGATAGTGCGCAATTGTTATTTGCCGGCGTGTTATTTTTGGGGTTAATTGCGTGGAATCTATTAGTGACGGCGCATATTTTGCGTCATGCACTAGATGTACGCCTGATATGGGGTGTGTTATTTGCCATTCTGTATGAGTTTTTAAACATTGGCGTTGCGAGTTGGTTGGGATAAGTATTGCCAATACAACGCACGGTTGGTAATGCTTTTTTATTCACACATTAGCTGAATGAATCACGCTAATTTAATTCTGTTTTATCTAATTATGTCAGCACTTAAAGCACTGATTTTTGATGTTGATGGCACCCTCGCTGAAACCGAGCGTGACGGCCATCGAATTGCTTTTAATCGCGCCTTCACCGCCGCCGGTGATGACTGCCAATGGTCGCCTGATGAGTATGGTGCGCTATTGGAAATCACGGGCGGTAAAGAACGGTTGACGCATTATTTTAATCATCTTGCGCCGGCCGCTATTGCCACCCGCTGGGCGCAATTATCACCCGCCGCGCAGGTGGAATTGGTTGCCACCTTGCATCGGCAAAAGACGACGTATTACACCGAGTTATTAGCAACGGGCGCGATTGCATTGCGGCCGGGGGTACTGCGTTTATTAAAAGAAGCGCGGGCGGCGGGATTACAATTAGCTATTGCGACGACAACGACATTAGACAATGTGACGGCGTTATTCACGCACGCCGGCCTAGCAGATTTAATCGAGTGGTTCACTGTGATTGCGGCCGGCGATGTGGTGGCGAATAAAAAACCTGCGCCAGATATTTTCACATTCGCCATGCAGCATTTGCATTGCACACCGGCGCAGTGCGTGGTGATTGAAGATTCATTACCCGGGTTGCAAGCGGCAATGGCGGCGGAGATTAAAACGGTATTAATCACGCTGAGTTATTACACGCGCAATCAAGATTTTACTGGCGCGGCCTTGGTGGTGGATCAATTGGGCGAGCCGACATTACCTGTAACCATTGTCGGTGGTGATTGCGCAGATTTCATTCACCACGCGCTCGGTTGTGATGATGCGTCATTGCCAAACTACATTGATTTAACCGTGCTGCAACAATTGCATCAACAGTGCTGGCAGCCTCAATCGTGAATTAAAAAAGCCCGCGAGATGCGGGCTGTTGCAGTGCGATGCGGAATTCAATCCCGCCTAATCACAATTAACCTAATTCGTCAGCGCCGACCTGCTGCATTAACGCAAAACTTTTGACAAAAGGGCCAGCCATGCGCGGGTCTTTAATCATGGACATATAATCACCGGTTTTGAATTTCAATTTACCGGTGGCATAAGCGGTGCCCAGTCCCATCATACCAATTCCTTTTTCAACCCATTTGAGCCAATCACTCAAATCGGCGCGCATATCCCAATCGGCGGCTTCGCCGTTCCAATCACCGGCGCTAGTGCAAATGCCGTTTTCAACGACAAAAATGCCACGCGGATTTTCTTCATCTTTAAAGCCGCACGCAATGATTGAATTAAACCCAATTTCAGCCAGTTTATTGCTGACGTCTGGTTCGGCATTCCACGCATCTTTAAGCAGGTTCATCCAATCGCCTGAGAATAATTTTGCCATACCTTCAATTCCTCCAATTGTGACGTTGCCAAAAATCAGATTGCTGCGCCATCGTCAATGACATCACAGCGCAGGTGATTTTATCAGGATTAGCGGCTGTGTAGCGCCAGCAACGCAAATTTTACCGGTTTTCGCGCCGCTCACCGCCCGATGATGCGTTCTTTGCCGCGCAAGACAAACTGGATGGCGCGGGCAAAGTCACTTTGGCTGACCACCTGCTCGGCTGTGGGGCGCAGCGCCGCGTAGGAGGCGGCGAGCAGCACGGCGTTTTGAATGTCGCCCCCCGCCGCGCCATCGCAACTGGCCGCGAGCGCGTCGCAGTCCACGTCAGCCGCCAGCGGCAGTTGCGGCGGCAAGTGCGCCTGCCAAATCGCGGTGCGCTGCGCCGCTGCCGGCAAGTGAAATTCGATGTGCGCCAACATGCGGCGTAAAAAAGCGGCGTCGTAATTTTCCACCAGATTGGAGGCGAAAATCACCACGCCGTCGAAATTATCCAGTTCAATCAAGGTGGTACTGCGGGCGACGTTGATGCCGTTGTCTGCCGCTTGATTGATGCTGGTCAGCCGCTTGCCCAGCACCGAGTCGGCCTCGTCAAAAAATAACAGCGCGGCTGTGTCACTGGCACGTTGGAAGGCGGCGCGGATGTTTTTGGGCGTTTCACCGACGTATTTGGATTCCAACTCGGCGTAACTGATGGTCAAAATCTCTTTGCCGAGAAAATCGGCGATGGCGTCCGCGGCGAGCGTTTTACCGGTGCCGGGCGGGCCAAAAAAGTTCAGCGCCACCCGCCGTCCGCCGCGTGCCACGCTGGCCAAATTCCAGGTGCTAAACAGTAACTCTTGAGCGGCTAACACGTTGATTGCTTCACGAATTTGGCGCAGCGTCGTTGCGTCCAAAATCAGTTGGTCAAACGTGTGACGCGGCGAGCGCGGGTGCAGCGCGGCGGCGGCGTTCTCCGGTTCAACTGAATTGGGCGCGGCGGCATTTGTCCCAAGTGCTGCGGCAACTGGCGGCGATTCGGCGGCAAAATCGGTGATCCGCCCGTGAACTGGTGAGGAAGTGGGCAAATCAGGTGAGACACCGCTGGCGCGGCGCGGGTTGAAATCTACGCGAATACTCGGGCGTTGCAGGTCGTCGCCAAAATCAAAGCGGTCGAGCAGCCGCGCCAGTTGCCGCAAAAATTGGTTGGAACGTTCCGCCGCGACCTCGACGGAGGTATCGCGTCCGTCGGCGTAGCACTGCGGGCAGTAACGCAGCGGTGCGCCCTGCACTTGCAAGCAGGCGTGGCCGACGTTGGATTTTTTGCCGTGATGGGATAACACCAGTTCGCAGCCGTGAATCGGACAGCGCGGCGGGTGGCGGAGCAGTGGCATGGCGGCGATGTTACCGAGCAGATGGCGGGTTGGGCGCCACGTCAACTGGCTGCGGCGTGCGCACGAACTCGTTGATTGGAAAGCCTTTATCGCGGAATTCGTCCAGCCACGTTTGAATGAACGCCTCGGCCGGCCGCGGTTGTCGGGCGAGTAACCAGCCGCGCCGCCGCGTTGGATCGCCGACCAGCGCGTAGTCATTCGCCTCGCCCCAGCCGATGATCCAGTAATCATCCCAAAAAACGTAGACGCCGTAGAGCATCCGAAAACTGATTTGCAGGCGGGCGGTGTCGGCGGGTGTGATTAAACGTGCCAAGCCTTTGGCGTGGCTGAATTTTCCGTCGCGGTGGCGGCAGAAGTTGGTGACGTAAATCATGCCGTCGGTATCGAGGCGGTAGTCGGCGTACACCGTATCAACGCAGCGGCGCTGGGTGAAATACGGCAGCCGCGCAATTTCGTACCAGCGCCCCATAAACCGCGCCAAATCAACGTGCGCGACGGTCGGCGGCGCGGTCAAATAGACACGCGGTTTGCGCTGCAAGGTGCTGACGGTCACGTCCGCCGGCACCGCATCATCCCCCGCTGTCGGGTTGACGGGCGCTGGCGCGGCGTAAATATCTTGACTGCGCACCAAACCACGGCGGCGCGGACGCGGGGCTGGCTTGGCGGGTGGTTGTTGAGAATCAGAATCGGTCATGTGCGAATGGTGGCGCTGGCGCTCGCTGGCAAGTTTGAATGCGCCACAGTTTAACGATTGCAAGTGGTAACTCGCTATACTAACGTCTTTTATCGCCTCCAGATTGGATTCTTATTATGCGCCATGCGACTGATGATCTTCGTATTCGTGATATTAAACAAGTCATTGCCCCGCGTGAATTGCACGAGCAATTTCCGATGACCGACGCCATTGCCAATACGGTTTATCACACCCGCCAAGCGATTCAACGTATTTTACAATTTGATGATTCACGGTTATTAGTTGTAGTCGGTCCCTGTTCGGTTCACGATCCGATTGCGGCATTAGAATACGGCCAGCGGTTATTAGCCGTGCGCAATGAATTAGACGAGCAGTTGTTAATTGTGATGCGGGTGTATTTTGAAAAGCCGCGCACCACCGTTGGGTGGAAGGGATTAATTAACGATCCCGATTTAGATAATAGTTTTGCCATTAACAAAGGACTGGGGATGGCGCGGCGGTTGTTATTAGATTTGAATGCACTGGGAATGCCGGCCGGCACCGAGTTTTTAGATTTAATGAGTCCACAATATATTGCCGATTTGGTCAGTTGGGGCGCGATTGGTGCGCGCACCACTGAAAGTCAAGGGCATCGGGAATTGGCCTCGGGTTTATCCTGTCCAATCGGTTTTAAGAATGCAACTGACGGCAGTGTAAAGGTGGCAATTGATGCGATTCATTCGGCCACTCGGCCGCATGTGTTTATGTCCCAAACGAAAGAAGGGCGCACTGCAATCTTTTCCACCAGCGGTAATAGCGATACGCATATTATTTTACGCGGTGGACAGCGCCCGAATTATGATACCGAGAGCGTGAAAATTGCGACGGATGAAATTATCAAAGCCGGTTTAATTCCAAAAATGATGATTGATGTTAGTCACGCCAATAGCCGCAAACAACCAGAAAATCAATTGCGTGTCTGCTCGGATGTCGCCAGTCAAATTGCACGCGGTAATACGCAGATCATTGGCGCGATGATTGAAAGTCATTTAGTTGGTGGGCGGCAAAATTGCGCGTTGGGTGAGGAGTTGATTTATGGGCAAAGTATTACGGATGCCTGCGTTGGTTGGGAAGAGACCGTGCCAATGCTGCATGAATTGGCCGAGGCGGTGATTCGACGGCGGCAGGGTGGGCGGCGGACGTTTTAATGAAATTGTTCCGCTTTATCATTAGCATTGTTTTCACTGCTTCGCTGGCGCGTGAGAGCGGTTAATGATTGATAACCCGCCTTAATACAACGCTGTTGAATTGAAATTAATCAACCGCCGGCTGGACATCGTGGGCGGTTTTTTATTCGCTGGATGAATGACAGCATTTATTTGGAGAGAATGACATGGCACTTGCACAAGAAGACATTGCGTTTATTAAACAATACATTGGCGAATGGTTAGCGGAGCAATCGCTCGGTAAACCGCCGCTGGTGTATGAAATTGAACTGCGCGAACGGATGGTACGAGTGGAAGAGGAACTCAAACACCAGCGCGAATTGATGCTGCTATTACAGCAGCAAATGCGCGAGGGTTTTGAACGTGTCGATCAACGCTTTGAAGCCATGCAAATCAATATGGATAAGCGTTTTGAAGCCATGCAGAACAGTATGGATAAACGTTTTGAAGATGTGAATAAACGTTTCGAACAAGTGGATAAACGTTTTGAACAAATGGACAAGCGCTTTGATGAAATGCTCAAACGCCATGACCAGCAATTCTTATGGCTATTTGGCATGATTGCGACGGGTGTTGGGTTGATTATTGCAGCGTTGCGGTATCTATAAAAATGTTCACTCGGTTGCGTACCCGTGTATAATTGCTAACTAATCACCACTTACAAAGCCCTGCTTGCGAATTGACAATGCGCCCGCCATTCTAATCAACTATTCTTACCGTTCACCCCTGTTTTTTTATTCAACCTTTAATCGTTAAAAAGTATGACTCACTCTCCAGAAACGCCAATTACAGATGACAGTTTCACCATTGCCGGCCGCGTGTTTCATTCGCGGTTATTAGTCGGCACCGGCAAATACCGCGATCTTGAACAAACCCGTCAGGCAATTGACGCCAGCGGCGCGGAGATCGTGACCATCGCCGTGCGGCGCACCAACATTGGGCAGACGCCGGGCGAGCCGAATATTCTCGACGTACTGCCGCCCGACCGTTACACCATTCTGCCCAACACCGCCGGCTGTTATGACGTGGACAGCGCGGTGCGCACTTGCCGCCTCGCCCGCGAGCTGCTGGACGGGCATCAACTGGTCAAATTGGAGGTGCTGGGCGATCAGCAGACGCTGTTTCCCGACGTGGTCGCCACGCTGACCGCCGCCGAAATTTTGGTCAAGGACGGCTTCGAGGTGATGGTGTACACCAACGACGACCCGATCATGGCCAAACGGCTGGAGGCGGTCGGCTGCGTGGCGGTGATGCCGCTGGCCGCACCGATTGGTTCGGGACTCGGCATTCGTAACCGCTTGAATATTTTAACAATTGTCGAAAATGCCCAAGTGCCGATCTTGGTGGACGCTGGTGTCGGGACGGCATCCGATGCGGCGGTGGCGATGGAATTGGGCTGCGACGGCGTGTTGATGAACACGGCAATTGCCGCGGCGCGTGATCCGATTTTGATGGCGAGTGCGATGCGCAAGGCGATTGAAGCCGGGCGGGAGGCATTTCGTGCCGGACGGATGGCGCCCAAACGCTTTGCCTCGGCGTCATCACCGCTCGACGGGCTGTTTTTCTAAATGTCAAACTCGTCACCTGCCGCGCCAGCAGTGGACGAATTGACCGCGTCACCTGCGCCATTTGTCACGTCACCACCGCGGCCGGTGCGCAGTTTTGTCCGGCGGCAGGGGCGCTTGACAACGGCGCAGGCGCGAGCGTTTGACGAATTGTGGCCGCAGTTTGGCTGCGATTGGCAACCGGGAACGGTGTTACAACCCGCCGCGTTGTTTGGCGATGATCCCGCGTTGCCCGTCGCGCTGGAAATCGGCTTCGGCAATGGCGAGGCGCTGTTGCAACTGGCAAGTGCGCACCCCGAGCGCGGCTATTTGGGTTGCGATGTTCACCGCCCCGGCGTCGGGCATCTGCTGCTGGAATTGCAGCGCCGCGAGTTGGTCAACGTGCGGGTGGTGTGTCACGACGCGGTCGAGTTACTCGGTCACGCGCTGTCAAGTGATTGTTTAAGCGCCGTTTATCTATTTTTTCCCGACCCGTGGCCGAAGCTGCGCCATCACAAACGTCGCCTCGTGCAACCGCCATTTGTCAACCTGCTGGCGCGGGCGCTGCGCACGGGGGGCGATTTTCACGCGGCGACCGATTGGCAACCCTACGCCGCGCAGATGTTGACGGTGCTGGACAATTCAGCCGCGTTTTGCAACGCCGTTGGCGCGGGTCAGTTTGCACCGCGTCTGCCCGAACGCCCGTTGACGCGCTTTGAACAACGCGGGCAGCGGCTGGGTCATGCGGTGTTTGACCTGCACTACCGGCGGCGTTAATCACCCGCGCTTCCGCCCGCGTTCACTCCCGAGCGGGCAGGGGCAGTAAAACAATTGGGGGGGGGTGAATTGAATACCGCCAATTAAATTGTTATATTCGCCGGCCGGCGGTTAGCTGCCGGCTGGTTTTTTATCTCTGCTTGAGGACAATAGAATGACTGATGTCGCAGCCTTGAAACAAGAAAAGCAAGCCTTAATTGAAAAGATGATTAGTATGCAGAAGCAGTTCATTGATTATGAACATGCGCACGGCGTATCGGGTAAAGATTACTGGGCCGCGCAAGAGGGTTTATTAGTCAATTACCGCGATGAATACATGACCATGGCCAATCGCGTGGTTGATTTGGCGCACCAATTAGTTGGATCAGCGCGCAACTAATGCGGTGCTGGCGCTGGTTAATTGCTGTATTGAATTAACCAGCGCCGCGTGATGTGGCGCTGTCATCTAGCACATTTCAATGACAGTTTAATAATACTCCGCGTCCTGCGGGCGCAGATGGCAAATATATTTCGGCACATCCTTTAATACCAATTCCACACTCGCGGCACTCACCTCAATTGGTTGCGGGTGATTATCAATATGCAGCACACAGCGAATCTGTCCTCTGCTAACCAATGGAATGGGAATCATATCCCGATAAGTAAAGATATTATCGTCAATATCGCCCCCGCGACACATCAATTGCCCCGACGGTAGCGCAGTGACACTCTGCGCATTCTCCATCATTAACTCCCCCGCCTGCCACCAGAGCGTTTTTTCCACTGAACCGGTGAGGGTTTTAATAATTAACGCCCGCGTGAAAACACAGCGAAACACGCCGTCATTCAGCGATAATTCACCAATTTCCGTACCGCGTAATCGAATACTGCTATTGTCCATAAAACTGTTAATTGAATCCTGGTCAAGTTGTGATAAAATGCCGTGTACGGGTTAATCAATGGCGGCGGGCGGTCAATTATTCAAGTCGTCACCCAGCCGCTGTCATTTATTTATCCACCGTTCCATCATCCCGCCCATTTCAATTCACTGTTTTATATCAATTGCGATCATGTCTCATATTACCCCGCCCCAAATTGTCGCCGAATTAGATAAGCATATCATTGGTCAACAACAGGCAAAACGCGCCGTGGCGATTGCGCTGCGTAACCGCTGGCGACGGGCGCAGATTGCCGAGCCGATGCGGTCGGAAATCACGCCGAAAAATATCCTGATGATTGGCCCGACTGGTGTGGGCAAAACCGAAATTGCGCGGCGGTTAGCCAAGTTAGCCAACGCGCCATTCCTCAAGGTTGAGGCAACCAAATTCACCGAAGTGGGCTATGTTGGGCGCGATGTGGAGACGATCATCCGCGATCTGGCCGATATGGCGGTCAAACTCGAACGTGAACAGGAAATTGCGTACAACGCCGAACGGGCGGCTGAGTTGGCGGAAGAGCGCCTGCTCGATGCGTTGCTGCCAGCGCCGAGCGGCTTTGAGGAGGATAGCCGTGCGGGCGGGGTGTCGGTGGCGACGCGGGAAAAATTCCGCCAGCGGCTGCGCAGCGGGGCGTTGGATGACCGCGAAGTTGAGATTCAGGTCAGCGTGTCGCCAGTTGGCGTGGAAATTGTTGCGCCGCCGGGGATGGAAGAAATGACCAGCCAGTTGCAAGGTTTATTCCAAAATCTCGGGTCGCAGCGCACCAAACAACGTAAATTGCGGGTGGCGGATGCGCGGCAGGTATTGCGCGATGAAGAAGCGGCGCGGTTAATTAATGAAGATGAATTAAAACTGCGTGCAATGCACAATGTTGAACAGAATGGCATTGTGTTTTTAGATGAAATAGATAAGGTGACAAAACGCTCCGATCATACCAGCGGCGCGGATGTGTCACGCGAAGGTGTGCAACGCGATCTATTACCGTTGGTTGAAGGCTGCACCGTGTCCACGAAATACGGCATGATTCGTACCGATCACATTTTATTTATTGCATCCGGCGCGTTTCATTTAGCCAAACCGTCCGATTTAATTCCAGAATTGCAGGGGCGCTTGCCAATTCGCGTGGAATTGCAGGCGCTGACGACCGATGATTTTGTGCGCATTTTAACTGAGCCGAATGAATCATTAACCGATCAATACCGCGCATTATTAGCGACCGAAGGCGTCACGCTTGAATACACCGCCGAAGGAATTAGACGCTTGGCTGAAATTGCGTGGCAAGTGAATGAACGCACTGAAAATATCGGGGCGCGGCGATTACATACGGTAATGGAACGATTATTAGAAGATGTGTCATTTAACGCCAGCGAATTAGATCGCGTCACCATTACAATTGACGCCCGTTATGTGGATCAACACCTCGGCGAATTGGCCGCCGATGAAGATTTATCGCGTTACATTTTATGATTGACACAATTGCCAGTATCATTGGATTAGGATTGCCCTGGCTATTCGGCGCACTGGTCTTGCGTTTATTGATTCCAGTGACGCCGCTCGGGCGCGGTGTATTAATCGCAGGATACGGGTATCTCGTCGGTATCATTGCCAGCACCGTATTATTACGCGCCCTGTCAGCCAGCGGCGTTGGCTTCAGTTTAATTGCCGTGTTATTCACCATATTGCCGTTATTTGCGCTGCTCATTTGGGCGAATTATCGCTGGTCGGCGGCAATCACAACACCGCGTTTGAGTGATGAATGGTTGACGCTCACCGCGTGGCAATGGGTGTTAATCATTGGCTTATGCAGCCTAATTGTATTGCGGTTTTATCATTTAGCATTAGAAGTTTGGTGGCGCCCGCTATTCGGCTGGGATGCCACGATGCACTGGGCAACTAAAACCCGGGTATTCACCGAATGGCAGCAACTCATGCCATTTGTCAATTATGATGTTTGGCTCACCCAACCCGCCGACCGCGTCTTCACTGATCCGCATCCCAATTACCCTTTGACCATCCCGCTCATGCAAACTTGGATGAATGTTTTCATTGGTGAGTACAACGATCATTTAATGAACTTGCCCTGGCTGGGCGCTTACATTGCATTAGGATTGCTACTCGCGGGTCAATTGCGCGCACTGGGAAGTAGTTTAATCACAACAGCGATATTCACTTATTTTTTATTATCGCTGCCGTTGTTGAATACGCACATCGCATTAGCTGGGTACGCCGATGTGTGGGTGGGGATTTATTACTTCGCCGCATTGCTTGCCTTTTATCAATGGGCGACTACTGGCCAACGCTGGCAATTAGGATTAGCAGTGATGACGGCATTAGTCCTGCCATTATTAAAAAATGAAGGGCTGTTTTGGTTAGTCACATTCATTCCCGCCCTTGCGGCGTTATGGCTGCCAGCGCGGCGCCTGTTTATTTTACTGGGCAGCGCCACCATTGCCGGCGCATTATTGATCTGGTTATTACCGGCCGACATGATGATTGCCGGCCACCGCCTCGCTGAATTAAATCTTGGCTGGCGATTTGATGCGTTTTTACCGGTATTGCGCAGCTTGTTTTTATTTGACAGTTGGCACCTGTTGTATTGGTTAGCAATGGGATTATTGGTAATTAACATTGCACAACGTCAACAGTGGGCGCGCCCGTTCATTGCGGTGAGCTTTGCATTATTCACTGGCTACGGTTTATTCTTTTTATTATTCCTAACCACCAATTACGCCAATGCCGCAGCGGGTGATACGTCAGTCAGTCGCATTGCATTACATTTAGCACCCGCGACGGTGTTCTGGACATGGTTATTATTCCAACAGGTCAGTCAAACCAGCGCGGTTTATTCTGCTGATCCAGCGTGTAATAAATCATTTTGCTGACGGGTATTCACCGGCGCCGCGCTGGCTAATACCGCAAGATTGCGCGGTAAATCATCACGGCGGCGGGTGTTATCAACACTGCTATTTGACTGCAAAAGAAGTTGCACACTGGGTTAAAGAACATATAAAAGATTCACGAATAAAATTGCTATTTATTCCGGCTTTTTCGCCCAATCTTAATTTAATTGAATGGCTTTGGAAATTTTGCAAAAAACAAATTTTTATAATAAGTATTATTCTTGTTTTGGAATGGATGCTCGTCGCGATTTTTTCCAAAATCTTGACCGGTGTGCTGTGCAATTGCGATCTTTGTTAACTGAGAATTTTGAGATCATCCGTCATTATTAAAACAGACGAAAATTGGTATTTTGTGAGTATAGTTACTTGATTTTACAGGTAAAATGGTGTTTCGGCGTCACTGCGTAACTCCTGAAATAAATGATGTTTAACGCCCTCCTCGCCCCATTCAACGATCCACTATTCCATTTGCCATTAGTCACGGGATTATTACTGGCCGGCGTATTGCCCGTGATCGGCACGGTGCTCATGTTGCGCGACGAATGGTTAGCCGCGTTGGGCTTGGCACATCTGGCCGCCGCCGGCGCGTTATTGGGTCATGCGGTCGGTTTGCCGGGATTGATCGGCGCAACGCTGGGCGCACTCGGCGGCGGGGTGTACAAAACAGCGGCGCAGGCTCGCGGCAACGTGGCGTATGGCATGATGATTTTATGTGGCTGGTCGGCAACGCTGCTAATCGCCGCCAACAGCGCGTTGGGTGAACAATTGGCACACGCGCTGGCGGAAGGGCAACTTTATTTTGCCGGCGCGGGCGAATTGACCGCCACGTTGCTGCTGCTGATCGTGGTGTTCTGGACGTTGCCGCACCTCATGCCGCATCTATTACGCAGCCGCTTTTTTCCACGCTGTGAACACGCCAACGCGCTACCTGCGTGGCAATGGCATTTTGGTTTTGATTTGTTAGCAGCCGCCAGTCTCGCCGTTGCCACCGTGACACTCGGATTGATGAGCGCCTTTGCACTGGCATTGATCCCGGCGTGGATTGCATTTCAACACGCCCCGAGTTGGCGCTGGACACTGATCGGCGCGGCCGGCGGCGGCGTGTTGAGCTATTTGATCGCCTTTGCCACCGCGTTGCACTTCGACCAACCGTTTGGCCCCGTCCTCGTGGCAGTGTTAATTGCGGCGGCACTCCTGTTCAAGTTTCACCGAGATTGACAGCAGTCTGTGTCATTTACCCGGGCATTCCAATGGCGTTGCACTGCACACTAGATCAAACATTTTTTAAACCGTACAATGGCTTATGTAAGACTGGATGGCATTGGCGGCGTGTTGTGGCGTCATTTTCAATTTCGCACAACCTGAATTGGTAGGCGGCAAACGCCCGCTTCCGCCAAAATGACTGTTGACAGCAGTGATGCTGCACATATAGATTAGTCGGCTCGACACGGTAGCGGTTGGCAGCAACCAAAACCAAATGCTTAAAAAAATATGACAAGCATGTTGACATCCGAAAAAATAAAACCTAAGATGCACAACCTTGTTAGGGACACAAATTAAACGCTTGCTTGAACTTAAGCGTCTAAGTCCGCGAAACATATAGATCTTTAACAGTTTAGTTTAGTCAGTTTATGTGGATGCTCTGTTGCAAAGTGCAGGGTTACATAGATGGAATTGATTGATTGCCGCTTAACCCGTGTGCAATTGATTACTAAAATTCTGTCGCAATGAAACAAGCTACTTATTTAGTAGCAC
>NZ_JABVCQ010000041.1 GCF_014145225.1 Thiospirillum jenense
ATATCCTCCAATTGATTCGGGAAGGTTTAGTTGGTATTCCAACAGGTACAAAGTTGACTTTAGAACAAATATTTGAACGAGTGGATAAAAAACTTTGGGAATGTTTGACCTATTCAGCGCGCCGCAAATGGGGTAAAGCATTTAAACAATGTGTTCACAGTGGGAGAATAACTGAATTACAGCTCCGGGAAAAAAAGCACATGGGATTTGGTCCACAATTATACGAGTACAATGCCTAAATAGCACAGCGTTATATTTAGTTTTTATTAGCCTTTGCGAGGATCACTTATGCAATATGACATCATCGGTGATTTACATGGCCACGCAGATCATTTAATCGCATTACTCACTAAAATGGGCTACCGTGAGACGCAAGGTGCTTGGCGACATCCTGAACGGCAAGCGTTATTTGTCGGTGATTTTATTGATCGCGGCCCGCAACAAATTAAAACCGTGATGATTGTGCGACGTATGGTAGAAGCCGGAAGCGCCCAAGCAATCATGGGTAATCACGAATTAAATGCCATTGCATGGTTTTTACCTGATCCCGATCAACCGAATGATTTTTTACGCTCGCATCATTCACCGCAATATGGCGAAACGAATCGCCGTCAACATGCCGCTTTTCTTGCTGAAGTTGAACATAATCCCGCATTGCATCAAGAAATCATTGACTGGTTTTTATCTCTGCCACTGTGGTTAGAATTACCAGAATTGCGCCTCGTTCATGCGTGTTGGCATCCACCTTTTATTGAATTTTTTAAACCGTTGTTAATAGATGGGCGCTATTTGTCACCAGAACTCATGGTTGCTGCCAGCCGCGAACCGAATGATCTTGCCGATAAAGATGATCCGCAACCATCGGTTTTCAAAGCAGTTGAAGCGCTAACTAAAGGAATTGAAACGCCACTCCCCGCTGGGCATGACTTTATTGATAAAGACCAAATAACGCGGCGGCGCGTGCGATTACGTTGGTGGGATGCAGCGGCGGATACTTATCAAACGGCGGCCATGCTTGATTCATCAATTCGCGCCCAACTACCCGCGCTACCTATTCCGCCGCATCAACGCCTGCCCTATCAAGCTCATCAACCATTATTTATTGGTCATTATTGGTTAACGGGTGAACCCACCCCCTTGTCTAATCAGGTTGCGTGTGTTGATTACAGCATTGCTAAACACGGTAAATTATGTGCTTATCGTTGGCAAGGTGAAAAGATTTTAACGTCAGAAGGCTATTGTTGTGTCGCATAATTGATTCAAAATCATTGCAGTTTCATTCAGTTTTCTATCACGACTATTTGGAGTGCATATAATGAATACTACTAATTTAGTAGATAAAGCAAAAGGGGCATTTTTTGGTGCGATTTGCGGTGATGCGTTAGGCACGACATTAGAATTCTGCCCGCGTATTTACGAAGAAGAAAAGAAAATACGCGAAATAGTGGGTGGTGGACAATTTAATTTACCCGCCGGCGGTTGGACAGATGATACAGCGATGGCGCTGTGTATTGCAGAATCATTAGTTAAAAATCAAGGCTATCATCCAGCATCAATCATGCGTAACTTTGCTTCCTGGATGACAACTGGTGAATTCTCTTTTAATCACCGCCGTGTTGATATTGGTGTCACAACGAGTCAAGCAATTAGCCACTATTTGACTGATCCCAGTACGCCTTATCATGGTTTGAATGATGAAGATTCTCAGGGGAATGGTTCAATTATGCGCCTGTCGCCAATTTTTACTTATTATCGGCATGATGCAATAGAAGGCACACGGGTCGCGATGGATCAATCATTATTAACTCACGCGCATCCGACCTGCGTGGAGTATTGTAAAAAATGTGCGGATGTGGTGTATTTAGCTTATCAAAATCAATTCCATACTGACGTATTGACGCATAAAACAACGCGCTATCAAGACGTCAAATCGAGGGGATTTGTAATTGATACCTATAACGCCGCCTGTTATGCGTTGGGCAATAGTCATTCATTTGAAGAGGCGGTAGTTTTAGCAGTCAACTTGGGTGACGATGCAGATACCGTTGGTGCAGTTACGGGTATGTTTGCCGGCGCTTATTATGGCTATAGCAATATCCCTGAGCGTTGGGTATCTAAATTATTGTGGTTAGAGTACTTAAATGAAATGTCGGAGTTATTGCTAACACCTGCTTAGGTAAAATAGAGTTGTATTAAGATAAATTGGTCGTTTCCATGCGCTCGCGTGGGAACGATTAAACAACTTATTTTATTAGTTAAGACAACTCAGTTAATAAACATATTTCAATCAATCTCTAATTAAAATGAATCCGCTTAAATCCAGCCCCACACCCAATTGGCACGAACGCTTATTTGTTGCTTTGTAATACCCGTTACCGCAGCATTTTTTATCAATGCTCATGTGGCATTTCACTCACGCTCGACTCGGGTTTATTTTACCCAGTTTCATTCGGTTATTTGTCAAACAATTCGCGGTTAATCTTGACGAAGCGGCTGAATCTTCCCCGGCGGCGTATTCAACATTTAATGCGTTTTTCACGCGGGCATTGCGTTCTGATGCGCGACCCATTACCGATGATCCGCAAACGATTATTAGCCCGGTGGATGCGGTGATTAGCCAACTTGGTACGATTGAGAATGGGCAGTTAATTCAAGCCAAAGGGCGGCAATTCACACTGACTGAATTACTAGGCGGCGCGCCCGATTTAGCGCAGTTATTTGATGGCGGATTATTTGCCACGCTCTATCTATCACCGCGTGATTATCATCGTATTCACACACCCGCGGCCGGGCAATTGCGTTCAATGCTTTACATTCCCGGGCGGTTATTCAGTGTGAATCCCGCAACGGTGCGCGGCGTTCCCAATTTATTTGCGCGGAATGAGCGGGTTATTTGCGTGTTTAATAATGAATATGGCCCCTTTGTATTAGTATTAGTCGGGGCGATTTTCGTGGGCAGTATTGAAACCACTTGGGCGGGTGAAATTACGCCGCCACGCGGGGTAATCATTCGGCGTGATGATTACCCGAATAATGAGACGCCGACCTTTGCGCGGGGGGCTGAATGTGCGCGGTTTAATATGGGATCAACGGTGATTGTATTATTACCGCCGGGACGGGCACAGTGGTTAGCAAATAAACAACCGAATGATCGGATTCAATGCGACGCCGCGTTGGGGCAATGGCAATCAAGGGTTGGTTAATTGGTAGTGCATTTTTTATAGGATTAACTTAATCCTAAACAGTTAACCCTTTTCGTAATGTGGCATTATAATGATGAATAAAACACCATATTGCACCAAAATGCAGCGCTGAATATTTCTTAACAAATTACGCTCTAATAATAACCGATCAACTCGCTCTTTTGTTCCCTGACTAATTGCCATTTTGCTTGGATTTAAAACAAATTGACGCCCACATGTTTTACAGCGGTAAATTTGTTTGTTTAAGCTGTTAAAACCATTTTTAATGATGCTTTCGGATTGATACTTTGGACAATTCATAAAAGTTTATTCCTATTAAAAATCGTTTAACCTATCAAATAATGCACTACTAAGGACGAGAGCCACGTCACCGCCGTGCGCCTGTCGCAGGAATACGCCCGCCGCCCGCCAAACGTGGCGTATGCCGTGCGCTCGACGCTGAATTACGGCTTAGATGCGCTCGACTCGACCGTGCGCGGTCACGATGACGCGGCGGCGGGGTGCGAGGCAAGTGATGCGGAAAAAATTGCCGCGCTGGCGCTGCCCGGGGTGGAATAGGAAATCACGCAATTGGCGCAGCAATTACCGGCGCAAACGCTGCAAAATCAGGATTTCTTATTAAAAAGATTTGTCACCGAAATGCAGGATCAATCCTATCAAATGGTGCATATTGCCTCGCATGGGTTATTTCAAGGTACGCCCCGGACAACTTTATTATCACCTATGATCGTAAATTGGATATGAAAACGCTGGCGCGGGCGTTGCAATTGAAAGAATTATCCCAACGGTCAATTGAATTATTAGTATTAAGCGCCTGTCAAACGGCGGAAGGGAATGATCGCGCACCATTAGGTTTGAGTGGCGTACCATTGCAATCCGGCGCCCGAATAGCATTAGGTTCATTATGGCCAGTGGGCGATAATGCGCCGCAGTTATTAATGACGCGCTTTTATGAAGCATTGCAACAGTCGGGCATGACCAAAGCGCAGGCATTACAGGCGGCGCAGCATGCGTTAATTGCCGGTGGTCGATACACGCAACCGAATGCGTGGGCGGGATTTATTTTAGTCGGTAATTGGTTGTAATGAATAATGCGTTCCCACCTGGAGCGTGGGAACGATCAATTCAATTAATCGTTAGGGCAGGGGGACTTAATCAAAAACACTCAATCATCATTCCGTGCGCACCTGCACCCGCCGATTAACGCGGGCGCTGGGATTTAGAGGGATCATACGGCTCACTTTCACCCTTGCCCACCGCAATCAACCGACTCACTTTAATACCGGTTTAGGCAATTAAATATTCCCGCGCCGCCTGCGCCCACTCTTCAGACAAGGCTTGATTATACAAATTACCACCCGCCGCGTCAGTATGACCTTCAATTACCCAAGTCATGTCTTTTAATTGCAGCGCCGTAAGTGCTTGACCCAATTTATCCAATTCACGCATCGCCGCCTAATTTAATTGTACTGAATTATAACCGAAATAAATCGCCACCCCATCGCCCGTCTAACTTGACGTATTTTTGGGAATATAAACATCGGATGACGGCTGCGGTTTTGCCTTTACAACTACCCGCGGCGGCGTTTTTTCCACTCGCGGTTCTGAATGATAACGTGGCGGCGGCAGTACATTCGCCTGTTCAACAACTTGACGTTCATTAACCCGCGATACTGTTTCACCACGCGATTTAATGCCTGTTCATAATCATCAGCAGTCGCGCAGTGCTGCATATATTCTTCGGCATAAATAGGCGCCGCGACACCACAAGTCAATAATACAAGCAGTCCAAACTGATGCGATTTTATTTGCATTTGTATTATCTCTTAAATTAAGTTTAACCATTGTTTAATCGCAAGCACGCATGAATAATACCAATTTAACACACTGGCGGATGTGGTGAGCCAACAATCTACATTATTCGCAAATAATGATTAGTTGATACGATTCGTTATTCACCACATCCTACGCAAAATTCATGCTATCATTCACAGCACACATCGCCACTTCATTAAACAAGTAATCACTATGCAACTCACTCGCCTCATCTATTGTAGTAAATTATGTCCTCTCAGCACTGGCAGCATTGAAAAGATTCTCGAATCTTCCCGCCGCTATAATACCAGTAACGCCATCACTGGCATATTATTATTTAATGGCACCTTTTTTTTACAATGTTTAGAAGGTGGACGAATAGCAGTGAATGAAACCTATTGCCGTATCCTACATGATGATCGCCATATTGAATCTGTGTTATTAAGCTATGAAACAATTGATCGGCGCGAATTTGGTGATTGGGCAATGGGTTATGTCGCTTGGACTAAAGACCTACGTCCGATTATTCGTGCCTACAGCATCACCGATGAATTCAGCCCTTATCAATTAAGCGGTAGCAGTGCGCTCGGATTATTACGCGAATTAAGTACGAAAGTCGCATCCTGTTAATCAATCCAGCATCACTCGTGCCGCTGTATTGAATAACTGAAGTGCGCAATTAACCCATCAGCATTACCCCGTCATTTGCCATGTTCACCGATTATCCAGAATATCGTTATCATTTATTACGCGCCGCGAATGAAAAATTTCAGTGTGCAATTCCGGCGCTCAACCCCGATCGATTCGCAGTAGCGCAGGCGCAAGCGGAACGCACCTGGGCATTGGAGATGCGCGTATTAACCAGTGCCGAAGCGCACGTTATTGAGATTACAGCGTCGCAAGTAAATGAAGCATTAGCGCAGTTGATTGCCCGTTATCCTAATCATGCCAGCTTTGAAGCCGCATTAACTCATAATGGTTTAGATACCATCACTATTTATAGCGCCTTGCAACGTGAATTGCATTTTGACGCCGTATTACAGCATATCGGCGCGAATTATCAGCCCGTCACCGGCGCTGAAGAAGAGACATTTTATGATACACATCAAGCGCGTTTTGTTATGCCAGAACGACGCACCGCCCGACATATTTTAATTACATTAAATGATGAATATGAAGAAAACCGGCGCCCGGCAGTGCAATTGCGTTTAACCACGCTCGCCGCCGAATTGAATGGCGCCGATGCGGACACCTTTGGGCGGTTGGCGTATCGTTATTCCGAATGCCCGAGCGCATTGGAAGGTGGGCGGCTCGGTACACTCAGTCGGCATCAATTATATCCGTCACTCGATATGGCGCTGTTTTCATTAACCGTCGGTGAAATGAGTAGTATTGTTGAATCGCCGCTCGGGTTGCATCTAGTTTTTTGTGAACAGATTCATCCAGCAACGGTGTCTTCATTTGAACAGGTGCGCGACCGTATTCACCATTTTTTAACCAACCAACGGCGTCAGCAATTACAAAAAGCCTGGATTGCGACGCTGCCTCATTAACCATTATGCCGCGTTTTTATTAACACCTATGTCACTATCACCAGCGCCGGCTTGTATTGAATTAACACACGGCAGCGGCGGTCGTGTGACTGCTGAGTTAATTACCAATGTATTTCACCGTCATTTTGATAATGCGTGGTTACGTCAAGGAAATGATTACGCCATATTCACGCCACCGCCCGGGCGATTAGTCATTAGCACGGACGCCCATGTCATTACGCCATTATGGTTTCCGGGCGGCGATATTGGCTGTTTAGCGGTGAATGGCACGATTAATGACGTGGCAATGGCGGGCGCCCAACCATTATATTTATCTGCCGCGTTCATTCTTGAAGAAGGGTTTTTATTAACTGATTTAGAACGCATTGTCATTAGCATGGCGGCGGCGGCGCGGGCGGCAGGTGTGCCAATTGTCACCGGCGATACCAAAGTGGTCGAGCGCGGTCATGGCGACGGCTGTTTTATTACCACGACGGGTATTGGAGTTGTGCCAAAAGGGATTAACATTAGTGGTGATCGTGCCGCACTGGGTGATGCAATTTTAATTAACGGTAGCATGGGCGATCATGGCGTAGCGGTACTAGCAGCGCGTGAACAATTGCATTTCATCACACCACCGCAATCGGATAGCGCCGCGTTGCATTCATTAGTCGCGGCAATGATTACAGCCGTGCCGGAATTGCATTGTTTGCGTGATCCAACTCGCGGTGGTTTAGCCACGACATTAAATGAACTTGCGCACCAGTCGGGCGTGGGAATGCAATTAACCGAAGCGGCGATTCCTATTCACGCGGCGGTGCGCGGTGCCTGTGAATTGCTCGGATTTGATCCGTTGTATTTAGCAAATGAGGGTAAATTGGTGGCGATTTGTCCGGCCGCGGCCGCGGAAACTTTATTAGCCACCATGCGGGCGCATTCACTCGGACGCGAGGCGGCAATTATTGGTACGGTGACAGGAGATGCGCAGCATTTGGTACAAATGAAGACTGTATTTGGCGGCTCGCGGTTGGTGGCGTGGTTGACGGGCGATCAATTGCCGCGTATTTGTTAATCGCTGCGATATTAAACCCAACGCTATTCAATTTAGGCAGTTTGTTGATTATGTCTTATTTAGATGATCCGCGTGTTTTATTCGCCGCCGAGCGCACATTATTAGCTTGGAATCGCACTGCCATTGCGATCATGGCATTCGGTTTTGTGGTCGAACGCTTTGGCTTGTTTTTGCATATCATGGCACAGCATCAAACCCAAATTGGTCATTACGATGCCGCATTGGTGTTGGGCATGAGTTTTATTATCGTCGGCGTTGTGCTATTGCTGATTTCAATGCGGCAGTATCGCCTGGTGATTAAAACACTTAGTCCGGCTGAAATCCCCACTGGGTATTGGATTAACATGGGCGTATTAACTAATCTTATCATGGCGATATTAGGGCTGGCACTGTTGGCGTATTTGGCATTGGTATAAAAGTGAGGTGAACATGACGGTAAAAGATGTTCGTTGGAAACAACGTTTTAATCATTATCACAACGCATTCCATGAACTCAAAGAGAGTATTGTATTAGCCAATACACGCCCCCTGAGTAAATTAGAAAAGCAAGGCGTTATTCAAGGGTTTGAATATACGTTTGAATTGGCGTGGAATTTATTAAAAGATTATCTCACATTTCAAGGTCATACCCGATTAGTTGGTTCCCGCGATACTATTCGTGAAGCCTTCAAACGTGAGTTAATTATGAATGGTGAAGTGTGGATGGAAATGATTAAATCGCGGAATCTAGTCGCTCATGCGTATGATCGTGAGATTGCCGAACAAATTTATACTGACATCTTTTCGTTATTCTTTTCTGAATTAGAAATGCTATACGTCAATTTTTTGCAACGGTCGCGTGAGGAAGAGAATTAATGGCATTCGGTTTATCAGACAATACACTCGTAATTGTACGCACGATTCTCCAGCAATATCCCAGCATTGAACAAGCAATCATCTATGGTTCACGCGCAAAAGGTAATTATAGAAACGGCTCCGATATTGATTTAACTTTAATTGGATCAACACTGGATTATCACACCTTGTTTGATGTTGCCGATGCGTTTGATGATTCGGATATTCCTTATACGGTGGATGTGTCGTTATTTGAAAAAATTAACAACCCCGATTTGCGGGAACATATTCAACGAGTCGGTCAAGTGCTGTATCAACGCGATGCGATGCTGGTGAATGAAACTGCGCCCCTGCCCGAGAGCGTTTAATAACCCGAGATTATTTCTCCTTTGACTGACCAACGCTGTTTTATTCTGCAAGTGGCGGTCGCCGCGCCGCTGCCAGAATTATTCGATTATTTACCGCCACCGCAATCAACTGCGCCCGTGTTAATTGGAATGCGCGTGTTAGTGCCATTCGGGCGCAGCCAGCGCGTCGGAATAATTGTAGCAATTGCGCCCGCAAGTGAATTAACCCCCGACCGCTTAAAACCCATCACGCAATTATTAGATACGCAGCCGTTATTAACCGCCGCCGACATCAGTTTTTTACTCTGGAGCGCCAAATATTATCGCGGTTTTCCCGGCGAAGCGGTGTTCAGCGCATTACCAACCCGCCTGCGCCGCGCTGATCGTTCAATCAATCCACCCGCGCCAGCAATTGAATCAACTGCCATTGAGTCAAGCGCTATTGAATCAACCCCAATTGAATTGCCGACATTAAATACCGAGCAAAGCGCCGCAATTGCCGCTATTCACAATCAATCGGGGTTTAATTGTTTTTTACTCGACGGCGTGACCGGCAGCGGTAAAACCGAGGTGTATTTGCGTCTGATTGCTACCACACTCGCTCGCGGCGGGCAGGTGCTGGTGCTGGTGCCGGAAATTGGCTTAACACCGCAACTGCAACGCCGTTTCACCCAGCGGCTAAATACGCCAATTGCCGTGATCCACTCCAATTTGACCGCGAACAGCCGCGAACTGGCGTGGTGGCAAGTGGTGCGCGGCACGGCGGGCGTGTTACTCGGGACGCGCTCGGCGGTGTTCACGCCCATCCCCAAGTTGGCGCTGGTGATCGTGGACGAGGAGCATGATGTCTCGTTAAAACAACAGGATGGTTGGCGCTACTCAGCGCGTGATTTGGCGGTGCGACGAGCGCAACTGGCTGATTGTCCAGTGATTTTAGGCAGTGCCACCCCGGCATTGGAAAGTTTGCGCAACGCCCAACTGGGGCGTTATCACCACTTGTTGCTGCCGCGCCGCGCCGGCACCGCCCGCAGTCCGCAACTGGTGATCGCCGATTTGCGCACCCAACCCGTCACCACCGGGCTGAGTCACGCACTACTCACACGCATGGAAACTGAGCTAAATTGCGGCAATCAGGTGCTGTTATTTCTCAATCGGCGCGGATTTGCGCCCGTTTTGACCTGTCACCAGTGCAATTGGCTGAGTAATTGCCCGCGCTGCGACGTGAAATTGACCGTTCACCGCGACATCGAGCGGTTAATGTGTCACCACTGCGGTTTTTCCCGCCCAATTCCCACGCTTTGCCCCGATTGCGGCGGGACGGATTTGCGCCCGCTCGGGCAGGGGACGGAGCGCGTTGCCGATTACCTGCGCCGCCGTTTTCCCGACTGTCCAATCGGGCGCATTGACCGCGACAGCACCCGCCGCAAGGGCGAATTGGAGCGGCTGTTGACCGCAGCGCGGCTGGGCGAGTACCCGATTTTGCTGGGGACGCAAATGTTGGCAAAAGGGCATCATTTGCCCGGCGTGACGTTGGTCGGTATTTTGAGTTTGGATCAGGGTTTGCACGGCGTGGAGTTTCGGGCGACCGAACGGATGGCGCAGTTGTTGGTGCAGGTGGCGGGTCGCGCTGGTCGGGCGGCGCGAGCGGGGACGGTGTTGTTGCAAACGCGCTACCCGGAGCATCCGTTGCTTTTGGCACTATTGCAACAGGGTTACGCCGGTTTTGCCGCGCAGGCATTGATTGAACGTGAGGCGGCGCAGTTGCCACCGTTTAGTTATCAGGCGCTGCTGCGGGCGGATAGTCGCACATCTGAGACAGCGATGGAGTTTTTACAACAGGCGGCGACGGTCGCCCCAGCACTCGGCGCGGCGGAGTTGTGGGGGCCGGCACCCGCTCCATTGGAACGGCGGGCGGCGCGGTATCGAGCGCAATTATTATTGCAAGCGCCGAGTCGCCAAATTGTGCAAACGGTATTAAATGAGTGGTTGCCGCGAGTGCGCGATTTGAATTACCCCAGTCAATTGCGTTGGAGTGTGGATGTTGATCCGCAGGAGGGGGTGTAACATTAGGATAATAATTAACAATACCATGTTTGATAACGTATTCGGGTATAATACCCAACGGTTGGCAGCGCGGGATTACAATATCAACCCGTATGCTTAAATAAAAAACGATTGATTTTGAGTGAAATAAATCATGTTTGACGTCGGCGCACAAGAATTGATTTTAATTGGTATTGTGGCATTGATCGTGGTTGGCCCCGAGCGAATGCCGCGCCTCGCCCGCGCTGCTGGATTATGGTTCGGGCGCGCCCGCCGGGCATTATTAAGCGTCAAATTGGAAATAGATCAGGAATTAAAAGCCGAGGAATTGCGGGAAATTATGCGCAAACAATCAATCAATCGGCCGCTGGAGACGCTCATCACCCCGCCGGCGGTGACAATGAAATCCCCACCGCCCGCGCCGCCCATCACCAATGACCCGTCACCGATCAATTCGCCTAATCAACCCGCGGCTCCTCGCGTTTCTGATTGAGATTTATTCGTTTAATCATTATAATTGCGGCGCCTACTATTCACTCAACGCGGGATGCAAAACGTTATGATTTGGCCTTTTCAATCCAAAAAAAAACCACCCCCAGCGGCTGAAGATGCGCTTGAACAAACCTTCATTTCTCATTTAAGCGAATTGCGCGACCGCATCGTGCGCATGGTGATTGCGGTCATCGCTGTCTTTTTTATTCTCTTTCCATTCGCCAATGACATTTACACCGTCGTTGCCGCACCCATTATTGCCAAATTACCCGTTGGCTCCACCATGATTGCCACCCAAGTGGCCTCACCCTTTTTAACGCCAATTAAACTGGCGCTCATCACCTCCATTTTTTTAACCATGCCCTACATTCTTTATCAATTATGGGGATTTGTCGCACCTGGTTTATATCGCCATGAAAAACGATTAGCGGTGCCATTATTAGTTTCCAGCATTGCGCTGTTTTATATTGGCATGGCATTCGCCTATTTTGTCGTTTTTCCATTCGTCTTTGCATTCTTCGCCGCCGTCACACCTGAAGGCGTCAGCCAAATGCCCGACATCGCGGCGTATTTAGATTTTGTATTAGCACTATTCCTCGCATTCGGCGTCGCTTTTGAAATTCCCATTGCCACTGTTTTATTAGTCGCCATTGGTGTCACCACCCCGGAAAACTTAATTGAAAAACGCCCCTATGTCATTGTCGGTGCATTCGTCGTTGGGATGTTTTTAACGCCACCCGACGTCGTCTCACAGACGTTATTAGCCCTGCCCATGTGGTGGTTATATGAAGCGGGCGTGTATTTTTCACGCTATTTCGTGACTAATCCGAATGAAAACAAAACACACGCATTAACGCCGGTGAATAACCCGCCGCCGTCTGCACCAATCACGCCGCCACCACCTGCGCCGCCGGTGCAAACCCCCGTTCAATCAATAGATTCATTTCCAGATTCTTGGCCAGCAGATATTGATTCCGAAGAGGCCGCATTGGATTTAGCCGATGCCGAAATGGCGCATTTATCATTACCGCCCGCAACACCGCAATCACCTGCCAATACATCAATTAGCACGGCCGCACATGCTAATGATTTACTGCTGCATCAAGCGCATCAATTACGTTTGCAGGGGCATTTATTACCCGCTCGGCAATTGTTGTATCAAGTGTTAGAAAGCGGTGAACCCGATCAGCGGCGGGTGGCACGCACCATTTTGACGGAATTGGATCAATCCATTTAATGCACGTTTGATCGTTCCCACGTTCCAGCGTGGGAACGCACATCTGCATTATTTATCAATCCGTTTAATTGGTGTTGTTTATGATAAAACCGGTCACAGCGTATTTAGCACTCGGTTCTAATCTTGACCCGTTGCAATACATTCCACAGGCGTTGCAATTATTAACCCAATTGCCCGAGGCGACGTTAATTGCCGAGTCGCGCTGGTATCACACCCGCCCGTTTGGGTTATTCAACCAACCGGCCTTTATTAATCTCGCGGTGGCATTAGAAACGCAATTAACGCCATTGGCATTATTAACTCACACGCAGCAAATTGAAAACCAACTCGGGCGAGTGCGCACCATTGCCAATGGCCCGCGCACCATTGATATTGATTTGGTGTTAATTGGTGATGCGGTGAGCGATGATCCGCTATTAAAACTGCCGCATCCGGGGTTATTAGAACGCGACTTTATGTTAATTCCAGTATTAGACATCGCACCGCCGTCATTGCGCGAGCCGCGCAGCGGTCAATTCCTGAGCGTATTTGCGCCAGCGGTGCGTTATCGGCAAATCATTTCATGTTCAACACAAGCGCGCAGCAACGATCAATCAATTGCCGTCTCGCATTGACACCGATAATTTTAATCGCCAGTCAATAAAAACGCCCCAGTAAATTGCTTCACTGAGGCGTTAACCATTATCTATTTTAGTACGCTAAATCAATCAGCGCCCATGCCATTCAATCGGATTAATTATCTTTCGCGCCCTCATTAATCCACTTTTCAATCAATTCAATCTCCGACACGGGCAAGGGTTCTTTGGAATGCGGCATTTGAATAGATTTATCCACCCGCCCGGAAATCAAACGATACAGTGAACTAGACAGCGGATCCCCCGCCACCACCACCGGTCCGTGCTTCGTTCCCTTCAAAACCGAGGTGTAGGAATCCACCAAAAAGCCACTGGCTTCCTCGCCTTGCCCGCCGGGCAAATGACATTCGGAACAATGTTTGCTCAGAATCGGCTGCACATCTTGCGTATAACTGACCGACGTGCCATCGCACCCTTGTAGCAGCGCCACCGAGACCAGAGCCGTTGCTGAAACCAACGTTTTGAGCATGGTTATCTATTCCTAAAAAACTGGCGCACCGGGTGCGCGTTGAAAACTGGAAATGAGTTTGACCGAAACTGTTGGGCAGGGGCGTGATAACAACCGTCATTTGCTTGAATCACCGCCCGCGTGGTGCGACATGCTACGCTGACTAGCGCATTCCAGCAAGATTGCACCGCTCTAATAACCTGTCGCACTCGCCGCACCGCGTTAGAACGCCGCGCCCGCCATTTCGACATCACTCACGGCGGCGTTGATTGAACCGAAATCGCCGGGCATTGGTATCTATTAAAATTAAATGTCCGCATTGGCACTACCGGCGTCAGTCAACGCGACATTTGTATTAGCGATCATATTAGCACATCTCTCACCGCGTTAATAATGAACACCAGCCGCATCTAATAAACGCGGATACACTAACTCCGGAAATTGATGCGGGCGTTCACTGCTAATAAAATCATGCGCCAATTTTAACTGATCCGGCAAATCAATAATAGTCAAGTTCACCTGATATTGATTCCGCCACCGCGCCGCCAATTCACGCGCTGCATCATTATTGACACTCTGGTCATTTGGGTTTAATACGAAAACCAAACGACGAGTCGCTGGCGCGGTGTGCTGCGCCGCTTGTTTAATCATACAACTTAAGCGGAGAATTTGCGCCAACGCATGATACGAATATTCTGGATACGCATAATTTGGTGTATCATCTATTCGATTAGTCGGTTGCCACGCCACAAATGAATCGGGCAAAATACTAAATAGATTCATCGCCGCTGTCGTTAATGGCAATGGAATAGGTTTAAAGCTAAATGCCGGCGCAATCATAATTGCTTGTTCAATATCCGAACGATGATGCGCCGCCCACGCCGTCACCACCCCACCGGCGGATAATCCCATCATCGTTATTCTCCGCCCCAAGCCATGCGCAATATCAAGCGCTCGATCAGCGTATTGGGTTAATGCTTCAGCAGTTAATTGACCGTGTGCGTGAGTGAAACGATTTGCGTCACCATGATACGGCAGCGGGGCAATTAACACATTATAGCCGGCATGATAAAACTGCTGACCTAATGAATAAAATTGGCGTGGACAACTGGTATAGCCATGCACCAATACGATGCCCCGCTCGGTTGCATGATGATGCGTCATTAACGTCAATTGGCACAGTGGATTCATCGATGGCACCGCGCTATTTTGCCACTGTTGAATACGCAATAAAGCAGCCGGATAATCCGCCGCCGGATTGGAATAGGAAGGCAAATCATCACAGCGCCACGGTGTCAGTATGGTTAATAATAATGCCGTTACTATTCCAATCACGCTAATTATGACAACTTGCCGGAGTTGCTGAATACCCCAATTCATTATTGTTAAAATAATTAAAGCTAAACTGGCGGCGCCGGTAAGGTAGCGAGTAATGCGTCAAACCAGCGATGAACAGCGGCGAAATCGCGCCCAGCGGTCATTTCTAATTCTTGATATGATTGAACAAATTCCGCCGGAATTAACTCATCTTCATTGGTGCAAGTACAGAGCGCGGCAATGCTAATTGGCGTGACTTCTAAATGACATTGCAACCCCAGTACCCGCCCATCATAATAAAACGCCTGCTGTTGACAAGCGGTGCTGGTGGCTAAATGCACCGCCCCAGGTGGCAAGCTAAATGTATCGCCATGCCAATGAAAAGCAGTTAATTGCTTGGGCAATGTAGCACAGCCGGGTAATTGATGCGCCGCATCCGTCCAGGTAATTGGAAACCAACCGATTTCTTGCTGATCATTACGGCGCACTGTCGCGCCCAATGCCTGCGCGATCAATTGCGCACCCAAACAAATCCCAATAACAGTTTTACCATCTTCAATTGCCGTATTAATACAAACTTTTTCTGCCGTCAACCAACTATGCTCATTATCATCATTCACGTTCATTGGGCCGCCCAGTACAATTAACCAATCATAGCTATCACGGGTAGGGCAAGGATCACCAGTGTAGAGGTGATTGATAGTTAAATGGTGATGATGGCGAGTTGCCCAGTCGCCTAAATACGCTGGACCTTCAAATGGAACGTGTTGCAAAACTTGAATACGCATAATCTTTACCTGTCAAATCGCATAATGAAAATTAGGAGTGACACAATTGATCGTTCAGTTTATCATCAACAGATAATTCAACCGTTTTACATACCCCGCATGAAATGCACCAGTTGGCGACATAGAGAATAATTCTCCTTCTATCAATTCGACATGCGTTGCATCATTAAATAACCCCAATTCACCCAAACAGTGATACACATCAACCGTAAAACACCAGTCCGGACGTTAGGATAAATTA
>NZ_JABVCQ010000042.1 GCF_014145225.1 Thiospirillum jenense
AAATTGCAAAGCGGGTGCGCCAGTTTTATTGCATGAGCAATTCAACTGCGCACGGTCAGTTGCTTTGAAACTAATCCGCCGTCATATTGGTTGGGTTACTTAAAATAGCAACCCACCTACATAACAGACAGCCTGTTCTTTTATTTTTAACCACATGCCAACTGTTTATCAGAACGAATATGACGCTCCAATGATATTAACAAAGTTATTAAGCCTAGTCCTATTAATATAGCGGATGTTGGCTCAGGAATAGCGGAAGAAAATGTATAGCGCCCTTGATAAACGCTTGTAATTTGCTCTAATGACAATGCCTCATCATACACAAATACATTGTCAATTAAGCCATGAAAATCTTCGTAACTTCCTGAGCCAGGATTGCGACCAATGGTGAAATAATTCTGTGAACTACCAAAGTTTGTCGTGATCTGAAATGATTGATCGTTGACATAAAAAGTCATGGAATTGACGTTTTGGTCATACACCGCTGCTAAAAATGTCCATTCTGAAGTTGCAGGGCTAATACCCGAACCAAAAACGCCATAATTATTATTAGCATAACCCGTCATATAGTCGGACGTACTGATGCTACCAGCAAATACGGACCAGGTATTGCCGCCCCTACGATCAATGTTAATGTCTCGATCATAACCACCATTATCTGCTGAAATGACCGATTGAATAAAATAGGGAGCAGAAATAGTACTGGGTTTTACCCACGCTCCCCAAGTGAGTTGGGGTAATGCGGTGGGATTCGGATCAATTCCTTGTGATTGCAACCATGCAGAACCATTTAATGAAACAGCACCAGCTTGATAGCCAGATGCTGTGTAATTTGCATAATTATTAGTGAGAGTGTGGTTATGACCGCTAGAATCTGCCCCTAAATTATTTGCGTCATCGAATTGATAAAGCCCAATAAGTGCTGCGTGACTAGTTGTGATAACACTCAAAAATACGATGACTGACATGGAAAAGTGATTAGCCCAATTATTCATAATAGCTTCCCCATTAACGGATGGTGAACATATCCAAGATCAAGGGAAAATCCGCACAGATCAGTAGCGTTGGCATGGTTTTATAGCAATCTTTAAAATCCCTCGACCTCTCGATTTAAGTATAGGCAGGATATTTTCAAAGTGCCAACTCAAGCTAACGTTATGCCAGAGCAATGCCATGAAACCGAATATTTTTATTAGACAAATTCTCACGCGCCCTTGCCTAAAAAGGACGGAGAAAATTCAAGAAGATTACACAACTACCATGTGGCAATAGTGGGTTGTGAGACAAAAAGTAGTGCGGCGTTTCAATAAATTAATTGTGCCACATTTGACAGAAGTGACCAATGAAACTGGTCAATTTGGGGAATACTGAAGTGATTTTAGAATACGAAGATTGATGCAGCTATTCTTTAAAGCAGGTGTATTTAATTCATCAAATACTCCAACTGATTTGCAGTCTGTACTTGCATGGTTTGATGACGTTAAATTTTGCCATCAAACCATCAGTTATTTAATTAATCCGCAATTAAGTGACGGCCTATTTATTTATCCGTCTTGACGGCATCACCAGATGCTTTTTCAGCATCTTCTGGCTTCTTCATTTTCACAACTGTTTCATTTAACTTCACCTGAGCAGCCTTACGCAATTCACCTAATTTTTCCACCACCTTTTGCCGCCGCACCGACGCTTCAATTTGTGCTTTAGCATCTTCAAACTTGGGTGGTTCAGCCATGCGCGTATCTTCTAATAAAATCACATGCCAACCGAATTGCGTTTGTACCGGCTTAATTGTATATGCGCCTGGTTTTAATTGAGTGACTGCATCAGCAAAGGGTTTTACCATTTGACGTAAATCAAACCAACCTAAATCACCGCCCTTTTCAGCGGTCGGACCGAGCGATTTTTCATTCGCCAATTCTTCAAAATTTTTCCCTTTTTCTAGTTGTTTAATCAACTTCTTAGCTTTCTCTTCCGTATCAACTAAAATGTGCCGCGCTTTATATTCAGTCCGCTTGGCTTGTTTCACAAACTGGTCATACGCTGTTTTCAATTCCTCATCTGTTGGTTTTACATCAGCCGCCATTGTTTGAAGCGCCGCAGTAGAAAGAATCACCATCTTTTGCAATTCCAATGCCGCCTGCACTTCACGTTTCTTTTCTAATTTGAGTGCCGTACCCTCCTGTGACGCAACAATCAAATTTAAAAACTCATTAAATGCCTGTTCTTGCAATTCAGGACTATTCTGCCCCCCGCTTTGTTGCAAACGTTCATTATAAAAGACCCGAAAAACATCTAATGGGTATTGAACATCATTGACTGTGGCAATAATAGTATTAGGATCATCCAATGGGTTGGCAGGATCGGCCAAGCGCGCAACTTCATCTTGATTCGCTGCCCACAGTGAAGTCGCGCCACACAGCGTCGTTGCGAATAACAATGATAAACTTTTGCGTGGCAATGAGATTTTAGATTGTAAAGTACGCATAAATTGATAATCACTCATAATTTAGTTAAAAGGGGGAATGGATAAAAACAGTCATTCAAGGTGGCAATACTTTTACGAATGGTTTTACCACCACATCAGCATAAACACCTGCTGTCACATAAGGGTCAGCATCCGCCCAAGTTTGCGCCTCCGCTAAATGAGCGAATTCGGCAATGATTAATGACCCAGTAAACCCGGCTTCGCCCGGATCAATACTATCAACTGCTGGATGTGGACCAGCAAGCATTAACCGTCCGGACTCTTGTAATAATTGCAATCGCGCTAAATGCAGTGGTCGTGCTGCCCGCCGCGCTGCCAGCGTGTTGGGATGATCGTGTGCAATAATCGAGTATAGCATAGTGCGTATCTATCTAATAAAAACGGTAGAAAACATGACGTGCAATAACTACATCATCTATTGTCAATGCAACTATAGCAAATTAGCATCATGGTGTGAACCAGTTTATAGACACGCGAGAATGAGCATTATGATTTGCCACCTAATCGCTGCCAAAACTTTTCTGCTAATGTACTGTAGCCATGCGCAATCACCCATTGTTTTGCTGCCGCTTGAATCGTTTGCAATGCCACATCTGGATGACGCAAGCGCCCATTTAATTCGGCAATTCCTTTCGCAATCTCTTTAATACTCGTTCCCGGTAACTGCAATACAACGCTATTCACATCATCAAAAATTGTCAATGGTGTGACCACAACTGGGCGCTGTGCTGCCAATCCCATGCGCACTGCAGCACTAGAAGATTCGCCCGTTTGTTGATACGGGTAACAAATAAGATCAGCGTCATGCAGCCACCCAAGACTAACGGCATCATCAAGAAAATCTGTCACTAAAGTGACCCGTTCTTGCAATTGATGTTTGGCAATACGTTGTTTAGCTTCAGCAATTAACGCTGCCGAAATATCTACCGGGTATTCCGCATTAATCATCAAGAGGTGAATATCTAATTTGTATTGCGTAATGAGGATTTGGCAGACTTCAATTAGCTCAAATAGCCCTTTGTGCGGCAGAAAAAATCCATACGATGCAATGACAAAACGCCCGCTTGGTATAGGAGATTTCACGGGCGTGATCGGAATATCTGGGACGCCATGTGGAAAGAGTTGAGTACGTTGATTTAATCCAATTTTATTTAGTTCTGTTTCATCTTTTTTGCTATGAACAAAAATTGCGTCGCACAGCGCGAGCGGTTCGGAAAGCTGAGACAATTGTTTTTCAACAGTATCCGTCGTTGCATGAAGCGTGATGAATACTCGTCGTCCCGTCGCAATCATCTCACGCAAGAATTGATTTAAGCTATAAAAATCAAATAGTCCGTAATTAAATTGAATGACGAGCGTGGTGATTCCTTGCAAATGGATTTGTTCGGCAAGAGAGCGCAAATCATCACGCCCTATATGCCAACAACGCACAACATTAGATTCATCAGGCAGAGCAGGTTGGGGTTCATAGGGCGCAAAAATTGTATAATCTTGGCGGTGCGCACCAGTGAGATAGCGGGAATACATCGCAATCCCACAGCGCGTATTCCATGTTGTAATCCACCCAATACGCGGTATTGATGGCGAACAATTTATTAAACATTTCATATTCGCTGCGACTGCCGCCGCAACGCGAATAGTTTCCGCTGTGCCAACCTGATTATCTTTGCACATCTGCCGCAATGTTTTGAATGCGTGTTTATCTATTTCTAATACAGAAGCGCGTGAAAATGTCACAGTTCGAGCGTATTGTTCAGTAAGAAATTCTAATGCACGGGTTGCTGATGCCTTCCAAGTGAATTGGCGACTCTGAATAAGTCCATGTTCGCGTAACTCATTACGAAACCCGTGATCTGTCAAGGCTTGGTGGAGCTTTGCATTAATACTACTAATATCAAATGGGTCAAATAAAGCATCATCACGCCCAACCACTTCTGGAATGCTGGTGGTATTGGATGCAATTGTGGGAATACCACAGGCCATTGCTTCCAGCACCGGCAATCCATACCCTTCCGATAAAGATGGAAAAACAAATACGTCGGTCAAATTGTACAATGCTAATAAGTCAGCGTCTGTAATACGCCCTGTAAAGATCACTTGTTTGCGATTCAAGCCAGCGCGGGTGGCAACTTGATATAATTCATTATAAATACCTTCCCAACCATTACCAACTATGACTAATTGGTATTGATTAAGCAATGGCGCTGGTAATTGTGCAAAGGCTTGAATTAACCGCGCTTGGTTTTTACGTTGATCAAAACTGCTGGTATACAGCACAATACCGCCATTCAATCCATATCGCTGGCGCAATTGAGCCGCTTGCTCATTGGGAATAGTCAGCGGTTGAAATCGTGGATCGACGCCGGCAGCAATGTTAATAATACGATCAGGTGCAATCCCAAGTACATCTATGCCTTGTTGCCGCGAAAATTCTGAAATAGCCAGTAATCCGCCTGCACGTTTTAGCGCATCTAATTTACGATAATAATGTGTTTGAACCAGTGGGTTTTGCAAATAACGTTCTTTATCCACTAGTGGAATTAAATCATACAGAGTCACAACTGTGCGTTCTAACCCAGCTTTTGACGGTAATGCGTCTACAGAACTGACCACATTATCACTCAATCCTTCAATTAAACTGGCAATATGAATAATATCTGGGGCTAAACGCTGGATGTAGTGTTCTCGAATAACCTCGGCTATTCTAGCGCGAGTATGATTATCAGGATTATTTTCTGCAATTGGCCCAGGGACTTGAAAAACTTGAATCTGTTGCCGCGGAATCAATGCCGAAAATATATGATAAAGTTCAGGAATACTGTCCGGCATTAAATCATTGAGAATAATGCGTAATTCATGCTGACCATGCGCAGCACACAACTGTGCTAGTGCCTCTGTTAAATGCAGGGAATAACGCCCAATACCACCTAAACGGCTGCCAGATTGGCAGGCTTGTAAATCAACGACAATACGCATAACAGTAGTTAGGTCTATGAAGTTATGAAAAAAAGAAATGCTGTTATTGGAACAACGAGTTATTGCAATGCACGGTGTTTAGTGTGTCCAACAACCCGCAAAGCGCATGGCATCATGTCCTTTGCATTGTGGAAGTCTATTGTCAATCAGTTTGCGACATTACCATTAGCAATTTATGATGAATTTTGGGCATGCTCAATCGGGCTATTTGGTGAACCATTGATGGATAGAGGATTTTTTGATAAAGCCGCTTATTATAATAAAGTATTTCCAAAACAATCATCTACGCCGTCAGAATTATCACGTTCTCGAATGCCGCTCTTATTCAATACCAATGCAAACTTATTATTTCCACACAGTGCGGATCGTATTATTGAGAGTTTTGACGAGGTGTATATCCATGCGGCAGCCATTGATTCAAAAACCTATCATCTACTCATGCCAAAACTAGATTATACAACCATGTTAAGTAATACGCAGTATCTTATCAAACGCAATCATATCCTTAATGGTCATTTACGAATTATTGTGGCAACCCCGAGGACACGACACAACCTGGCAGAGTTGGACGTATATAAAACATTTTGGTTAAATGAAGGTGCTGATGCAGTTGACTTTTCCCAGTTATTAAACCGCGCTGGAACATTGGAAATGTTTGATGATCTGGCAGTGCAATATGGCAATGTTGAATGCCCCAATTGTCAAGCCGCAACAGCTAATAATCTTATTATAGATTGGGATGGTGTTGTGTTGCTATGTTGTCAAGATTTTCATCGTCAGTTGCCAATTGGTCACATCGCCCAAGAACCAATAATGCAAGTGTTGTTTTCTGAAAAAAGACATGCCGTAATGCAAATGTTAGAAAATAAACAACATGAGCAACTTGTGACTTGTGCGATGTGTAAAATCAACTTAGCTAGTGAGTGATTAATTGAGTTGATTTCACGAGAATGATTTAGTTCGAGCTGCGATTTTATTGGTTGCGTATGAAACCAAATTGGTTTTGTAATAATTTGAAAGTCACGCAGCCGGATAGTTAGGGCGTTGATTGCTTTAAATTGATCGTCTTTACACGTTCGCATAGAAACGCGATTTTTTGTAAACGACAAATCTTTTAACTTTTCAACTGCGCAACTTCTATCATCATTACACTCGTTAAATATTAAAACCCTTGAAATGGTAGCAGTGTTTATAGCCAATTGATCTAGCGCGTTGCCCTGAATTTTCCCAGGTTAGTCCAACTACCGTCAGGATTTTGAAAGCGTGTTTCTGTCCAATGTTTAAATCCTAAAGCATTCAAATGTTTTTCCAAATTTTCAACTGTATAGTGTTGATATTCCTTAATACGAGCTTTATCAGGAATACGATTATAGTCATATTGTCCTGAAAACTCGTGATATTCTCCTAAAACAGTTTGGACACCAGATAAATCGTTTATGGATAAAAGAATCGGAAACTCAGACCCTTCGCAATCAAATTTCAAAATATCTATAGTTTGATGTTCAGGTTTGACAAATTGAATAATTGCTGATAAGGAGGATGTTGGCACTTCAAGATTGCCATTTTCTCCCCACACATTACCACCACCTGTATTACTTTCCGGACCATATCCAGGGAAATATGTAAATCCTGTGTGTTTTAATGTGGCGCAGTCATTGTCAGACCGCCAAACAGCTACTTGATGAATAGAAACTTTATCGGCAAACTCCGATAAATTTTCACACGCAAGTGAGTAATTATCAGGATGTGCTTCATAGCAATAAACTTTTTTAGCGCCTCTTACAAGGCAAGCATATGCGAAGCCACCAATATGGCAACCAATGTCAATGACAACCATGTCGGACATATTGTCTTTTAATTCATACTCGTTGTATTTATTAATTGCTTCCCAAATCGCTTCGTCTGTCGTACCTGTCCTAAATGTTTTCTTTAAACTCATTGCTCATACTCCATATCAATCTGGTTTTGCTGTCTAAAATTTTTAATTGAACTCAAGTGAGCTTTTTAAGTACATCTCGGTCGGTATTCAAAAGCTGATCTTGCGTAGTTGCCAAAGGAAAACGGTAGCCTAAAAGAACTAAATCAGCCGCCTGACGTACCGGTAATCGAATGCTGTAGCGCTGCGTCAAATAACGTTCTAGCCACGGCATACGCCGAATCAAGTCGGCTAAAAACCAAACCACTCGTGGGTGGCGATTAATAATACGCCGTAAGGAATGAATGATCTTAAGTGAATTATACATATTTCACACTTTAAAATTGCTTGCAAAACTCGTAGTCGGAAAACGATCGCAGTTCTGCGCATTATTCAGAATGGTGAGTATCAGGAATTAAGTGGCTGACACAATCAATCTGAGTCACGCGAATACGTTTTTTACGTCGAACACGCACCGCTGTTAATTGCCCGCCCCATAAACAACCACTATCTAATGCCCACACGTTATTTTCTGCAAGATAACCCAATGTTGACCAATGCCCAAATATAATTCGGTCGTGTTGAGTGCCGCGTTGTGGAACACGAAACCACGGCAACGCCTGCGATGATTGAGAACCCAGCGGGCCTTTTTCTTTTAAAAGTAACTTTCCATTTGCCGTGCAATAACGCAAGCGGGTCAAGCAATTGACAATAAAACGCAGGCGATCCATCCCTTGCAAATCATCATGCCATTGTTGTGGTTCATTGCCATACAATGCACATAAAAACGCCTGATAATTATCAGGATCACGCAAAACTTGTTCAACTTCATTCGCGCAACTATGTGCTTGTGCTAAATCCCATTGAGGCGCTAATCCTGCGTGAACTAATGTAAACTGTTTGCGCACATCAGTGAATAATAAAGGACGATGCCGCAACCAATTTAATAACTCGTCACGGTCAGGAGCAGTTAATACATCATGCAAACCATCTTTTTCACGGTGATGATCGTTGCCAGCAGCGAGTGCTAATAAATGCAAATCATGATTACCAAGCACAACCTGCGCTTGTTCACCCAGTGCTTTGAAAAAACGCAATACTGCCAATGAATTTGGACCACGATTAACCAAGTCACCTACGCACCACAATACATCGTGTTCGGGATCAAATTCCAATCGATCTAATAATGCCCGCAATTCATCATAGCAGCCTTGAACATCACCGATTGCATAGGTTGCCATTTCTTCCTTTAGCTCCTTAACCGTAACGAACTGTTAATAGACAGCACTCAGCATCAAGCTGATTTTTAATTGCTGTCTATTCCAGTTTGAACCAATCTATTTTTCACGCGGATAAGGCCATGCCATTAAGCCACCTTCCAACACCTTAACGTTATGCCAACCGTACCCTTGCAATAAGGCGGCGGCTTCATACCCGCGTAATGAAATACGGCAGTATACCACAATCTCAGCTGCTTTATCGGATGGTAATTCGTTTAGGCGGTCACGCAGCACACCGAGTGGAATTAAGTGTTCACCTATCCCTAAACGCAGCTCTTCAAACTCATCAGGGTTGCGTGTATCTATTAAGAATAACGGCGCGCCTTGATCGAGTTTTTGTTTTACTTCACTCGCCACAATACCTTGCATTCGCCCTTTTAATTTATTTTCCAAAACATGGGCGGCAACAATCACATGGTCAAGCGCGAGTGAATAAGGTGGGGCGTAGGGTAAGTCAGCATTTGCAAGATCATTCACCGTTAATCGCCCTAAAATAGCCGTGGCGACCACTGCAACACGTTTGCTTACATCACCTGACCCAACGCATTGGAATCCAAGAATACGGCCAGTTTTCTTTTCAGCAACTAATTTACTGACTAATAACTTCCCATTCATAAATGTGGGAATATCTAATCCAGCAATGGTTGCGGTTTCAATCTCATTAAACCCCAATGCGCGGGCTTGCCTTTCAGATAATCCTGTAATGCCCGCTGTGAAATCAAAGATTTTGCATATCCCCGTTTGGGTAATACCCGGGAATTCGGCGCTGCCGGGTTCAATCACATTTTGTCCAGCAACACGACCTTGTAAATTAGCTAAATCACCGAAAGGTGCGCGCACGGCTTGTCCGGTAATTAATGATGTGCATTCAATACAGTCACCGACAGCATAGATATCTGGATCAGAAGTTTGCATAAAGGAATTAACTTTAATTCCCCCTTGCGTACCAATATTTAATCCAGCCGCAACCGCTAGGCTGATATTGGGGCGCACTCCAACTGCAATAACAGCTAATTCGCATGGTAATTCGCTACCATCATCCAATTTAACGCCGGTTAAATGACCTGACTCACCGATGAACTCAGCCACACCATTATTGGTAATCACATGTGCGCCCTGCTCGCACACATGATTCTGGACTAGAAGCGCCAAGTCTGAATCAAGAAATGGCAAAACTTGGGCAGTTTTTTCAACCACTGTTGTTTCAATATTGGCCAAATGTAATGCTTCGCACACCTCGAAACCAATTAACCCACCGCCAACAATAATTGCTTTTTTGACTTGTCCGGCATCGCGTATGCTGCGTAATTTATCGGCATCAGCCATTGAATGCAGGGTTAAAATGCCATTTAAATCAGCGCCCGGCACTGATGGACGTATTGGTGTTGCCCCGGTGGCGATGACTAACCGATCATACGGAATGGTATTGATTTCACCCGTCGGCAGGTGTTTATAGGTGACAGTTTTAGCATTGCGATCAATAGCAACCGCTTCAGTTTCGACGAGCGCATCGATACGTTTTGCTTTACTAAAAAAGGTGGGATTTCGCACCACACCAGCGGGTGTACAAATGAGTAAACTTCTGTCATCGAAGGTGCCACCAACGTAATAAGGAAAGCCACAAGAAGCCATTGACAATTCCGGTTCACGCTGAATAAGCGTAATTAAAGCGTGTTCATCCATTCGCCGTGCTTTTGCAGCAGCTTTGGGACCGGCGGCTGTTCCGCCAATTACAACGATTTTCAATGGATTTGCAGAATGAGACATGGTTTAACCTGAATTAAAAGTGAAAGTGAAATTAAAATGTTACCACAATAACTACCTTGTATCGGCATCTTGCGCAACTGCTCAAAGCGCCGCACTTGGGCAGCGCCCTATAACAACAATATACCGACTAAACAACCCAAATGAAGCGAGAATTCAGCCTTTGCGGTTGGTTAGCAACGCATTACTGATGCAGATCAACCGACACGGCTGTCGCGCTTTACCACAACATCTTGTGGTATCTATAATGCAAACCACAATATATTGTGTTTTCTGGGTCATGAACAAATATTTAACTAACCTCGCAACCTTGCCAATGCGTATTCTCAAACGCGATGGCCAATGTGTCACCTTCGATCCCTCACGCATCGAATTGGCACTGTTGCGCGCGGGCCGTGCCAGCGGCGAATACGGCGAAGCGGAGGTCATCACTCTTACCGCTCAAGTCATTAAAGTCCTTGCGCATCAATTCGATGCCGAACGCATTCCAACAATTGAACATGTTCAAGATGTAGTGGAACAAACGTTAATTACTGCCAATTATTTTGAAACAGCGCGTTCCTATATTGTTTATCGTGAGCAGCATCGTCAATTGCGGGTGGATGAATGCACTCTAGTGGACGTAGCTGGTTCTATTAATGAATATCTAGATCGGTCTGATTGGCGCGTATCAGCGAATGCTAATCAAGGTTATTCGCTGGGCGGCTTGATTTTGAATACATCTGGCAAAATGGTTGCCAATTATTGGTTGAATCATGTTTATACGCCGGAAATAGGTCACGCACATCGTGAAGGCGATTTGCACATTCATGATTTGGATATGTTGGCCGGTTATTGCGCGGGCTGGTCATTACGCACTTTATTAAGAGAAGGATTAAATGGTGTACCTGGGCGGGTTGAAGCCGGACCGCCTCGCCACATGTCTTCTGCTATTGGTCAAATTGTTAATTTCCTCGGTACATTACAGAATGAATGGGCAGGTGCGCAAGCCTTTTCTAGTTTTGATACTTATATGGCGCCCTATGTACGGGTTGACCAACTCAATTATTCCCAAGTCCGCCAGTATATTCAAGAACTCATTTATAACCTCAATGTTCCATCCCGCTGGGGGACGCAATGTGTTGATGCGGTGACCGAATGCTTGACTGAAGGTGGCTGGAAGCGGTATGACCAACTCACATCGGATGATCGTATTGCAACGGTGAATTGGCGAAATAATTGTTTAGAGTATTTACACCCTCTCGCAATTAAAAGCTACGAATTTGATGGTGAAATGTATGTGTTGCGTAATGGTACGCAAGAACAATGGATCACCCCAAAGCACAAAGTCTTGCAGAAGGTACACGGAACTCAATCCGAATGGGCATTAAACACTATTGAGGATGTCATTGCTTCACAGCAACCAGTCGTCATTCCCCACGCGTGGCAAACCAATTCAACAATTGAAATTAACGATGCCATAGTTGAGTTGTACGCTTGGAGTATGGCAGCAGCGTATAGCCATTGCGCAATCATGCACGAGCAGATGACGCTGTCAATCACATTAAACCTTAATCAATCGGCAATTGCGTTCTCGTCGTTATTAATGCAGTTGGAATTGGATTGTCAGTATTTAAGCAAAACGGGTACGGATGAATCAAAACCAGTTGGTGATAGTTATCAATTAAAAATCACTGATCCCGCACTAACGCATATTTGTTTAGCACAAGACTCCATTCACATATTTATTCGTACGTTATCAGCTCGTCAAATCCGTTTATTTCTCAGCACCTACGCCACGTCATTCGGTCAAACAAACCAACCTAATCACGCTGAGATTAATGTCACCAATCAAACAACCTTAAATGTTCTGCAAGAGTTATGTGTTCTAGCTGGATATGGCAGTCTTGTTAGTAAAAAAACTGGTGCAGCGCATTTTTCATTACAATTTATAAACGATTACACCTCAACTATTCAAATCATTGAGCAACGTCATTACAAAGGTTATGTTTGGTGTCCCACAACCCATAATGGTACTTTCATTGCGCGGCGCAATGGCAAAACATTTGTAACGGGTAATACGCCATTTACCAATTTAACCTTTGATTGGGTATGTCCTGAAGATTTACGCGATGAAGTGCCGGTCATTGGCAATATTGAACAACCCTTTACCTACAGTGAATTACAAGTCGAGATGGACATGATTAATCGTGCCTATATCGAGGTAATGACCGGCGGCGATGCTAAAGGGCGTATTTTTACTTTTCCAATTCCAACCTACAACATTACTAAAGACTTTCCTTGGGATAGCGATAACGCCAGAAATCTATTTGAAATGACGGCAAAATATGGACTGCCGTATTTTCAAAACTTTCTTAATTCTGAGTTGACACCCAACATGGTGCGCTCCATGTGTTGCCGGCTACAACTTGATTTACGCGAATTACTCAAACGCGGCAATGGTTTATTTGGTTCAGCTGAACAAACCGGATCATTAGGGGTCGTGACGATCAATTGCGCCCGCTTGGGCTATCTTTATCGTGGTAATGAGCGCAAGTTATTTGCTCGTTTAGATGAATTATTAGAATTATCTTGCAAAAGTTTGGAAATTAAACGCAAAGTTATCCAACGTCACCTTGAAGCAGGATTATTTCCCTATACCAAGCGTTATTTAGGCACTTTGCGTAATCATTTCTCAACCATTGGTGTCAATGGTGTTAATGAAATGATTCGTAATTTTACCTACGATGCCGAAGACATAACAACGTTATGGGGACAAGAGTTTGCATGTCGGTTTCTTGATATGGTGCGCACTCGCATGATTCAATTTCAAGAACAAACTGGTCACATGTATAATTTAGAAGCGACACCTGCTGAAGGCACAACTTATCGCTTCGCCCGTGAAGACAGCAAGCGTTTTCCTAATATTCTGCAAGCAGGCAGCAAAGAAGCACCGTATTATACCAATTCATCGCAATTGCCCGCCGGCTATACAGATGATCCGTTTGAAGCACTGTTTTTGCAAGAAAAACTTCAATCTAAATACACGGGGGGTACTGTTTTACACCTTTATATGAGTGAACGTATTAGTTCACCCGAAGCGTGTAAGCGGCTCGTGCGACGGGCATTAGAAAATTTTCGATTGCCTTATCTAACGATTACACCAGTATTTTCCATTTGTCCTCATCATGGCTATATCGCTGGTGAACACGAATACTGCCCTTACTGCGATCAAGAATTGGTTGCAAAAAAGTGCGCTGCTATGCCATTAACTCCATCTAAATCTAAAGTGACTACGTTCGATGGTTTAGCATATGTACAGTAATTGTTCAAATCTACCCACACTGAATTCCTGAGGAGGAGTTTATTTACGATGAAAGAAATGATTTATAACGACCATTACAGCAACGCATTAGGTATTGAGTTATGTGATGAAGAGCGCACACACTGCGAAGTCTGGACGCGAGTAATGGGCTATCATCGCCCTGTTTCAGCATTTAATGCTGGAAAACAATCTGAGCATAAAGAACGCCTCTATTTCCGTGAACATCCAGTCGGTATCCACTCACAGCGTTATGCGCGTTCAGCAGCTTAACCAATCATTATTGGCTGACAATTAGCCATCAGGAATCAGGATGATAACCACCGCTTCCCGATTCCTGCGTATAGGTGGTTTTACCCCGCTCACCACCACAGATTACCCCGGGGAACTAGCCGCTGTTGTATTCTGTCATGGCTGTCCATGGCGATGTTCTTATTGCCACAATAGCCATTTATTATCACCAATTGGTCACGCTAATCTGATCCGTTGGGACAGGATTCTTACCTTTCTTGATACCCGCCGTGGATTGCTTGATGGTGTCGTGTTCAGCGGTGGCGAACCCACTGTACAACAGGCATTACCTGATGCGCTGAATACAGTTCGTGCATGTGGATTCAAAACAGGATTGCATACCAGTGGCGCCTATCCACAACGATTGCAGCATCTATTACCGTTATTAGATTGGGTTGGACTTGATATTAAGGCATTGCCAGATGATTATCCGATGATTACCGGCGTATCAAATTCAGGTACCAAAGCATGGCAAAGCCTCAGTTTGTTATTAAAACATGGTATTAACTTAGAAGTGCGTACCACACTCATGCCGGGATTAGACAATCAAACTTATCTTGAACGCTTAATGCAACGACTCGCGGCAATTGGAGTGAAAAATTATGTTTTGCAGCAATGTCAATTTAAACATGCGTACAGTCAAAAGTTACATAATCAAACCCTAGTTGATCCGAATGCGTGTCTGCCTAGCAATATTCCATTTGAACATTTTCAGGTGCGGTTAGTGTAAAAGTTATTTTCATTTCCGTTCTGCCTGTATAAGCAAGGGGATCACTCTATGAATGCTGGTGCAATAATACTTGGCTTATTGTTATTTGTTCTGTTCAAAGTCGTGATTCGAGCGTTTTATACAATAAAGCCAAATGAACGTGCCGTATTGACTTCATTTGGACGCGCCCAACGTACTGGACAATATGCAACTGCTCATAGTTCTTTGAGTGATGAAGAACGTGACCGTTATCATTTCCCACTGCTCCGCACAATAGGCCCTGGCGGACCTTACTTTAAATGGCCATGGCAAACTGCACACAAGGTCAATGTCGCTACCCAAGCACTTGATCTCACTTGGGATCCGACAAAACGTCAAACCACCATTGAAGCCGTTACGAAAGACAATCTAACTACTGGCATCAATGGTCAAATCCGCTTTCGTACATCGGCTGACAATCTATACCCATATTTGTTTGGCGTCGTAAGTCCGCTTGAACATATTATGGGTTATTTCGTGTCGGTATTGCGCGAACGTATTGCCAACTTTACTGACCCCAAAGGACAAATGTTGGTAATTGATACCGCTAACAGTATTGAAAACCATCAGCCAACTGTTGATTTATCCGAAGGAGTTTCAATTAACGATCTGCGTAAGAATTTGCCACTATTAAATGATTACATGGAGCAACAATGCCAATCTACTGCTTTGCGTTATGGAATAGAACTGGATGCAGCGTTAATTACACAAATTGATCCGCCTGCCGAAGTAGATCGCGCATTATCTGCAATCAATAGCACTCGCAATCAAGTTGCTGCCGACATTAGTACAGCCCGTGCTGATGCTGAACAACAGATTACTATGAGTAAACGCGCTGTTGAAATTGCAAATAATACTGCACAGGCCGAAGTTGCGCCCTTGCATGAACTTGCTGAGACGTTGATCCAAATAAAAACGAATGGTGGGTCGCAGGCATTACATGCTTACATGCGCAATATGCGTATTCCTTTGTTAAAGCAAGCACGGCATATTTTACGAACAACTGGCACTGATATTTGAATTAAAATGTGAGTAT
>NZ_JABVCQ010000043.1 GCF_014145225.1 Thiospirillum jenense
TCTATAGTTGTACCAATTTTAGCGAACGGAGTACGCGCTTATTTAATCGTCATGATAGCACATTGGACTGATATGCAATTTGCTATTGGAGTAGATCATTTAATCTATGGCTGGGTATTCTTTGGATTGGTCATGTTTTTATTATTTGCTTTGGGACATTTATGGAGAGAACCAGCACCCATAGAACTCAAGATTTCTCCTGACTCGACCACAAGCACCCGTCCCCCTTTTATTGTTAAGAATATTTACTCGCTTGTTTTCAGTTCAATCCAAAATCTGACAAAACAACAAGTTGTTTATTTGATTAAAGGCAATGCTTTACTGTCAGTTAGTCTGTTAATGTTATTAACATTTCCAACACTAGACAGCATAATTTCAATGCCCGCCAATGACAGTAGCACACCTCTCATATTGCCCAACGGTCAAGCGGGTTGGTTAAATATAGAGAATACATTGATTAATTGGACGCCACGTTATTTAAACACGACTCAATTAGAGCGCCAAAGTTATCGCAAAGATAATCATCAAGTCAAATTGATTGTTGCATTTTATGCAAATGCAACAGGTGAGCTAATTAATTCAGAAAATGTTTTAGTACCAGAAAAAGATGTGTATTGGCGCATGCCTAATCAACATCAATATGTTGCCGATATTGCCGGTAAACAACAAACAGTTATTGAATCGCAACTGCATTCAGCAACATCACAATGGTTGATTTGGCATTGGTATTGGGTTAATGGTACTGTCACAACAAATACCATTCATGCTAAGTTAGTTGCTACTTTTACTGTATTCAGCCGTCAGCCACGACGTGAAGCAGCAATTATAATAGCCACGCGATTTAGTGAAAAAACGCAGATCGAATTAGCAAGAATTCAATTAAAAGAGTTTGCTGGTGCGATGCGTGATTCAATTGAGAGCAACTTAAATACTACCATGTTATCCAATGAAAAAATCATTAGGAAACATTAGCTTTTAAAAATAAACACCTCGGTATTGACAATCATGTCACGTTCACTTGTTGATTCAACACATTTGGCATCCCCGCCTCTCATTGCGCATGTTATTTTTCGACTTGCGGTGGGTGGATTAGAGAATGGCTTAGTCAATCTCATCAATAGAATGCCGCCTGAGCGTTACCGTCACGCAATTATTTGTTTAACATCTTATACAGATTTTCAATACAGATTACAACGCGAAGTTCCAATATTTGCTTTAAATAAACGTGAGGGAAAAGATATTGGATTATATGTGCGTCTGTGGCAGTTATTACGGCAAATCCGTCCCGATATTTTGCATACTCGCAATCTAGCGACATTGGAAGCGCATTTGCCCGGGTTTTTAGCCGGTATTCCGCATCGGGTTCATGGTGAGCATGGTCACGATATGCACGATCTGGATAATAAAAGCCAAAAATATCGTTTTTTGCGCCGCGCTTACCGTCCACTCGTTCATCGGTTTATTCCTTTATCGCAAGCCCTCAATCATTATTTAGCGCATGATGTTGTTGTTGCACCGTCCAAATTACTGACCATTTGTAATGGAGTTGATACTAATCATTTTTCTCCCGTCACTGATTTGATTAGGGAGCGGCGGCAACTATTACCCCGCGATTTTTTTAATACGACGGCGCCGCTTATTGGTACCGTTGGACGTTTAGAATCGGTTAAAGATCAACTGACATTAGCACGGGCATTTGTTGAACTGGTACGAATGTTTCCAGATGAAAAAAATCAACCGCGTCTTATGATGATTGGCGATGGTTTATTAAAAAAGCACATTAATCAAATATTAGAGACTGCAAATGTTCAGCACCTGACATGGCTACCCGGTAGTCGTGATGACGTTTCAGCGTGTTTGCAAACCTTTGATATTTTTGTTTTGCCTTCATTAGGTGAGGGGATTTCAAATACCATTTTAGAAGCAATGGCGACTGGGCTACCAATTATTGCTACCGATGTCGGTGGGAATAGTGAATTAGTGCGCCATGATTACAATGGGTTTTTAGTTCCGCGTGCCGATCCTGATACGCTAGCAAAACAGCTTTATATCTATTGCACAAATCCTGTATTGCGCCAAACACATGGTCAGGCGAGCCGAACCCGCGCTGTCAATGAGTTTAGCATTGATATGATGGTCACGCGCTATCTTGCTTTGTATGATGAGTTAATGGCGCTTTGTTAAATAACCATTGTGAGTTGTCTAATTAAAATAGCCACTCATGTTAAATACGTTCTAAAGTGCGAAATGTCATGTCAAACGCATTTAACGCATCACGCGGGCGTTGTTCTTGATTGATTTCTTGCCAGTCGTCAGGATTCCACATTGGAAAATAAACGTCACCGACAATCTCCGCATCAATAAGTGTCAAATATAAACGACTGGCTCTGACCAAACATGCTGCATATACAGAAGCGCCGCCAATAATCATAATTTCGGGTACTTGACCGGCGAGTTTTATTGCATCATCAAGATGATTAGTAATTAAAACACTATTGGGCGCTTGGAAATCCAAATCACGAGTTAACACAATGTGCTGTCGTCCTGGCAACACTTTTGGTAAAGAACAAAAGGTCCGCCGTCCCATAATCATAGGTTTACCCATTGTCAATTGTTTAAATCTTAATAGGTCAGCGGGTAAATGCCAGGGCAAGGCATTTGCGTGTCCGATGACTCCATTGTGGGCAATGGCGGCAATGATAGATAAGTGAGGTAATTGATGACGCATTGACTAAACTAACGATTATTGTTTTAATAAAATGACTGTAAACTGACTAATTAAAAAACACAAGGAAAAAATCATGCCTGATTATCGTTCCCGCACCACTACTCATGGACGCATGATGGCTGGCGCTCGGTCGCTGTGGCGCGCAACCGGGATGACAGATGCCGATTTTAATAAACCAATTATCGCCATTGCGAATTCATTTACGCAATTCGTGCCGGGACATGTTCAATTAAAAGATTTGGGGCAACTCATTGCCGCCGAAATTGCGCGGGCGGGCGGGGTAGCAAAAGAGTTTAATACCATTGCGATTGATGATGGTATTGCAATGGGTCACGGTGGCATGTTGTATTCACTGCCATCCCGCGATCTCATTGCCGATTCAGTCGAGTTTATGGCAAATGCTCATTGTGCCGACGCGCTGGTTTGTTTATCTAGTTGCGATAAGATCACGCCGGGCATGTTAATGGCGTCATTGCGTTTAAATATCCCGACGATTTTTATTTCTGGCGGGCCGATGGAGGCCGGTAAAATACAAACCAGTGATGGTGAACAGCATCTTGATTTAATTGATGCAATGGTGATTGCCGCCGACCCGCAACGCACGGATGCCGAGGTTGCTAAATATGAACGTGCTGCCTGTCCAACCTGCGGTTCATGTTCGGGGATGTTCACGGCTAATTCAATGAACTGTTTAGTTGAAGCATTGGGTATGAGTTTACCGGGCAATGGTTCTTTATTGGCAACGCACACCGCTCGGCGGCAGTTATTTATTGAAACTGGGCGGTTGATTGTTGAAATAACCAAGCGTTGGTATGAGCAGAACGATGCGCGGGTATTACCACGTTCAATTGCCAGTTTTGCCGCATTTGAAAATGCAATGGCATTAGATATTGCAATGGGCGGGTCAACCAATACGGTTTTACACATTCTCGCCGCTGCGCATGAAGCAGGGGTTAATTTTACAATGGCCGATATTGATCGGTTGAGTAGAAAAATACCGAACTTGTGTAAGGTTGCGCCATCATCATCTTATCATTTAGAAGATGTGCATCGTGCGGGCGGTGTAATGGGCATTTTGGGTGAATTAAATCAGGCGGGGTTAATTCATGCCGATGTACCAACGGTGCATAGTGAATCATTAGCGGCGGCACTTTCTATTTGGGATGTAGCGCATACGCATAATACAAATGCAACAGCGTTGTATCGCGCCGCACCAGGTGGCGTACCCACGCAAACTGCATTTAGTCAAAGCGCGTTATGGTTAGATTTGGATTTAGATCGTGAAGACGGTTGTATTCGAGATATTGCACACGCCTATAGTCAAGATGGCGGATTGGCGGTGTTGTATGGCAATTTAGCCGAGGCGGGTTGTATTGTAAAAACGGCGGGTGTGGATCAAAACATATTACGCTTTATTGGCCCGGCGCGTATTTTTGAAAGTCAAGAAACAGCAGTTGAAGCGATTTTAATGGATCGTATTCAAGCGGGTGATGTGGTGATTATTCGTTATGAAGGGCCGAAAGGCGGTCCGGGAATGCAGGAAATGCTTTATCCAACCAGTTATTTGAAATCAAAAGGCTTGGGTAAAAGCTGCGCGTTAATTACCGACGGGCGGTTTTCAGGTGGCACGGCGGGTTTATCAATTGGTCATGTGTCACCCGAAGCGGCGGCAGGCGGGGCAATCGGTTTATTAGAAGAGGGCGATGAAATTATTATTGATATTCCGCAGCGCCGTATTGCGGTTAATCTCCCTGATACTGAATTAACTGCGCGGCGGCAGCGAATGACGGAAAAGGGTGCGCAGGCGTGGCAGCCATTGAATCGGCAACGGCCGGTCTCTGCTGCTTTGCACGCCTACGCGGCATTAACCACCAGCGCGGCGTCAGGTGCGGTGCGGGATTTATCGCAATTGCAGCGTCAATAACCAGCGCCATCACGCGCAATAAAAAACCGCTCGGTGATTGAATCAACGCGAGCGGTTTTTTAATTGGATTGAAAATGAAAGCTGGTGCCCAGGGCGGGAGTCGAACCCGCATGACCGAAGTCGAGGGATTTTAAGTCCCTTGCGTCTACCAATTTCGCCACCTGGGCAGGTCATTTGGAGGCTGAGTCCGGAATCGAACCGGAGTCAACGGTTTTGCAGACCGGTGCATGACCACTCTGCCACTCAGCCAAGACGCGCAATTCTAGCCGCTTATGTCGCGCTTGTCACTACCAAAATGTTGCGCGTTGACGCGGCAAAATAACTCCAAATGGCTGTAATGACTTTTTAGCACAACTCCTTGTTTAAACAATTAAAAATGACTAGATTGCTTAAATTTTAGTGCAGACTAACTAGAATTGTTATTAGGAGTCGTGTTATTTTTAGCAATCTTCTTGCCCGCCTTTTACTGGAGCTTTGAGTTTTATGTCCACTGCACTGACGGATGCCGATTTGACCCTCACCACTGCTGCCAACAGCAAAATGGCTGAATTGTTCACGCAAATTGAAGACAACATTGTTGGAGTGCGCCTGTACGCGACGGGCGGCGGGTGCAGTGGCGTCAGCTTTGGCATGGCATTTACCGACGTGATTGACGAGGACGACGGCGTCCGCGACTTTGCCACGTTCAAAGTCATCGTTGACGACAGCACCTTGGAATATTTGCGCGGCGTTGAAATTGACTTTGTTGACAACGACGACGGCAATGCCACCTTTATTTTCAATAACTTACCGATGATCAACAGCGGCGGGTGCAACTGTAGCAGTTCTTCCTCAGATGGCGGTTGCGGGACTTCCTCCTCAGGCGCTGGCGGCGGTTGCGGCAGCAACTCCGCAGGTGGCGGTTGCGCATGATTCGCGTTGCCGTCGTCGGGGCGACGGGGTACACCGGCTCAGAACTCCTGCGCTTATTGGTCGTGCATCCGCACGTCGAGCTGGCCGCCGTCACCTCGCGCACCGAGGCTGGCGTCGCGGTCGCCACCATGTTCCCGCAATTGCGCGGACATTGTTCACTGGCATTTTGCGCGCCTGACCTCGGGCAATTGGGCGAGTGTGATCTGGTTTTTTTCGCCACGCCTAACGGGACGGCCATGACGCAGGTGCCGGCATTGTTGCAGCGCGGGGCGCGAGTGATTGATTTGGCAGCCGATTTTCGGTTGCGTGACGTGGCGGTGTGGGAACGCTGGTACGGTATGACGCACGCCTGCCCTGAGTTACTCGCCGAGGCGGTGTACGGCTTGCCTGAACTGTACCGCGAGGCGGTGCGCACGGCGCGGATCGTGGCTAATCCCGGCTGCTATCCAACGGCGGTGACGTTGGGATTTTTGCCGCTGCTCGACGCGCAAGTGGTTGATTTGACAGCATTAATTGCCGATGTCAAGTCGGGCGCGAGCGGCGCGGGACGCAAAGCCAGTACCAATTTATTGCTGGCGGAGGCGGGCGAAAGTTTCAAAGCCTACAGCGTCAACGGGCATCGCCATCAACCGGAAATCGTGCAAACGCTGGCCGCCGTCGCTGGGGTGCAACCCACGCTCACCTTTGTGCCGCATTTGGTGCCAATGGTGCGCGGCATTGAGGCGACTTTGTACGCGCCGCCGGTTGGTGATGATGCGCTTGATTTACAAGCGATTTTTGAGCGCCGCTATCAACATGAACCCTTTGTGGATGTCATGCCGCCCGGGTCGCATCCGGAAACGCGCTCGGTACGCGGCACTAACCTGTGTCGTTTAGCCGTGACGGTGCCGTCAACCAGTGGCGTGGTGGTGATCCAATCCGTCATAGATAACCTCGTCAAGGGCGCTGCCGGTCAAGCCGTGCAAAACATGAATCTCATGTTTGGGTACGATGAGACATGCGGGTTGTGCGCCGTTGCATTAGCACCGTAGGTCAGTTTCATGGGATGGAATCCGCAAGTCGGCCCGTCACGGCGCTTGTATAGTCGAGATCACACGCCACTGTGGCGACTGGTGGGCTGTCTAGTTTTAATGGCGGCGGCCTTTGCATTTGGCTACCAATTGACGCATCGCGGCGTGGTGGATGATGAAACGCAATTATTCACCTTGCGCGAAGAGCGGGATCGGCTATTAACTGAATTGACTGCCGTGCGTGAACAGGCGCGGCTTTTGGAACACACGCAGCACACCGATCTGGAAACTGCTCATTTGGCGCAAACGCAATTACAAACTGCCCAGCAGGAGCGCGAAACCTGTCAGCGTCAAGTTGAGGCATTTGAACAACTCGCGCACGCCAACGGGTTCGGCATTGCCCAGGTTGAAGAGTTTTATTTGTGGAAAACGTCAGCCGCTCATCAATTCAATTACCGCTTTACCATTAAACAGTTAATTGACAATTTTGGCGAATCAAAAGGGCGGATCACGGTCACGTTGGTCGGGCATCGTGCCAATGGCGCGAGTTTGCGGTTGACACTTGCCGAGCTGACTGGCTCTAAACCCAATTCGCACTGGGCGCGCTTTGACCATTTCCAACAGTTCAGCGGTAGTGTGCTGATTCCGGCTGATTTTACGCCGCAGCAACTGGCTATCACGCTCGATCCAACCACCAAAAATCTGCTGGCGCTGTCCACCGCATTTGCCTGGACACCCGCTGATAACGCACCCAAAACAGTCACACCGTAGCATCACGGGCGGCTGATAAACCCCATCACTCGCGGCTCATCAATTGATAGATGCGGTTCATTGCGCACCGCATCCGCCGCAAACTCAACTCAACAGCATTTTGGAATCTGTCATGGATTACCTCGAAGACCAACTCGCCCTCCTGCGGCGCGGCACCGCTGAAATCATCAGCGAAACTGAATTGCGGCAAAAACTCGCCACCGGCCGCCCGCTGCGTATCAAAGCTGGGTTCGATCCCACCGCGCCGGATTTGCACCTCGGCCACACGGTGCTGCTGAACAAGTTGCGGCAATTTCAACGCGCTGGCCATCACATTCTGTTCCTGATCGGCGATTTTACCGGCATGATCGGCGACCCGACCGGCAAAAATGCGATCCGCAAACCGCTCGCACCGGAGGAAGTGCAAGCCAACGCCGCGACGTATCGGGCGCAGGTGTTCCGCATTCTCGATCCCGACGCGACCGAGGTCGTGTTCAATTCAACGTGGCTGAATACGCTGGCGCCGCAGGATTTCGTGCGGCTCGCGGCGCAATCCACCGTCGCTCGAATGCTCGAACGCGATGATTTTTCTAATCGTTATCGCGCCGGTCAGCCGATTGCGATTCACGAGTTTTTATATCCGCTCATTCAGGGACATGATTCAGTCGCGTTGCGGGCGGATGTTGAACTCGGCGGCACCGATCAAAAGTTCAATTTGTTAATGGGACGGCAATTACAAGTCAATGCCGGACAAGCGCCGCAAGTCGTGATGACGATGCCGATTTTGGAAGGATTGGACGGGGTGCAAAAGATGTCTAAATCACTCGGCAATTACATTGCGATTGCCGATTCACCAATTGAGATGTTCGGCAAGGTGATGTCGGTATCGGATGAATTGATGTGGCGTTATTTTGAATTGCTGAGTGAGCGGTCGTTATTAGACATCAATGCGTGGCGGCAATCAGTTTTGGACGGCGCTAATCCGCGTGATATTAAGTTTTTATTAGCGGAGGAATTGGTCACGCGCTTTCATAGTCGCGCTGATGCCGAATACGCACACGCCGATTTTATAGCGCGTTTTCAACGCGGCGCATTACCGACCGATTTACCCGAGGTGCGCGTGACCTGTGATGGGGACGCATTGCCGCTGGCGCAGGTATTGAAATTAGCGGGATTGGTGACGAGTACGTCGGAGGCATTGCGCATGATTAAACAGGGCGCAGTGAAATTGGATGGCGAGCGGGTGAGTGATGCGCAATTGGTATTGAAAACTGGTCATACGGCGGTGGTGCAGGTGGGGAAAAGACGGGCGGCGCGGGTGAGGGTTGAGGCGGTAGAGTAGAGTGATGAAAAATGCAGTTTGTGGTTGTTAGGCGGATTAAGAAATGATATTTGAAATAAACACTATCATTTGCGGTGATAGCCATGATCTGATTGGCAAAGTCGCAGACAAGTCTATTGACTTGATTGTGTGTGATGGCCCTTATGGAGTCACCCAACATGATTGGGATAAAGTGTTGTCAATACAGGAGTACAACCTTGATCTAATTAAACAGTTTTCTGCAAAACTCAAGGATGGCGGCGCGCTTTATTTATTTGGCAAGCCAGACTGCATCGACTTTATTGATTACCGACCCTATCTAAATCTACGATCTAAAATTGTTTGGTATCAACCGAGTAGGCTGGCACAAGGCCGGCTCAGTTACACGAATAATTATGACATTATCTGCTATTTTATTAAAGGAAATAGCCCGCGCTGTTTTAATTTAGACGATATAAGAGTTGCGCAATTAGTAGAGTTGGAACATCGCTTGAGGTGCGAAAATGTCCCATCCGTTACTAATGGACGGTATGGCAAAACTAAGTTTAATGATAAAGGAAAAAATCCCGGTGATGTATGGGGCGATATTAAACAACTCACATACAAATCTAAAGAGTTGGTCAGTCGTAACGCGCTGAATACGATTCAAAAACCAGAAAAACTGATTGAGCGGTTAATTTTAGCAAGTTCAAATGAGGGTGATCTTGTTTTGGATCCATTTGCAGGGGTAAGCACTTGCCCGGTCGTTTGCAAGCGACATCTTAGGAATTTTATTGCCTTTGAAATCAATCCTGAATTTGTGGCGGCAGGCAATGAAAGATTGAAAGCATTGGAGTATGGTCAAAATGTCATCAGGCTTTCAAATGGCGCGTGATACTTATAGAAAGATAATTGAATTAATATTAGAAGCCGCCGCGATTGCAAGAACCATAGTAATCCAAACGGTTGCTGATCAATTTTTTGAGAAATTTTTGGGTTGGGGTTATTCTTAGAATTGAGGCTTTTTTAAACAACGGAGAAAAAATGAAATTCAGAAATCCATCAAATGGCTATACTGAAAAGGTTTCTTCAGTAGCATGGCTATGGGTATTACTATTTGGTACAATTTATTTTATTATTAAAGGCGTATGGACTCACGCTTTGGTTAGTTTTATTTTTGCGTTATTGACAGCTGGTATCTCTTGGTTAATTTATCCATTTTTTGCATCAAGTATTATGCGCAGACATTATCTCAAAAAAGGATGGATTGAAGTTAGTATATGAATATTTCAACTAAAAATCGTTAGTTATTCGCGTAACTGATCACATGCTTGATCCGGTGATGACGGTTTTTGAGTATGTGTATATGGTTTAAGTATCGCTTCACTAAAACGATTGTTGACAGTAACATCAGCCAAATAGATTGTGGTTGCCGCCTTTTAGCAATCCAACAATTAGCAAAACTTGCCTAGAGTAAGATTTTTATGATGTAAGTTGAATTATTAGAACAACAAATTGCCGAATTAGATGACGCTTCGTTTTCAAAGCTCCGCGATTGGTTTATTGAATTCGATCAAGTACGTTGGGATAAGAAATTAGCAGGATTGGTGACGAGTACGTCGGAGGCGTTGCGCATGATTAAACAGGGCGCAGTGAAATTGGATGGCAAGCGGGTGAGTGATGCGCAATTGGTATTGAAAACTGGTAATACGGCGGTGGTGCAGGTGGGGAAAAGACGGGCGGCGCGGGTGAGTGTTGGTGAGCCAGAGTAAAGCGACTAATAACGCACTATCCGCTTGACATTGGTTTGAGGTATCAGTTAGAAACTGATTTTTACGGTTGACTTTGATCTCGTGAGTTGAGGTCAGAGTTTCGTTGGACTACAAGGAAAGACATATGAGTTATTTCGTTACAATTACTTTTGATCTTGAGAATCCGTCCCAGTCGCCCCACGGAACGAATGTATATTCAAAGATTACGAAAGATTTTGATAATATTGATTTTTCAAGAATTGTAACAGGTAAGAGAAAAATTGACCGTCAGCTTCCGTCCAATACCTACGTTGCTGAGTTTGATGATGATGTTGATCATCAGTCTGAAATTGCTGAATTCGTAAAGGGTGAGCTGAAAAAGATATTTACTAAATATTCCGTCAAGGGAAAGTATTTCATTTCTGTTGGCAAGAACTGGTCATGGAAATTTGGAACATTTTGAGATAAGCCTACAAGGCGCCTACAGTAGCCGCGTAGATTGGGTTGCTACCTTTTAGCAACCCAACATCCCTTTAACAAGCCATTCCTAGCCATCCAAAAAATGATGACAGACTCTTACGCATTTATTAGCTACCAAACTGACGACAAGCATATCGCTGGTCAAATCAAGATCGCCCTTGAGCGGATCGGTATTAACGCATTTCTCGCGCATGAAGATATTGAGGTCTCGGAAGAGTGGAGAATCAAAATCCTCGAAGAAATAAAAACCGCAGACATATTTATATGCTTATTGAGTAAAAACTACATAGCATCTCAATGGTGTACACAAGAGGCGGGAATCGCAGCCTTCAGAACGGATATGACTGTCATTCCGCTGTCACTTGATGGAACTACGCCACCAGCATTTTTAAGCAATATACAGTCTGCAAAAATTGATCCAAATTCGTTTGAAATTAAGGCGATAATACCAGCGTTTATAAAAATTTCCTTTTCAAAAGGGATAGCGATTACTATCCAAATGATTCGCTCCTCACCAAACTACCGAAGGGCTGAAGAAAACTTTAGGTTAATTCTCCCGCACCTCGATAAACTATCCCTCCAGCAAGGTCATGCTTTGCTAGAGGGAGCAATGCAAAATGACCAAGTATATGATGCAGGAGCTTGTGCCAAGCAATATATTCCACAAGTACTGCGGTTATTCGGTAATACACTTGATGAATCAGAAAGAAAATGGCTTGAAGAGGTGTGTCGCAGATATGGAGCGATGATCTAAGCTGCTTAGGTTGAATTGCCGCCTTTTAACAACCCAACATCAATTAAACACCCCATCTCAGCCACCCGCTTCACTCTCACTCGTCGGCTGGGCGTGGCGTTAAACCTCACATCTCAATCTTATTTCCAACCCAGCGTCCGGCAAATGAAAATAGTGACATTAAAAATTGATGAGCGTGTCAGTGAAAAGTTCATTTGGCTTCTTGAACATTTTTCGCCAGATGAAATCAAGATTTTAGAACAAAGCGAATATATTGATGATGATACTTATCTTCGCACGATTAAAGGAATGACACAAAGTATTCTCGAAGCTAAGAACGAACCAACAAAAAACGGTGTCACGCTCGATCAATTGGAGTGGTGATGTACACCGTTATCTTTATGACACAAGCTCAGAAAGATGCTAAAAAACTCGCTGCAAGCGGCTTGAAAGAAAAAACATTAGATTTGATAACTCTTATTCAAAAACAGCCATATCAATATCCGCCAGAATACGAATATCTCAAGGGTGACATGAAAGGATTAATCAGTAGAAGAATCAACAAACAGCACAGACTTGTATATGAGGTGATTGAAAAAGATAAGATCATCAAAATCTATCGCATGTGGACTCACTATGAATAAAACGGAATAAAGTCTAATCAGCCGCATAGATTGTGTTGCCACCTTTTAACAACCCAACAATGAGCAAGACTCGCCTAGAGTGAGATTTTTATGATGCAAGTTGAATTATTAAAACAACAAATTGCCGAATTAGATGACGCTTCGTTTTCAAAGCTCCGCGATTGGTTTATTGAATTCGATCAAGTACGTTGGGATAAAAAATTAGAAGCCGATTCCAATGCTGGAAAACTAGATTTCCTTATTAAGGCGGCATACGCTGAACACGAAGCTGGACTAACGCGAGACCTTTGAAACACAAAACCGCTTCCAGCTTCTGGGCTTGTTACGAACGCCTACCTGTAGAAATTCACAGCCTCGCCAAAAAGAACTTTCAATTGCTAAAAGCCGATCATTCTCACCCTTCTTTACAATTCAAGAAAGTAGGCAAAGTTTGGTCAGCCCGCGTTGGCTCGAATTACCGTGCAGTAGCCACGCAGATTGAAGGAGGATTTCTTTGGGTTTGGATAGGCACTCACGCAGAATATGACAAACTGCTTGCTTAACATGCTTTTTGGGCAAACTCACCGAATGGTCAATCTCGAATTATTCGGCCGCATAGACTAGGTTGCCACCTTTTAACAACCCAACAATGAGCAAAACTCGCCTAGAGTGAGATTTTTATGATGCAAGTTGAATTATTAGAACAACAGCTGTGTAGATTGGGTTGCTACCTTTCGGCAACCCAACCCCCAATTAAACACACCACACTGGCCGTCCGCTTTGCTCGAATGAACTTATTCGCAACCAATAAGCGATATGCACACTGTTTACGTTGAAACATCAATTATTAGTTACTTGCGGCAAAAACCAAGGAGCCAAATTGTGACAGCAGCACGTCAATTGCTGACGCATCGCTGGTGGAATGAAGAACGCAGCCAATATGAGCTGGTTATTTCGCAATATGTGATTGATGAAGCGTCAGCCGGTCACCCCGCGCTTGCAGCAGAACGGATGCAATTGCTTAATGGTATTCCGCTGTTGCCACATGCACCTGACATTGTAACTCTTGCTAAAGCAATCATGTCGCTTGGCGTCCTACCAGCAAAAGCACAGGTTGATGCGCTTCATATCGCGGCTATTGCGTACCATGAAATACAGTATTAGCTAACTTGGAATTGTAAGCACATTGCTAATGCAAAAATCCTCCCGCGTATTCACGCGCTGCTTGCAAAAAATGACATTCCTATACCAATAATATGCACACCAGAGGAGTTATTAGGCGATGACGCAATTTGATTCAATCATTGAAGAAATACATCAAACACGCGAGAAAATCTCTGAGCGATTTGGCGGTAACATTGCTGCAATTGCCGAAGATGCAGCCCAGCGTCAGGCAGCGTCAAGCCGTTTGATTTGGAAAACAAATGCGCCTAATAAATCGAGGCAACCGATCAACCGTGTTTATTTGTCTGATGCCGGCTGAAGTTATCGCCACGCGCAAGCGGCGTAGGTTGAATGACCGCCTTTTAATAACCCAACTCCCCAATGAAACCCGCCTCCCCAGACGCCCACTTCGCCCTCACTCGCCGGCTGGGCATGGCATTAAACCTCACACATCACTCTTATTTCCAACTCAGCGTCCGGCAAATGAAAATCGTGACGTTAAAAATTGATGAGCGTGTCAAAATTCATTTGGTCAAATCCAAGAACGAACCAATAAACAACGGTGTCATGTTCGATAAAGTCAAATAGCGATGTACGCCGTTATCTTTATGGCGCACACTCAAAATAACAATTTTAGTCAACAAGTAAATTGCTATGATGAATTTTACGGTAACAATTGATAGGGACGAAGACGGCATGTGGATTATTGAATGTCCTGCGATTCCGGGTTGCGTGAGTCAAGGTACAACAAAAGACGCAGCATTAGAAAATATCAAAGACGCCATTGCATTGTGTTTAGAAGTGCGAGCAGAAAAAGGATTTCCATTAACGATTGAAACCAGGCAGATCGAGGTGACTGCCTAATGCCGCCGTTGCCAACATTGAGTGGCAATGAAGTGGTTCGAATATTTGAACGATTTGGATGGGCAGTTGCTCGCCAAAAAGGCAGCCATATTATTCTAGTAAAGGATAATAGCCTAGTCACATTATCGGTTCCAGATCATAAAGAGATCGCAAAAGGAACACTTCGCAGTTTAATAAGAGCGTCTGGATTGACAGTGTCGGAGTTCAATGAAAAAATTGGACATTAACCATCAAGTTCTATGTGATTAGAAATGCGTTTATTAAAAAACCGCATAGGTTAGGTTGCCGCCTTTTAGCACCCAACCCCAATTAAACACACCACCCCAACCGCCCGCTTCATTCTCTCGTCGGCTGGGCATGGCGTTAAACCTCACGCATCAATCTTATTTATAACTCAGCGTCCGGCAAATAAAAATCGTGATATTAAAAGCGTCAGCCGCGTAGTTCTCAATTAGACTGCACAGAAGCTACTCAGCCGAATCATTAGATAAAAAACAGCAGAATTGATCGCCATGAAATTTGATTGGGATTCAAAAAAAGCTGCTGCAAACATCCGAAAACACGGCGTCTCTTGTGAAGAAGCTGGCACTGTTTTTGGTGATCCGATGGCACTCACGTTTAATGATCCAGATCATTCAACAGGTGAAATGCATTTCCTAACTTTCGGAATAACGAGAACCAATCAGTGCGTGATCGTGTCTTATACTGAGTGGCAAGGCATCACCGAATCATTAGCGCTCGCAAAATGCGTAAGCAAGAAAGAGATATTTATGAAAACGACTAAATCTAGCAGTGACGACATGCGTTCAAAATATAAGCGCGATGATTTAGGGGTGGGTGTGCGCGGCAAACATTACCG
>NZ_JABVCQ010000044.1 GCF_014145225.1 Thiospirillum jenense
TTGATGTTGTTAATCAAATTTGGGCAAGAATTTATCCACATTATTCCGCACATCTTTGATTCAACTGGCACCCAACTGATTCTGTATATTTTGCAACTGGTTGACCTGGTACTGATCGCTAATTTATTGCTGATGATTATTTTCAGTGGGTATGAAAATTTTGTGTCAAAAATTGACATGATTGAAGAACATGTTGATCGTCCGGAATGGATGGGCAAAATTGATTCCAGTGCTTTAAAGCTCAAGTTAATTGGTTCGATTGTCGCCATTTCTTCAATTGAATTGCTCCGCGATTTTATGCAAATTGGCACCATTTCAGATCGTACTCTCGCGTGGCGCGTCGGTATTCACATGACTTTTGTTGTATCAGGCGTTTTATTTGCGCTGATGGAACGATTAAGTGAAGCACCGCACCATCATAAAGCACAAAATGATTGATTGAGTGTTCACATCATCAACTCACTCCACACGCAATCACAACCGGCCCATTCGCAAACATCCAAACCCAGTAGTAGGATAGGCACTATCTCGATACACAACAGCACTGCCGTCAATGCGAATTGTCCTTTAGCAATGGTGACACAATGTCATTATCAAAACCTGCAAACATCACATTGCGTTACGCGGACTGGTCGCACGATCATCATTTCATTTGTGCATTGCGGCGGCGAGTATTAATGACAGCCCAGGACGGATCAACATTATTAGATTCAGACATGCAGGATGCACACGCCCTGCACGTTTTAGCCATTGCCAGCATGATTGCATCAACAGACGATGTTAATTCCACCACGCAACCGGTCGCCACCGCCCGTCTCTTGACTTCTGGGCAAATCGAACGAATGCTCGTTTTACCAAATTGGCGCGGTCAAGGCATCGGCACGGGGTTATTAACCGCCCTATTGCGCGCTGCCCAAGAACGGCGGTATCCAACCACCTGGTTATTAGCACCATTGTCGGCAATTGATTTTTATAGCCGCTGGGGATTTCAATTAGATGGTACAATCATTGATACAGGAAATGGCTATTATCAACGCATGGTGCTAATGGATCAGACAGCCATGTTGCCAATGGATATTACATGGCGATCATTAGGCGTGACCGCTGGGCGCATGAGTTTACCGAAACAATCATTATTAGGGCTAACCATTGCTACATTAGCCACGCAAACCCGCCATACATTGGAAATATTAACCCCGGATTTTGATCCTGCACTGTATGACACAGATACCGTATTTGATGCCGTACAACAATTAGCATTAACCCGTCGTGGTCGTTTGCCAGTGCGCATTCTTTTATTTGATAAAGAAACGCTGGTGTATCGCGGTCAACGCATTATTGAATTAGCGCGGCGTTTGAGTTCAGACATTCAAATTCGTGCGGTGCCAGATGAATTGACAGAGCAATGCGACCGTATGGTATTAGCGGACAGCGTTGGTTATTGTTTAACGCGCAGCCATAATCCACGTTTGACATTAGTGGATTTTAATTCTGCTGCCGAAGTACGGCGCCTGCGACGCCACTTCGATCAATTATGGGAATCAAGCAGTGTTCATCAAGCACTGCGGCGTTTATATTTGTAAAGTATTTTAGCGGCATTGTGCTATTGGGGAATTATCATGCCTTCATCTACTCAAGTGCCATCGCTCACCACTATTAGTGATGCCGTGTCGGGCACACCCAACAATTATTGCGTAATGCCCAATGAAGTCGCCTCACCGCCAGGCACTGCATCTTTAACCCAGCAGGAAATGAAGCGCCTGCTTGATAAAATAGATTTAAGTGATGGCTCATCAATTCTTCATTTCGGTGCAAAACCACAGCAACAATTAGCAGCGGTCGCTGCACAAGTAGCGGCTGTTTTTGGTCAAGACACACAACCTCTGCATCAACAACTAGAAACCATGATGCAGATACTCACGCAATTTGATATAAAAAAATTAGACCCGCGTATTCAACCCAATTGGATTGCGCGATTATTCGGCCATAGCGAGCCGCTGTTATATTTCTTACAACAGTATTTGCACACCCGTACCCAATTGCAACAACTTATAATGACTTTGGTGGAATACCGAACGCAATATCAAGCGAAAATCACGAAATTAGAACAGTTATATGATGCAAAATTGCATTACTCGCGTGAATTAGAGCGTTTTATTGCCGCAGGTGAAGTCAAGCTGCATGAATTAGATACTGAAACCCTGCCGCGTTTAGCTGAAAAGGTCAATGCAAGTGATAATGATCCTGTTCGGCTCCAAACTCTGCATGATTTGCATAACACGCGGGAAGATTTAAATCGGCGTATTGAAGAATTGCGTCAGGCACGACACAGTGCGACACAGGTATTACCCGCAATGCAATCAGCACAGGAGGCAGATAAAGCATTGTTAATTGAATTAGATGTGCTATTAGAAACGTTAGTTCCTGCGTGGCAGCTGCAACTAACGGAAGCATTGCGTGTTGATCGGTTATTAGACACATCAAATGCAACCTCATTGCCTAACGAGGTTGATGACAATAAAACATCAGCTCCAGGCTCTACGAAACGCGAACTAAACCGTTCAAAAAAATTGCCATCAACTAATACTATGCGGCGCGATGTTTTTGACATTCCAGCAATCAAGGTGGCGAATAAAACTTTGTTTGACAGCTTAAAGACAACTCAAGCACTAGCGCGTTCAAATCAACCTGTACAAACAATCGTAGCGAAATAAAATAGATCATCATTTATCACGCTTAAACCTGATGTTATTGAACATGTTAAATTGGTCTAGCTCGTATTGTACCGCCGCAGTCTAGTTGTTGTTATCTATTAAAAAATGCGAGGCGCACTTGACATTGACGTAAATGATGTACGATTTAACTGCGTACTACCCGTTTGTCTCGGTCACTCTAGATATTTAGTTATATCTCTAATAGGTAAGGCGATCCCTACCTATGATACAAGTTGCATCTATCCTGTTGTATTAGAAAGAATTGTTGAGTGAATGTTTGGGTATTCAATAAACATCACTTATGCTTTGTCGTGCAAATACTATTTTGACAACTGCGTTATTTATGCCTATCGTGTGTAAATTTTTTCGGTCAGGCTGCGGAATACTATCCCAGTCTGGCTCATTACTAAAGGCGCCATAATTAAAGGAGAGCCAAAGCACATGCCAACCTTCGTTCGTACTGATAAATGTGATGGTTGCAAGGGTCAAGATAAGACTGCTTGCATGTATATTTGCCCACACGATTTAATGAAACTCGACAAGGACGGTTCTGAGACCGGTTGGGCAATGAAGTCCTATAATCAAGAACCAGAGCAATGCTGGGAATGCTATTCCTGTGTAAAGATTTGCCCGCAACAGGCAATTGAAGCACGTCATTATGCTGACGTGGTGCCAATGGGTGCATCGGTGCAACCATTGCGCGGCACTGATTCAATTATGTGGACAATTAAGTTCCGTAACGGCAATATGAAACGCTTTAAGTTTCCTATTCGTACCACGCCCGAAGGGTCAATTGATCCGTATGGCGATAAACCTGCTGCCGACATTAGTAAAATTGGTGCGCCGGGATATTTCACATTGGGCGGCGTACAAAAAACTGGCGATCCGAGTGAATTGATCCGTAAATAATACAGCCGCGCATCGTCTTAATAATTAAGACGCAAATTGCAACCTCAATGACAGTATTTTTAGAGGCAAATAAACATGGCAGGAGAATTCGGTAATCCCGAGATCGTCGAAGAAGAAGTTGACATTCTTATCATTGGCGGTGGAATGGGCGCATGTGGTGCGGCGTATGAAATTGGCCCCTGGTTAGACGCCGCTAAAGCGCAAGGCTTTGATATTAAAGTCAAATTAGTTGATAAGGCAGCAATGGATCGCTCTGGTGCCGTTGCACAGGGTTTATCAGCCATTAACACCTACATTGGCTCAGAACAAGACCCAGCGGATTATGCCCGCATGGTGTCAAATGATTTGATGGGTATTACCCGCGATGATTTGGCCTATGATCTTGGTCGGCATGTGGATGATTCAGTCCATTTATTTGAAGAATGGGGTTTGCCGATTTGGAAGCAGCCGGGGGATGAAGGCAAGCCATTAGTTGACGGTGGCAAGCCAGTCCGCTCTGGTAAATGGCAGATTATGATTAACGGCGAATCCTATAAATGGATTGTCGCCGAAGCGGCTAAAAAGGCGCTGGGAACTGATCGTATTCAAGAGCGCGTGTTTATCGTTAAATTGGTCAATGACAAGAACGATAAAAACCGAATTGCGGGCGCGGTGGGTTTCTCAGTCCGTGAAAATCAGGTTTATGTTTATAAGTTCAAAGCCTGTTTATTAGTTGCCGGCGGTTGCGTGAATATCTTCCGGCCGCGTTCAGTCGGTGAAGGCACCGGTCGCGCTTGGTATCCAGTATGGAATGCCGGCTCAACCTATGCAATGGCCGCCGAAGCTGGTGCTGAATTAACTATGATGGAAAACCGCTTTGTTCCAGCGCGGTTCAAGGATGGTTATGGCCCAGTGGGTGCGTGGTTTCTATTATTCAAGGCCAAAGCAACGAATGCGTTTGGCGAAATTTATATGGAAACCAATAAAGAATTGCTTGACGATTTCCCGCCCTATGGTCAAGCGAAAGTGCCAGCATCTTGCTTGCGCAATCATTTAATGATGAAGGAAATGAAAGAAGGGCGTGGTCCAATTTACATGGACACAGTCACGGCATTAGGCAAATTGGCCGAAACCATGACGCCAAAGGAAATTAAACACCTCGAAGCTGAGGCGTGGGAAGATTTTCTTGACATGTGTATTGGTCAAGCGGGTGTGTGGGCGGGTGAAAACATCGAGCCAGAAAAGAAAAATTCTGAATTGATGCCGACCGAACCGTATTTGCTTGGTTCTCATTCAGGGTGCTGTGGTATTTGGGTCTCAGGGCCAGAAGACCTCGGCGCTCCAACCAGTGAAGAACATGCCGATAAGGGCAAGATTCCGGCGCATTTACCGAGCGGTTGGAATTGGGGTTATCGCTCCATGACCACTATTAAAGGTTTATTCACCGCGGCGGATGGCGTGGGTGCATCAGGGCATAAGTTCTCTTCTGGTTCTCATGCGGAAGGGCGCTTGGCGGCAAAGGCGATGGTCAAATTCTGTATGGATAATAAAGACCATAAGCCTGAATTGGCCGAAAGCGTAGCGGATTTAGTGGCGGAGATTTATCGTCCAGTGCGTAATTATCTGGATAATAAAGATTACAGCACCGCAATTGATGTGAATCCGCATTACATCACGCCAAAAATGCTGCAATTCCGCTTGCAAAAGATCATGGATGAATACGTCGCGGGCGTGTCCACCATGTATCAAACCAACGCCAAGATGATGGAAGTGGCGGAAATGAAGTTGGAAATGCTCAAGGAAGATGCGTTAAAGATGCGTGCAAAAGATTTGCATGAATTGTTACGCGCTTGGGAGAATTACCATCGTATTCTCACCGCCGAAGCACATATGAAGCATATTCAATTCCGTGAAGAATCCCGTTACCCGGGTTTCTATTATCGGATGGATTATAACTTCGTGGATGAAACGAATTGGAAATGTTTCGTTAATTCCATTTACGACAAGGAAAGCAAAACGTGGAATTGCTTTAAACGTGCGCATGTTGACTTGGTTGACAAGAGCAAGTTATTTAAGTAATTGCGCAACATGGTTGATCGTCTGATTGACCGATGTGATTGGTAAGTGAAAAATCCGGGTGTCGCAAGATGCCCGGTTTTTTGTTTTTGCATGGCTATTTTTTCATTATGCGGTTTTAGCATTATGTCCCATGACTCCCAACCGACCTTGCCTTTCCAGAGTGCTATTCATCCCGAGGTATTAGATTGCACCCATACGATTCCATTTCGGTGTCATCCTGATATTGCATGTTTCAATGCGTGTTGCAAACAGGCGGATGTGACGCTGACTCCCTATGATGTTATTCGGCTTAAACACCGGCTTCAATTAGATTCCAGCGCTTTTCTTGAACAGTACACCGTGCCATTTCAAATGGATAGTGATGGGTTGCCCGGTATTAAATTAAAAACGGATAATACCGGCGCCTGTTTGCAATTAGCGGGTGATAGCGGTTGTGGCGTGTATTCAGACCGACCAACGGTGTGTCGTTATTATCCAATCGCATTATTGGCATTAAAAGAAAAAGATGCCAAAACGTCTAAAGAACAATACTCTTTAATCACCGAACCGCATTGTTTAGGGCATCAAACCGACCGCCGCATTGCAATTGATGATTATCGACAAGAGCAAGGCGTTGTGGAATATGATGATATGAATCGCCCCTGGTATCAATTGATATTAAAGAAAAAATCGGCAGGCCCGAGTATTGGACAATTACCGCAACCAAGTCTGCAATTATTTTTTATGGCTTGTTATGATTTAGATCGCTTTCGCCGCTTTGTCTGTAGTGATAATTTCCGTGCCACCTATCAATTACCAGCGGATTTTTATGCTGAATTAGCCCAATCTGATGAAGAATTATTGCAGTTTGGTTATCGCTTTTTGCGTCAGGTATTATTTGGTGAACACAGTATTCAAGAAGCCGCGGATGCGTGGGAAAAGCGCGTTGAACAGCGGCGCGAGGTGTGGGAATTACGGCGGCAATTAGAAATTGCGCGGCGGGCGGCGGCAGAAGATGCGAAATATGAATGTGCATCAGATGCACCCAATTCATCCTGTCAAGGCGATTAGCTAGATGTTACAATAGACTTGTTCTAACACTTATAAAACAAGGGGTTAGCAACGCTAAAATCCTCACATTTCTGCGGATGTAGCAAAAATAAAAATTTATAAATCAGAGTGATACTACTCACACTGTCAAAACAGGTCTAATCACGCTGCGAATGACAGTTATTATTATCGGAGGCGCTAATGAAATGGTGGTTTTTACAACGCGAGCCTTCACAGGCTCAATCATCAGCGTCTTTTCACTCACCGCAACAGCAGATAATTGAAGAATCGGTTTTATATCGCACGGCTGAACGTATTGGTAATCTTGCGGTGAATATCGCAGAAGCAGCGGATGAAATTCATGTCATTTCATTTCATGTGTCTGAACAATCGTCGTTATTAACTGAATCCTCTACGCAATTAGAACAGATTACACGCGCTAATCAACAAATTAGTAATCCCGTGCAAGGATTATTACCCGTGATTAACAAGGCACTGGCAGATATTGAAACTTCAGATCAGATTGCCGCTAAAACAACGCAGGCAATGGATCAATTGTTGTCAACAGTGCGTCACACAGCGCAAGAATTGTCGGCAATACAGGGTTCATTAACAGGATTGAATAATGTCATTGCCACTATTCACCAAATCGCTGACCAAACGAATTTATTAGCATTAAATGCGACGATTGAAGCGGCGCGGGCGGGCGATGCGGGGCGTGGTTTTGCAGTGGTGGCCAGTGAAGTCAAAGCATTAGCCCGAGCGACTCAGTTGCAATTAGGCGAAATTAAAGAAGTCATTACTACGGTCGTGCAACATGTCGGGCGTTCGGTAATAGAAAGTCGCCATGCCGATCAAAATGCAAGTGAATTAGGGCAATTATCACAACACATGCGCACGTCAGTGACCGATGCCTGTACGGTCGTCAATCAAGTGCGTGGAACGGTGTTGGGATTAAGTGACATTGCCGCCGACAATTTGCAGCGGTGTCAATGTGCTGAAACACATTTAGCGCATATTGCTGAAAAAATACACCTTGCGGATACTAAATTAAAAAACATTGATGGTTCAGTGGCGGAGTCGTCGAAAAATATCGAAAAATTAATGGGGTTATTTGCGGCAAATGCAGTTGCAACGCCGGATTTACCATTTATTAACAAAGTTGTTGAAGTTGGTCAAAAAATTAGCGCATTATTTGAAGAGGCGCTCGCAAATCATGTGATTACGATGCCCGAATTGTTTGATGAAAAATACGTTCCAATTGCTAATACCAACCCATTACAACACCGCACTGCATTTGTGGAATTGACGGATCGTTTGTTATTAAAATTATTAGATTCGATATTGGAATTTGATTCAAGAGTGGTGTTTTGCGCTGCTGTAGATAGAAATGGTTTTTTACCAACGCATAATTCTAAGTATTCACACCCGCAACGCCAGCCATTGACAGAAGAGAATATTGCATGGAATACGGCGAATTGTCGTAATCGGCGGTTATTCACAGATAAAACTGGAATTTCTGCCGCTAGAAATCAAGAACCGTTTTTAATTCAAACCTATCGTCGTGATATGGGCGGCGGGGTATTTTTAATGATGAAAGATGTCTCAGTACCGATTGTAATTGGTGGCAGACATTGGGGTGGATTGCGTATGGGCTATAAGGTTTAAATAATGCGGCGGCTGACACTGTATTACTAAAATGTTTTCGTGAGTTGATGGAGAATATGATGTTTTGGACTAATCTAATTTTGCTTGCGGCATTTTTGGCAATGATTGGTGGATTTATTTGGTTGTTTCGTGATGGTGACGCTGGCGGTATTAAACCGGTGATTGTGCCATTAGAGAAAGAACAAGATGACGGCGATGGTGTGCGTATTACTGTGATTGATACCAGTGCATCAAATACTTCATCGGATAAACATGCAACCTAATTGATCAGCACAATCTTCGTAGAATGCAGTGATGAATGAATCGTATCAATTAAGTTTGCCGCGAGCGATACATTTCGCACATTTACCACACCCTACGAATTTATATTTAATGACATTGTTGTTTTAAGAATATCACCCGCTCAATTTTAGGAATAAAACCATGCTCTGGGAAATTGTCATTGGATTAGAAATTCACACGCAATTAGCCACCAGTTCTAAAATTTTTTCTGGGGCGGCGACGGCATTTGGTGCGCCACCCAATACCCAAGCCTGTGCGATTGATCTGGGCTTGCCGGGGGTATTACCCGTATTAAATGCGGAGGCGGTGCGGTGCGCGGTGCGCTTTGGTCAAGCAATTAACGCGCACATTGCCGAGTATTCAATTTTTGCGCGCAAGAATTATTTTTATCCTGATTTACCAAAGGGTTATCAAATTAGCCAATATGAACATCCAATTGTTGGGCGCGGCGCGGTGGAGATTGTCTTGGATGATGGCACACTAAAAACCATTGGCATTACGCGGGCGCATCTGGAAGAAGACGCGGGTAAATCGGTGCATGAAGACGGATTATTTGACGCAATTGCAATCAATGACGCGGCGACGGGATTGCGTTATAGTGGCATTGATTTGAATCGCGCCGGCACCCCATTATTAGAAATTGTGTCTGAGCCGGATTTGCGTTCACCACACGAAGCGGTGGCGTATGCGCGCAAGATTCACCAATTAGTGCGCTGGATTGGGATTAGTGATGGCAATATGCAGGAAGGTTCATTCCGCATGGACGCCAACATTTCATTGCGGCCGCTTGGCGCTACGCAATTAGGCACACGCGCTGAAATTAAGAATATCAATTCGTTTCGCTTTTTACAGCGGGCGTTGGAATACGAAATAGATCGGCAGCGCGAGTTATTAGAAGACGGCGGCGTGGTGATTCAAGAAACGCGGCTGTATGATTCAGTGAAAGATGAAACCCGCTCGATGCGGTCGAAAGAAGAGGCGAATGATTATCGCTATTTTCCTGATCCAGATTTATTACCAGTGGCGCTGGATCCGGCATTCGTGAACGCAGTGGCGGCGGAGTTGCCCGAATTACCTGATGCGCTGCGCCAGCGATTGCAATTGGAATACAGTTTAACGGCGGCGGATGCCATTTCAATTACTGCCAGCCAAGCCACTGCGGCGTATTTTAATCAATTGGTGCAGCAGATTGGCGATGCGAAACTGGTGGCGAATTGGATGAATGCTGCATTAGCGGCCGCCTTGAATAAAGCGGCAATTGAGATTAGCGCCAGTCCAGTCAGTGCGCATCAATTAGCCGCATTATTAGCACGAGTGCAGGATCAAACGATTTCAGCCACGAGTGCTAAACAGGTTTTTGAGGCGATGTGGGCGGGTGAAGAAAATGGTGATGCAGAACGAATTATTGCGGCGCGGGGCTTGCGGCAAATCAGCGATGAAGCTGCGTTAATTGCCATTATTGATGCCGTGATTGCGGCGAATTCGCAACAGGTGGCGCAATATCGCTCGGGTAAAGATAAGTTATTTGGTTTTTTTGTTGGTCAAGTAATGAAACAGACGCGAGGGCAGGCGAATCCCGCGCAGGTGAATGCGTTATTGGAGATGCGGTTGCGCACTGACTAAATCTGTGATGTGGGTCGCTGTTTATACGGGTATTTATTTGACCATTCGTTATTTGCACCGTGCTTATTGACGTTTAGATCATCACTCCGCTATGCTCACTCGTCATAGTTGCTAACTTTGTACTGATGACCGTAAAATCGGCATCAAGCGTTGTATGCAGTCATCGATGTGATAAATTGTAACGCGCATTTCTATTGTTAGGCCGGTGTTACTAGATTATCTTTTAGTGTGTATCCGGCTGGTTTTGTTCCCTGTGTTATAAAACAACTTAACGCCAACTGTGGCGATTTTTATTTGGAGTAATTGCAATGACCCGTACCGTAAAACTGATGACCTTGACCTGCGCTGGCGTTCTGAGCGTCTCCCTGCTCGGCGGTTGTGCCACCGATCAGGAAGCCCGCGACTCAGCGAAGGCCGCGATGGACGCCGCCAACGCCGCGCAAGCCTGCTGTGATGCCAACGAAGAGCGCATCAACCGCATGTATCAAAAGATCATGTCCAAGTAATGCCAACTGGTTGATCCTTGCCGGCCACCGATCACACGCGGGAGGCCGGCATTTTCATCCCGCACTCGCCGCACCTCTTCCCAATCAATCCGTACGCCGTCCGCATTCGCAATCTCTGCTGGAATAATTTCCTCCACCGGTTTTTGGCGCATTTCCTCCTTGTACGCATTGACTTCCAGATACAGCGTATCCCCTAACCAGCCGATTTTGTATGGCTGATTGACCACCATCACTGGCGTTCCGATCTCCACTTCGCCAAATAAATGCTCGACATCTTCCGGGTACATGCGTGTACAGCCGTGACTGACCTGCATTCCCACGCCCCAGGGTTTATTTGTTCCGTGAATCAAGTAACTGCCGCGATCCAGCCGCATGGCGTACGCCCCGAGTGGATTGTCTGGCCCAGCAGGCACGACCGCCGGCAAGATGTCGCCCGCCGCCGCGTGTTCTTTGCGCACTGATTCAGTTGGCGTCCAGGTCGGATCCTTCACTTTGCTGATAATTTTGTAATTGCCAACTGGCGTTTCCCAGCCATCCCGTCCCGTCCCGACGGCAAAACTCTCGATTTCAGTCGGTGAACGGAAGTAATACAGCCGTTTTTCCGCGATATTCAACACAATTCCTTGCCGTTCGACGGCGGGTAACACCTGCTGCGCTGGCACCATGACATCCGCATTGGCCTTCGGCACCCACATATCCACGCCGGGATTGGCCGCCTTCATCTCATCAAAGCCCAACCCGTAGCGCCGCCCGACATCCAGCAGCGTTTGATCGGCGCTGACTTGCAAATAAAATGGCTTACCGATCACGCTATCTTGCGGATTTGCCAGTTGGTACACCTCCGCCGTGCCAGGGGGTGCCAGCGTCACCAGCGCGGTTGCCAATACTGCCACTGCCCAGCGCCGATGCCTCAGCGGCACATCATCATCATCTGTCATGTCATGCGTTATGCTCATATTGCCCTCAGTTATTCTTTGCAAAAAATTGTTAACGTCACCCACCGCCCATGTCACACCCCCCCGCCCATCCCACCCCGGCTCTGACCCAAGTGCGCAATATCGGCGTTGTCGCCCATGTTGACGCGGGTAAAACCACGCTCACCGAACGCCTGCTGTTCTACACCGGTGCGCTGCACAAGATCGGCGAAGTTCACGCCGGCGCCGCGCACATGGACTGGATGGTGGAAGAACAGGAACACGGTATCACCATCACCGCCGCCGTGACGCAAGCCCACTGGCGGGAGTGTCTGTTGCAGATTGTGGACACGCCCGGGCATGTGGATTTCACCATCGAGGTCGAACGCTCGATGCGGGTACTCGACGGGCTGATTTTGGTACTCGACGGCGTGCGCGGCATTGAACCGCAAACCGAAACCGTCTGGCGCCAGCGCAGTCATTTTGGGCTACCGGTGTTGTTTTTCATCAACAAACTCGACCGTCCCGGCGCTGATTTTACCCAAGTTGTGGCAGAACTTCGCAGCCGCTTTGCTATCAACCCGGTGGCCGTGACGCTGCCGGTGCCAGACCAACCCGCCGTGATTGATCTGCTCCACGCGCAACTGCTCCAGTTTAGCGGTGAACAGGGCGAAGTGGTCACGGCCACGCCCTGCCCGCCGGCGCTGTGGCAGTCAGTGGCGAGCTGGCGCGAGGCACTGTTGATGGCGGCGGCGGAGGTGGACGAGCGCCTGACTGATCGGGTGTTAGCCGGTGATGAGCCGAGCGCGGCTGAGTTGAGTGCGGCGCTGCGGTTGGGAACATTGAACGGGCAAATATTCCCCTGTTACGCCGGCAGTGCGTTGCGCAATGTTGGTGTGCAGCCACTGCTAGACGGCATTGTGGATTTTCTGCCCACGCCACTGGATCGGCCGCCGGCCATCGCCCATCGCCCCGACGGCAGCACCGAAACGGTCACGTTGGGCGACAGCGGCGCGCTGGTCGCGCTGGTGTTCAAGGTGCAACTGTGGGATGGGCGGCGGCATTGTTTCACGCGCATTTACCGCTCGCAGTTGCACCCCGGCGACGTGGTGGAATTTCTCAACACCGACGGGCAGCGGGTGCGCGAGACGGTGGCGCGAGTGTTTGACGTGGATGCTGACCGCAAAATTAAACTCGACGTGGCCGCGCCGGGGCAGATCGTGTTGCTGGCGGGACTGCGCCATGCCACCACTGGCGACACGCTGTGTAGCCCAGGTCAACTGCTGCGGTTGGAGCGGATTGAAACGCGCCAGCCGGTGCTGAGTTTAGCCGTCGAGCCGCTACACAGTACGGATGAAGAGCGGCTGCTGGAGGCGTTGGATAAAATTGCGCAGGAGGATCCGACGTTCAAAGTTGAAGAGGATGCCGATACTGGGCAGCGGCTGTTGCGTGGCATGGGTGAATTGCACCTGCAAATCGTGTTGGAGCGGTTGCAGCGCGAGTTTCATTTGCAAGTGCGCAGCGGCCGGCCGGCGGTGGCGGTGCGTGAAACGGTGACGCGGGCGGTGACGGCGGAGGCGTTGTACAGTCGCCCGCCGTCGCCCGATGGTAAGCAAGCGGCGTTGACGGCGTGGGTGGCGGTGGCCGTGACGCCGCGTGAGCGCAGCGCGGGTAATCAGTTGACGGTGACGCCCGCGGTGCGCCCGGCGGGGGCGGAGTTGAAATCTGAGCAGCGGCTGGCGCTGGAAAACGGGGCGCGGCTGGCGCTGGCGACGGGGCCGTTGCACGGCGCACCAGTGGAGGATGTCGCGCTGACGGTGACGACGGTTGAGTTGTTTGGTCAAGCCAGCTCGCCCGATGCGCTCGCAGCCGCCGTGTCCAAAGCGGTGCATCAAGCGTTGACGGCGGCCGCGCCGCAGGCGTTGTATCCGTTGATGCACGTGGAGGTGACGGTGCCGGCGGATCATCTGGGCACGGTGTTGGGCGATTTGCAGGCGCGGCGGGCGGTGATTCATGGCACGACCATGCGCCATCAAGACGTGCGAATTGAATGCGAAGTGTTGCTTGCGGCGTTATTGGGGTATGCAACTGAATTAAGAAGTTTAACGCAGGGGCGCGGGCAATTCAGTATGACGTTTGAGCGGTTTGACATGAGCGCGGGGCATGTGTGAATAATGAATACGCAATCCAACCCCGCAATGAATTATGACTTGAATCACAAAAAAACCACTGGAAATACACTTATGACAACGGCTGATTTTCACCCGCAAAACGAATTAGAACGGCAATTACTCGCGGCGCAGAATGGCGAAATAGCGCCCGAGGCGTTGATTCAGTTTTTAATTGAGTCGGACGTATTCATGCCGATTTATGACCAGCACACCATTGGCGGATTACAAACTACGCAGCGAGCGCAGCCATTAACCATTAATCAAGATGACGGCGGCAAGGTGTTAATTTTATTTACCAGCCCCGACCGCGCTAAAACATTCGTGCGCGATTTCCCCGGCTATGGCGGCGGATTGGTGGTGACATTGCGCTGGATTCTTGACCATTTCGGAATTGGTTTTGCCATTTCACTCAATCCCGATCAATTGGTTGGAATGGATTTTGAGGCACACGCGGTCGCGCAATTGGCGACGCAAATTAATACTCACTAAATACCAATTTTCGTCGTTGTAATGGATAATGGGTTGCAACCACGCAGCAGCGAAGGTTTCGTAACTGATTATGATGCGTTTCAATCCTTGTTGTAATGGATAATGGGTTGCAACACCCAACATTGATGCTGCGATTATTGCGCTCGCTCGCGTTTCAATC
>NZ_JABVCQ010000045.1 GCF_014145225.1 Thiospirillum jenense
ATATTTACTTTACGTTAAAATAACCATGCCAGTTTGAATAAAATTGTTTTGCCAATTAGGAGTTAATTTTATTATGCACGTTTTGCTGTTATCTATTCAGCGTCACCTGTGGTTAGTTCTGACTATAACAAGCGGAATGGTGGTAACGATTAGTTTAATATTGCCTGCTGTATTTAATTTAGAACCCTGCTATTTGTGTATTTTTCAACGGTTATTATGGATAATAATGACTGGCCTAGGGATGATTGCATTATTCGGGCATAATGCCATAACTTTTGCCGGTCGTTTATTTATATTTTTTGCCGGCATGGGAATCAGTGCGGCTGGATACCAAAGCTGGTTACAATGGCAACCAATCGCCGAAACATCATGCGTTGGCAGCACACCTGGATTGATTGATCGTCTCGTAGAATGGTTAGGCGAACAATTACCGGCATTGTTCCTGGCAACAGGATTTTGTGAAGATGCCGCATTATTTATATTGGGTTTTTCATTAGCAAATTGGGCATTTATCATGTTTATGCTGGCGCTCATCGGCGCACTTATTGCACTTCATCAAGCGCCCATTTCTAACCGAATTAATTGATTTTTAACCACTTATAATTAAAGGCCTTTATTATGCCTATTACACGCCGCACTTTTCATCGTATGTTTGTGACTGCTATCGGTACTCTGTTATCACCCTTTGCAATACGCGCTATCGCCATTGAGAACGAAACAACTCCAACATCACTGGTTGAGGGCCGCGATTGGGAACGAGTTAAATCATTACAGTCCATTGCAGATACGAATAAAATAGAGGTGTTGGAGTTTTTTTCGTACGGCTGTCCACATTGTGGCCATTTTAATCCGTTATTAATAGAATGGGCGGAGAAATTACCTACCGATGTGACCTTTCAGCGTATTCCCGTTACATTCGGGCGGGCGGCTTGGGAAATGCTTGCGCGTTTGTATTTTGCGTTGAATTACACGGGCGATCTTAAACGGCTTGACCAAATGGTATTTGATGCAGTGACCCGCGATCACACCAATTTGTATTCGGAAAAGTCCATTCTTAAATGGTTGGAAGCACAAAAAGTGGATACGACAGCATTTGCATCGGTGCTGAATAGTTTTGAAGTCGCGGCACAATTAGCTCGCGCTGCGGAATTAAACGACCGTTATCAAATTGATGCCGTGCCACGTTTAATTATTGATGGACGATATGTGGTGATTGGTCGTGAAGCCAAAAGTTTAAATGATTTATTAAAAATTGCTGATGATTTATTAGCATTGGTGCGAACTCAGCGGACTGCTCAAGCGGTTGCCTCTTGAATTTGGCGGGGAACTATATGCTGTTTAATCGTTAAGTGTTTGACATACTGGACAAAAAAAGCTCGAACGTTGCCCGAGGCGTTGCTGACAGATCGGTGTATTACAGGTATAACATGGCTTTCCAGTCCGCTGATAAACCTGTAATTCATGAACAAAATAACCTGGGCGACCGTCTTCGCGTACAAAGTCTCGCAGCGTCGTGCCGCCGTGTGCGATGGCTGCCGTCAACACAGTGCGTATGGCAGTTGCGAGTTGGTCGCATTGCGCCCGCGTGAGCGCATTAACTATACACGCAGGATGGATGCCGGCGCGGTATAAGGCTTCGCTGGCGTAGATGTTGCCAACTCCGACCACAACCCTTTGATCCATAATGAAATTTTTGATGTTAACCCGCCGTCCCGTCGCCCGTTGACGCAAATAAGCGCCGTTAAATTCAGCTGCAAGTGGCTCTATGCCAAGATGGCGCAGTAACGGATGTTGTTCCACTGGCTGGACAACCCAGTGCAGCAAGCCGAAGCGGCGCGGGTCGTGAAAACGGATGCAGCAACAATTTTCTAGTGCTAAATCAACATGATCGTGGCGAGCGGCAGGGGTAGCGGGCGTGACGATGCGCAAGCTGCCGGACATGCCAAGATGAATCAGTCCGACACCTTGTTCCAAATCAAGTAGTAAGTATTTAGCGCGGCGGCGTATCGCTAAGATACGTTGTCCCTTGAAGGCGTTTTCAGTCGCTGAAGTTATGAAATAACGAAAGCGGCGCTCGCGGACGGTAACATCCACGATTCGTTGACCAGTTACCGTCGGTGCAAGTCCACGCAGCGTGGTCTCAACTTCTGGCAATTCAGGCATGGTTTGTCTGTCGCAGTTGCGTTTTATTGCATTTTTTCATTAAAAACCCACGCTATTTTAATCGCGTTTAATACAATAATTACCGCTACTTAACCATCCAGATGGGCAAAATCGCCCAGTTTTTAATATCGTGGTTGGTGCTTGATCGCGTGCCAGACAATAATTACCACTACTGATGTAACCACTTGGGCAAAACCCCTGTTTTTCTATTGCAGGTGGTGCATCGTGACGCGGGACACAATAATCACCACTGCTGAGATAACCGCTTGGACAGAATCCAGATTTTGGTAATGGTTGTGCGAGTGAATCGGCATAACTTGACAGCGGAATTATGCAGAACAACAGTATTAAAAAATGCAAATAAAATGGTAATGCTATCATACGGTTGCCATTTAAATAGATGTCAGGTTTCATAGACATTTACAGTCTTAAAAATATGTAATGCGTTTTGGAATAGCGATTGGACGATAATACATCTGCTACAGCAATGATGGTGGCGCTGGTTGACGATCCGTGCATTCATATGGATCAAGAAAAGTACGGCGAAACTGATCGCATTGGCGTAATAAATCTCGCGCACTTTTTGGCATTGGGACACGCGCTCGCACGATATTAGTGACTAGTGCGGTGCCTGCTTTTAATATGCGATTACCTTCTTGGGCTTCATGAATTTCGCGTAATGAAGGCGATACTGGCAATAATGGTTGAATAGTTTGTAATCGGTCACGCGCAACAACAAAGGTTGGCCAAACTGTAAAAATCGCTGTATCCGTGCGCAAAATTTCGCATTTACGTTTTGCCGCTTCTGCAAAATCCAGAATTAACGGTTTGACATTAGGCATTTGGGTGCTGCCTGCAAAGGTTGCGGTTAATGTCATAGTAATGCGATCCACATCACGCATCGTTTGTGCAATTTTAATATAGCGGCTTTCATAAAATGCAGCAATTGGTTGGCTAAAGGCTTTGAATGGTTCGCCCCAAAGTTCATCAATACATTCGTCACCACCACGATGGCGTACCATTTGTCCTAATTCCAATGCTTCAAGCAAATAATCACCACATTCGCGCATTAAAGCATCATCAGGTTCAATTTGTACACCATCGGCTTGCAATTCCACTAATTTAGTAAAAATGGCCGCTGCCCGATTAAATAAAGCACCTGCTAACATTGCGCCATTCACTCGTTTACGATCTGGGTCAGTTTCACGTTCATAAGCCGTGCGTGCTTCACTTAATCGAATACCGGGAATGTTAATACCGTGTTCAACATGATTAAACAATCGCCGAGTCAGGGCTTCAATTAAACACTTTTTCGCCTCCAAACTCTCGGGTGGCGGTTGGTAGTATTTAATCCAATAGCCATCGTAAAAGATGCAGGTGTAACCATTCATCTCAGCGATAGTGCCGTTGTTAATTGCTTGGCTCATGGTATGCAGAGCAATCGTGTCGTTGTTTTAATTGAACGTTGAATAAAAAAGCGGTTAGTTGCATTACACAGTGAAAAGTGGTTGAAGTATACCATGTCAATCTAATACATGTTCATTATTTTTCCTGCTACATTAAAATAAGCGATACCCTTGCTATTTGAGTTTGTGTTTAATGGTAGCTTAACCAAATCCCTTGATGTAATATGCAACATAATTGTGTTAATGGCTATTATCTGTCATTTTTTAATAAATCCAGGGGACAAACTTATGTACTCGTTGTGCATAATTCGCATAGTCTGGATGAAGGGCAGTGAGCCATTGTTCTTCTCGACCTGCTTTATAATCAAAAAACCCGCCAGCAACGATTAATAAAAACATATGTGATAGACTAAGAGAATACACTGTCCATGATAATCCTAAAAACAACAAACTGGCATAGAGTGGATGGCGCACAATTGCATAGATGCCATGAGAAACTAATTGATTATGCTCAACCGGATAGGGTGAAGGTGTGAGATAATCGCGTAAATGATGTGAGCCTAATCCACCAAATAACAATGCAATAAAAGCTGGAATTGCCGCGAAACTAATACGCCATATTGAAAGGGTCTCAAACGTATTAGTATCCAAGATTGGCTGCCATACTGGGCAAATTGCAAATATAAACATCAATATAAATTGTAATATGACCAAATGTCCGCCATGTGCGATAAAATGCACCAAACGCCGTTGTATTTTCTTCATAAAAGTTGCCTGTTGAGAATGCCGAAAATCATTAAACATATAAATACTCGTTACTTGGCAGTGTTTGTATGATGCGATCAAAGCAGTGACGAATTTCAACTGCAATGGTCGTAATGCTGGGGTTTTCTATTCGCTGTACAGCAAGAATGGGGTCTAAGAATGCAACCGTGACATATCCACTACTTCCTTCGCGCACAACGATATTGCAGGGAAATAATAAACCAATATTTGGCTCACTGCGCAATGCTTGTTGCACTAAACACGGATTACAGGCGGTGAGAATACGATAAGCCCGCAAGTGCCCGGCAACCATTGTGCAATGTATTGCAGTAATGTCAATGTCGCTAAATACCTTAAATCCCTCGATTTTTAATGCAGTTGTCAAATGGGTTATCACTAACTCAAACTGCATTTTAACTGTGCATGATAGGCTATAGTGGATTTCTGATTCTGCCAATTGGTGTGCACAGCTTTGCATATTATTTACCTAATGCAATACGGATAGTTAATGATCGTGTGCATTGATTTATTTAGTTCTGTAGCATCATTTATCAGCGGTTGATTCCACGTCGTTTAGCAGATTTATGCAATTATTCGATCCAGAATAATTTGATTGCAGTATAGCAAGTGAAACCAATAGTTTATGTCCGGTTTGATGATTTTTTATGTTGGATTAACTATATCACATGTGTCTGCTCTGATAATGCCATTCTGTTGTTGAATACAATAGATCGCTTGCTCTGTTTATGTTTGCACCGTCACACGCATGGTGCCAACGAAAATACAGCATTGTTTTTAATTAACCAATACCGTTATTTATAATAACGGAATTATTTTAACCCTAGGCAGGTCTTTAATCATGTTGGAACTAAGCATTGAACAACAAATTCTGATCGCCATGCGCAAAACTTTAGCGGCGGTGGTTAAGGATGTCACGCCGCTGCCCGGTATGAAGCATCCGCTATCTGACAGCACGATCGCCGACATTCGCGCCTGTTTTGCGTTAATTAGCGCCCGTGAACAGGAACTTGCACGTCACGATGGGCGCAGTCGTGAGCGCCCGCAGTATGTCGACAACGCGCCATCAGCACAGATCATACCGCTGGCCAGTCTCAAGCGTCGTACCAATCAGACAGATGAGCATTAAACAACCTTGATTAATCAGTTATTTCTTTACCAATTACAGGTAAATGTATGGTTAACGCACCAATGTTGTAATTATGTGACATAACCATAAAAAATGTCTATCTGTTGCCAAAAAGTATAGTATGCTTTTGACCATTTAGTGGTATGGACTGCATTGCGCTGTTGCATTACTGCAACAGCGTCAACTACACACGCGCAACTGACAACACGGGGGACACCATGCTCGAACATGCGGCGCTCGGCTGGCTCGACATTATTGTTATCCTATCGTATTTAATGATTACCGCCTATCTTGGTTATTTAGGTTGGCGTGGCACACGATCCGCCGCTGATTTTTTAGTCGGAGGGCGCAGTGCCCATCCTATTATTATGGCAGTGTCTTATGGAGCAACGTTTATTTCAACAGCCGCAATTGTCGGCTTTGGTGGCGTTGCTGGTTTATTTGGTATGAGCCTGTTATGGCTCACTTTTTTAAACATCACTGTCGGCATTTTAATTGCCTTTACTTTATTAGGTGAACCCACCCGCCGCCTCGGTCATCGCCTCGGCGCCCATACTTTTCCCGAATTATTAGGCGCCCGTTATCAAAGCAAAGCAATTCAACTCTTTGCGGGCAGTTTAATTTTTTTATTCATGCCACTGTATTCCGCAGCGGTGATGACAGGTGGCACTGTATTTGCGGCGGCACAATTCGGCATTGATTTTGAAGTTGCATTATTAGTTTTTGCAATTATTACCGCCGCTTATGTCATTCCCGGTGGATTAAAAGCGGTGATGTACACCGATACCTTTCAAGGCTTGATTATGGTTGTTGCCATGCTGTTTTTATTATGGGTGACGTATAGCAGTTTGGGTGGCGTTACCGAAGCGCATACCAAATTAACTGAATTAGCCTCACTCGTACCACCGCCATTGCAAGAGATTGGTCATCGTGGCTGGACAGCAATGCCCGCATTCGGTTGGGGAGATAAATCCTATGATTTATGGTGGACGGTTATTACGGCAATCATTCTTGGTGTTGGCATTGGTGTATTGGCTCAACCGCAATTGATGGTACGCTTTATGACAGTGCGTAGTCGCCGTGAATTAGACCGTGCTGTGCCGATTGGCGTCTTTTTTATTCTATTAATGACCGGCATCCCATTCACAGTTGGAAGTTTGTCGAATGCTTGGTTTATTGAAAACGGCGCCATCTTCAAGGGTCAAGTCATTAAAGAAATTGACCCACAACAGCATCATGCCTTAGTGGCACTGATGAAACAATCGCCTGCCGGTCATTGGACACCAATCATCAATGCCAAAACAAATAAACCAGCTGTTGCTCCACTGTTAATTAGCACAAACCCCATCATTGCCCAAGATATTAACGGTCGTTCAATTGAAATTGTTACCGGCCGTGCCCCGGCAATTGTGTATGCCAAAGGTGATGCCGACCAAATTATTCCAACCTTTATTACCGCCGCCATGCCGCGCTGGTTTGGGTTAGTTTTCTTTTTAGCATTATTAGCCGCCGCCATGAGTACCATGTCAAGTCAATTCCATACCATTGGCACCGCGGCCGGACGTGATCTATATGAACGGTTAACTGGTAAACACCATACTGAACCCAGCATTTTAGTGATGCGTATTGCCATTGTTATTGGTTTGCTCATTGCCGTCACCATTAGCTATACCGTGCGCGGCGAAGTGATTGCCCGCTTTACTGCGATCTTTTTTGGTTTATGCGCCGCTACCTTTTTACCAGCATATTTTGGCGGATTATTCTCACGCCGCGTCACTCGGGCTGGAGCATTAGCATCCATGACCGTTGGTCTCTGCGTTTCACTATTTTGGTTATTGTTAATTAAAGCCAAAGAAGCCAGCGCCATTGGTTTAGTCCAAATCATTACCGATGGCAAACCGAGTTTATTAGCCGATTACCCGAATTGGTCTTCAGTGGATCCAATTATTATCGCGTTGCCACTCGCATTGCTCACGCTCATTACGGTGAGCGCCTTCACTCGACCACCCGAAGCGGCACATTTAGATCACTGTTTTAACCGCGAATAAGCATTTTGTTGCATCATTTTCTCGCAGGAATCCAATCATGTTATTCGGATTAGCTGATCCCTTTGTTGCAGCTGCATATCTGGGCTGCATGCTTATGACACTTGTCGGTTTAATCTACGGTTTATTACGTCGTTATACCGCAAGTGATGACATCACCGCCCTTGATCGTCAATGGGCATTAAAAGAACAAGAGGTAGAAAATGAACTCTAGTGCGTATTTTAGACCGTCAGCAATTGCATTAGGTCTCGGCAGTATTTTGACACTGCCTGCATTGAGTATTGCCGCAACTGATGCTGATAGTCCATTTACTTGGGGAGCGGATTTACGCTTACGCCATGAAACAATCAGTCCCGTTGGTTTTAATAAAGAAACCCCCACTGCTTATCGTGGTTTTGAACGTTACCGCACTCGTTTGTGGGGTGGATATGAATTTAATAATCAAATCGCTTTGAATACGCGGTTAATGTGGGAAGGGCGGCATTACGGTCAGCCAGCCAGCTTTGAACCCTGGTATGAAGGCGGGGTATTTTTTGACATTTTCACGGTAGATTTAAAACCGATTGCGACCTTGCCTTTGTCATTAAAAGTGGGGCGGCAGGAAATGAAACTGGGTGATGGTTGGTTAGTGTTTGACGCCACACCATTGGATGGGTCGCGTACCATTTATTTTGATGCTGCCCGTGCAACGTATAATCTGGAGCAGGCGCAAACTGCAATTGATTTGATTTATATTGATCATAATGCCGACACTGGGCGTTTTCCACAACCGCTTGATGGTAATGTTGAAGATAATACTGAACAGCATGAAACGGGTGCCATTCTCTATTTGAATAATAAAAGCATCTTAAATGGTGGTGATCTCGACGGTTATTTCATCTATAAACACAATAACCCGAATGAGACGCTGGGCGATCTGCGGGAAAATAACGGTTCGTCATTTCCATCACCTGCCGATACGGGTGATATTTATGCTATCGGAATGCGCACGGATACACCCTTCAATGCAAATTGGCAATTGCGCGGTGAAACCGTGTATGAATGGGGCACCCGTAATGATAGAGATTTAAATGGCTATGGATTGAATAGTCGTCTTACCTATCAATTAAATGATCCGCTTAAAAACGCTCTGCACGTTGGTTATGAATATCTGTCCGGCGATGATCCAGATAGTAATGCAGATGAAACCTTTGATCCATTATGGGGACGCTGGCCGCAATGGAGCGAATTACTCGCGTATGAATGGCAATTAGAAAACCGCATTGGTGAAGCAACTAATTTGCAACGCTTGAACGTCGGTTGGGAAGCAAAACCGCATAATACGACGACCGTCACATTGGATTATCATGCACTATGGGCGAATGAAAACAGCACTCGTAGTGCCGCGCAAATGTTGTATTTGAATGATGATGAAAAGTTTCGCGGACATTTATTTGCCGGTTGGATTAAAACCAAGTTGAATAAACATGTCGCGGGGCATCTCGTAGCAGAATATTTAATGAACGGTGAGTATTTTGCCGAACCACGCCAAGATGATGCGTATTTCGTGCGCGCTGAAGTGACGCTCACTTGGTAATTGGGTAATTAAACGTGATTGTGAGTGGTTCATTTGCTGCAATGATGAATCACGACTATCATTCCCCGCGCATCGCTGCTGTTTTTAATACAGATGCGCGGGCATTTTTATTAGCCAGTCAATTAAAAACCGTGATGTGTTTAATCACTTGTGACGAGTTGTAATTGACGGAGATTCACTGCTGAAATAACCGCTTTTAATGCCGCGCTCACCGTGTCACGATCAATCGCCACACCCGCAATCGCGGCGTTTTGATTCGCATCATCCGCCAATAACACATACGCCACTGCATCCGCGTCTGTTCCCGCTCCGAGCGCCTGTTCATAATAATCACGCACATCGAGCAATTGACCACTCCAATTGCACCACGCCGCAATAAATGCCGCCAATGCACCGCTGCCCGTACCGTGTATGATGATTTCCTGATGATTCACCATAAGACGCGCCGTCATGTCATCATGCCCATTGCGCTGTAATTGATAGCCTAATAATTGCACCGGCGCCTGATCGCAAATAAACGTTTGTTCAAATAACGTGCGAATCCGCTGCGCATCAATCATGCCACCCTGCTGTTCGGTTTCATACTGAACAATTGGCGCTAATGCCTGTTGTATCCAACGCGGTAATAATAAACCGTATTCACGTTCTAATACAAATGCTAATCCGGCCTTGCCCGATTGGCTATTGACACGAATCACGGCTGAATAATCACGGCCAAGATCACGCGGATCAATTGGTAAATAAGCAACCTGCCACGTCGTATTCGGTGTTTGTTGCTGCAAACATTTCCGAATGGCGTCCTGATGACTCCCAGAAAAAGCGGTATAAACCAATTCACCAACCCAGGGATGGCGCGGGTGACACGCAATGCCGGTGCAATCTTCAATCACAGTGATTATTTCATCTGGATTACTCATATCTAATTCAGGATCAATGCCTTGACTATACAAGTTCATTGCTAAAGTCATAATATCTACATTGCCGGTGCGCTCACCATTGCCAAGTAACGTGCCTTCCACGCGCTCGGCGCCGGCTAATAACGCTAATTCAGTCGCAGCGACAGCGCACCCCCGATCATTATGCGTATGAATAGATAAAATGACGCGGTCATCGTGATTTAATGCCCGCTTGACGTATTCCACTTGATCGGCAAACACATTCGGGCTATTGCTTTCCACCGTTGCGGGTAAATTAATTATGCACGGCTGACTTGACGTGGGTTGCCAAACATTTAATACCGATTGAATGACCTCGACTGCATAATCTAATTCAGTTTGCGAAAAACTTTCTGGTGAGTATTGAAAACGCCAGTGCGTATCAGAATAATGCGCCGCCGTATTCGCCACCCATTCGGCGCCTTGCATTGCTAATTTCATAATACCAGCGCGATCTTGATTAAATACCCGTGACCGCTGTATTGGTGAAATAGAATTATAAACATGCACAATTGCTCGCGGCGCTCCCTGTAATGCTGTAAAGGTGCGTTCAATTAGATCAGCGCGAGCTTGAGTTAACACTTGAATCCACACATCGGCTGGAATTTGGTCTTGTTCAATTAACCAGCGCACGAAATCATAATCGGGTTGACTCGCGGCAGGAAAGCCAACTTCTATTTCCTTAAACCCGAGTTTAATTAATAACTGCCATAATTGTTGTTTGCGCGTGACAGTCATTGGTGAGCGCAAGGCTTGATTGCCATCGCGTAAATCAACGCTCACCCAGCGCGGTGCTTTGGTGAATACTTGATTGGGCCATTGGCGATCTGGTAAATGCACCACTGGCGATGCGTGATATTTGCGATGATTGAATTGCATGATTGCCACCTGTTCATAACATTAAATAATAGTGGATTTGCGTATTGATTGGATGGCATTAGCCTAGCGCAATGCGCACGGCAGGCGCTTGCGTTATTTGACCTAATCAGGCTAATTTGCGCAATTTTCTGCTATATTAATGGCAAATAACGCAATTAAACTGTGCTAATTGGGAGTTCCGCGCATGACACTTGACCGCTATGACCGTCACATTTTGCACTGTTTGCAGGCGAATGGGCGCATGAGTAATCAAGAACTGGCCGATCAAATTGGCTTGTCACCATCACCGTGTTTGCGGCGGGTGCGCGTATTAGAAGAGGCGGGAATTATTGCGGGTTATCGGGCGTTATTAAATGCGCGTCAATTGGGTTTGACCTTGACGGCATTCATTAGTATTGCATTAGATCGCCATACGCCAGACCGATTTGCGCAATTCGACGCAGCTGTGGCGCTATTGCCGGAAGTATTAGAATGTGCATTGATTACCGGGCGTGATGCCGATTATCAACTCAAGGTGATTGTGCGGGATATGGAAGCGTATCAGGATTTTTTATTAAATAAACTGACACCCATTGCGGGCGTGACTGGCGTACATTCTAGTTTTGTTTTGCGGCAGGTAATTGCTAGAACAGCATTGCCATTAATTGAAAGTTAGATATAAAAATGTTTAGACTGCTCAGTCTGTATATTTAAGTGCGCGTGTTTATGCAGTGATGTTAATAATTTAATAATTGGGGTAGGCGTAATAGAAAACAGCCGCCGCCTAATCGGCTGTCATTCATTAGTTCAATCCAGCCAGTGCATTCATCATTGCTGTGACTGCTGGCGACGAGGGCGCAAAAATACAATCCCAATCCAGTACGTCCGTCTTTACGATTGACGGTGCTGCCGTCGTCTAATTGCCGGCGGCCGAGCATTTCAGTGGGATAGCCGGGGCCATCATCTTCAATGCGAATTTCTAACCAACCATTATTTAATTCGGCGGAGAGTAAAATGTTTTCACGCGTATAGCGCACGGTATTATTAATGACATTTTCAATTACGGCTTCAATCAGGGTGCTATCCAATATCCAAATTAACTCTTCATCACATTGAATCGTGCATTGCAATCCACTGTGATCCATCATAGGTTTATTGCTTAACCAACAATCTTCTAATAATTCATAAACGGTCACGGGGGCAAATTGCGCATGATATAAGCCATGATCGTTGCGATAAAACATGAGTAACTGAATTAAATTATCATTGATGCGGCGCGCTTCGTATTGCAAATGCGCCATGACATTGCTATCGCAGCGGCACTCTCCAGTTTCCGAATCCATAATGTCATCAAACGCTGTTAATACGCGATTGAGTGAGTTTTTCATGTCGTGAATGCTAATGGCTAAGACGGTACTAAAGTCAAGTTTACTCACGCAGCCATGTCCTCCATGATTGCCGTTGCCCGCGCCGTTTCTCCCCAGCAGGTTAATGCCTCTGACAATTTCGTCGCGGCGGCGAGCGTTGGTTTATTGTCTGTGAGTGCGGCGTCTATTTCCACTAATACTGCTTGTTGACGCTCAATTGGTGCGGCTTTGGCGTGGAGATAATTTAATTGGGCGGCGAAAATCCACCATTGCGCTTGCGGATCAACATGGCGCTGTTTTTCCATGAGTTCTAATCGTTTTTTTGCTTGACGCAAATCATCTTGTTTAATGAGTGTCATAATTAAATCGAAATAATCGGCAGTTTGCACCGCGCCAGCATACCGGCTTAGTGTTAATACCCGTTGCCAGGCGGGTTCCGCCAGATCAGGGCGATCCATTTCAATTGCTAATTGGGCTAATCGTCGCTGGCGTTGTAATGATTTGGGTGAACGTTCGGAGGCGATTTTTAATATGTTTAAGGCTTCAGTGCGCCGCCCTTGGATTAAACATAATTCTGCTAACCGATCATGGGCGGGCATGAAATGGGACGTTTGAGCAATGGATTGGCGAAATAATGATTCGGCAGTGGTGATGTCGCCGCGTTGTTGCGCGATCTGCCCTAATAGGGTTAATGCCCAGGGTAGGGGACGTTCAATTTGGGCGGTTTGACAGGCGGTGGTGGCGAGGTCTAAATCACCAATGCGTAATGCCAAATCCGCTTTAATCCGCAGCAGTTCGAGGCGATTATCGGTGCGCTGTTCTAATAACGTGTCTAATACGGTTAATGCGGCTGGAATCCCGTCTTTTGATAGGGCGTTGGCAATGGTGGTGAGGGGTTGATGACGGCGCACGGCGCGTTCAATGCGCACCCGCAATAAATCTTTGGTAAAGGGTTTAGA
>NZ_JABVCQ010000046.1 GCF_014145225.1 Thiospirillum jenense
GTTTTTAATATATGGTTTTTTTCCCGAGTAGGTTTCTTTTTGTTGTTTGTCATTGCCGAGACGTCGTATACGCTGTTCAGTAGCATCAAGCAGACAGTCCTTTTTTGATTAGATACATGGCTGAGTCTGCTTCCTTGAGAACTTGATCGGGATCAATGTCGCCACCAAGAATTAACTTCACTCCAACACTGGCACTGCCATGATGATTAACATTTCCGAGTACATAATCTGCATTCAATGCGCTTTGAATTTTATCAACAATAGATTGCACACACCGCGCCGCCTGCTCGGCATTGGCGCTTAATCCTGACAGCAACACAATGAACTCATCTCCACCGAGCCGGGCTACTGTGTCGGATTGGCGCACCAGTTTTTGCAGCCGATTAGCGACTTCGATAAGCATTTGATCTCCCGTGTCGTGTCCATAGGTGTCGTTTAACTGTTTGAACTTATTTAAATCAATAAACAAGACAGCCAAGTAACTATTCTCGCGCTTACCGAGATGCAGCGCCTGTGTCAACCGATCCAATAACAAGCGTCGATTAGGTAGTCGCGTGAGCGTGTCATGAAATGCCAAGTGCCGTAATTCCTCTTCTTGGCGCTTTCGCTCTGTCAAATCAAAAAATTGGATCAGTAAATGCACTTGACCCCGCAGATGTTTTGGCAGAATTCGGTAGTCAAACCACACATCTTTACCAAAGCTGGTCACGACGTGTGCTTCACGCTGTTGCGGTGTTTGAAACGTCAGGGCAGTGAGGCAATCACTCAGCAGGGTTGTTATTTTCCATGACGGTATTGCATAGAAGTTTTGAGCTAAAAGTTCCTCGCGTGTAGCACCCACAAATTTGGCATAGGCTTCGTTTGCCAATTCACACTGGCCACTCTCGCCATAAACCCCGATAGGCACTGGCGAATTCAATAGCAAGGTTTCATTAAAATCGAGTGCCTCGGACAGACTTTCGGTGCGTTCAATCAATTGGCTTTCTAGTTCCTTGCGCTTGGCAACTTCTTGCCGCAAGCGATGATTCCAATAGGCAAAGGATGCTAATAACAACGCTGTTACTCCTAACACCTGCCAGATAATGGTGTAATCAACTTCCTCGACAAAAGTGAATGTCGTCCAGCGTTTGGAAATCGCTGACTGATCTTCATGCGTGAGCGAAACAATTGCGATATTAAATGCATCCTTCAGGTCTGGCACACCCTTGCGCACCGCGATGGAAATTGGATAGGAATAGTCCAATTTGCCGATAATTTTCAGGTTTCGCAGCAGCCAGCCGTATTCGCTAACCAGTGCATCCAGTGGCGTCACATGTGCGTACACGCGATCAGCCATGATCGTCTCCATTGATTCATCAGCGCTTTCGACATATTTCTGCTGAATACTCGGGTAATCGCGGGCAATCCACTGCATGATTGCACCGTTTTTTGGTCCAGAAATCGTTTTTCCCGACAGGTTGCCCAACGAACCGATAAACGGACGATCGGGTTTGGCTATTAACACATGAACCATGTCGAAATAGGGCGCAGTAAAGTCAAGGTAAAGTTCTCGCTCGGGGGTTTTGACGGCACCAACGAGAAAATCGCAGTCGCCGCGTTTAATAGCATCCAGCGCATCTGACCAAGTGTCAGTCGGATGCGGCACAACCGTTATATCGAGCCGTGTGGCGAACAATTGCAGGTAATCGCCAAAAATCCCCTTTTCTATGCCATGTTCAGCATAGTCATAGGGACGCCAGAGTGGATTAAAGCAAAAAGTAAATGTCTGTCCTGATACTACAGTGGAGTCATGTGCCGGAGCTGCCGCATAAGCAGTGGCAAAATACAGCCAAAGTACCACGGGTGTTAATAGAGACCAGAACGTCACAACCATAATTGAGCCTAGCCCCTTTCTTTTTTCTTTAGACTTGTTTTGTCACTTATAAAACAAGGAGTTAGCAACGCTAAAATCTCCACATTTCTGTGGATGTGTTAAAAACAAAGTCTTATAAATCAGCGGGATACTGCTCACGCCGTCAAAACAAGTTTATTTAACGATGGTACGCGCATTAACCGGTATCAATACCGCTCAGGTAAATATTCTAAATATATTTGCCGGACATCTCATTTTTTGTGAAGCGTTATTATTAATAATACTGCAATTCGCCGGTAATGTTAGCAACCAATTCTAAGTTATTCAAACTTATTAAAACAAATTAAACGAGTGTTGACAAAACATAAATGCTTTTTTGATTAAAAAATCGTTTCAACTCATCATGCAATCCGTTCAAATGAACGCCACCAGCGGCGGCGCTCACCTAACTGCTTGATTAAACAGCAATTATTTTTTCCAGGGGCTGACCATCCCGAGCAGATGCGCCATATCTTTGAGGAAAATCCGCACATGCGCGGCGGGTTTGGCGCGCACCAGACGCTTGTGCATATACGCCTCCCACGTCAATTCCTGCACGTCCGGATCGGCGCAAATACTCACAAATCGCTCGCGGCGCGTGTCATTTTTGTACCAAAACCGCTGCATGATGCCCAAAATCCAAAAAACCCGCCCGTGCGCCCGCATAAACCGCTTGCGCGCCTGCGTTAACGCCTTACTTTTGCCCGTCGTGAGGAATTCTTCGACCGCATCCGCCGCCAAACGCCCGCCGGTCAGCGCGTAATAAATCCCCTCACCCGACGCCGGCGCCACCACGCCCGCCGCATCGCCGGCTAATACCACATCGCGTCCGTTATCCCATTTCGGCAGCGGATACAATGGAATTGGTGCGCCTTCACAACGCAAGGTTTCGCATTGATCTAATCCCGTTTTCATTCGCAATTGTTTAACCGCCGTGCGTAATGAAAAATCTTTTCTTTCAGTGCCGACGCCAACACTAATGGTGTCACCGTGGGGAAAAATCCACGCATAAAAGTCGGGTGATAATTCACCTTGATAATAAACATCGCAGCGTTCGGGATCAAAATCCCGAAATGGCAATGCGGGCGTACGAATGATTTCGTGATACGCCGCGACATGCGGTAATGCTTTGGCGGCGGGAATACACTGTTTAGCAACACTTGATTTCGCGCCATCCGCACCAATCACCGCCCGCGCCCGAATAGTTTGTAATGGCGCATGACGATCATTCGGCGTCGCACGATAATGAATTAACGCCACGCCATTCGCATCACGAGTTAATTGCTCGAAATAACCCATTACTCGTTGCGCACCCGCAGTCGCCGCCCGTTCGCGCAACCATTCATCAAATGGAGCGCGATCCACCATACCCACATACCCGCCGTTAATTGGCATATCTACATAGCGATTACTCGGCGCCACCATTCGTGCTGACCGAATATGCGCGACCAATTGTTCATCAGGAATGGCGAATTCTTCCATTGCTTTGGGCGGAATAGCACCGCCGCACGGTTTAATTCGCCCGCCGCGATCTAATAATACAACTGAGCGGCCGCGTTGCGCTAAATCAGTAGCCGCCGTTGCCCCCGCCGGCCCGCCGCCAATCACCACCACATCAACCAATTCTTGTTCACTCATAAAATAACCCAATTAAAATTGTGAAATAACGCAGCCGTCAAAATGACGGACGGTTGAATTAAAACATGCGCGGGTTGCGCCGCAATAGAAAATAGAATTAGGCAATGAATACGGCATTTATTGCGCCAATGTTAATCCGCGCACCGCAAAAGCGCTGACCATCATACCGCTAACATAAACGCTGACACTAAACGCACTTAACCAGGTGGCGCGGCCAATTGGATCGCGTAAAAATCGTGCCATTAACAGCGCTTGAATGGCAATTAAAATAGTGACAACCCAGCCGTGAACGGGCTGCCCCCAACCGAATAATAAACCAATTACGACTAATTGCGGGGCAATCATCATGGCGCAGGCTACGAGAGCAGCGCGATCTGCACCTAATTGCACGGGTAATGAACGTACGCCCAATTGCGTATCACCGGTAATGGCTTTGAAATCATTCAAAGTCATAATACCGTGCGCGCCGGCGCTGTATAAAAAGGCTAATGATAATACTTGCCACGTTGGCATTTGCCCGGCAATCATCACCGCCGCACCCGTGACCCAAGCTAATCCTTCATAGGAAAAGGCGACGGCGGCATTGCCCCACCAGCCGTTTTGTTTTAAGCGCAATGGCGGGGCGCTATAAATCCAGGCGAAAACTAATCCGACGGCAGTGGCGGCTAATACCCAGGGGCCTAATATAAATCCCAACGCCAGTGATAATAACGTCCAAATGATCGCAATGTATAAACCCCAATTGCCGGGAATACGGCCGGAGGGAATAGGGCGATAGGGTTCATTAATGGCGTCAACGTGCCGATCAAACCAATCATTCACTGCTTGACTGGCGGCGCAGACTAATGGACCAGCTAATAAAATGCCGGCGATAATCAATAAAACATTACTCCAAATTGGTTGCCCGGATGAGACCACGCCGCAGCTGAAGGCCCACATCGGCGGAAACCAGGTAATTGGATGGAGAAATTCTAAAACATCGGCCGCAGCAAAGCGGGTTGATGCGGGCGTGTTTGGCACATTTGTCATAGATAATACCCTGTTTTTTAATTCAGTTTTAATACCAAAATCAATTCAGGAGGCGCTCTCATTTGATTTAACACGGCGGTGTTCATTGCCAATGATTTGACAAGTCACCGGTGCAATGCAATTAAAAGCGTGCAATGATGCGCGCTGAAACGCCGGCGTGATAACTGAATTAGTCACGCACGATGAGCGCACTCAAGGTGGGATTTTACTGGAATTAAACTGAATGCGGCGGACAAAATGTCTGCCAGCGGGCGCACGGCATCCGTGCCATGCGGGGGCGGGGTGGTTTATTGCGCGGCTGGCGGTGCAGGCTGCGGCATCGGGGCATTTGGCACGATGGCGGCAGGCGCATCACCCGCAGGCGGTGTCATTTGTTCCTGCATTTGCTGTTGGATTTGACGCATCCGTTCCTGCATTTGCTGTTGCATTTGTTCAAAAAACGCGGCGGCTTCTTCTGCCGTAGCAACACCATCTTTATTAGTATCCATGCGCTGGAATGAATCCACCGCCGGGCGTTCAAACTCATTCAAATCAATCGCGTTATCATTATTTTTATCCAGATTTTTCACAAAGGTTTCACCCGGATCTGGCATTCCGCGCTCGCGCATTTGCGTCAACATCTCTGCCGGCACTTGTTTAGTGAACGCATTACGCGCTTCATCAATTGAAATATTACCCGACCCGTCGGCATCTGTTTCTTTAAAGCGCGGCAATTGCACCGACTTTGCTTCATCTAATGACACCTGTTGATCTTTATTCACATCCAATGCTTTCATAAAGGCTTCGGTCGGTGTCAGGCGCGGCGCAGTGGCGGCGTCAGTCGGGGCGGGCGGTTGGGCAACGCTCATACTGCTAATTAAACAAGCGGTGCAAATTGTCAAGGGACGTAAGGCCGTGTGGCGCATGGTCATTATCCTCTCATTGGTGGTTTAATTAGGTCATTCAAACATCATTTGGATCATGCCAAATGATGTTGGTTTATTTCTCAATACCGGCATTTAATTCAACGGAAATCGTAGTTAATGATGTCCATTGCGCGGCGGCAAATCTCGCGGCCGTAATCCGTCCACAAGCCCTGCCCCCAATAGCGATAACAACTGGTCTGTGACGCCATTAAATGAAACAGCGCGTTGCGGTAATGCGGATCATTGGTTTTCAAGCCAACCTTCTTTAACACTTTTTCATTAAACAGCGAGCTGGATTCTTCCATTGGTCCCAGCACATTGTCATAGCCCTTAACCCATGATAAATCATTCGTCCAACTGCCGCCGTCCATGTGGAAACGATGATCGGATTGCTTCAATTCAGCAATGATTTTAGCCAATTTTTCCGGCCCATCACCCGGCTGCATTCGTTCCCAAATCTTGCCCTGATGAATGGGGCGAATGGCGGTGAAATCGGTGTCTTTAATACCCATCGCAAATAATTGTTCGAGGTATTCACTGCCATTCATTAACGGCGTATCCGTGCCTGATCCACCGCGCACCGCTTCAAAGAACTTTGGCGGGAATTCATTCATCATCACGCCGCCATTTTCACCGTCCGCAATTTGCGTCACTAATGGCGGAACGCGCTTGCCGGCCAATTCCCAGCGCTCCAAACTTTGCGCTTCATACCATGGCTGCATTTGCGCGACTAATTTGGTATCCGAGCCTTGCGTTTTAAGAATCGCAATAATACTGGCTGTTTCACCCGCTGAATTAGTACACACCAACCGATGCGGTAAATGCGGGCGCTGCGGATGCCAACCATTTTCCACTTGTTCAACGCTGTGTTCTTGTAATAACACCCATTGATAACCGCAATCCACCAGCGTTTTCACGAATTCATACGCAACATCCGGATGATTCGGTAAAGCCATTTCAGAGGGTGAAAAACCGCGCACCCGTTCTAATGCGTCTAATCCAAAAATACCGGCAAAATGATGCTGAAATGCTTGCACATGCAGGCGATAATCTTGAATGGGTGTGGATGGCGCAACCGCATGACCCCACGGCATTCCTAACCATTCCACCGCCCAGCGGTAATCGGGATTACAGGTGACACTTTTTAATGCCTCAATTACATGATCTTCACCCATTGCCCGCAAGCCATACAAGAGCGTGCCGGAGTATTCAAGCATGACACGCGGTGATTTGCCCTCGTGAATTAACTGCGGAATAAACTCGCCCATGCGTTTATAACACCAGACAAAGGTTGGCGCATTATGATTATCGCCAATATGCTGGTTATCCATCATGTGTTTCAGATTGCTAATAATTGCGGCGGTTTGCAAATCCCCGCCACCGGCCGGGATCAATGGCTGATGCTGGTGCAGCGCAATGGCCGTTGCGGCACGAATGGTATTAAAGTTAATAGCGCCAGCGCCGCTCGGCGCGACAGGTTTTGATTTACCCGCGGCCATTGCGGCAGCCACGGCAGCTTCATTGCCGCAAATATTGGGCAGGGATTCGATCATCTCGGGAAATACAACAGGTGCAGTCACAACAACAACTCCAGAATGTCAATCATCTTATTTGGTGATTTAATGGTAAAGACCGTTTGTCTTACGGCGCAAGATTCATTGCCGTCTCCACGCCATTTGAATAATCAGTCGGCACCGCAACGGTGCGCGTTGCCAATTCACGATCAAGCATTAAAATAGCGCGGGGATCATTCGCCACAAAGCGCAGTTGATTTAAAATATCGCTATCGTTATTCTCCTCTTCAATCTGTTCGGTGACGTACCATTGAAGAAAAATCTGCGTGGCATTATCGCGCTCTTCTTTGGCAAGTTCCATTAGATCATTGACGCACCGCGTGATGAACTGCTCATGTTCAAGCGTTTTTTCAAACAGGTCAATGACTGAGGCGAATGCCTGTTCGGGCTTATCAATCGCCATGAGTTCCGGTTGCCCGCCCTGTTTTTGCACATATTCCAATAGCTTCATGCTATGAAACATCTCTTCATGGTATTGCACAATAAACCAGTGCGCAAAGCCCTTTAGCCCAATGAAGTTGGCGTAGTTTGACATGGACAAATACAGATAAGCCGAATACATCTCATTGTTAATCTGATGGCAAATCGCGTCGCTCATTTTGGCTGAAATCATGGAATCCTCTCGTCAATCAGGACGGTTATGTGATGCAAAAGTGGTCAGGGTTCATTGCGCAGCGGGTGCGGTGAATGATTAATTTTAATCAACCGCCATTAACAGGCGTTCAATTTCCACCAGCGCCTGCCGCACGTTATTCAAATCGGCCTCGGCCCGCGGCACCCACGCCTCACCCCAATAGGTATTGCAACTGGTTTCAGCGCGCAGCAATTGCCAGGTCGCGTCGTCCAATAACTGCGTCACGGCCGCCGCCGGGGCGTCGGGCAGCGTCTCCACCCGCTCGCGCAAGTCATTCAACATCGCGCTGACCACCGCGTAATCGGCATACATCTGTTTCTGCGCCAGCGACCCCGTCCACTGCGTGAAGTCGCGCCCGTGATGCCAGCCGGTATTCCACGCACCGGTGTTGATCGTCACCTCGCCGTGCGTGCCGTACTGTTTGAGGTAATCGGTGATAAAGGTCGGTTTGATGGCGGCGGTGTGACCGCGCACCCGTTCGAGTAGCGGCAGGTAAAAGGCGCTCCAAAAATTGGCGCCGTCGGTGACGTTGCGGAACCAGCCGCCATTTTCGCCGTCGGTGCAGGTGGTGATGAGCGGCGAAAAATCGCACCACTTGGTGCGCTCGGCGACTTCATTAATAAACCAGTCCACGTCCATCCCCGATTCTTGGGCGTCGGATAACTCGCGGTCGCGCACGATTACCGTGATTGCCGTGTCACCGTAACGCGCCAGATGCGGGCGGTAGCGAATGTCGTGCCAACTCATCTCCGTCAGCGGCTCGACGTGTCCGCTGTCCACCAGAACGTATTGGTAGCCAAAGCGCCGCAGCAGCGGGATTAATTCCATTGAAAAGCCCATTTCTGGTGGCCAAAAGCCGTGAAAAGCGGAGCGCCAAAACAGATGCTGGGCGATGCCGAGCCAGCGGTGCAGATGGGCGTCGCGTTCAGTAGCGGGAATCAGCGGTAGCACGGGGTGATAATAACCGGTGCCGAGGATTTCAAATAAATCCTGATTTTGCAGGTGCCACAATAACTTACCGCAATCCACGATGCCGTACACCCGCTCTTGAAACATCGGGTTGGAGAGCGTTTCCAGCAGGGTGCCGGACAGTGACAGGTGAACGCGGGCGAGGTCTTCCTGTCCCCACAAACTGCGTGGAATGCGGTCAAGGGCAAATAAAATCTCGTTGGCTTCCCAATTCTGCTGGTCGAGCAACTCTTCAAGATTGCCGGGCGGTTGGTGCAGGTTGAGGACCAACGCATGATGGGCGGTTGTTGTCATTTAACGGGTCTCCAATTCAATCACCGCCGTCGCGGCAATGTCACCAACAACGGCGCTCGGGTGGTCAAAATTGGCGCTAGTGTAGTCGAAAATGGGGCGCGTGGCCGTGAGTGGCCGTTGAGCGTTTTAACGTTGATTGCTGGCCATCGCCAACATCGCCCAGCGGATCAATAAACTTTCCAATAACAATTGTTTATTGACGCTGGTATTTAACAACCGCCGTGCTTTTAATACCTGCTGCGTGAATTGATGAATGGCGGCTGGTGAACAGCGCCGCGCCAGTTGCGTCAAGTCAGCGCGTTGATCGAGATTGGTAATAGCCACCTGCGCGCCGCCGCTGCCCAATCGCATGATGTCCACCAACCAACTGGTCAGCGTATCCAGTACCCAGTGCGGGTCGAGTGACTGCCACGTCACCGCCGCGGCCAGCGGATCCTGTTGCCCCCGCCCGACGCGCAGCCACGCTTGATAGGCCGTCGCCCGCGCTGCCAGCAACTCCGTGTCCGCCGCTAACGTCAGCGCCCGCAGCGGGGCGCCGGCCGCCAGTTGCAGCAACAGCGGGTACTGCGCGGCGGCGGGCGCTTGACCACCGACGGCGCGCAACCAGTCCAGCGCCAGCGCGGCCGGCGGCGGGACGAAGAGCAAATGTTGGCAGCGACTGCGCACCGTGGCCGGTAAGCGCGTGGCGTCGTCGGCAATTAACAGCAGCAACGTTGACGGCGACGGCTCTTCCAGTGTTTTGAGCAACGCATTGGCGGCGGTGCGATTCATCGCCTCAGCGGGGTGAATTTGAATCACTTTACGCGCCGCTCGGTGCGGGGTGAGCGCGGCCTGCGCGGTCAACTCCCGAATCGTGTCCACTTTAATTTCACCCAACACGCTGTCGGCGGCGGGTTGAACGTGCTGGTTATCCGGATGCTGACCGGTGGTGACGAGATGACATTCCTGACAACTGCCGCACGGTGCGCCATCTGCCAGCGGTTGGCGGCAGAGCAGGGCTTGGGTCAGCAGGTCGGCAAAATGGCGTTTGCCCAGTCCGGCCATGCCCAGCAACAGCCACGCATGACCGAGCCGTTGGGTGCGCGTTGCGGTGATGAGCCGCCGCCAGTGGTCGTGATGCCAGGGGAGACGGGTGCGGGGGATTGAATAGGTGAAGGCGGTCATCACTTTGAATCAAGTAAATTAAAAATGTCGGATCGGGATAATCGAATTATTGTGCTTTGGCAGTCGTTGATGCTGTACATGATAGCGAGTTAATATCGGATGTTTCTAATAAATAACAATAATAGCTTGTCGGATCGGCAATCAGACGTGCTTTAATGTTTTTGTATACTGCCTCATTTTGGTGTTTGACTTTGCTTGGTAGTCGCATAGCGAGTAGTTGCTTAATGTTTTGCGCATAGCGCCATACATACGGCAGTTTTTTAATAAATAAATAAACTGAACGCCACGCATTGTCTTGATGGAAAACCTTTGGGCGACTGGAGGCGCCAATGTGAAAGAAAACATTGCCATAGATACCGGCCATTAAGCGATGGTCGTTTATTTTATTTGATCTATTGAATTTTAACCAGGGTTGCTGGTGTTGCCATAACGACAATCCCACGCCAATTCCCGTGTCTGCTCTTTGTTGAGTTTCTTGATAAAACTGATTCAAATTGTTTTCTTGACCAGTTGGCCACATGGTCGGTTTATAATTGCTAAAAAACGGTTTAGTCATCATTAACCCGCACGGATGCGGCAGCCAATGATCGCCTAATTCTTCACGACTCACGGCTGCTACATCAACATGTTGTTCAGACATTATTTTGATTAAATCAGTTGCCCAATTTTGTTTTATCGGCCATGAATCTGAATCTAAAGTACACACATGAGAACACCCGCCTTTTTCAAAAGCGTATTCAATAAGCTGATCCAAATATTGCCCATGTTCTTCGGCATCACGAATAGTTAGATACGGCAATGTTACAATCTGAACGTGCGGTGTATTTTTTAACTGGTTTAAATACTTTTCTTTCAATCTATTGGCTGCCGCATAAATAACGAAATTGACATCTTTTGTATTGCGTATGATTTCTTTTAGCTGTAGTTCTAAAACCCAATCACCTTCCGATTTATAATAGTAAACGCAGCAAATTCCGAGTTTAAGATTAGGTTCGTTTTTTGTAATCATAATAAAAATACCTCAAAAATTGATCATTAACATTTATGCCCAACTCCCCTGACGTAACTCATTGACTTGACTAATGATAATCGTCTGCACCTGCGCGGTCACTGCCGCCTGCGGCTGTGTGGCATCAATCACGCGAAACCGCGCCTGATCCTGTTCTGCCAATGTCAAATACACGCTGCGCACTCGTTCAAAAAACGCGACCGTTTCCAGTTCAAAGCGATCCGGGTGTCCAGTTGCCGCGGTCGCTCGCCGCTGGGCGCGGGCTAAACCGACGGTCGGCGGCAGGTCAAATAGCAGCGTTAAATGCGGCCGCAAACCATCTTGCACCCAGTTTTCCAAATGCCGAATGTGTTGCGCATCAATGCCGCGCCCGCCGCCCTGATAGGCATAACTGGCGTCGGTGAAGCGGTCACAAATCACCCAAGTGCCGCTACTCAGCGCCGGCAAAATGGTTTTGTGCAAATGTTCGGCGCGGGCGGCGAACATCAGCAACAACTCCGCCGTCGCGCTCATGCCCTGATTGGCTTGATCGAGTAGCAACGCCCGCATTCGTTCGGCGATGTCCGATCCGCCCGGCTCGCGGGTTTTCAAAAACGGCACGCGCTGTTCAATTAAGGTTTCACAAATCACGTCGCGTTGGGTGGTTTTGCCCGCGCCTTCAATGCCTTCTAATGTGATTAATCGCCCGTAGGGTAATGCAGGTTGGTGGTTCACGGTGACTCTAATTATTTTGCATGATTGCCACAATCGTAGCAGGATTTCCCGAGGCATAAATAGCGCGGACTGTCATGCAAGCAGGCGCGAGCGAGCTTT
>NZ_JABVCQ010000047.1 GCF_014145225.1 Thiospirillum jenense
TTATTCAATTTTCAATTGTTGTTCATTGTGATGGCAGCTTACAGCATGGCACCATCAATTGCGCTTGAATAATGATAATCAACCATTTTTATTAACCTTGTTTTTACAACAGGAAATCTTTATGCACAACGATTTAGTTGCGGCAGTGAAGGCAAATCCGCGCTATCAAGAACTGGTTTGTTCGCGCCGCTGTTTTGCATGGAATCTCACCATGTTAATACTACTGATCTATTACGGTTTTATTCTAGTGATTGCCTTTGCACCGCAATTATTAGGTACGCCATTATCTGCTGGCGCTGTGACCACCATTGGTATTCCAGTTGGCGTCGTCATTATCATTAGCGCATTTATTTTGACGGGTTTGTATGTTGCGCGTGCCAATAGTCATTTTGACGCTCTCACCAAACAGATTCGGGAAGATGTGCAATGCAACTAATGCAAACTCACTCCAACATCCGCTGGGGATTATTATTAGTTTTATTAACCCCAGCATTTATCATCGCGGCGCCAAGTATTAGCGGTGACGTTGAAAAACAACCGTTAAATTACACCGCCATTGGCATGTTTTTAACCTTCGTTGCCATTACACTTGGCATCACCTATTGGGCAGCAAAGCGCACCCGTACCACTAAACAGTTCTATACCGCTGGTGGCGGCATTACTGGTTTTCAAAATGGATTAGCCATTGCCGGTGATTACATGTCCGCTGCCTCCTTTTTAGGGATTTCTGGCTTGGTCTTTGCCACTGGTTATGATGGACTGATCTATTCCATCGGCTTCCTCGTCGGCTGGCCAGTCATTATGTTTATGATTGCCGAGCAATTGCGCAATTTAGGCAAATTCACCTTTGCCGATGTCACCTCTTACCGCTTTGGCCAAACGCAAATCCGCACAATGGCAGCGATTTCTTCACTCATTGTCGTCGCGTTTTATTTGATTGCACAAATGGTTGGCGCTGGCAAACTCATTCAGCTCTTATTCGGTTTAGAGTACTGGATAGCCGTGTTCATCGTCGGGATTTTAATGATGGTCTATGTCATCTTTGGTGGCATGACCGCCACCACTTGGGTGCAAATCATTAAAGCCGTGTTATTACTCTCTGGCGCAACCTTCATGGCAGGTGCGGCGCTCTACGCATTCGGTTTTTCACCCGAAGAAATGTTCCGCCAAGCGGTTGAAACGCATCCAAAAGCCGCCGCTATTATGTCGCCTGGTTCATTAGTCAAAGACCCGATCAATGCCATTTCATTAGGCTTGGCATTAATGTTTGGCACCGCCGGTTTGCCGCATATCTTAATGCGATTCTTTACCGTACCTGATGCCAAAGAAGCGCGTAAATCCGTGTTTTATGCCACTGGATTTATTGGCTACTTCTACATTTTAACCTTTATTATTGGCTTTGCCGCCATCGTATTATTGTCCCAACATCCCGAGTTTTTCAAAGCGGGTGCATTAGCCGATGGAGCAGTGATTAAAGACCAATTGGTAAAAGGATTAGACGGTGGTACCAATATGGTCGCTATTCGTTTAGCCGAAGCATTAGGCGGCAATTTATTCCTCGGGTTTATTTCGGCGGTCGCCTTCGCAACTATTTTAGCGGTGGTCTCGGGATTAACCTTAGCCGGCGCTTCAGCCATTTCACATGACCTATACGCCAGCGTAATCGCCCGTGGTCGCAGTAATGAAACAACCGAATTGCGCGTCTCAAAAATTGCCACCTTTGGATTAGGTTTAGTGGCAATTGGATTAGGCATTGCGTTTGAAAGTCAAAACGTCGCCTTTATGGTCGGATTAGCCTTTGCAATTGCCGCCAGTGCCAATTTCCCCGTATTAGTTGCGTCTATTTTCTGGAGTAAAATGACCACTCGCGGGGCAATGATCGGTGGCTTTGTCGGGTTAATTAGCGCGGTGGTATTAACCATTCTGTCTAAAGCAGTTTGGGGTGATGTCCTCGGTCATAAGATATTAGATGCAGCTGGTAAAGAAGTCAGCGTTGGTTTAATTACCCTCGACAATCCGGCAATTATCTCTATTCCGTTGGCGTTTCTCTTTATTTGGCTGTTCTCGGTATTCGACCGTTCCGAACGCGCTAAAATAGATCGCGCCGCTTATGATGCACAGCGGGTACGATGTGAAACCGGGATTGGTGCGGAAGGGTCGGCTAGTCATTAAACCCTAATTCACAGTTGTATCATTGTGAAATCACTGATCGCGGCATTAAACGGTCGCGGTCAGTATGATGAAAGCCTGATTAATCCTAATTTATTCGATATTAAAAAGTTTAGACGTCCTGATCCGTACATGTATAGTTGTTAAACTGAGTTGGTTAATAAGGTGGGGGTGATTAAAAAACGTGGTACATCAAATCGAGAAACATTAACGTATTGGTATTTGAATTATTAATGAGGGTTTTATGTATGCGACTATTGATTAATAAATTCACACCTCGTTGGTCTGTTTTGCTCCCTGCAATAATCCTTGTATTATTGATTGCTGGCACTCGTAGCGTGAATGCAGAAGTCACGGTCACGGCGAATGATGGCAATTGGAATGCACAATCTGTTGTATTAAACAACACGCCCGAGGCCGAGTTAATGGTGCGCGTTGGCGACATTGATAACCTCGGCTTTGGTTGGCCATTACGATTTGATCCATTCTCCGGTGAAGATACCCCCGTACACGCCTATCCCTGGGTCAATAATCCATTAGATGCGCCGGGCACCGACCGTATTAGTGTCATTTCAAGTTATAGCTATGTTAGAGATAATACGCCCTGCGGTCGTGATGGTTACACCAGCAATACACTCCGTCCGGGCAATGTCGTTATTCCTATTGCTTTAGAGTATGCGAGTGCGCTAACTGGAATAACGATCTCATCCGCCGCCTTGCAATTATTTGTTGATGATTTTCAAGCACCTTATTTCTGCGCATCCTATCGCGTGAAAATTAACGGTGTGCGTATTCCAATTCTGGAAGCGGCGATTAACTCATTGGTGCAAACTGGCCCCATTGGCAAGTTAATTACCGTGCCTATTCCCCAAGAGTATTTATATCTATTCCAGAGCGGCGCAATTGCCATTGAGTTTGATGATGTCACCACCGGCGCCGGTGATGGTTATGCAGTTGATTTTATTAAACTGTTAATTAACCCCACTGCATTCGCAAAAACTGGCACCATTACCGGCACGGTGATTGATGAATCTACCCGCACACCAATTGGCGATTGTCAGGTATCAACATTGGGTAATGTGGCAACCCTGACCGATGCCGAAGGTCATTATACGTTGACTGATGTTCCGGCCGGCTTTGTTGCATTAAAAGCATTTAAACCTGGGTATACACAAGATCAAGAAGTGACCGATTTAATTGCAAATGCAGCAGTTGAAGTGCATTTCGCGCTGAACATTGACACGGCGCAGTATGCGATTAACGTCACGGCGCAACCAATAGAAGGTGGCACGATTGAAGGTGCAGGCGACTATACATCTGGTGACATGGCAACCGTACACGCTATTCCAAATCCGGGCTGGCAATTTATGCGCTGGTGGGAAGAAAATGAACCGCTGGAGAATACGCCGCTGTATGAATTCACCGTCGTTGAAGAGCGTGCTTTAATTGCTGAGTTTATTCCAAGCGATCATTTTAATCTCACGGTTATAAAAAGCGGGAATGGCAAAATTACCAGTGAACCGTCTGGTATTGATTGCGGCACAATTTGCAATGGACATTTCGCCGCCGGCAGTGTCGTTGAATTATCAGTCACGCCCGATGATCTATACCGCTTTGCCAATTGGGACGGCGCCTGTCATGGCAGTTTACCCACCTGCACCGTCACATTAGATCAAGCACAAACGGTATTAGCTAATTTTAGATTGATGCCATTTGCAATGACCGTGATTGGATCAGGATCAGTGACCAGTGAACCAACTGGTATTGAGTGTGATAGCAGTTGCGTCGGTTATTTCGCCGCGAATGCAACGGTGATATTCACTGCCACTGCGGCGGCAAATAACCAGTTTATTGGGTGGGATGGCGCCTGCGCTGATTTTGGTACAGCGCCAACCTGTGAATTAACTTTGAATAAAGCCCAATCGGCCAGTGTCAAATTTGAATCCATCGCACCCGCCGATCAATACGAATTGACGACAGTGGTCATTGGTAACGGTGTAGTTTCCAGTGAATCGGCAGGTATTGACTGCGATGCAAACTGTAGCAATTATTATGCGCCTGATACGCTCATTACATTAACGGCAACCCCGGGAACTGATGCGCAGTTTATTGGCTGGGGCGGTGCCTGTACTGGTAATGAAACGAATTGCACGATAACGCTCAACGAATCATTAAAGGTCGTGGCATTATTTAATGGCACCGTATTCACACGCGAAAGTCTCGCATGGCAAGTGACCGAGATTTATATTGCCACGCAGGGGTATGCACCAGATAATGAAGGGCTGCAATACTGGGTAAATAGAATTGAGACCGATTCTGTCTGGAATCAAACCACTGTCGCGCAAAGTTTTTTCGATCAGCCATTAGTCACGGCGAAATATCCTGAAAGCGACGGCTATGGTCGTTTTATTGATGCCCTCTATCGCAATCTCTTTGGGCGGGGTGCTGATACTGCTGGTTATAATTATTGGTTAGAGCGATTAGAATCGAGCCAATTTACCCGCAATCAAATGATTATTACCTTGCTACTCGGTGGATGGGATAATCCCAGTCCAGATGCGCAGGCGGATATGACACGATTTGCGCACCGCGTTGAAGTTGGCTTGGCATTCGCCGATTATCAAGCACAACATGGCATTGTGTATGGTCAATTGACTGATACCGATCAAGCCTATTTGCGTCAAGTTGGCTATGACATTTTATTGAATGTCACCGCTGATCCAGCGACACGCGATGCGGCAATTGCAACGATTCCTACGTTGTTAAGTCCGCTACATTAGGTTGCAACCAACCAGTTGGGTTAGGTGTATTTGATTATTGATTGCCTAACCCAACTATCATTCAATTAGACACGGATTTTATTTATTTGTCTAATGCAGACAACACCGCTTGCACCATTAAAACTTGGCAATTATCTGTTGGATGTTCCGGTATTATTAGCGCCAATGGCGGGCATTACTGACCAACCCTTTCGCCAGCTTTGTTATCAATTCGGCGCCGCATTAACTTATTCAGAAATGGTCGCGGCCAATCCCGCATTACGCACCACACGCACCAGTCAAGAACGGCTGGCTTATAACAGTGAACTTGGCTTACAGGCGGTGCAAATCGTCGGTAGTGAACCATTAGCAATGGCCGAAATGGCGCGCTTTTGTGTGAATCAAGGTGCGCAAATCATTGATATTAACCTCGGCTGTCCAGTGCGCAAAGTCTGTCAATTAACGGCCGGTTCAGCATTATTACGCGATGAAACGCGCATTGGTCAAGTATTCGCCAGCGTCACTCGTGCAGTGAATGTACCAATTACGGTTAAAACCCGTACCGGCTGGTCACCGCAACAACGCAATTTAGATCGTATTGGTCAATTGGCAAATGATTACGGCGTGGCGTTATTAACTGTGCATGGCCGCACTCGCGCCTGTGGCTATGCCACGCCCGCCGAACATTTGAGTTTGCGGTTATTACGCCAGCAATTCACTTCATTACCATTGGCGGCAAATGGCGATATTACTTCACCGCAACAGGCGCTGGCGGTATTAAATGAAACGGGTGCAAATACAATTATGATTGGGCGGGCGGCATTAGGGCGGCCCTGGTTATTTGCGCAAATACGGCAGTATCTAACAACGGGCGAGTTATTACCCAATCCGTCATTAGAAACGATGCGCGAGACAATTATGACTCATTTAGAATCGCTCTATTTGTTTTATGGTGAACAACGCGGGTTGCGAATTGCGCGCAAGCATTTACAATGGTATGGATGCAGCATTCCTAGTCTTGCCGCCGTCTGTCCTGAATTATTAAATCTTACAACCGCTGCTGAACAACAGGCGGCCGTATTGCAGGCATTGCAAATTGACTAATCAGTATCATTATCATTCAATGCTTGCGCTTTATTTCATCATCACGAGTAATGAATTATGGCGATTTACCCCATCCAACGCGCTTTAATTAGTGTGTCTGATAAAACCGGTATTCTGGAATTTGCGCAGGCATTATCTGCAAAAGGAATTGAAATTTTGACCACTGGTGGCACGGCAACGCTATTAAAAAATCATGGCGTGGCGGTGATTGAAGTGGCCGATTACACCGGTTTTCCTGAAATGATGGGCGGGCGGGTTAAAACGCTGCATCCGTTAATTCACGGTGGCATCTTAGGGCGGCGCGGTGAAGATGATACGGTAATGACTGCGCACGAAATTGGGCGGATTGATTTGGTGGTGGTCAATTTATATCCGTTTGAACAAACGGTTGCGAATCCCAATTGTGCATTAGCCGAAGCAATTGAAAACATCGACATTGGTGGCCCAACTTTATTGCGGGCAGCGGCAAAGAATCATGCGGCAGTGACGGTGGTTGTTAATGCAGCAGATTATTCGGTTGTCTTATCTGCATTGGCTGAAAACAATGGCGGCGTGGATGATGAGCTGCGGTTTAATTTAGCTGTGAAAGCCTTTGAACATACCGCCCGCTATGATGCCGCCATTGCGAATTATTTAGGGGCGCAATTGCCGAATAGCGACAGTGCATTCCCGCGTACTTTGACTTTGCAATGGCAACGACAACAAGCATTGCGCTATGGTGAAAACCCGCATCAAGATGCGGCATTTTTTATTGAATCAACTCAAACCGAAGCGAGTGTTGCGAGTGCGCGGCAATTGCAGGGAAAAGAATTATCGTTTAATAACATCGCTGATACGGACGCGGCATTGGAATGTATTAAACAATTCACCGCAGCGCCGACTTGCGTGATTGTTAAACATGCCAATCCATGCGGTGTGGCGGAAGGTACAACGCTATTAAATGCCTATGAACGCGCATTTAGCACCGATCCCGAATCGGCGTTTGGCGGCATTATTGCGGTGAATGGTGAATTAGATGCAGAGACGGCGCAGGCGATTGTGGCTCGGCAATTTGTTGAAGTGATTATTGCACCGCGAGTGAGTGAAGCGGCGAGCGCGATCATTGCGAATAAAAAGAATGTGCGGTTATTAGCCTGTGGCGAATGGACTGAACAGCGGGTGGCACGATTCGATTTCAAGCGCGTCACTGGTGGATTATTAGTGCAGACGGCCGATTTGGCATTGCATGGTGAATTGCGTACCGTAACTAATCGTGCGCCAACGGATGATGAATGGCGTGATTTATTATTTGCGTGGAAGGTGGCGAAGTTTGTTAAATCAAATGCGATTATTTATGCGCATAATCAAATGACAATTGGCGTGGGTGCGGGGCAAATGAGTCGTATTAATTCAGCGCGTATTGCGGCTATTAAAGCCGAACATGCGCAATTAGAAGTGCGTGGTGCGGTAATGGCATCGGATGCGTTCTTTCCATTCCGTGATGGAATTGACGCGGCCGCGGCGGCGGGGATTACTGCGGCGATTCATCCGGGCGGGTCAATGCGTGATGAAGAAGTGATTAACGCTGCGAATGAACATGGTATGGCGATGATATTAACTGGAATGCGGCATTTCCGGCATTAATTAAAGCGTTGCGCTGGTTTAATTCAAACGTCGTTAAATTATCATGGCAATTCATCCCACTGCAATTATTGAAACCGGCGCTGATGTGCATCCAACGGCGCAGATTGGTGCGTATTCCATTATTGAATCTGGCGCTGTGATTGGCGCAGATTGTATGATTGAAAGTTGTGTGCGGATTTATGGTATGGTGCGCTTGGGTAGTGATAATCGGATTGGACACGGCAGTGTGATTGGTAGTGAACCGCAGGCGCTGGGTTTTCAATCAGATCAATCAAAACCAGTGGTGATTGGCAATGGTAATCAATTCAAAGAGGGCGTCACCATTAGTCGTGGTATGAAAAATCCGGCCGGGACGCGAATTGGTGATCGCAATTATCTCATGGCTCAAGCGCATATTGGCCATGATTGCCAAGTCGGTGATGATAATATCTTTGCCAATGCCGCGACGCTCGGTGGACATGTTGAATTGGCGCATCATACGTTTTTATCGAGTCAAGTGGCGGTGCATCAATTCTGTCGTATTGGTGCGTATTGTATGATTGGCGGAGTGAGTGGTGTGACGCAAGATGTGCCGCCGTTTGTATTAGCGAATGGTCAACGGGCGCGTATTATTGGTTTGAATACAGTTGGGCTGCGGCGTAATGGATTTAATGCCGCACAGCGGCAGCAGATTAAAGCGGTTTATCGGTTATTCACGCGCCCCGGGCTATTATTAACCGACGCATTAACGCAAGCAGAAAATGATTATCCCAGTGCGGTGACAATGGAGATTGTTCATTTCGTGCGGTCGAGTCTTGGCAAGCGTGGAATCATTGCTTTTCATCGGCGGTCTGAATCAACTGTGACACCACTTGATTCGCGTCATTCAAACGATTGAATCATACGAGTTTAATTGAATGCCAACATTTCTTCACGTCGGCTGCGGTCAAAAACATAAAGCACAAACGACAGCGGGATTTAATACTGATGATTGGCAAGAAGTCCGGCTTGATATTGATTCATCTGTGGCGCCAGATGTGATTGGGACTATGCTAGATATGAATACCGTTTCCACCGAATCAATGGACGCGCTGTATTCAAGTCATAATATCGAGCATTTATATGCGCATGAAGTGCCAATTGCATTAGCTGAATTCAAGCGGGTTTTGAAATCAAACGGATTTGCAATCATTACTTGTCCTGATTTGCAAGCGGTATGTGCATTAGTGGCGGATAATAAATTGACTGAAGTTGCCTATACAGCGCCCGCTGGTGCAGTGACACCGCTCGATATTCTTTATGGTTATCGCCCATCATTGGCAAAGGGCAATTTATTTATGGCGCATCGGTGCGGATTTACGATGCGTGTTTTATTGGGTACATTAAAAGCAGCCGGGTTTATTTCAATGATCTGACGGCGGCGCCCATCGCCATTTTTTGATTTATGGGTCATTGCAACACTTGCTACAGTGACCGAAGCGCAATTGCGTACATTGGCGGATGCGCATTTACCGTGTTAATTGATTTTTATTAGGAATGGTTTATGAACGTTTTAATTATCGGCAGCGGCGGCCGTGAACACGCATTAGCCTGGAAGATTCGCCAATCATTATTAGCCGAAATGGTTTTTGTCGCGCCGGGCAATGCGGGAACGGCCGGCGAGCGTGGCATTATTAACGTGGACATTGATCCGAGCGATCATGGCACGTTAATTAACTTTGCACATGCTAATGAAATTGGATTGACCATTGTTGGCCCTGAAGCGCCATTGGTGGCAGGGATCACTGACATTTTTACAATAGCGGGCTTGTGTTGTTTGGGTCCAACGCAAGCGGCCGCGCAATTAGAAGGATCAAAAACCTTTGCCAAAGAGTTTATGACGCGGCATGGCATTCCGACCGCCGCTTATCAAAGTTTTAATAATGAACACGAGGCGCTGACGTGGTTACATGCAACGGGTGCGCCGGTGGTGATTAAAGCGGATGGCTTGGCGGCAGGTAAGGGCGTTATTTTAGCGCCGGATATGGAAACTGCTGAATTGGCTATTCACGATTTACTCGGGCGGCGACGCTTTGGTGCGGCGAGTAAACGAATTATTATTGAAGAATGGTTGCAGGGTGAAGAAGCGAGTTTTATTGCAATGGTGGATGGGCGTCATATTTTGCCATTAGCCACCGCGCAGGATCATAAAGCGCGGGATGATGGCGATCAGGGACCGAATACGGGGGGAATGGGTGCGTATTCACCTGCGCCAGTGGTGACGCCCGAATTGTATGATCGTATTATGCGTGAGGTCATTCAGCCAACCGTAGTGGGATTGGAATATGAAGGGCGGCCGTATTGTGGTTTTTTATATGCCGGTTTAATGATTAAGCCCGATGGAACGCTGTCTGTACTTGAATATAATTGCCGATTGGGTGATCCAGAAACCCAACCAATTTTAATGCGTTTACGCAGTGATTTTGTGTCATTATGTCTGGCTGCAACCAATGGTGAATTAGATCGCGTGACAGCGGAATGGGATGCGCGTCCGGCATTGGGTGTGGTAATGGCGGCGGGTGGGTATCCGAATGAATATCAACGTGGCGATGTGATTAGTGGGCTGCCTGATAATAAAAATACCGAATGCAAAGTGTTCCATGCTGGTACTCGTTTCAATGATGCGAATCAATTGGTCACGGCAGGCGGGCGGGTATTGTGCGTTACTGCGTTGGGGAATGATTTAATCACCGCTCAACAACGCGCTTATGCTACCTGTGCGGAGATTCAATTCAATGGCGCGTTTTATCGGCGTGATATTGGACATCGGGCAATTGGTCGTTAGTGGGTAGATAACCAAGTTAATTGCGCTAATTGCTGCATTTTATTCACCGTCGCCACGCTCACCCGGCACACTCGCGCCAATAACTCGATTACCTGTTCTTTATAATCGGCAAACTGATAAGTATTAAACTGCGCCCGAATGGTCGAGTCTTTGGGCGTCCGTTCTTTGTATTGATCTAATACCCATTCCAATGCCGAACGGGTGCCGAGTTGGTATTCCCAAGCAACGGCGGGAATTTCCATTAACGTGGTCGCACTGTCAATTTCAATCGTGCCATCAGTTTTATTCGCTTTTAACCGACATTTGGGCAGCGTTTTTATTTCCTGCTCTACCCGTTTTAATGGCCACGGCTGCACCGTTTCAAACTCAGCATGTAATTGCACTAATTCACCACCAATGCGCGACCATGCCCAAAAATCGGGATGGATTGGAATACGCGGGAATTCACTTTTCAAATTGAGCGCGAATTGCTCTCGATAGCGCGGGTCGTGCAATACCGCATAAACGTAGTCAAAAATTGCGCGTTTAGTAATGCTGGCGTCGTGATACTGCTGTTGAAAATAATTTAATGACCAATCGGTGATGTTGTCGTGTTGAGTGCCGTCGTCGGAGTAAGTGTAAAGCGGGAGGCATTGGTTTTTTTCAACGTATTCATAATCAGTTGGTTGATTGGAACTACACACTTGAAACGGTTTCATAGCTGAACCACCAGAAATGTTAATAATCCAATTCCGTTGGCTTAATGTTTGACCATGAATTGCATAATGCAATTTAGTGAAAACATCACTCACTAAAAATTCAGCATAAAACCGCTTTTTCATAAATGGTCGCCATAAAGACATAACCAATAATTTGGGATTGTATTGCAATCCTGTTTTTGCGCTGCTGAAGGCATTTCTTTTCAAATCTCTACTCCATTTAATAGAGTAGTCGAGTTTTTCAAGATCATCTAACCCAATTAACAACTGCTGATTAAATTTTTCAATAAAATATTGCACTTTGTTTTTTAAGGTCTGAACATC
>NZ_JABVCQ010000048.1 GCF_014145225.1 Thiospirillum jenense
TTCTTAAATGCCAGCCCCAGCTTTGCCGACCAAACTGGATTAACTGTAAAAGACATTTTAGGGCAGCGTGTGACCACTGTATTACCTAGCGTTGAAAATGCTTCACTTATTCAGCAATTTGGTCAAATGGTATTAAACGGCACAGCACTGAGTTTTGAACAATACTGTGCATCATTAAATCGCTATTTTTTTATTAATGCTTATCCGTTAGGTAATCACCAATTTGCAACGGTGTTTAATGACATCAGCGAGCGTAAAATTGCCGAAATGCGCTTGCAAGAAAATGAAGCAAATTTTCGCGCCTTTTTTGAAACTGTTGATGATTTAATGTTAGTTGCAACGACAAATGGTCAAATTTTATTCGCTAATTTGGCGGTAGAACGTAAATTGGGTTATACCAATGATGAGTTAAGAAGTTTGCATGTTTTGGATTTACACGCTAAAAAACAACGCATTGAAGCAGAAACAATCTTTGCTGCCATGTTGAATGGAGAAGGCCAAGTATGTCCATTACCATTATTAGGTAAATACGGTCAATTATTACCCGTTGAAACGCGAGTGTGGCAAGGGTATTGGAATGGGGAACAATGTATATTTGGTATTTGTAAAGATTTAACAGCAGAACAACAGGCACAGCAAAGATTTGAACGTTTATTTCGGAGTAATCCGGCACCGATGGCATTAACTCTATTGCCAGAACGCCGTTTTACTGAAGTCAACGACGCCTTTGTAAAAACCCTCGGCTACACCCACGTTGATGTCATTGATCATACCGCATCTGAAATAGGGCTATTTGTTAATCCTTCATACCAGATGATGATTACCAACCAATTAGCAACCTTTGGATGTGTCAATGCGGTTGAAATACAAGTGCGCTGTAAAGATGGCGTCATTCTCGATGGACTTTTTTCTGGTGAAGTCATTCATAGTCAAGGACAAGATTATTTTCTCAGTGTGATGATTGACATCACTACACAAAAACATGCATTAATCGCATTAGTGGATGCCAATAAAGCATTACAAGCCGCAACGGCGCGGGCGGAAATGGCGAATGTGGCAAAAAGCGCCTTTCTTGCAAATATGAGCCATGAAATTCGTACTCCCATGAATGGCGTTATTGGTATGACGGGATTATTACTTGATACAATACTCAATTCTGAGCAACGCCGTTATGCTGAAATTGCGCTTTCCAGTGCCGAATCTTTGTTATCACTCATCAATGATATTTTAGATTTTTCTAAAATTGAAGCGGGGAAACTTGAGTTAGAAATTCTCACATTTGAACTTGATCCTTTATTAGATGACATTGTAGCAACATTGGCATTGCCAGCACAAAATAAAGGATTAGAACTTCTATATGATGTGGCACAAGAAGTACCAACTTATTTGCGTGGTGATCCTGGACGTGTGCGACAAATTTTAACCAATTTAGTTAACAATGCGATTAAATTTACCCATGAAGGCGAAATTTTAGTTCACTTAACTGTTATTGAAAAAACGGCACATGATGCCACATTACGGTTTGCAGTACGCGACACTGGTATTGGCATTCCAGATGATAAACAGTCGCTGTTATTTGACAAATTTTCTCAGGTGGATGTGTCTATTACACGTCAATACGGTGGTACTGGGTTGGGATTAGCTATTGTTAAACAATTGGCAAATATGATGGGCGGTACGGTGGGCGTTGAAAGCACGATTGGAAAGGGCTCGGTCTTTTGGTTTACGGCCCGTTTTGGCTATAGTAGCAATCATGCTGGGGAACAACTGCGTCATCGTCAAGCACCATCAGAACTGTATCATCAGCGCGTATTAATTGTAGATGACAATGCTACAAATCGTGACATTTTAAGTACCCGTTTATTAACTTGGGGCCTGCGGACGGTGGAGGTCAGCGACGGGGTTAGTGCGTTAAAAGCACTTTACCACGCCTTCGATATGCACGATCCTTTTCAATTAGCATTAATTGATTTACAAATGCCCAGGATGGATGGAGAAACATTAGGGCGGGCTATTCGTGCTGACCAACGTTTTGCTGATCTAAAAATGGTTTTATTGCCTTCATTGACTTTGCCTGGTGATTCAGCGCGATTTAGTGCGAGTGGATTTAATGGTCATCTAGTCAAACCAATTCGTCACCAAGAATTATGGGAACTGCTGCTGCATTTACCCGCAACGCCGTCACATTCATCAGTTTCAATCACCAATAAACTGCCTGCAATTAGTGAAGTTAGCAGTCAATTAGAATCCCCTGCCGCCCTCACAGGACGGGTGTTGGTCGTGGAAGATAATCATGTTAATCAAGAAGTCTTAGTAACCATGCTTAATAAAACTGGGTTGCGGTGTGATGCCGTTGCTGATGGCAATGAAGCGCTATTGAGTTTGCAAATTGTACCTTACGACTTGGTGTTAATGGATGTGCAAATGCCAATTATGGATGGTTATGAAGCGACGCGCCGCATTCGTGCAATAGATACTCCGGTATTAAATGCACAAATTCCAATTATTGCAATGACTGCACATGCCATGCAAGGCGATAGAGAACGTTGTTTAGCGGCGGGTATGAATGATTATTTGACCAAACCGGTCCAGCGCCACGCATTGCAAGATACACTTAAACGGTGGTTACCACTACACAATGAACAACTCAGCTTGACAACCGAGCATCCTGAACAGTTACTCACGACAGAAATACCTTTGGTTTTTGATTACAATGATTTATTAATTCGTTTGGCGGGCGATACTAATATGGCAAATGAAATTGGCGTTATTTTTCTTTCTGACATGGCGCAGCGCCTTAAAATACTTCAACAGCAATCATCCGATGAAAAATGGTCAGACATTATCATGCAAGCACATACCATTAAAGGAACCTGTGCAAATTTGAGCGCTATTGAAATGCAAACCATTGCTAGTCGTTTAGAAGATGCCGCGCAAAATGGTGAATTAGATAATGCCGTTATACAGATTAGCTGTTTGACGATTGCTTTTGAACGATTACAGCAGGCGATGGCTACAGTTGGAATAAAAACTAACTTAGTTAGTTAGTTGGATGTTTGCCAGTTTGTCAATCATTGCTGATTTTTTTAATCCTTTTTGGAAGCCATTTTATATGCAAACAGATATTGTTTTTTTACATGGATTGCGCATCGAAACGGTCATTGGTATCTATGATTGGGAGCAAGAAATTTTGCAGCCAGTTATTCTTGATCTTGATATGGCGACGGATGTAGCGCAGGCAGCTTTAACCGATCATATTGCGGATGCGCTGGATTATAAAGCGGTGTCGAAACGTCTTAAACAGTTCGTGTCTGAAACTCGTTTTCAATTAGTAGAAACCCTAGCTGAACAGTGTGCGCGTATTATTTGTGATGAGTTTAATGTGTCTTGGGTACGCTTGCGTGTCAATAAAATTGGTGCAGTCACCGACGCCGGCGATGTGGGGGTCATTATTGAACGGGTTCGCAATAAAACGCTGACATAGCGTTTAACAAACGTCGCTATACTCTATAGATAGTCATTTTCGTCTGTTTTAATCATTACCATTCATCATGTGCTTGTCGAAGAATAAAAGTTCAGTGCTTTTCGACACGCTCAGAGCGAACGGTAACGAATCATAAAACCGAAAACCTATTTAAAATAAGTATTAAGAATAACGGCGTTTAATTATGACAAAACCGTTTTTGTAAAGTCACTACCCCCGCACCACTGTGATGTAAATCACACTGAATACAAATAATCCAATCATTGGTCTATTGTGTACTAGACTGGTGCAGTTAAATTGTTGGTCAATCTAACCGATTTAAGTAAAATGACGCTATACTTTACAGCATCGGTTAAAGTGTGCATCACTGGAGATGATTGCGATGATTGCGATGATTGCTTGTATTCGTTCGGTATTTTGGCGCTGGCTGGGAATGTGCGGAGTATTGGTGAGCCTGATGCTCATTAGTCTGTCTGCGCAGGCGTATGACGTTACAAATACCGATGACAGTGGTGCTGGTTCTTTGCGGCAAGCAATTATTGAAGCGAGTGCAGGTGATACTATTGACTTTGATCCGTTGCTTGCAGGTCAAACAATCGCCTTAGTTAGTGAAATTACAATTGATAAATCATTGACAATTGATGGTTCTAGTGCGCCGGGGTTGATTATTAGTGGTGATACTGATAGCGATGGCGATGGCGATGTCCGCGTGTTTTACGTTAATTCTGGTATTGAAGTGACGATTAATCATTTGACGATTGCGGACGGCAGGGCAGATCAAGGTGGCGCAATTTACCATTCAGGTGGCGCTCAATTAACCATAAATGATGTCATCTTTAGTCATAACGAAGCAATTAACAGTCACGGGGGGGCTATTTATATTGACACAAACAGTAATGTAGATATTACCCGCTCAATTTTTACAGGTAACACGGCACCTAGAGGTGGTGCTATTTTCGTTGCAAATATTAGTGCGGCTGGCATAGTCAATATCAAACAGTCCAGTTTTACTAACAACGGCGCCAATAGCGATGGCATGGGTGGCGCGATTTGTATCACAAATGGTGTTAATGTATTCATTGAACAATCCACCTTTTCTGGCAATACGACTGATGACGCCTGCGGCGCTATTGTGAATTATTATGGTAATTTAGTTATTAAAAATAGCACTTTGACCGGCAATTACGCTCTTAATGTCGGCGGCGCTCTATGCAACGCTTCATCCGCAACGCTTTTGCAGGTCACGTTAGTTGAAAACACTGCTAATGAAGGCGGTGGAATTTATAACGACGCATCAGGACAATTAACAATTACCAACAGCATTGTGTCGGGTAATACATCAACAAGTAGTCCCGAGATTTTTAATAGCACTGATACCGGCTCTACTTTAACCTCAACCGGCAAAAACATTTTCGGCATCAATGGCGGATCGGGAATAGATGGCGCCACGCCCGCAGCAGGGACTTATTTAATTCCCGCCGCCGGGACAACGCTGGCGAATATCGTCGGCGTATTAGCAGACAATGGCGGCTTCACTCAAACCCGTGCGCCAGTCTTTGGTGGATTAGCCAATAATACGGGTGATTATGCGGCGGCGAGTTCTAGTGGTTTATATGACCAACGCAATCGTGTGCGTATCTTCGATGGCACGGTTGATATTGGCGCGGTGGAATTAACGGGGTTAAATGACACCGGTATTCAATTCTGCGGCGATGCTAGTGACGGGAATAACGCCTCATGTCTTGGTACAGAGCCAGCAGGACAGGATGCGCATTATGGGCGTGATGCGGCAATGCCATCATTATTCAAAGCGGGCAGCGGATCAGCGGGCTTTGATTATACAAAAATTGCGAATGACGGGAGTGATTTGGCCGCCAATGCAACTCTTGGTTATAATTCAATAAGTTGGGCATGTACCCGCGATAATGTCACCGGTTTAATCTGGGAAGTGAAAACGATTGATGGTGGATTGCGGGATCAAGATCATATCTATAGTTGGTATGACAGCTCGGCACCAATGGGTAATGCTGGTACACCAAATGGTGGGAGTTGTTATGCCAGTGGTAGCGGTTGCGATACCGAAAAATACGTTAATGATGTGAATGCGGCGAGATTGTGTGGATTTAACGATTGGCGAATGCCAACCATTAAAGAACTCGCCGGGATTATTAATTTAAGTTACGTTAATCCCCCAATTGATCCTACTTACTTTCCAAACACACCAACTATTAGTTTTTGGTCACACTCCCCTGATGCTAATAATGCACTCAACGCATGGTTAGTGGGTTCTAATTATGGTTATGTTCTCTCTGCGCCTCGGAGTGGCGCGTACTACATTCGTCTTGTGCGTGGTGGACAATGAATGTCACTGCGACAACCCGCGTTCAATACCCATGCCCGCATTCAATTGTGCTATTGAAGAGAATAAACGCATTGCATTTGTTGGACTACGCGCAATAAAAATGCCGTTTCTTCCAGCGACAGCATCACAATGGCAAGTTCATTGTCATGGGTAATGATGACAGGCTCATGGTTATCACAGACACGATTCATTGTTTTAGCTAAATCTGCCTGTACTGCGCTATAGCTAATCACGTTCATTAACAGCGTTCCTCTAAAATGTACACGCCAGCACACGATACAGGTGTTGTAAACGTAACGCAATAAAAGCGATAAAACGCAGACACATCATTCTGTTTTCGTAACTGCTTCTTGGGTTATCTTAATGAAATCAAAGTCTATGCGGCTGACATCTCTGTGTCTATTGCTCATTGCAATTGGAATGCTATTAATTGCCCCAATAGCGCCAGCAGTAACCTGCGTGGGCAGCTTAACACCAACTAATCCCAATAGTATTTACACCGCTAATCTCACTACTGGAACGGTTATTGATAATCGCACGGGTTTGATGTGGAAAACCTGTAGTGAAGGGCAAACATGGAGCGGTGTAACCTGCAATGGAGCGGCGGCAACTTATAATTGGTCAGGCGCATTAGCGTTGACGCCTGTAACCTTTGCTGACTATAGCGATTGGCGGTTGCCGAGTGCGAATGAATTGCTGAGTTTAGTAGAAAATTGTCGCTCCGGTTCCGCTATTAACGACGAATTGTTTCCGAATACACCAAACACTGCATTTTGGAGTAGTTCGCCCTTTGCAAACGGCACGACCGGTGCGTGGTGTGTGGGTTTTGATAACGGATCGCTATTGAGTTACGGTCGGGATTCCCTCGGCAATTCCGCCCGCCTCGTGCGCGATGCGGTCAATCCTTTAACAATCACCTTATTAGGGACGGGCACCGGTACTGTCACCAGCAACGTGGGCGGTATTGACTGCGGCAGCGTGTGCGATGCGCGCTTTGGTATTAACACCAATACAGTCGTGACGCTCACTGCCTATGCCGTTCCCTGCTCAATCTTCGCTGGCTGGGGTGGCGATTGCACTGGTACCGCCAGCACCTGCACCGTCACAATGGACGACGCGGAAACTGTCACCGCAACTTTTAATGAGCCGCAAACACTGACTGTCATTAACAACGGTAATGGCAACATCATCATTGACCCCGCCGCAGTCGAATGTAGCAGCGGCACTTGCATTAGCGATTACGCCGGCCTCGTCACGCTCACCGCCACGCCCGACCCCGGTTATCAATTCGCCGGTTGGAGTGGCGCGTGTTCCGATGCCAATGTGATTTGCACGCTGTCCATGACGGCGGAGCAGGAGGTGACGGCGAGTTTTACGGCGGTGGCGACGGGGACGGGCAGCGATTGGCAGGTCATTTCATCCTCAGGTACGGGGCTCAAAGCTGTGACCTATGGCGATGGTCTCTTCGTGGCAGTCAGCAACACGCGCCCGATTCTGATTAGCACCGACGGCGTGACGTGGACAGCGCCAGATGAACCGCCCGACAGCAATAACCTATTGAGCGTGACGTGGGGCGGCGGCCAGTTTGTCGCGGTCGGGGAAAGCGGCGCGATTGCCACCAGCACTGACGGCAGCAATTGGTCAGATTTAATCGTCGGTAGCAATGATCTCTACGATGTCGCGTGGGGTGGCGACCGCTTCGTGGCCGTGGGCGGCAGTGGCACAATTCTGACCAGTTTTGATGGCGGCGACACTTGGGATACGCAGACCGTCGGCACTGATCATCTGAAAAACATCGTGTGGAGCGGCAGCCAATTCGCAGTGACGGTCAATAGCAACAAGGTACTGACTAGCACTGATGGCACCAGTTGGACACCGCGCACCACGTCTGCCCTGCTCTTGCATGACATCACTTGGGATGGCAGTCAGTTCGTAGCCACGGGCTACTACGACACCAGTGCTGCGACGCTGACGAGTAGCGATGGCACTAATTGGTCAACCCCCACATCAGTTGCGCCCACTTATCTCTACGGTGTCACTTGGACTGGTCAGCAACTCGTCGCCGTGGGCGCAGAGCTCGGCGGGGTTGGTGTCATTCTGACTAGCACCAATGGCGGCGCGAGTTGGACATCGCAAAGTTTCGGTACGACTGGTTCGCTCAGTAGCGTGGCGTGGAATGGTAGTCGCCTCGTCGCAGTGGGCGATAACGGCACCATTTTAATTAGCCCATCTACTTCGCAAACATTGACCGTTAGTACAAATGGCACTGGAACCATTACCAGCAACGTTGGCGGAATTGATTGCGGCGGAACGTGCAGTGCCAATATCAATAATGGAACATTAGTAACGCTCACTGCCACGCCAACCAGCGGTTCATTATTCGGCGTATGGGGCGGCTGTATTCCAGAGGTAAATAATCCCTGGCAATGTCAAGTCACCATGAGCGCGGCAAAAACGGTTACTGCAACGTTCATTACCGCCGGGTTGAATGATACGGGAATTACCAAATGCTCAAATGTCGATACCAGTAATTTGGATTGTTCTGTCACTGGTTTTCCCGATCAAGATGCCGAACACGGCAGCAATAGTTTTAATTTCACAAAATTAGATGCCAGCGGCAATCCATTACCCGCCACTGCTACCAATCATGTGTGCGTGAGAGATAATGTCACCGGTTTAATCTGGGAAGTGAAAACCGATAATACAATTCCCGATTTGCGCGATAAAGATCATACCTACACTTGGTATAGCACGAGTGCAGGTGGAACTGCCAGTGGTACCACAAATTGTTACAATTCAGGGCGATGCGATACTGAAAAATTTGTTGCGGATGTCAATACAGCAGGTTTATGCGGTTATTTTGATTGGCGAATGCCAGCGGTAAAAGAATTAGCTGGAATTGCTGATTTAAGTCGCACTAATCCTGCAATTGATCCTAATTATTTTCCGAATACGCCAAATACGCCAATTGCTCAGTTTTGGTCTGGCTCTCCTAATGCCGACGACGGGGACAAGGCATGGAGTGTGGCATTCTCCGAGTATGGCTCCACCTACGGCAACAACCGATCCGTCGCCAAAAGCATCCGCCTCGTGCGCGGCGGACAATCTTCTGATGCGTTTATAGATAACGGCGATGGCACCGTCACGCAGACAAATACTGGGCTGATGTGGGCAAAATGCGCTGAGGGTTTGACTGGTACGAATTGTGAAACCGGCACTGCAATGACGAAGGATTGGGCGGCGGCACTCACTGTCGCTAGTGATGGAACATTAGCCATTTATAATGATTGGCGCTTACCTAATGCTAAAGAATTGCAATCTTTGGTGGATTACGGTCGAACCGATCCTTCAATCAATGTTAGCTATTTTCCAAACACGCCATCTAATCATTTTCGGTCAAGTTCTGCGATTGCCCAAAATTACGCATTTATTTTACTCTTCAGTGAGGGTGCTAATTCAGGCTTTTCTAAAACTGCTAATACTTACGTCCGCTTCGTGCGCGGCGGTCAAGCATTCCAATCATTTAATTTAACCACTGCCACCGCCGGCACGGGTAGCGGCAGCGTCGCCACTGATTTAACCGGCACCAATTGCGGCGCTAATTGCCAAACATTTAATGAACGCACCATTGTCGTATTAACCGCCACACCCAGTGTTGGCTCAGTATTCACTAGCTGGACTAATTGCACGCCATTAGTTGATTATCCCAATCAGTGTTACGTCACAATGGATGCGGCGAAAACCGTTACCGCCACATTCGCCCCCCCTGCCATAGCCAATAGTCTCGCGCCCGTCACCATGTATCCGTTGACCATCAACACGGTCGGCGATGGGAGTGTCACCAACGTACCGACACTTGCGGGCGTCAACGTGACCAATTTTGGCAATTACAGTAGCAGCAGTCAGGACTTAACCGTGTTGGCTGACGGCAAAATTCTCGTGGTCGGCGCAGCTTACCCATACTTTGCCCTAGCGCGTTACACCGCCGACGGTTATTTAGATACGACGTTTGGCAGTGATGGTAATGGGCGGGTAACGACCGATTTTGGCAATTACCTCACCGCGTATAGTCTGACTTTGCAGAGCGATAACAAAATTCTGGTCGCGGGAGCAAGGAACGATGGCTATGTCGCGCTAGTGCGTTACAGCGCCGCTGGTCTGTTGGATACCAGTTTTGGCAATGGCGGTCAGGTCGCGGTTGATTTGGGTGGCATTCCTAGTCAGGTTGACCAAAGTGTACTGGTTGATGCCAGTGGAATTTTATTGGCGGGAGAAAACGGTTTAGCGCGCTACACCGACGCGGGCGGTTTAGATACCAGTTTTGACAGCGACGGCAAGGTCACGACGGTTTTTAACGGAAGCAGCGATGAAATCACCAGCATTGCGTTTGATGTCGGAGCCAACGCTGGCAAAATTTTAGTGGCGGGTACGATTTCCAGCACTGGCTATGATTTCGGGTTAGCGCGTTACAACACCGACGGCAGTTTAGACATCAGTTTTGGAACTGGCGGCAAAGTCACAACTGATTTTGGATCAGAGGAACGCGGCAATGCCCTCGCGGTGCAAAGTGACGGCAAAATTCTGATCGCTGGATCAGCGAATGATTCCACAAATTTTGCGCTGGCGCGTTACAACACCGACGGCAGTTTAGATACGACTTTTGATGGCGACGGCAAAGTCATCACCGACTTGGGTGAATATGAATATGCCCACAGCCTAACGATTCAAAGCGACGGCAAGATTTTGGTTGCGGGACTGGACGAAAACGGCGGCATATTGATTCGCTACAACACCGACGGCAGTTTAGATACGACTTTTGATGGCGACGGCAGCATCACCGGGCAAATCGGATTTGGTTACACCGAAGATTACAGCGTCGCCCTGACCAGTGCCGGCCAAATTTTATTAGCGGGTGAAGACTGGGACGGCAGCTTTGTTGATAAAAATTTCGCCATGGGGCGTTACACCAGCAGCGGCACACTCGACCCGACATTTAATCAAATCAATTGCACCACCTCGTCGTGTTCATTCAATGTTGATAGCGGTGCGACTGTCACCTTAAATGCCACGCCCAATAGCGGTTTAGTGTTCACTGGCTGGACGGACAATTGTTCAGGTACCGGCGATTGCACCGTTGCACTAGATGCGGCAAAAACCGTCACTGCGACCTTTAATGCCGTCACTGCCATTTCGGTGAATGACACTGGAATTAAAAGTTGTGCCAACGTCAATACAAATGGTTTGCTT
>NZ_JABVCQ010000049.1 GCF_014145225.1 Thiospirillum jenense
ATACAGATCAACCCAAATGATGAGTTGGGTACGCTGTAACGATAGCGTTCCACAACAGACGCACCATTGTGCGAGTAGCAAATCATCACCGTCAACTTAACTTGACATCCCTATTAAATCTTAATCAGAACAATTGGTTACGGGTGGCGCATACCACGCAATGCCCTCGTATTGCCAGTCTGTACCAGCGGCGAGGGCGGCTTGTTCGGCGGCATTTTGGGTGTAAAAGTGGGTGAATAAAGTTGGATTCCAAAAGCGATAAACGGGCAAATAACCAGTGACGGCGGTTAATTGTGCGTACCAGGCGGTGCCTTCAAATTGCCAATCGGGGAAGGTTTTGAGGATGTCGCGTTCGGCTTCGTCGGTGGTGTAGAAATGATGTAACCACACCGGACTCCAAAAACGGTACACGGGTGCGGCGTTGGCGGCGGCGGGATTTTCCGCACCCCACGCCGCGCCTTCGTAGAGCCAACCCATTGATGTTTCAGCAATTAACCAGTCGCGTTCGCTGCGCGAGGCGGTGTAAAAGTGGGTGAGCAGCGCCGGATGCCAAAAGCGGTACACTTCGTCGCCACACGCGACGCTGTCGGCTTGAAAATTGGCTGTTAAATCAACCGCTTGGTTAAGCGCAACGGTGCAGACGGCGGCGCTGCCTTGACAGGCGTTGCCCGTCCAACCGGTGAAATAATAACCGGCGGCGGGTGTGGCGGTGAGGGTGACTGCGGTGCCGGCGGCGAAGGCGTGGGTGCAGGTTGATCCGCAGTCAATGCCGACGGGGGCGCTGCTGACCCAGCCGTTGCCGGCGAGGGTGAGGCGCAATTCGACGCTGGCGGGTGCGGCGGCTCTTAACCAAGATTTGACATCGTCATAATAGGCGGCAAAGGCACCGTCAACGGTTGAATTAGCAAAACTGTCGCAGACGCGGTCGGTATTAACACCGCATTTGCCGAATAATTGCCCGACGATTTCGGCATCATCATCTAATAATGGTGCGCCACTACTGCCGCCTTGCGTGGCGCCAATGTCATTGATATTACCAGTATAAATGAAATCACCGCGTGGCATTCCACTGCACGGTAAGGTTAATAAATCGGTGCGATGGGTTGAATAGGCTTGGGGCGCGGCGCCGGGGTGACTAATGCGATAAAAGGTGTCGCGTTTATAGGCGACGCGATCTGAATCCCACCCTAAAAACCACGCGCCAGCAGGTGGTGGTTCTAATAATCGTAATAGGCTATGATCGGTATCATCTGAGGTGTGTAATAATTCAGCGCCGACGGTTGAGGGCGTGTCCGGCCAATAACAATCACCACGACAGCGGTCGGTGGAATAATTAAAGCGTGTTTCCACCGTGGCGGCGACGGCAACACTATCAACGCAATGATGCGCGGTGAGAAAATAGGGAATGAACGTGGTGGTATCGGTATCGGCAATTAACCCGCCGGAGCAATCAAAGGCGCCGTCTTCATCAATCATGCTAATTTGCGCGACGGCGGCGCGGGCGACGGCAATAAGTGACCAATCATCATCATCAAAACAACTGGCATCTTCAATACAAGAAGCAACATCATCGCAACTGGATTGATTGGAGGCTTGACGGATGGCAACTGCGCCGAGTTTCATTCGCACAGCGGGCGCGGTATCATTCACATCAGCAGCAGTATGATTATCATCATTTGCATTGGTTTGATTAAACGTGGCCGGCGGTAAAATCAGAGTTATCAATAATTGTTCGCCGCTGAGTGATCCTGTCCAAAAACTGCCGTTGCGTGATTGATACGGCCCCCGTCGCGCCCCGGCCACGTTGCGTAGCCACAACTGCGCCCCCGCCGGCAGGTGCAATTCATCAAACCGCAGTCGCGCCCCGCCGGCGTTGGGCAAATCCAGCCGCGCTGTCCAAATCAGGCTGCCATCCGTCGCCCGCCGCAGTAACCCATTGGCAATACTACGTTTTTCATCAGACCGCACCGTGCGCATTTCGGCGGCGGTCAGGTCAAGCGCCAGCGCCAGCGGCTTGACCACCCCGACCATTTGCGGCGCACCGCGTCCCGCCCGCGCATTGTGACGGGTCAAACGCTCGGTATCGGCCGCCTGCCAGTCCACCGTCACGGCGGCGTGCGCGGGTTCTTCGGCAATGGTCGGGACAGTCAGCGGCAGGGCGTGGCGGGCGGGTGAAACTGGGTAACGTTCAGGCGGGACTTCGATGGCGCGGGCGGCGGTGTGAAGACCTACCGCAAGTACGGCAAACATTGATAAAAAAACATTGCGCATTGGCACGACACAGCTCCGGGGTAATGAGGGCGGTTGAGCATTGGGCAGGTCAGGTTGGGAATTATCAGGAGTGACGCCGCTTAGAGCGTAACTAATTGATTTATCAAAATTAAATGCGTTCACGCGCCGGTGTGTTGATAACGATCAATCAATCACGGCGCGCCCAATTGCGTCACTCACAATTATATGTGATCTGGCGCGTTATTTGCGGCCGCAAGGTGACGCGATTACGGTGGGTTGCACCGCACGACCGCGCCGGTGTGATCAAATGCATAAGTCGTTTGCAGAATGCTTTTTGTTAGGCGTAAAATGCTCGATTACCTGTGATAATCAAGATCGCAGATTTCACCCGTGGTTTCATTAGTCAAGTTGTCTTTTTTAAGAAGGATTGTTCATGCCAAGCGTTCGTGTCAAAGAAAACGAGCCATTTGAAGTTGCCCTGCGTCGGTTTAAGCGGTCGTGTGAAAAAGCGGGGGTACTTGCCGAAGTCCGCCGCCGCGAGTTTTATGAAAAGCCGACGTCCGAACGCAAGCGCAAAAAAGCCGCCGCGGTCAAGCGACATCATAAAAAGCTCTCTCGTGAAGCACGGCGTTGGGAGCGTCCTTTTTAGTCACGGTCGTGCGCGGCTGACGGCGTGACTCATAACACCTGATCCTGCCAAACCGATCAGGTGTGCCATTCAAATCTGTATTGTTCGCATAGTACCGCTGTCCGAGCGTCATCATGTGACGTCACGGTGGTTTAGGTTGTCTATTCAGCAACAATGGCTAGTCGTATCACGCCCGACTTAAAACAGCAGGTGCTGGCGCGCACCGATCTTGTCGAATTAATTCGGCAACGGGTGCCGTTAAAAGCAGTTGGTCAAAATTTCAAGGCTTGCTGTCCATTCCACGATGATAAAACGCCGTCATTCCATGTTGTTGCGGATAAACAGTTTTATTATTGTTTCGGCTGTGGGCAACACGGCAACGCAATTGATTTTTTAATTGCGTATGACCGCCTGAGTTTTAATGAAGCGGTCGAAGAATTAGCCGCCCGCGCCGGGATTGTTTTAACCCCGGCTGATGCCAATGACCAAACCGCTCGGGTGGCAACTGCGCCGCTGTATGCAGTATTAGAGCAGGCGGCGGCCCTGTACCGGCAACAATTGCGCACCAGCCCCAATGCAATTGCGTATTTAAAACAACGCGGTTTGACCGGCGCGATTGCTAAACACTTTAGTCTCGGTTTTGCACCCGAGCGGTGGGATTTTCTCACTGCTCATTCGGCATTTGCCCAAACGGATCCGCAGCTACTGGTGGCGGCCGGCTTATTAATTGCGCGCCCTGATGCACCCACTGGGCGGCGCCATTATGACCGCTTACGCCAGCGGATTATTTTTCCCATTCGGGATCGGCAGGGGCGGGTATGCGGTTTTGGCGGGCGAGCGATTGATGGCAGTGAACCTAAGTATTTGAATTCACCCGAAACGCCCGTCTTTCACAAAGGGCAGGGGCTGTACGGATTATTTGAAGCGCGGCAAGCCAGTCGTAATTTGCCGTACTTACTGGTGGTTGAGGGCTATCTGGACGTCATCACCCTCGCGCAATTTGGCTTTCCGTACACGGTGGCGATGCTCGGCACAGCCACCACGGCTACCCAATTGCGTCAACTGCAACTGGTTGCCAGTGAGGTAATTTTTTGTTTTGACGGCGACCGCGCCGGACAAGCGGCGGCGTGGAAAGCGTTGAAATTGGCATTACCACTGGCGACGGGACACCACCCCATCCGCTTCGTGCGCTTGCCTGCCGATCAGGATCCGGATTCCCTGTTGCGTCACGCCGGCACTGCGGCCTTTGAACAACTGCTGGCCGATGCGCAACCGTTATCGGAAGTGCTATTTGATACACTCTTGGCGCAGGTCAACTTAGCGACTGTCGAAGGGCGGGCGTGGCTGGCCACCGAAGCGACGGCGTTGATTAACACGGTGCCGGCGGGCGCGTACCAGACCCTGTTGCGGCAGCGGTTGTCCACATTAGTTGGTATTAAACCAACAGTGTCACCGCCGCCACATCAAGTACAGTCACCGATGACGCCAGCGCGCTTGACACTGCCGCAACGCGCTGCGGCATTATTGCTACAGCAGCCGCAGCTTGTGGCACAGTTGCCACCGGATTGGCCGGACGAGGTCGCCAGTTGGAGTCAACTCAACCGTGATGATGTACGCCTATTACAAGACGTGTTGCACTGGGTCAGCGCCGACCCGAGCGCCTCGCTGGCTTGGTTACGCGAGCGCTGGCGCGATGATTCGCGTGCGGCATTATTGCAACACCTCACGCATCCAATGGTTATTGCGCATATTCCGCCCGCTGGTCAAATCGTTGAATTAATCGGCATCATGCGCAATTTAAAACAAGAGGTTGAAAAAAACATGCGGCGTCAATTGCTTTCAACCCGTCATTTGAATGAATTATCACCAACCGAGCGGGCGCAATTACGGACATCCGCCCTGTCAATGACACCGGCGGATCAGGACATCTCAGTCCCTGACTAATTGCCAATAAACGATACGCAAAAAGCACCGGGTTTTAATTGCCAGTGCAGTGGTCCACATACGCCGAAATACATAGTCAAGCAGGGTTTTTTATGGATCAGGAACAACAGACTTCACAACTCAAACAACTCATTGCAAAGGGTAAAGAACAAGGCTATTTGACGTATAGCGAAGTCAATGATCATTTGCCCACCGGTATTGTCGAACCTGATCAAATTGATGACATTGTGCGCATGATTAATGACATGGGCATCATGGTACACGACAGCGCCCCCAGTGATATTGATTCATTAAGTGATTCAGCATTAGCCGATGATGAAGCGGCAGAAGCGGCGGTGGCGGCATTAGCCTCAGTTGATAGTGAATTTGGCCGCACCACCGACCCAGTACGCATGTACATGCGCGAAATGGGAACAGTGGAGTTATTAACCCGTGAAGGCGAATTGCGCATTGCAAAACGGATTGAAGATGGCTTAAATCAAGTCTTAGAATCCTTATCCACTTATCCGCGCACCGTTGGCAAATTACTGGATATTTTTAGCTGTGTTGAAGCCGAACAGATGCGGTTATCTGAGGTCATTTCCGGGTTTAATGACGAAGAAGAAATCGCGAATGAACCGGTGATTAAAATCGTGGTCAAGGAGAGTGATGAAGAAGACGTGGTAATGACCGCGACCGAGGAGGGTGAAGAAGTTGTCATTGATACCGGCCCCGATCCTGAAGAATGCGCCCGGCGCGTGGCTGAATTACGTCAGCGCTATACCGAATTACTCGCGTGTTTGCATGAACACGGCCGCAATCATTCACGCTCACGCACTGCACTTGAACAGGTCTCTGAAGCCTTTTTACAATTCAGATTAGTTCCCAGCATATTTAATGAATTGGTCGGGGTGTTGCGCGGTACGATTGAAGAAATTCGTACCCATGAACGGGCGCTAGTGAATGTTTGCGTAGATGTGGCCAAGATGCCGCGCCATTTATTTATTGAAACCTTTGTTGGTCACGAAACCGATCCTGATTGGTTGACCCGGCAAACGACGGGTAAGGCAGCGTATGTTTCGCGTTTAAATAAACAGGCGGCGCGGATTCGTGAATTGCAAAGCCATTTGCACACATTAGAAACCGATAACGCGCTCACCATTGGTGAAATCAAAGACATTAACCGTAAAATGTCAATTGGTGAAGCTAAAGCGCGGCGGGCAAAAAAGGAAATGGTGGAGGCGAATTTACGTCTGGTCATCTCCATTGCTAAAAAATATACCAATCGCGGGTTGCAATTCTTGGATTTAATTCAAGAAGGCAACATTGGTTTAATGAAAGCGGTGGATAAGTTTGAATACCGGCGCGGGTATAAATTCTCCACCTATGCCACCTGGTGGATTCGTCAAGCCATTACCCGTTCAATTGCCGATCAGGCGCGCACCATTCGTATTCCGGTGCATATGATTGAAACGATTAATAAACTGAATCGTATTTCGCGCCAAATGGTGCAGGAAATGGGGCGTGAAGCGACTCCTGAAGAATTGGCCGAGCGCATGGAAACCACCGAAGATAAGGTGCGTAAAGTATTAAAAATTGCGAAAGAACCGATCTCAATGGAAACGCCCATTGGTGATGATGAAGATTCGCACTTGGGCGATTTCTTAGAAGATTCAACCGCCGTGTCGCCGGTGGATTCGGCTACTGCTGAAGGATTGCGTGAAGCAACGCAAATGATGTTAGCCAGTTTAACCACCCGCGAGGCAAAGGTATTACGAATGCGTTTTGGTATTGATATGACCACCGATCATACGTTAGAAGAAGTTGGCAAACAATTCGACGTGACCCGTGAACGTATTCGCCAAATTGAAGCAAAAGCATTGCGCAAATTGCGTCATCCAACCCGCTCGGATAAGTTACGCAGTTTTCTTGATTCAGATTGATGACTCAAATGACGCTTTTGCATGACCGCGGGTTTGGTGTAAAATCGCGGCCAACGCAATTGCAGTTGCGCTTTTAGGGCCGTTAGCTCAACGGTCAGAGCAGGGGACTCATAATCCCTTGGTTGTAGGTTCGAATCCTACACGGCCCACCATAAATCACAGGCTTACCATTTATCCGGTAAGCCTTTTTTATTTAGCTGACAGTGGCTTTTTTATTGTGTTTATTAGAGATAAATATCACCGGTGATGCACTTCAAAATAGCGCTGTATTGAGTGGGACGTGGTTCATACCGCTCCACCTCTTACGGTATTATGATTTTGCATCCATCCAGTTGAGCGCCTGTCAATTCCCATGCCACATCTATTCGTCGCCGTCACCGCGCACGGCTATGGGCATTTAGCCCTCGTCGCGCCGCTCATTCACGCGCTTTGCCAGCAACAACCGCACTTGCGCGTCACCCTCGCCGGCCAAGTCAATCCGCACTTCGTCCGCCGCCGCCTACCGCCAACCGTGCAGCAAGTTGACATAGCCACCGACGTCGCCCTCCCGATGGACGGGCCGCTGACGGTCAAATGGCAAGACGGATTAGCGCGTTACGAAGCATTTGAAACCAATTACCCCGCGCATTTGGCACAGCAACTCGCGTGGTTCGAGCGCGATCCGCCTGATCTAGTACTGAGTAGCGTCGCGTGGTTGCCACTCGACGCCGCCCACCAGTTGGGCATACCCGCGGTCGCTCTGGGTCCGCTCAATTGGTACGATATTTTGGCCAGCAGCCCCGTCGCCGCCCAAATGTCCACCGCGCTGGCCACGCGCCTGCAACGGGTGTACGCCGCCGCCGACCTGTTCATTTGCCCGACACCCTCGATGCCGATGACGTGGTTGCCCAACGTGCGCACCGTCGGCCCCATTGCCGCCCAGCGACCGCGTGATCGTGCCACTGTCGCCGCGCAACTCGACCTCGACCCGAGTGCAACGTGGGTATTGATGCAATTTGGCGGCGCGGGACGCCTACCGCTCGGCGGCGCTGCGGCGCACCTCCCCGGTGTACAAATTCTCACCCCCGACCGCGCCGCCGCCGTGGGCAACATCCGCCTGATTTGTGACGCAGATCACAGTCACGGCTGCGACGGTTTAGGCGTGTTAGCATCCTGTGATGTTCTGATGACCAAACCCGGGTACAACAGTTTCGCCGAAGCCGCCTGTCACGGCATTCCTGTGCTGTACGCCCGCCGTGACGACTGGGCCGAAACGCGCTATCTGGTTGATTGGCTTGAAAAAAAAGTGCCAACACGCGCCATCACCGCCGCCGCGCTGGCGCAGGGCGACATCGCCACCGCGCTGGCACAACTAACCGCCGCACCGCCGTCTGCTATCACCCCAGCCACTGGGGTCGCTGACTGCCTTGCATTATTAAAACCGTGGCTGTTTAAATAACCGGCTATTCACCGTTTCACCCACCATTACAGATCGTTAAGTGAATTAAAATAGCGTTCAACATGTTCCATTGAACACTTTAGGGTTTCATCAAAAGTAACATTGGATTAATGCTAAAACCTACGGTTATTGAAGTCTGAATCAATGCACATGCCAGCCACCGTTGACAGCCATCTAAACGCTTCCGGGCGGATTAGTTTGTCATTATTAGCGGAACATATTTTAACCACCACCGCCAATGAATTTGCCACTTTCTTATGCCACCGACCCGTATTAGCGGGTGCGGCGATTCGACGTGGGTGTTTTGCCCGGCGCAAATGTGAACATGACCAAACGTTAATGTTTTATTCCCACGAAGAGCATGAATCTGCCGCCCCAAGCACCGCAGAATTAGATAAGGTAGTTTATCCACTCGTTAAATGCCGTCCCCTCACCAATCATATAGAAAGTTTTACGATTGGTCGCTTATCGAGTAATGACTTAGTGATTGCCGACTTCGCTGTGTCAAAACATCACGCCACATTAGAACTGAAATTCGGGCAATACATCTTAATAGACTGCCAATCCACTAACGGCACTTGCGTCAACAATAAACCACTCATCACACAAGAACATTCATTACAAGATGGCGATGTGATTGCATTTGCCCGCTATGAATTTGTCTTTTTTAATCCCGAATCGCTCTATTATCAACTCGTTCATTGGCAGGGATAATCAACCTCTTGTTCACTACAGCACACCAACATTTTGTTATGCGCACCACTGTTTTAATCCTAACCACGCTCATCATCATCATCTTGGCATGGTGGACGCTGTTTTATACTGATCGTGAATTACGCGACGACCTTTCACGCCGTATCCAATTCGCCGCCCAAGCCATTGACATTAAAAAAGTTGCGCGTTTATCTGGCAGCGCTGCCGACTTGACACGACCAGAATATCTGAAATTAAAAGAACAACTCGCCACCCTTTGCGACACTGATCCAAGCTGTCAATTTTTATATCTCATTGGGCGTCACCCAGACGGACAAGTATTCTTTTTTGCTGACAGTGCCGCGAATGGCGCCGCGAATGAATCACCCGCCGGGCAGCTTTATGATGAAGCCGATGCAGAGTTAATTGAATTATTCACCCGGCACACCGCCGCTACATCAATCACCGGACCAATAACTGACCGCTGGGGTACATGGATATCAGCACTGGTGCCATTTATATTACCAACACCGCAAATAGCCAATCGCACCCAACCTGTATTCGCGGTATTAGGCATGGATGTCGCTATTGGTGAATGGCGTATGAATATCGCCACCCGCGCCGCATTACCAATTGGCACCATGCTCATTCTATTCATCGGCGTTATGGGACTATTGATCGGTAATAAACAACAAGATTCATCACCTAAACCCGTGTTATGGCGTTTATTTTTACCGCTCACAACTGCCGCCTGTTTACTATTAACTGCCAGCGGATTCTTATTATGGCAACAGCACTTGCAATATCAACAAGCACAGTTTGCTGATTTGACTGTGCAAATACAACGCGAGTGGCGCACGACACTGCAACAACAAATTGATAGTCTCACAATTGCCATTCAACCACTCACAATCGACGGACGCATTCATAATGCTTTGCGTAAAAAAGACAAGCAAGCATTACAACGTGATTGGCAAGCGTTATTTACACAATGGAAAGATTTATATCACATCACCCACTTTTATTTTTTTGATGCCAACCGCTATTGTATTTTACGGCTACACCAACCCGACCGCTATAGTGATCAAATTAACCGATTCACCGCCATCAATGCAGAAGACACCGGCGCAACGGCGGCTGGTATTGAATTGGGACCATTAGGCACCTTCACCCTGCGCGTTGTGCAACCTGTCATTATCAATCAAAAATTGCTGGGCTATATTGAATTAGGCAAAGAAATAGAAGATGTATTACAAACATTAGAAACCCGCACGAATGTTCAATTAGCCGTTGTAATTCGCAAAGCGGCATTACAACGCACTGTTTGGGAAGTAGGGATGAAACGGCTCGGCCGAGAAGCCAATTGGGATTATTTGCCGGACGGCGCAGTTATCTATGCAACTACTGGTCAACTGCCCGCATTTTTAATTCCCTGGGCAGATGGTATTGCGGCACATTTACCGAATGAGTTATCGGTTAAACTAGTCAAATTTGAAAAGAAAACTTGGCAAGTTGCTGCCATTGCGCTGTACGACGCTGGTAATAATGAGATTGGAGAATTATTCGTTACGCATGATCTCAGCAACGAAGTGACCGCCTTTATACGTCGAGTGACCTTTGTGGGGACCATCGGCACCATTCTATTAATTTTATCACTCACATTGCTATTCATACTATTACGGCGGACCGATCGTACAATTGATCTACAACAAGCCGCTTTGCGTGATAGTGAACAACGCCATCGTCTTTTGTTTGAACATTCCACCTCGGCAATTGCCATTCACGATTTAATTTTAGATGCGCAGGGGCAACCAACTGATTATGTATTA
>NZ_JABVCQ010000005.1 GCF_014145225.1 Thiospirillum jenense
TAATTGCCCCGAGCGCCGATCAAAAATAATTAACCACCCGCTGTCTAATCCCAATCCCGCCAAATAGCCGTCTAATTGTTCTAATCCCGCTGTCAATGGGTCTTTTTCATTCTCCCGCCACACTTTTAATTCTATTCCGAGCGTCACCGCGCCATAGCGCAAGCATAAATCCATTCGCCCCGAGCCAATGGCGTATTCCCGTTCGAGGGTGCCATCACCATTCACCACGCGATGCAAAAATGCCATTAACACCAAATGCGGCGCGATCTCATGGTAGGGCGCACTTTTTAATAGTGGTTGACCGTGTTGCCGCCAAAAGATTAGAAAGGTTTTTAATAATTGCTCGGGATTCAAACTGCCATCGCTATTTAACCAAGTTGGGTGAATATGCGGTAATGTATCCTGTGGGCCGCTGGCTAATGCTCGCGGTAATACTTCCCGATAAATCGGATTAGCAATGATTAATCCACCGCTCCGATCCCGCCGCAATAATCCTAAATCAACTAAGTATTGACGATCATCATCCGGCACGTTGTCTAATAGAGTGCCTGCTAACATCGGTTCAATCACGCGGCGGACGCGCTCCTCGCGCAATTTATCGGCTAATTGATCCAAATGCGTCACACGGTTAATAATTAAGTATTCTTTTGCTTGATTGATGTGCGTAATCGTAATTGATTGAGAACGGTCGCGGGCTTCGGGTTGATCAAAACATGCTTGATAGGCAAGTGCATTGACTAACCAGGGTTGCCCTTGTGTTAATTGCCAGACCTGTTCAATTGCTTCTGGTGTAAAAACCTGCCCCGTTTCTGTCGTGTGTTCTGCTAATAAACTGGTCACTTCAGTGAGATTGAAATCGCCTAATCGTAATGATTTAGCTTTAATATTAAACGCGCTGCCGCCGGTAATTGGACTGGCTTCAGAACGCGCATGAATCCGATAATCACGCAAATCACGCACACCGCAGAGAATGATTGATTGTGGAAATGCGACCGGGCGTTGCGTATAGCCAGCGCGCAATTGACGCAATAATGAAATGAGCGTGTCACCAATTAACGCATCCACTTCGTCGAGTAATAAAACCAGCGGTTGCGGTGTATTCAAACTCCATTGTTCTAATAATCCTAATAGGATTCCATCGGCACCGCGTGAATGACGATTGAGTTCATGCCATTGCTGTAGCCGTTCTTCTCCAATTTGTAATCGAGCGGCGCTGCTAATACTGCCGCAAATCGCGTGCATTCCGCGGGCGACATCTTCACGCGCCGTTTGGGCGATTTCTAAATTGACATACACCGCTCGATAACGCCCGTCGTTATTCAAATACTCCATTAACGCTAATAAACACGACGTTTTGCCAGTTTGACGCGGCGCGTGTAATAAGAAGTATTTTTGTTGATGGATTAACTCGATAATTTCATTTAAATTCCAACGAGTGAGCGGCGGCAAATAGTAATGAATGTCAGCGCGCACTGGCCCTTCGGTATTGAAAAAACGCATGATGAAACTCCGACGGTGGAAATAAAAATGTCTTATTGCTGTGTGGTCACACAGATAATATCTTGCTCGTTGTCATACCATTTATTAGAATTGCTCTAACGCGGATCATTAATAACTGATCACTCACACGCTCCAGCATGGCAACGATCAAACCCCGCTGATTTTGTTAGTTGCAACACCTCTAATATCTGCAATATGACAAGTGTCTTAGTATTATACTGCTAACATATTAAAGTTATTTTAATTAACAAAATCAGCTAGTTAGCTGGTAGCATAAATGTATCGGTAAACTAGACTTGTTCTAACACTTATAAAACAAGGAGTTAGCAACGCTAAAATCTCCACATTTCTGTGGATGTGGCAAAAATAAAATCTTATAAATCAGCGTGATACTGCTCACGCCGTCAAAACAACTCTACTCTTAATGACTAAGCTCCCGCAATCAACTAAGTGGCAAATGATTGTCCAGCGCCTGCAAATGGCATTGCAGCAAGAAGAACCGGAGCGGATTCGGGCGCTACTCAATACACTGGACACGCCACTTCGGCGCTGTTCATTGGTGCCGAGTGGCAAGATAGTCCCCGCTGGCAACGGCTGGCACCCTTATTGACCGCGCCGGGCATCGCGGTGCATTTTTTGCCGCGCACCCCGGGCATATCGAGCACGGCGCTGCGACAGGTATTAAACCGATAACACTGATAGCGGCGCGGGTAGAGCGAATGGCGAGTTAATTAACGGTGACTACAATGGTGATGGGGTTTTTGATCGTTCCTATGCTCCAGCGTGGGAACTTTTATTCAAGCCCGAATCACAACAATACGCCGCCCGTGTTGACTGAATTGCTCACCATGATTCATCCGCTCCGCAATTGGCAATTGCCCCGAGCGCCGATCAAAGATAATTAACCACCCGCTGTCCAATCCCAATCCAGCGAGATACCCATCTAACTGTTCTAATCCCGTTGTTAATGGGTCTTTTTCATTCTCCCGCCAGACTTTTAATTCTATTCCGAGCGTCACCGCGCCATACCGCAAGCATAAATCCATTCGCCCTGAACCAATAGCGTATTCCCGTTCGAGCATACCATCACCATTCACCACGCGGTGTAAAAATGCCATTAACACCAAATGCGGCGCGATCTCATGGTAGGGCGCACTTTTTAATAGCGGTTGACCATGTTGCCGCCAAAATATTAAAAAGGTTTTTAATAATTGCTCGGGATTTAAACTGCCATCGCTATTTAACCAAGTTGGATGAATGTGCGGTAATGACGCTTGCGGGGTGAAAGATAAACTACGCGGCAACACTTCTTTATAAATCGGATTGGCTATTCGTAACCCCCCGCTCGTTGTCATTCGGCACAGGCCGAGATCAATTAAATATTGAATATCATCATCCGGCACGTTGTCTAATACAGTGCCTGCTAACATCGGTTCAATCACGCGGCGGACGCGCTCCTCGCGCAATTTATCGGCTAATTGATCCAAATGCGTCACGCGGTTAATAATTAAGTATTCTTTTGCTTGATTGATGTGCGTAATGGTAATTGATTGAGAACGCTCACGCCCAGCGGGCAGGCGAAAACATACATGATACGCAAGTGCATTGACTAACCAGGGTTGACCTTGCGTTAATTGCCAGACCTGTTCAATTGCTTCTGGCGTAAAAACCTGCCCCGTTTCTGTTGTGTGTTCTGTTAATAACGCGGCTACTTCAGCGGCAGTGAAATCGCCTAATCGTAATGATTCGGCTTTAATATTAAACGCGCTGCCGCCGGTAATTGGGCTGGCTTCAGAACGCGCATGAATGCGGTAATCACGCAAATCGCGTACGCCGCAGAGAATAATTGAGTGTGGAAATGCGGCCGGGCGTTGCGTATAGCCGGCGCGCAATTGACGCAATAATGAAATCAGCGTGTCACCAATTAACGCATCCACTTCGTCGAGTAAAAGTACCGCCGGCCGTTCGTCTAATTGCGCCCAATATTCCAGCATTTGAGTTAAACGATCTTCGGCTGGTAATTCCGCACCGTATTGTTGTTGCCAATCAATCAGTCGCGTATCGTGCAAATAAAACCGCGCCGAGCGCCCCAATACACTGCAAATAGTCGCCATTCCACGTTCTACATCCTCACGAGCCGCCTGCGCACTTTCGAGATTCGCGTAAAGTGCTCGATAACGCCCGTCATTATTCAAATATTCCATTAACGCCAATAAACACGAGGTTTTACCAGTTTGACGCGGCGCGTGCAAAAGGAAGTATTTTTGTTGATGGATGAGTTCGATAATTTCATTTAAATTCCACCGAGTGAGCGGCGGTAAGTAGTAATGAATGTCAGCACGGACGGGGCCTTCAGTATTGAAAAAACGCATAATAAAACTCCAACAGTGGAACTGAAATCGGGTTATTGCTGCACGGTTGCGTCGATGACGTGTTGCTTGTCATTATACCGTTTGTTATTGAATAAACGCTTGACGTGTAGTGACCGTAACACAGGTACGCCAATTTCTCACAATTTATCAGCGCGAATATCCATGAATGAGTTTGACGGTTTTGTAGTACAATTGTTCGTTGATGAAGATGGTGCTTGGATTACACACCGCTGTTTAATTCTATTTAACTGACAATCATTTTCAACACCATTGTCATGCCCGCGTCTGCGGGAATGACGGCTGTATTAACAGAAGCACTTAACAGTCCTGCCGGACAAGCGATTTTTTTAAGATGATGTACTTACATTCTAATAAAAGATTTAATGATTTAAACCGGCGCATATCCGACCATACAATCAACGTAGCCGTGCGTTAATTCAATTTCTGACACCACTATGTACAAGCGGTTGTCAAATAACAGTATTAAAAAAGCCAATTTCAGCGTTAGCTCGTTACTACAGCGGTAATCCTAATTGGAGAGAATGTAAAAATAGCGTTGTTCAATAAAGTTAATCAGCGGTAGAATGACTGAAAACCGGTGTTTATAAAGTATGTTACACATAACACAGCTGAATATTTACATGATTAATTTAATTGAACTGAATGTTCCAATATTTAGAATGCGGGAACGATCACCTGCGTAACTTTCGATATTTACCTTTAGGTTATTCTAGGAACAAAATTAAATGCAAAATATTATGTATGTCTTACTATCTACGATGCTGTTAACAGGTTGTGCATCAATAAAACCTGCCAATGATATTGCCGTAGTTCAACTGATTCAATCAACTAAAAGCTGGAATGAACAGCCACTGCCAGCCTACAAAACCGGCACACCTGAAATCACGATTTTGCGCATTACCATTCCGCCGCATCACGCGCTACCAATGCACACGCACCCAGTCATCAATGCCGGCGTACTCCTCAAAGGTCAACTCACAGTAATAACCGATAGCAATCAAGTTTTACACCTAAAACCCAATGATCCAATTGTAGAAGTCATAGATACATGGCATTATGGTAAAAATGAAGGGAACGAACCAGCCGAAATTATCGTATTCTACGCTGGAGAAAAAGGTCAACCAATCACGATTAAGCAGTCTAAAAAATGACCGTTTACATACACCAGTTAAGCAACTAACTTAGCTAAATTGACATAATTACCCGCTCCACCATTGTTATGAACTGCGCTATGTGTCATGCACAAAATATAATTCACACCCGCGTATTTATTTTATTCGCATTGTTGCTAAGTTTGACGGCCAATGCTACCTCGCAGTTAGATACTGTTACCTTGCAATTAAAATGGAAACATCAATTTCAATTCGCCGGGTATTACGCCGCACAAGCAAAAGGGTTTTATCAGGAAGTCGGGTTAGATGTAAGAATTATTGAAGCAGCCCCCGGTGTAGATAGTACACATGAAGTGGTGGCGGGCCGCGCTCAATTCGGAGTTGGTACTAGTGAGTTAATTCTGAATCGCTATCGTGGCGAGCCAGTGTTGGTATTGGGAGTTATTTTTCAACATTCGCCGCTCAGTTTGGTGACATTAACCGATTCTGGTATTGAACATATTCACAAACTCGTTGGTCATCAGCTGATGATTGAACCAAGTTCAGCCGAATTATTTGCGTATTTATATCAAGAAGGCTTTACCCAAAAAGCCTTTGTGATGCAGCATCATAGTTTTGATTTAAACGATCTAATCAATGGACAAACCGATGCAATGTCGGTATATTCCACCGATGAAGTCTATGAACTAAAACAATTAAATCGAACGTATAATCTATTTAGTCCCCGTATGAGCGGTATTGATTTTTATGGTGATAACTTCTTTACTACGGAAACCGAATTAGAACAACACCCCCAACGTGTCAAAGCTTTTCGTGAAGCAACGCTGCAAGGCTGGCGTTATGCCATGCAAAATCCCGATGAAATCATCCAGTTAATTTATCAAAAATACTCCCAGCGTCATAGCATTGCGCATTTACAATTCGAGGCACAAGCAATGCGTGATTTAATGCGTCCAGAATTAATTGACCCGGGTTATATGAATATTGGGCGCTGGCAACATATTGCCAAAACATATCATTATTTAGGGATGTTGCCCGAACGTTTTAATGTTGAACAAATGCTGTACATTCCCAACTCAGAATTAGATTTACAGCGTTTAAAACGCCAATTGTATTATACTATGGCTATATTGATCTTAGTATCTTTAATTGTTTTGTTGTTGTTTTATTTCTATCGCAGAGCAAAAATAAGCGAAGTAAGACTCAATACAATTTTTAATTATACGCCGTTGGGATTGATGATTTTAAATAATAAAAATCAGGTCGTGAATTGGAATTTTGCAGCGGAAAAAACTTTTTTATGGAAATCCGCTGAAGTGATTGGAAAAACTGTATTACTCATTGTCCCAACCCGCGAACGTGATGCAGTGCAAACGGTGTTAAATACGGTGCATCAAGAACAGCAAGTTATTCATCACGAAAATATCAATCTTAAAAAAGATGGGCAGGAAATTCTATGTGAATGGATTAATGCGCCATTTAAAAGTCGGATTGAAAAATCCAATTTTATTATTTGCATAGCGCGTGATATTACCGAAAAACGCGCATTGCAAAAGCAACTAGAACAGGCAGCATTGTATGACAATTTAACTGGGTTACCGAATCGCGTGTTTATCCTAACCCAATTAAAAAAAGCACTTGCTTTAGCAGCACGACATCAAACTAAATTAGGGGTGCTATTTTTTGATTTAAATGGGTTTAAAGAAATTAACGATACTCTCGGACATCAGCTAGGCGATTTGTTATTGCAAGTTTTTGCAACGAGATTACAGCAATCAATACGCGAAACTGATTATGTTGGTCGATTGGCTGGAGATGAGTTTTTAATGATTTTACAAGATGTGGGTTCATTAGATAACGCCCAGAAAATCGTTGAAAAGTTACATGCCAACATCAATCAACCTTGCCAATTAAACAATGAAATAATTGAGGTATCGGCCAGCGTTGGTATTGCTATCTATCCCGATCATGCCATTGATGCCGATGCGCTTATTTATTGCGCTGATAAAAACATGTATCAAGCAAAACAGCGTCAAGCAAAATCACATATCGCTAAACGCCATCGTTGATTGTGTACAGATCAGTTTGAACGACAATCGTTATTGTGCGAAATTCATTGATCGTTTAATTCAGACCACTCAGCATCGGTAAATAATCTGGAACGAGTGATAAATACCAACCCCTCAGGGCCTTCTAAAGAAAATGTGCCGCCGTATCCTTCGGTTATATCAATGATAAGCTGCGTATGTTGCCAATATGCGTACTGAGAACGGCTCATATAAAATAGCACACCGCCAATCTCACCCAATTGAATATCACGCTGTGCGCTGACCTGTAATTCACCGGCAAGATAACAATTTGCCGCACTGCCATCGCAACAGCCGCCCGATTGATGAAACATTAATTGACCGTGTTGTTTTTTTAGTTTTTCAATCAATGCTAATGCCGCATCAGTGGCGATCACTCGTTTAACCGTCATGCAAATCCCTCAAATAAGAAACGGGATCACTGAATGTAATCCCGTTAATATTTAATACTAATTGTGCAGTCACAAATCAAAATGGGTAAATGACCGCGTTTATTGAACTAGAAAAACCCGAGTTTATTTTCGGAATAACTAATCAATAGGTTTTTCGTTTTTTGGTAATGATCAAGCATCATTTTATGTGTTTCACGGCCAAGGCCAGATTCTTTATAGCCACCAAATGCCGCGTGTGCAGGATAGGCATGATAACAATTGATCCACACGCGCCCGGCTTGAATTGCCCGACCCATGCGATAAGCGACATTACCATTGCGGCTCCAAACGCCCGCGCCCAATCCATATAAACTGTCATTTGCTAATGACACCGCTTCTGTTTCATCTTGAAAGGTGGTCACAGCTAATACGGGGCCGAAGATTTCTTCTTGGAAAATTCGCATTTTATTATGCCCCTTGAATAGCGTTGGCTGCACATAATAACCGCCGTCGAGTTCATTCCCGAAATGCGCTTGTGCGCCGCCACATAGGATTTCTGCCCCTTCCTGCCGCCCCAAATCAAGATATGCCAGTATTTTAGTTAATTGTTCTTTAGACGCCTGCGCACCCATCATGGTTTCTGTATCCAATGGATTGCCATGTTTAATTGCCGCCACGCGCTGGAGAACACGCTCTATAAAAGGTTCATAAATACTCGTATGAATGAGGGCGCGGGATGGACAGGTGCAGACTTCACCTTGATTGAATGCAAATAATACCAAACCTTCAATTGCTTTATCTAAAAACGCATCATCCTTTTCCATGACATCCGGGAAAAAGATATTCGGTGATTTACCACCCAATTCGAGCGTAGCTGGAATTAAATTATTGGCTGCCGCTTGTGCAATAAGACGCCCAGTCGTAGTTGAACCCGTGAAAGCAATTTTGGCAATGCGCGGATGAGTTGCCAATGGCATTCCGGCTTCACGACCAAAACCATTGACGATATTTAACACGCCCGGCGGTAATAAATCAGCAATTAACTCCATTAATACCAGAATAGAGATGGGCGTTGATTCAGCCGGTTTTAAGACCACGCAATTCCCCGCACCAAGCGCGGGTGCTAATTTCCACGCCGCCATTAAAATCGGGAAATTCCAGGGAATAATCTGCCCCACAACACCTAATGGTTCGTGGAAATGATACGCGACTGTCGTCACGTCTAAATCACTAATACTGCCTTCCTGAGCGCGCACCGCCCCGGCGAAATAACGGAAATGATCGCTGGATAATGGAATATCCGCCGCTAATGTTTCTCGAATCGGTTTGCCATTATCTACCGTTTCGGCATACGCTAAACGCTCAAGATTTGCATCAATTCGATCAGCAATTTTTAATAAAAAATTAGCGCGTTCAGTTGCCGATGTTTTACCCCATGCAGCCGCCGCTGAATGCGCAGCATCTAATGCTAATTCAATATCTTCAGCAGTAGAGCGGGCGGCTTGGGTATATTTCGTACCGGAAATCGGTGTGATGACATCGAAGTATTGTCCCTTAACTGGTGGTGTCCATTGACCGCCAATAAAGTTATCGTATTGAGATTTATATTGAACGATGGCGTTAGCACTGCCGGGTGCAGCATAAATCATATTCAATCTCCTGTAGCATTGAGCAACTATTTTAATTCAACATTAACCGAGTTGAACGTCTAGTATACTGGTTTTATTTAATCAAGGCAAAACCACAGAGCGAATCATCAATAATGCAAGCAAACTGTTTAGCTGCTACCAAGATCAATCTGTGCTATGGTAGTCGCCGAATACGCCAAGCGTTGATAATGGAAATATAGCATATGAACCAAGCAGTCACATTACTTTGCCGCGCTGAACAATTGAGTAAAGTCATTGATGCGCCTGATGGGCAACTCACCATTTTGTCAAAAGTTAATTTAACCGTCGCGGCAGGTGAAGCAGTCGCCATTCTCGGCGCCTCCGGCTCGGGTAAATCCACTTTATTAGGGTTATTAGCCGGTTTAGATCAAGCAACCAGCGGTAGTATTTGGCTCGATGCAATCTGTTTAGATCAATGTAATGAAGATGAACGCGCTGCGCATCGCAGTGGCCGCGTCGGATTTGTATTCCAAAGTTTTCAATTATTACCGACGCTCACCGCATTAGAAAATGTCTCTTTACCATTGGAATTATCAGGACAGCACCGGCACGACGCCCGCCAACGTGCCTTGACTGCATTAAATCAAGTTGGATTAAGCGCCCGCGTGAATCATTACCCGCGGCAATTATCTGGCGGTGAACAACAGCGCGTTGCCATTGCGCGTGCCTGCGCCCCCGCCCCGCGCATTTTATTTGCCGACGAACCAACCGGTAATTTAGACGCCGCCACCGGCAGTCGCATTATTGATTTATTACTACAGCTCCGCGCCAATTTAGGCGCCGCATTAGTCTTAGTCACCCATGATGCCGCATTAGCCGCCCGCTGTGATCGGCGTTTATTAATGACAGATGGGCAATTGGAACCATTAACATGACCACGACTGTTTTTAATCGGTTTTTATTTCTTAAATCCATGCGACAGCATTGGCAAACTGCTATTCTCGCACTGCGCTTATTAAATCGTGATTGGCGCAGCGGCGAATTACACGTTTTAACTTTAGCCTTGATATTAACGGTGACAGCCACCACCGCCGTTGGTTTTTTCACTGACCGCTTGACCCGCGCCTTGCACCAACAAGGCAGCGAATTATTAGCGGCCGATTTAGCAATTGATTCTGCCCAACCCCTGCCACCCGCGCTCATCAATCACGCACAACAATTAGGTTTAACCCGTGCCAATTGGATCAGTTGGCGCAGTGTTATCATTGCCAATGAGCGCACTCAATTAGTGGAAATCAAAGCCGTGACAGCCCGTTATCCATTGCGCGGCGCGCTGCGGTGGCAATCACACGTTAATCAATCTAATCAATCAGAACATATTGAAACGGGCGGGATTTCATTAGCAGCGCAACATATTTTAGTGGAACCGCGTCTGTTAATTTTATTAAAAACCAGCGTTGGTAACACAGTGAAACTCGGCCGCAGTCAATTCGTGATCGCCGGGGTGTTGAATTATGAACCCGATCGCGGCGGCAATTTATTTGCGTATGCGCCGCGTGTTTTAATGAATGAAGCAGATGTTGCCGCCACCGATTTAGTTACGCCATTAAGCCGTGTGCGTCATCGGTTGTTAATTGCCGGTGATGAGACGGCGGTGAATGCGTTTATGACTTGGGTGAAACCGCAATTACCTAAAAATGCTGATTTATTAGATGCGCGCACCACTCGTCCGGAATTAGCCACCGCAGTTGATCGCGCCGCCCGCTTTTTACAATTAGCCGCATTAGTCACGTTATTAGTTGCCGGCGCCGCACTCGCATTAGCCAGTCGCCGTTTAGTTGAACGCCAAACCGATGCGGTTGCCATTATGCGCGCATTAGGTGCGCCCAAACAGCGGTTAATTGGTTTATTTGCATTCCGATTATTGTGGTTGGGATTGATCGCCAGCGGACTTGGTTGTTTTATTGGTTACATCGCGCAACACGGTTTAATCTGGTTATTAGCCGATCAATTATTAAATTTATCACTTCCAGCGGCGAGTTTTAAACCCGCGTTCATTGGTTTTGCGACCGGTTTAATTGCATTGGCGGGCTTTGCTTTACCGCCGCTCATTCAATTAGCACAGGTCACACCATTGCGCGTGTTACGCCGTGATTTAGGGACGCCGCGCTCGGCTACGCTCTTCACTGCATTCACCGCCACAGCGGCTATGATGATTTTATTATTGTGGCAAGCGGGCGATCTGAATTTGGCAATGCGCGTGTTATTCGGCGTTATTGGCGCCGTGATTGCATTGGTTTTATTTGCCGGCATGTTAATTTTACTCGCCCGTTTTATGACGCGCTATAGCAGCGGGATTTGGCATTTGGGATTAGCGGGATTTGCGCGGCGGCCAACCGCAGCGGTATTACAAATGACGGGCTTTGGATTAGGTATTTTGGCGTTGTTATTATTAACAGTGGTACGGGTTGATTTATTAAGTGCGTGGCAGGACAGCTTGCCAGTGAATACCCCCAACCAGTTTTTAATTAACATTCAACCGCAAGAAGTGGCGCCGTTGCGGGAATATTTAGCCACGCAAGACATTAATGACATCACGCTTTATCCGATGATTCGTGGGCGGTTAATTGGGCTTGCAGGGCGCGTTATTCAACCCGAGGATTTCCCGAATGAACGAGCGCGGCGGTTAGTGGAACGTGAATTCAATTTGAGCGTGGCAAGTGCATTGCAAACGGATAATCAGGTGATTAAAGGGGCGTGGTGGGAAACGCCAGCAGGATTAACCACGCCGCAATTATCTATTGAATCTGGCATTGCCGACACGCTGGGCATTCAATTGGGTGATGAATTGCGGTTTTGGGTGAATGGCCGCGAAATTGCCGCGCCCGTGACCAGTATTCGCAAGGTGCAATGGGACAGTTTTAATGTGAACTTTTTTGTGATTGCCTCCCCCGCGTTATTAGGCGAGGAGCCGGCCAGTTTTATTACCAGTTTTTATTTGCCACCGCAACGCATTGCAATGATGTCTGATTTATTAGCACAGTTTCCCAGCGTCACCCCAATTGATGTCGAGGCGATATTAACTCAGGTGCGGCGGGTGATTGAACGCGGTATTCATGCCGTAGAATATGTGTTGTTATTTACATTGGCGGCGGGCTTTGTGGTAATGATTGCCGGTATTCAAGCGAATTTAACAGCGCGGCGGCGGGAATTAGCCATTTTGCGTACCTTTGGCGCCCAGCGGCAGCAATTACTCTGGGGTTTATTGATTGAGTTTGGCAGTCTGGGATTGGGCGCGGGATTATTAGCGGCCGGCTTTGCGCAATTCATTGCTTATCTATTAGCGCAGTCGGTGTTACAATTGCCCTTTGCGTGGAATGCTTGGCTGTGGTTAATTGGTGGCGGCGGTAGTGCTATAATGATTGGCAGCGCGGGCGCCTTGAGTAGTTATCATTTACTCGTGCGGCCGCCATTACACGCGCTGCGGTTGGGTGAATAACCCAGCATTCGATTGATAATTGTCATGTGGTCAGAAGTCATGCAGTTGAACGGCTGATTGTTAATAAAATATTTGCGTTTCTCCACTGGAGCATGGGAACGATTAAACGAGGATATTGATAATGATTCGGATTGCAAAATTTGTGTTACTTGGTTTAGCAATCATTGCGGTTGGTGTCATTTGGCAACAAACTCAATTAGCGATGTTGGCGCTCAGTCAAATTGATCCAGTGCCAAAAACCCGTGAATTATTAAAAGACGATCACTATGCTGATGCGTCGAGTTATCTTGAGTTTTTCATGGAGTATGATTACGTCAAAAATAATCCCGAGGCGCAGGCATTATGGCAAGAAATTGAACAGGTCCGTGGCAGTTGGAATTATCAAGCCGCAAAAATTGGTGAAGGAGTATTGCAAGGCACGAGTGATGAAACCAGTGGTCAAGTTGCCAGTGTCGTGAGTGATTTTTTCGTCATCGGTGATTTACGCGATCTGGCAAATCAGGGAATAAACGCGGCGCAGGGTGAAGAAGTTGATGAAGTATTAACGGCATTAGCGGCAATTGGTGTGGTCGCAACGGCGGCACAAATTGCGAGTGCCGGTACGGCAACGCCAGCGAAAGTGGGGGTGAGTGTATTAAAAGCAGCGCGTAAATTGGGTCAATTGCCGGCTTGGCTGGGTAAAGCATTAATTGATGGCGCAAAAACAGTGAAGCAAACCAATAAACTGGATGCGGTGAATGATTTATTTGCGGATGTGTATGTATTAGCGAAAACTCGCGGTGGATTAAAACTTTTAAGCAGTACGGCAGATACAAATGCACTGCGGCAGATGGCGACCTTTGCGAAAACCTTTGGGCAGCAGAGCGTGGTGCTGTATCAAGTTGGCGGTCAAGCGGCGATTAAACTTGCGCACCGAGCGGGTGAATTGGGCGCTGATACTATTAAATTAGCCGCCACTTTCGGTCAGGGTGGATTGCGGGTATTGGACAAGGTCGGGGCAATTAAGTTTGTAAAAATAGCCAGTCGGACGGCGAAAATGGTTCATAAGGGTGATTTATTACAATTGATTGCTAAATTATTATTAATACTGCCAATTTGGATGCTGTATATTGTGGTGCTACTTGGTGCTGCCGTATGGCTGCCCTGGCGTTGGTTTTATCGTTTCATTCAGCGCGATTCTGCCACCGACTCAATCGGCGTTCATGCGCGGGTCAATTAAACAGTTATTTCATGTTGAGTAATTAGATATGCCCCGACAACTCGGCGTTTTAATGGATCCAATTGCCGGGATTCAGATTAAAAAAGACAGCACCTTTGCCATGTTATTGGCCGCCCAACAGCGCGGTTGGTCATTGCAGTATTTTGAAATCGGCGATCTATTATTGCGCGACGGTCAAGTATTCGCATTGAGTCGTGACCTGCGCGTGTGGGATGATGCGCACCGCTGGTTTGAATTGAATGAACCGCGCTGGCGGCCATTCACTGATTTTGACCTGGTGTTAATGCGCAAAGACCCGCCGTTTAATATGGAGTATATTTACGCCACCTATCTATTGGAATTGGCGCAGGCGCAGGGCTGTTGGGTAATAAATGATCCGCGCACCTTACGCGATGCGAATGAAAAATTAGCGGTCACATCATTCCCCGATTTAACCCCGCCAATGATTGTCACGCGCCAGCAATTGATCTTGCGCGACTTTTTGCGCGAGCAGGGCGAGATCGTGGTCAAACCACTGGACGGGATGGGCGGGCGCTCGATCTTCCGCGTGCGTCACGGCGATCCCAACGTCGGTGTCATTTTTGAAACGCTCACCGCCCACGCGCAGCAATTTTGCATGGCGCAGCGCTTCATTCCCGAGATTTGCCGCGGTGACAAGCGTATCCTGATCGTCGCTGGTCAACCGGTAGCGCACTTACTCGCCCGCATTCCCAGCGCCGAGGATTCACGCGGCAACCTCGCCGCCGGCGCGATTGGCGAAGTCCGCCCGCTGAGTGACCGCGACCGCCACATTGCCGAACGGGTCGGCGCAACCTTGCTGCAACGCGGCATCTGGTTTGCGGGACTGGACGTGATCGGCGATTGGTTGACCGAAATCAACATCACCAGCCCGACCTGCATCCGCGAACTGGATCGCGCCTGCGGCAGCGACATCGCCGCCGACCTGCTCGTTGCGCTGGAACAACAGTTACTAAAAAACACTCATGCGTAGTCGTACCACGCTCATTTTGGCCACCGTCGCGCTCGTTCTCAACGGTTGCGGCAGCAGTGAAATTCCGGTCTACACCCGCCAATTCACGGCATTTGACAGCCCGGTTGAAATCCGCATTTTGGGCGCATCTGAACCGCTCGCGGCGGCTAAAGCCGATGAAATTGAACAAGATTTTCAGATTCTCGACCGCAGTTTAACGGTGCAACGAGCGGGCGCGTTGCAGCAGGTCAACGAGCGCCTCGCGGGTGACGAGCCATTTGCCGCGCCGCCGTTACTGCTGCCGCTGTTGAAACGCTGTTACACGTTATCGGAGCAGAGCGGGGAGTTATTCAACCCAACCATCGGATTTTTATACGATTTATGGGGTTTTCACGACGTGACCGCTGACTGCGCGCTGACCAGTTTGCCCGAGCCAGCCACGCTCGAACGCATCGTGGCCGCCGCGCCCAAGTTGACCGATTTAAGCCTCAACGACATTCTGTTGCAAAGTGACAACCCCGCCGTCAAGCTCGATTTCCGTGTCGGGGCAATGGGTTACGCGATAGATTTGGCGATGGACAATTTACACGCGCAGGGCATTCGGCACGCGGTGGTGAAAATTGGCGACAACGTGCGCGCCCTCGGCGACCGTGTCGGGCAACCCTGGCGAGTGCCGCTGACCCGACCAGGCGGCGCGGGCGTGATCGGGATGCTCCTCATCAGCGGCAATACCAGCGTGTTCACCCGCAGCGACATGCAACGTAACTGCTTGTATCAAGGCAAGATTTATCACGATGTACTCGACCCGCGCACCGGCTACCCGGTCAACACGGTGCGCGCTGTAACTGTGTTACACGCGGGCGATGCGCTGACCACCGAGGTCGCCGCAACCGCGCTGTTTGTTGCGGGTTTGACGCAGTGGGCGGAAGTGGCAAAACGGTTGAAAATTGACGCGGCGGCGTTGATTGACAGCGACGGCACGGTGCATCTCAGCCCAGAAATGGCGCGCCAACTCAAGGTGATTGACCGCAATGCCAAGTTGGTCGTTGCCGACAATTGGGGCGATTGATGAGCTGCTGACCGAGCAGCCGCCGCCGCGTCATCAAAATCGCTTTTATGTTCAACGGTTTAGCGCGGCGCTGGCGCTGGCGACCGCGTGGCACTTGGCGCTGTTGTGGGTGTTTGAACAGCGCTGGACGGCACCCGCCCCGCCGCCCAAGTCACCGCCGCCGTCGGTGGTGATGGTGCAATTGCTGCCGCTGCCGCCCGTGACTCGTCAACTCGAATCCGCGCCGCCGCTCGCCAATCAACCCGCGCCGCCAATCCAGTCCAGTTCACCGCCGCCGCCAGTCACCGCTGCGCCGCCCCCACCCGCTGTGTCAGCCACGACGGCGTTGCTGTCTAATTTGACGCCGACGGTGGATTGGTCGGCGGCGATCAAATCTCCCCAATCAACAGCTGGGGTTAAATCCCCCCTGCCCCCCTTTGTTAAAGGGGGGGAAGAGGACGATTTCTTTGTTAAAGGAAAGGAATCTCCACCCCCCTTTGCAAAAGGAGAGGAATCTTCACCCCCCTTTGCAAAACTTCACCCCCCGCTGTCATCTCCACCCCCTTTTGCAAAATGGGGGGAAGAGGAAGATTTCTTTGTTAAAGGTGGGGAATCTTCACCCCCCTTTGCAAAAGGGGGGGAGGGGGGATTTTCTTCCGGGCAGCAACGCGGATTTCCCGAGCAAATCACAACGGCGGGTATTTTAAGCAGTCAGGCGGCGACCGTTGCGCAATTATCACAACAAGATCAATCGGTTAGTCAAACTGGCGAGCGGCGGGTGCGGGTGAATGCCGCATCGCGTGATCCGCGTTATGCCAGTTATTTGGACGCTTGGCGACGCAAAGTGGAGGCGATTGGCGCGTTGAATTATCCCGACGCGGCGCGGCATCAGGCGAGTGCGCGCAGTTTGGTGTTGCAAACCTCGGTGCGAGCGGACGGGAGTTTGGCGGCGGTGCGGGTGCTGCGCTCGTCAGGTGAGGCGGCGCTCGATCAGGCGGCGGTGCAAATTGTCACGCTCGCCGCGCCGTTCGCACCGTTGCCAGACAGCATTCGAGCGCGGGCGGATGTGTTGGACATCACGCGCATTTGGCGATTTGTGCCACGCTTGGCATCTGATTGAGACCGTCAGTTCTCATTTTATCGCGGTTGCATCATAGTATCTAATAATCTATACTTTGCTCAACATTAGCGCGGAATGTTCGTAACATGCGATGTCAACCTACGTTACCACGAGAGAAGCCGCCAAACGCCTCGGATGTCACCCAGAAACGCTTAGAAGATGGGCAGATGCCGGCAAAATCCCGCACATTCGCACCAGTAGTGGACAACGTCGTTATGATGTCGATGCCTATCTTGGATTGCGAAAAGAGCGCATTGTCATTATCTATTGCCGCGTCTCTTCATTCAAACAGCGCGATGATCTCGACCGCCAAGTTCAATTCCTGCGCAATCAATATCCGCAAGCAGAAATCATTAAAGACATCGGCAGTGGACTCAATTTCAAAAGAACAGGACTTAAAACCATTTTGGAACGCGCAATGCGCGGCGATTGCATCCAACTTGTGGTTGCCCACCGTGACCGACTGGCAAGATTTGGCGTCGAACTCATTCAACAAGTTATTGAACACAACGGTGGAGAACTCGTGGTTCTCGACCAGTCTGCTCACTCGCCAGAGCATGAACTTATTAAAGACTTGCGCAATGACGCGCAACCAAAAAAAGATATTTAAGTATTGGATGACTGTTTCTCGTTATGTGTTTAATTGGACAATTGATTTTATTCGCTCGTGTCAAAACTGGACGCCCAATTGGATGGAGATTAAAAAATACGCAACACAATTATTACCCAGTTGGACAAAAGAGTGTCCGTTTCAAATTAAAGCAATTGCAATAAAAGATGCAACCACTGCGTTTTTTAAGGCAAAAGGCAAACCACAATTTCGTAGTCGGAAATCACCACAACAATCGTGCTTTATTCCCAAAACGGCAATTAAAATGGCGGGGATTTATCCTAAGATTTCCGGTAAAGGCTTGAAAATACACGAGTCTTTACCAGAATCTTATTTAGATTCACGTTTGTTTTGGAAAGCCGGCAAGTATTATCTTGCAATGCCATCAAAAACACCGCGTGTACCTAATGGCGATAACCAAGCCCGCGTGGTGGCGATTGACCCAGGTATTCGCAATTTTGTCGCTTTCTATTCAGATGACACTTGCGGTTTTATTGGATCAGGTGATTTTTCGCGTATTCAGCGGTTGGCGTGTTATTTAGATGACTTGATTTCCCGAATGACTAAAGTATCTAAACAGCGCCAACATAAAATGCGGATTGCGGCGGCGCGAATGCGGGAAAAAATCAAACATCTCATTGATGAGTTGCACCACAAAACTGCGCTTTTTTTAGTGAAAAACTTTGAATTGATTTTATTGCCAACGTTTGAAACGCAAGCAATGGTGAGTAAAGCGGGGCGTAGAATTCAATCAAAGTCAGTGCGCGCAATGCTCACTTTCGCGCATTATCGTTTTAAGCAATTTATTAAACATAAAGCGTTTGAATACGGTAAGCGGGTTGTGGATGTTAATGAAGCCTATACTAGTAAAACACATCCAGAAACGGGTGAAGTTAAAAACATCGGTGGAGCAAAGTTAATTCGACTCTTATCCGGTGCATGGGTTAATCGTGATTTAGTTGGTGCGCGTAATATCTTATTACGCGCTTTGGTAGATACACCCCAGTCTGCGGATTGGCAGTTGATCATTTCTCAGCATTGTTGAGCGATGTTTAAGAAAAAAGTATCGGAGACCATGATTGATGATTTTGACAGTTGTCGCCGGCGTCATCACCGACTCAAGCGGTCGCGTCCTCATCACCCAGCGCCGCGCTGACGTGCCATTTGCCGGTTGCTGGGAATTCCCGGGCGGCAAATTAAACCCACAGGAAGCGCCGCTGGCGGGATTAGCGCGGGAATTGACCGAAGAATTGGGCATCACGCTCACCGCCGCCCAGCCGCTCATCACCGTTCACCATGACAACCCGCTCACGCAGCGGCGGCTGTGGCTGTCGGTGTACCGCGTCACGGCGTATCACGGGCAACCGAACGGGTGCGAAGGGCAACCGCTGCGCTGGTGTGATCCACAAACACTTGATCCGGCTGAATTTCCGCCGCTCGACCGCCCCGTGATCCGAGCGTTGCAATTGCCAAATTTGTCGCTCATCACCCCCGAGCCGACGGGCGATGTGGCAGCATTTGTCAGGCAATTGGAGCGGGCGTTGCAGACGGGGATTCAACTGGTGCAATTACGCGCCAAGTCATTGACGGATGGGGAATTCGCGCAACTTGCGCAACAGGTGAGCGGGATGTGTCAGCAGTATTCAGCGCAGCTCGTATTCAACCGGCCGCTCGCCAGTTTGCAGCGCGGCACGTTTAACGCCATTGCGCATCACGGCTGGCACCTGACCGCCGCGGACCTGTCACAGTTGACACAGCGCCCGACAGCGCCAGCATTACTTGGCGTATCCTGTCATACGGCTGCCGATTTACGCCACGCCGCGCAGGTGGAGGCAGACTACGCGCTCCTGTCACCGGTGCAGCCCACGCGCAGTCATCCCGACGCCCAACCGCTGGGCTGGGAACAATTTAGCCAACTGGTCGCCACTGCCAACCTGCCGGTGTACGCGCTCGGTGGCGTCGGCCGCGAGCATTTGATCCACGCCCAGCAGTGCGGTGCGCAAGGCATCGCCGCCATTCGTGGACTGTGGCGCGATCAGTCGCAACATCAGGCAACCGCCGCTTGACCTGAACCGCTGGCGCGATGTGACAACCGCGTTTCTTGATTGCTTTGCTCGATCAAACTGTGAATTTCACGCCCGACGACCACGCGGCTGTCGAGTTTAAACGCCCGCCCCTCGCGCCAACTGGCCGCGGCGGCATCGGCGACTAACGGCAAGCCCTGACGGCAAAGTTCCCAAATAGCACGGTGTTGAGTGGGTGACATGGCGGCAGCCTCCAGTGTGTGATCTGACTCTTGAGTAACGGTGAAAGCGTGAGAATTGGTCATTAGAATACTTAACTCGATAAGTTCGACAATTGGTAGTTTCCGTGTCACATAAATGAGACGTGTGGCGTTCATGTCAAGATTAGCACAGGAAACGCGGCTCACGCTATTGCCACTGCGACACCCTCAGATTGGTTGCGTGTCATGCGTGTAGCACCCACACGTTTTACCACCGATCATGCAATGAACATACCGAGGTTACAGCACCGCCCCCGACGTGGCAAAATTGGCCATCGCTGCTGTATCGCGCCGGTTTTTGTTTCAATGCTCACATCACCGTTAACGGCACCTTTCAACCGACTCCGACCCAAACAGGAATAGCGATGGATGCGTTACTGCGCCACCTGTCTCATTGGCTGCTGCGACTACTGCCACCCGAACGCCAGCAGCAACTGCTCACCACCCTGCACCCCTTTTGGCAGCAGCTTCAACCGCGACTGGCACAACTGCGCGCCACGTTGTCGGGTAACACCGATTCCGCCACCGACCCGGCTGCCGTGTGGCACATTGCCGACGTGTTTGATTTTGACCACTACGTTGACGCCGATGAACAAACGCTGCGTGACCAACCGCGTCAGCGCAAACAATTAGCACAGCGTGATCGGACGTTGTATTTAGAACACATCAAACCCGTTGTGGCGGCAACCGAACATTCACTCACCCACCGCCGCGCCGCCCTCCGCCACTGGTTAGAAATGCGGCGGCAAAATGAATCCCCCGACCTACGAGAACTACTCCCCGGCGCCGCGTTCGAGCGCAGTCAACGCTTGCTAACACTCGCGCTGGCGCTGATTGGCATGATCGTCGGCGGCAGCCTCGCCTCGATCTTATTACAGTATGACGGTCACACCCCGGTGAGCATCACCTGGTACCTCTTCTGGTTGGTATTTTTACAACTGTTGCTAGTCGGCGGCACCGCAACCGTCTGGGCGCTGCGCCGCGCTCGACCAATGCAAAAAGTCGCCGAAGACGTCTCATGGCTTGCCCGCGCATTACAACCCGCATTCACCCGCCTGGCTGCGTGGCTGCAACACCAGCGATTAGCGCACCTACCCGCCGACATCCGCAATCAAGCACAGGCATCTCGCGGTCAATTCACTGCACAGGTCGCGCTTTACGGCCGCGCCGCCTATTTACCCTTATTAATTCCAATTCAAGCCTTAGGCATTGGTTTTAATCTCGGCGCCATTCTCATCACCGTATTAACCGAATTATTCAGTGATTTAGCATTTGGCTGGGGAACGGCACTCAATATTGACGCGCAAACGGTTTATCATTTCACACGCTTTATTGCCCTGCCCTGGGGCTGGTTATTTGGAGAAGGCACCGGCTATCCATCGCTCGCTGCAATTGAAGGCACGCGCATTTTATTAAAAAACCCACTCGCCTGGAGCAGTGGCGAATATTTACGCGCCTGGCGCTGGTTTTTAATTTTCGCCGTCATCAGCTACGGGTTAATGCCGCGCTTATTATTACTCTGGCTATCCATTCGCACCCAAGCGCACACCCTCGCCAATTTGCCCTTCACCCATCAACAAACCCAAGCATTATATGCGCGGTTATTAGCACCGAGTTTAGAAACTGCGACCAGCGGCAGCGGCGTTGGCCCCGCCATGCCAATTCCCGCAGCATTACCTGTTTCATCCACTACTGAATTGCAAACCAGCGCGCCATCATTCACATCACCCGCAACAGCGGCGCCGTCATTGGCAATGAACGAATTAACAACCGCTGAATTGACCGCCAACGAAACGGCGGCGGGCGAATTGACAGCAACCGACTTTACCGCTAATGAGACGGCCGCAGTTGAATTGATAAAAACCGTTCCCCCCCCTTTAGCAAAGGCAATCGCCCCCCCCCCTTTAGCAAAGGGGGGCAGGGGGGATTTATCAACGCCATCCGCCGACGCTATTATCCAACCCCCCGCGCCGGGCATTGCCGCTGACGCCTGCATCCTATTGATTCACCTTGATATTGCCGACATCCTCACCGCTGACGATCATACCCGTTTGCAGCAATTATTATTACAAGCATCAGGTTGGCGCGTGGTCACAACGGTCACTTTTGGCGGCAATACAGCAATAGCCGATCAAGCAATTGCATTATTAGAAACGAGTCGTTGGGAATCACCACCAGCGCGAGTAGCATTATTAACTGATGGTTCGCAACCACCGATTACCGAGCATTTGCGCTTTTTACGGCGGGTGCGGGCAGCCATTGGTCAACAAGCAGCGTTGTTATTAGCGCTGACCGGTGATCCAGATGGGGATGATCCATTGCCACCAGTGCGCCCATTTGATTTAATTGATTGGCAACGCAAAATAGATCAATTAGGTGATCCGTATTTGCGGTTAATGCCACTGCTACCCGATGATAATGACGAGACAGTCGGAGGTGCGGAATGAAAACAACCACACCGGTATTAGCCATCATGGGGCATCCCAACGCGGGTAAATCGTCAATTGTGGCGACCTTAACTGAAAATGACCGCATTGATATTGACCAACGGGCTGGGACGACCACGCGCTCCGATCATTACCCCGTCATTATTGACGGCCAGCCGATTATTGAATTTATTGATACGCCGGGGTTTCAAAATCCGAGTGCGATTTTGGAATGGTTTCAACAGCATTTGAATGAACCAGACCTGCCTCGTGCATTTGTCGCTGCCCATCGCACTGATGCGTTATTTAGCCACGATTGCGCATTATTAAAACCCGTGGCCGACGGCGCCGGGATTATTTTGGTAATTGACGGTTCTAAACGCATTAAAGAAAAAGACCGCACCGAAATGGAATTATTGCGCTTGACTGGTCGCCCGCGCATGGCGGTATTAAATAATCTCAGTACGCATCAAAAGTACAATCAAGATTGGCAAGATGCGTTGAATAAAGCCTTTAATTCGGTGCGCGAGTTTAATGCCCATCGGGCAACCTATGCTGAACGCATTAGCCTATTAAATGCACTCAAGAGTATTGACCAACGCTGGGAACCGCAATTAAACACCACGATTGAAGCCTTTGAACGTGATTGGGAACGGCGCATTCATCATACCGTTATGACCATTCTCAGTTTATTAAAACAGGCATTAACGCTGCGCGTGACGCATGTCGTGCGGGTCACAGAACTGCGCTCTGATCGGGAACGGCAAGCCATTCAAACCCGTTTGCAACAGCGGTTTCAAGATGAATTGCGGCAATTAGAATTGGAAGCGCATAAACAGATTCGGGTGCATTTCAAACATCATGTGTGGCACGCGGCGCCCGATTCAATTTTACAGAAAGATTTATTTTCTAATGAAGTTGGCAGAGCATTGGGATTAAATCGTACTCAACGCATGTTAATTGGCGCCGCCGCTGGCGTGACGGCAGGGGTGGGAATTGATGTGTCATTAGTTGGCGCCAGTTTAGGATTAGGCATGATGATTGGCGCGACCGCCGGCGGCGTAATTGGTGCATTAGGCGGCGCGGCGTTGGCAAAAATAGATATTCAACGCACGTTAGGCGTCGAGCGGTTTTCTTTAGGCCCCGTGACTAATCCACACTTCCCATTTATTTTATTAGATCGCAGCGTATTGTATTGTGCGCGGGCAATGAATTGGTCACACGGCCGCAAAGCCGCCAATGAACTGGCGCCGGATCGCGTACCCGATAAAGCCATTAAAAAACAGCATGGATTTGCCGAAGAATTGACCACTGAACAGCAGCGATTGTTAATGCGATTCTTTACCGATGTGCGGCGCGGCAAAGACAGTCAATATGAAGATTCGTGCCGCACTATCATTGCCGATATGCTGCGCGATTTATCTGACAACCGAATTGATAGCCGCACAAATTTATAATAGCTTTGAATTAAAAACCCACGCTCAAACTTCGTTCAGTATCATTCAAAATTGCTCTACGGCAGCGTCATTCCTAATACCTGTAAATACGCTCGCGCACTCTGATTGATTTGATAGGGCGCGAGCGTCGCCTCAAAATCCGCCGCGCTCGGTTGGCGGTCAAGCCAGATCGCAATTGCCGTTGCCAGCGCGTCCAGGTCGCCAACTGGCACTAATGCACCACAGTTGCTATTTTCCAACACTTCTGCCGCCCCGCCGCCCGGACACGCGGTCGCAATCGCCGGCGTGTGCGTCGCCAACGCCTCAACCAGCGCAACCGGCAGCCCCTCCCACCGCGAACTCAGCACGAATAACCGCGCTTGCCGCATGAACGGGTACGGATTTGCTTGAAAGCCGAGTAGCGCAAAGTCATCACTGATGCCGAGTGTGGCGGCAAGACAACGCAACTGGTCTGCACGCCGCCCGCGGCCGAGGATCATTAAGCGACACATTCGTTGTTGTCTGACTTTAGCCACAGCGCGGATCAGGGTGGCGAAATCCTTGCGTTCACTCAATTCACCGACGCCTAAAATCACCGGCGGGGCGGTCGGATCAATTAACCAGGGATGGGTTAATTCGGCAGCGGCCAATGTGAATAAACGCGGTGTAATAATTGGGCTGCGCACGACCTGAATATGCGCGGGTGATAATTGCGCGAATTGGGCTAAATCATTCGCCACACCTATTGCCGGGACAATTACTGCGTGGGCATGTGAATAAAGCAATTGCATTGATAAGCGTTGCACCTGGCGATCTAACCAATTGCGGGCGGCTAAATTAGTTGAGACCACAGTGCCAATACGCACGACGACGCGAGTTGATTGACCTGTGACCTGATTGGCAATAATGGCAAGGCGATTGACTCGGTCTTTATCAGTTAATAACGCGGCCGGACGTTCACGGCGCATATAACGAATTAAACCGGGTAACGCACTGGTGACGTGGCGGGTGTTTAATGCAATGTGGCGGGCGTGGTTTAATTCATCAAACGGATAAGCGGGGCCGTGATTGGCAATGGTTAATAGGTCAGTTTCAATTCCCCATGCGTCGAATTGAGTGACCAGATTGATTAAAACACGGTCAACACCACTGTGGCCGGAAGTGGCTGCAAATAGGGCGAGGCGGGTGGTGTTCATAATTAAAAATGATTTAATCAACTTGTCAACTGATATTAAATATGCTACGATGCGCAAATATACTAGGTATTTTAACTTAATCAGGAGGTTGTGGCTATCTAACATTAACACTGTTTGACATAAAACAGTAAAAAGAGGTATTCAACGATGTATGTTCTGATGTTAAGCATTCATGGTCTTATTCGTGGTCACGATTTAGAACTCGGCCGCGATGCCGATACCGGCGGTCAAACAAAATATGTGCTTGAATTAGCCCGCGCTTTAGGCGAACGCGATGATGTGAATCAAGTTGATTTAGTCACGCGGCGTATTATTGATCCCAGCGTGAGTCCCGATTATGCCGAACCCATTACCCAATTAACACCAAAAACGCGCATTGTGCGTATTGATGCTGGTCCCGATGGGTATTTACCAAAAGAACAACTATGGGATTATTTGGATAATTTTGTTGATAATCTCACCGCTTTTTTGCATGAACAAGGCTGTTGGCCAACTATTGTTCATAGCCATTATGCCGATGCCGGTTTTGTTGGTATCAAGCTGTCTAATTTAATTGGTGTTTCATTAGTTCATACCGGTCATTCATTGGGTCGTGATAAACGCCAGCGCCTGTTAGCAGCCGGATTAGATAGCGATCAAATTGATACGCGCTATAATATGTTGCGGCGTATTGAAGCCGAAGAAACCGTGCTTGCTAGTGCCGAGTTAATTATTACAAGCACCCACAACGAAATTGAAGAACAATACGGGCTATACGATTATTATCTGCCTGAACGAATGCAAGTAATTCCCCCAGGTGTTGATTTACAACAATTTTACCCGCCGGATGAAAGCGACATATTAAATCCATTTGCCGATGAATTAGCGCGATTTCTTGATGCACCAGAAAAGCCGTTAGTTTTAGCGTTATCGCGTGCTGATCAACGTAAAAATCTTGTCACCTTTTTAGAATCTTATGGCGAATGTCAACCATTGCGTGCCTGCGCTAATGTGTTAATTATTGCTGGTAATCGAGATGATATTCGTGATCTTGATGAGAATGCGCGTACCGTTCTGACTGATCTCTTAATTACGATTGATGCGTATGATCTATATGGACAGGTGGCCATTCCCAAGCACCATAGTGCGAATGATGTCCCCAAAATTTACCGTCTAGTTGCACACTCAAAGGGCGTATTTATTAATCCAGCATTAACCGAGCCATTTGGGTTAACGCTGCTGGAAGCGGCAGCAACTGGATTGCCAATTGTGGCCACTGAAAATGGTGGTCCGGTTGACATTATTAACAATTGTCATAATGGACAACTCATTGACCCTTTTGATCGTACTGCCATTAGCCAAGCATTATTAGCTATTTTAGAGAATCCGCAACTATGGCAGCAGTATTCTGATAGTGGTCGAATTGGCGTACAGCGTTATTATGCGTGGTCAGCACATGCGGCAACCTATTGTCGTTTAATTGCGCCACTGGTAGAACGTCATGAAATTATTCCTGATACACCGCCCATGCGCCGCAGTTTGGCATATCGGGATCGAGCGTTCTTTACTGATCTTGATGAGGCATTAATTGGCGATTTTGAGAGTCTCAATGAATTGATTACAATTATTCGCCGTCATAAACGCTGTGCTAATTTTGGCGTTGTCACGGGGCGCCGGCGGGATTCTGCATTAACAATGCTTCGACAACATCATATTCCAATTCCAGATGTTTTAATTACAGGTCTTGGCACCGAAATTCATTACAGCACTCAATTAGTGCCAGATGATTATTGGCACGATCATATTGACCACTTATGGAAACCGAAAGCGATTCGTCAGGTGCTGGCCACGGTACCTGGATTGACATTGCAGAATAAAACGGAACAAAGCCGATTTAAAATTGCTTATCTCTATACCGCTGAAATAGCACCCAGTTTAGAAGATATTGCCACATTGCTCCGTACCCATGATTTAAGCGTTAATCTTTTATGTGCATTTGGTCACTTTCTGGATGTAGTTCCCATTCGTGCGAGCAAAGGACAAGCCGTCCGCTACGTTGCGCATCGTTTTGGTATTGCACTCGATCATGTATTAGTTGTTGGTAATTCAGCAGCCGATGAAGACATGATGCGCGGCAATACCCTGGCAGTGGTGCTTGCGAATCATCATGCCAATGATCTCGCATCATTAGCCGAATTAGAACGCATCTATTTTGCGCAACACTCTTATGCACGCGGTATTTTAGAAGCAATTGACTACTATGATTTTTTCCGTACCTGTAGCGTCCCGGCAGTATGAGTATTCCACCGCTATTACTCTGCACTGATTTGGATCAAACTTTATTACCCAATGGCGCGCATCCTGAATCACCACAGGCCTGGCATGATTTCCAACACCTACTCACTATTGCCCCAATTACATTGGTTTTTGTTACCGGGCGCAGCCTCGCTTTAGTCATTACCGCAATTGAACAATACGCATTACCGCTGCCGACCTATATTATAAGTGATGTTGGCACTAATCTTTATTGCCAACATCAGGGGCAATGGCAACTCTTATCTGCTTGGCATCATCACATTAATTGTCATTGGCCGGCGCCAGACGAGATTAAAAAGTGTTTAGCGCTTTTGCCCGAATTAACGTTGCAAGCGAGTGTTCATCAAGGCGATTATAAGGTGAGTTATTTACTTCCCATCTGCGCAAATCCCGTTGCCTATTGTGAACAAATTCAACAGCAGTTATTGGCAGCAAATATGCAAGTGCGGCTGATTTACAGCGCGGATGTTATTCATCAAACCGGTCTATTAGATATAGTGCCGAATAGCGCATCTAAACGTCACGCGATTGAGTTTTTACAACAACTACTCGGATATACGCATCACACGACGCTCTTTGCCGGGGATAGCGGTAATGATTTAGAAGTATTAGCGAGTTCAATTCCAGCGGTATTAGTCGCTAATGCCGCGCCGCAAATACGTCATATTGCCCAACAACACGCGCAGGTCGCAGGATGTGCCGCCCAGCTTTATTGTGCGCAGGGTGGCTGGCGGGATTATAACGGCAATTATAGTGCCGGTATTTTAGAAGGTATTGCGCATTTTCGCCCAGACATCATTGCACTAATAAATGAAATCCATTAAATCGCCCAACATCACCGCCCCCAGCTTATTTGGATACTGCAACCATGTATGAACCCGTTGCTCATGCGTTATTAAATGAAATTCTTGATGAGCTGAGTCATCAAGTTGTCCGCGAAGATTTGCGACATTTTTATACTCGTTTAGGGGCTAATTTCTACGCCATTTATTCACTTTTCAGTCATCTTTATGGGCAACGTCAAGATTTTAAGCCACAAATCATTCATTTAACCGAACGGTTAGCGCGGGCTTATATTGCACGTCCAGAGCGCCTGCGCCAATTGGATACAGAACGTGAAAAAAATCATGATTGGTTTATTAGTCAAGAATGGGTTGGGATGGCGATCTATTTGAATGGCTTTGCGGGTAATTTGAATGGGTTATTAGAACGATTGCCGTATTTGCAAGAATTGGGAATTAACGTCATTCACGTTATGCCAATTTTACGCTGTCCGCGTGGCGCCAGTGATGGCGGTTATGCCGTGAGTGATTTCCGCGATATTGACCCCCGCGTTGGCACATTATCCGAAATACAAACGCTTGCCGAAGTTATGCAAAGTTACGGCATGTTATTAACGCTGGATGTGGTGGTTAATCACACGTCTAATGAACATGAATGGGCGCAAGCGGCCTGTGCTGGTCATGCGGTTTATCAGGATTTTTATTACCTGTTTCCGACCCGTGATGTGCCAGATATGTTTGAAAAAACCTTGCCGGAAATTTTCCCTGAAAACGCGCCGGGTAATTTCACTTGGGTACCAGAAATCAATCAATGGGCAATGACCGTTTTTAATAACTATCAGTGGGATTTGAAGTATTCTAATCCCGCCGTATTTATTGAAATGTTAGATGTCATTCTGTTTTGGGCTAATCAAGGTGCGGATATTTTGCGATTAGATGCGGTGGCATTTTTATGGAAAAAAATTGGCACCGCTTCACAAAACGAACGCGAAGCGCATTTAATTTTGCAATTAATGAAAGACTGCTGCCAAGTCGTTGCGCCCGGGACACTATTCATTGCCGAAGCAATTGTCGCCCCCTCTGAAATTATTAAATACTTTGGTGAAGACGCCGTCATCGCAAAAGAATGTGAAATCGCATATAACGCGACTTTCATGGCTTTACTATGGGATGCGGTTGCCACCAAAAACGCCCGTTTATTAAATCGCGGTATTAAAAGTTTGCCGAGTAAATTAGATCGTGCCACCTGGTTAAATTATCTCCGCTGTCACGACGATATTGGTCTCGGTTTTGATGATGCTGATATTCGCGCCTGCGGTTATGAACCCTATGCCCACCGCCATTTTTTAGTGGAATGGTTCACCGGTGTTTTTGAAGATTCCCCCGCATCTGGCCGCCCTTTTGGAGTAAATGCTAAAACCGGTGATGCGCGTATTGTCGGCACCTTGGCATCATTAGTTGGATTAGAAACAGCGCGCCAAGCCAATGATGAACCGGCAATTAGTCAAGCGATTGCGTTAATTCTCACATTACATGCCATGATTTTATCTTTCGGCGGCATTCCATTATTATGGTATGGCGACGAAGGGGGTACCTGTAATGATTATTCTTTTTTAGAAGATGACAATAAATCTAATGACACCCGCTGGCTACATCGTCCCTATATTGATTGGACACAGGTTGAACGACGGCACGACAGTGGCACGATTGAACAACAGCTGTTTGATGGTCTTAAACGGATGATTGCGATCCGCAAAAATATCCAAGTATTTGCCGATTTTAATAACCGCGAATTGATTGATGTGCCAAATCCACATTTATTTGTCTTTTTGCGCAGTCATCCGAGCGTCATTGCAAACTCGGTCTTAGTGATTGCGAATTTTGATACGAAACCGCAACATCTTGCGCTTGCAGATTTGAGTACAAATGCGCGGGCAATTTTTCGTTATGGTCAGGTGCAGGATTTAATTTCCAACATGGCGCCTGCGCTGTTTAATGAAGTGTTGATTATTCCACCATGTCATTTTTATTGGTTGAGTGGCCAGTCAAGTAACCGATTAACTTAATCAACCTAAGTTGTTGATAATTAACACTTTTATTTGCTCGCGGTTATCATACTGTCCGCACCCGTTCCCATAAGTCTAAATGCACGGCGCGGCTTTGTTCTGGATCAATCCGCACCTCGGCAATTTGTGATAATTCAGCAAACTTTGGCATTAACAGTTGTTGAAAATGGGCGCGGTCGTCAATGAGCGAATGGGTGAGATAAAAGGCTTTGGCTAAATGGGATAAATCAAATTGCTGCGGTGTGCGCCAGAGTGTTTCTAATCCAGTTAATTGCCGTTGCGGTAAATAATCAAAAATCCGCCCGCCGCCGTTGTTAATGATAATGAGCGGGCGAGTGAAGCGCGGCGCGAGGAATAAACCGCTGACATCGTGGCAGAATGATAAATCACCAATTAATCCCCAGGTTGGCTGGCCGGCGTGATTCAATCCCGCCAACGTGGATAATTGCCCATCAATTCCGCTGACGCCGCGATTGCCGAATACGCGCAATGCTGCCGTCGGGCGTAAATCGGGTAACGCTGTCCAAGTGTCTAATTGCCGAATCGGTAATGAATTAGCGCATAACAGCGCATCGGTTGGCGGCAATTGATTGAATAAATCTTGAATACAGTGCGCTTCACACCAGTGCGCTTCATTTAATAACTCAGCCATTAACGCGGTCATGCGCTGCTCGGCAGTGTGCCAAGCATTTAATTGATGCGTTTCGGGCGCGACCTGCGGCGGCGTTGTGGCCAATTGCCGACACACGGCCGCGGGTGTGGCGTGAATGCACCAGCGCACGTCGTGCGTCGGATCAGACCAGCTCGCGTCGGGGCTGACCAGTAGCGCCGGTACGCCGCGCAACCACTCGGTCAAGACTTTTGACACCGGCGCTCGCCCCAAGCGCAATACCCAGTCGGGGCGGAGGTGCGCGGCGAGGGTGGGATTGCGTAACAGGGTATCGTAACTGCGGATGCGGTTGGCGGGCGCGTGACCTGCCGCCGTCGCGCCGAACCGCAGTCCCGATAGCACGTCGGGCAGCACCGGCCAGCCATGTTGGGCGGCGGCTTGCCACAGGAACGCGGCGCAGTCGGTGGCGTAGTCGCCCGCGCCGCAGACAATCAACCCGCGACCGCGTGGGAGGTGCAGATCGCCTGCCGTCCTAACCCCGTTCTCCGAAAATCCGCCCGCCTCGTTCAGCAGGGGCGGTTCGGGGCGCGGGAGAACATCCGCCACCAGCGGCTCGGCAAATGCCAGATTCAAATGCACCGGCCCCGGCATGGGTGACTTCGCCCGCGTCGCCGCCCGCAACCCGAGTGCAAACGCCGCTTTCAACGCCGCCGGGCTATTTTCCGGCAAACCCGGCGCGTGAAACTCGCGCACGAATTGACCAAATAACCGTGTTTGATCAATGGTTTGATTAGCGCCGAACTGCTGCAACGCGGGCGGGCGGTCAGCCGACAGCAGCACCAGCGGGACGTTCGCGGTTGACGCCTCGATCACCGCCGGATACCAGTGCGCGGGTGCGCTGCCCGAGGTGGCGAGTAACGCGACCGGCGCACCCCGCGCTTGGGCGTGACCGAGGGCGAAAAATGCCGCGCTGCGCTCATCCAGAATTGGGATTAATGCCAACGCGGTCGGGCGCTGCTGCGCGGCGAGAATGACTGGAGTTGAACGTGAGCCGGGTGACAGCACCAGCGTCGTCACGCCGGCGGTGATCAAGCCGTCGAGCAGCGCCAGCGCCCAGTGGATTTGCGCGGCGGCGACTTGATTGGAATCAGAATTGGAATTCGGTGCGGGCATGGCAGCACCCCCTCGCGGCGTGACAGTTGAGAATTAGACGAATTGTAACGCCGTCAACATCGCGCTCAACTTCGCTTCCGTTTCCTGCCACTCGGCTTGCGGATCAGAGCCGGTGACAATCCCCGAGCCGGCGTGTAACTCCGCTGCTGCCCCGCAAATGTGGGCGCAGCGCAACAGCACCCACAGATCGGCATTCAACCCGCCCGTCGTGACATCGGGTTCAATCCAACCGGCCGCGCCGGTGTACCAGCCACGCGAAAACGGCTCGTGCGCTTGCAACCACGCCCGCGCTGTCGCTCGCGGCTCACCATTGGTCGCCGGCGTTGGATGCAACCGCTCGGCCAAATCAAACACATCCACCCCGGCGTTGACCTCCGCCACGACTGGCGTCCACAAATGCTGCGCGTTGTTTAACTGCATCACCTGCAACGGACTCGTCTCCAATCCGCTACACAAGGGCAATAGCGCCGCCCACACCGCATCCACAACGTAACGATGTTCCAGTAAATCTTTCGCCGACGCCCGCAGTGCTGCCGACAGCGCCGCATCCTGTTCCGCCGATTTCGCCCGCGCCACCGTCCCGGCAATCGCGTCCACTTCCACCCGCCGCCCGCGTAAATGCAGCAACCGCTCCGGTGTGGCCGCGACCAAGTGCGCGGCTGGGGCAGCGGCAGTGTGACGTAAGTTGATGATTTGACAGGACGGAAACAGGTCAGCCAACGCGCCGTGCAACCGTTCCAGATCAAACTCGCGCCCGGCGGTGATAGTCAACTGGCGTGACAGCACCACTTTCGACAGCACCCCGGCGTTAATCTGCACCAGCGCCTGCCGCACCAACTGGCACCAGTCGTTGTAATTGGGTAACAGATGAGTCGGCGTCAGTGACAGCGCGCCGCGCTCGCGCAACGCCCGCAACTGCAATGCGGGCGCTCGCGGGGGGTACAGCGCCGTCACCAACGGCGCAAGTAATGCCAACCACTGCTGCAACGCCCGCTCGGGTGTGGTCGGCAACGCGACGGTGAAAATCAGCGCGGCCGCGGTGGCGGTTTTGCGCAGCGCGATCTGTGGAATCCACAGCAGCGCGTTGGGTAACTGGTGATCGGTCGCGTCCAGCGAGATTAATTCCGCCGAGTCGGCCGCAGCAAAGCCGAGTAACGCAAAGCCCGGATAACCGGTGTGATCCGGGTCAACCTGTTGCCAGTCAGTTGCCCAGGTGCGAGCGACGGCGGCGAGTTGCTGTAACCGCTGCGTCCCGCTGGCTTGCCACTCGGCCGCGACGCCGTAACCGGAGCGCAGCTCGCCGGCGTGGGTTTGCGTCAGGTGAAATTGCGCACCGGAAGACAGTTGCGGCAGCCGCACCGGCGGTTCAGGCAGCGCCAGCGTCAGTGACACAAAACCAGTCGGCCGGGTCAGTGGCAGGTGGGGAAGGTGCGCGGCCAGCCGCGCCCGCAGGTGGTCAAGCATTGCCGCGTCGGGATCCAGTGCCGCAGTCGGGGAGGTGTGTGAATGTGAAATCGCCAGCGCCGCCGCTCCCGTTAGTTGGGGCTGCCGGGCATTTCATGCCAGAACGCATCAACCGCGGAGATGGTTTCGTAGGGGCGTTCCCACTGCGGGATGCCCAGCGTTGGGCTGACGCGGGTGGCGCGCCAGTTGCGATGCCCCAGCAGAAAATTGGGCAGGGTTTCAAATGAAACGTGGGCGTCACGGTCGTAGATCGCCAGTACCGGCTGTTCGATTTTGGCGTAAATCAGGTTCATCACGTCGGTGGTGAACAGTTGCCCGGAGAGGAAATAGTACGGCGCGTGACGGGCGCCCGGCTGGTGGGCGGTCAAATAAGCGTAATCAATCAACTCGGCGGGTGGCTCGCCGACATAGCTGGAACGCAGGAAGTAACGGATACTCGGGCGGACGGTGAGTAGATTGTATAACCCTTCACCGAGGCCGGGGAGGGTGAAAAAGCGGTGCAGTGCGCGACCGGTGCGGCCGGTGGGCAGGCCGCGGCGGTTAAAGCCGGTGGGCGAGAGCATGACCAGGCGGTTGAACCACTCGGGGGAGACCAGCGCGGCGCGGGCTAGGAATTCGCTGCTGAGAGAAAATGCCATCACATCAGCGCGTTGTTTCACCACGTTGACCAAAAAGGCGACGATGGCGTTGGCGTACAACTCGGGCGTGTACGGGCGGTCACTGCGATCTGAGCCGCCAAAGCCGGGCAGTTCTGGGACGTACACCCGCCGCGTGGTGCGGTAGTGGTCAAACAGCGGTTTCATTTCAAACGCACTCGGCGCGGCGTTGATACTGTGAATCAGTACCAGCGGCGCGGCGTCTTCGGGACCGGCGACGTAATAGCGGATGTCGTTGAGGTGCAACGTGGAAAACACGGCGCTGTCGGCATCGAGTGCCGGCGGGAGCGTGGTCGGAGAATGTGCAGCCATAGATGTACCTAACTCATTGATTGACGGTGAACAGCGACGCAGGAGAATCAGCGATGCGGCCGTCTTGGTGCGCACCAAAACGGTGTTGAGTATAGCGCGTTTCGCGGCCGATTTTGTCACGATTCACCCGATTGGTCACTTAACGCTTATCGCGGGCGAGGCGGAACCCGACAAAGTTGTAGCGCGATTCCGGATAATTGCGATTGCGATACGCCGACCGCATTGCCCCTGGACCGCTATTGAACGCACCGCCGCGTAACACGATTGGCGTGGTGGTTGTCGGATCGGTGCAGGTGGTGTGCGCCACGCCGTAATTGGCATCGTATTCTGAACACGTCCATTCCAAAACATTGCCCAGCGTGTCATACAGCCCCCAGGCGTTGGGCAAAAATCGCCCGACGGGGGCGGCCCATTCATACCCGTCATCACACGGGAAGCCGGCGTCCCAATCGTGTTTGGTATCAGCGACATTGGCGTATTGACAGGCAATGCTGTTCTTATTGTTGTTGCCCCAAAAGCGACTGGTGCTGGTGGCGGCGCGGGTGGCAAATTCCCACTCGGCCTCGGTTGGCAGGCGGAAATGCTGCCCGGTGGAGCTATTCAACCAGCGTAAATAGGCATTTGCATCATGCCAACTGACACAGGTCACGGGTTCATTTGGATCAGGCGTGCGGGATTTATCCGGCCGCTGCCAACTTGCCCACGGGTGATAGCCCCAATTATCGGTTGGCACATCCGCATCAAACGCCCAACACCCCTGCATCTCACCGCCGCTCTGTTCGGCATCAGTTTTATACGCCGTGGCCACGACAAAGCGTTTGAACTCCGCCATGCTGACTTCATAACGCCCCAATTCAAACGGCTCGATGCACACCCGATGCTGCTGCTCATCCGGTTCACGATCCGCCTCTTTATCCGGGCTGCCCATCTGAAAACAGTCACCGGCCACGTCAACCATCGTCGGCAACAACTTCTGCCGCTCGGCCAATTGACCGCGCAACGCTACCAACCGCCCATCCGTCGGATCAATGATTTCAATCCCCGCCACTGCCTGAGTCGCGTCACCTAACGCATTGTTTGATAACGCCGTTTCAAATGCAGTCGCCAACATTTGCCGCAACTTGACCAACTGCTCGCGGGCGTCATTATTCCCCGCATTCTGTTCCAACACCGCCCGGTAACAGGTCGCCGCCGCGCTCGCCGCCGGAATTGACGCGCTCGGCTCGCTGGACGCGCTCGGCAATTGCGCGGCGCAGCGTTGTAACTGTTTAACCACATCTACCGCCAGCGCCTGCCGCGTGTCAATCTGCTTTTGCAGCGCCAGCAACGGTGCATGATGCGGCGACAACTCCAACCCGCGTTTGGTCAACAAAGTGGCCGCCTCCAGATGACCGTCATCCAACAGCGCGCTCGCCTGCCGCACCAATTCCGCCCGCTGCTTGACTTCCCCCACCTGCTGGGCGCTGACCATTTCTCCGCGTAAACTCAACAACTTAGCATCATCAGGATGCTGCGCCAGTGCCGCATCTAACACCGCCACCGCCGTCGCCAGTTGATTATCACGTTGCAACGCTGCCACCTCACCGACAATCTTGGCGACCTTGACATGGTTGGTGAACTGCGCCGTCAACTCGCCCTGCAACGTCTGCAATTCAGCGTGATCTGGTATGGCGCGCAATCCTTGACGCACCAAATCCAACGCCTGATCCCAATCCTGTTGCGCTTGTGCCGCACGAGCGCTGGTCAACAAATCAGCCGCCTGCATCTGCTGCGCCCGCGTGGCTAACTCGGTGCGGCGCTGCTGTAACTGCGCATCCCCGGGACGTAATTGCAACGCGGCATCCAGTGCCGTCACCGCGGCGGGAAAATCGCCCGTGCGAGCGGCTTGATCGGCTTGATTGCGCAGCACCTCCAGTTGCTGTTCCGTTTCACGCGCCAGTTGTTTAACCAGCGTGGTGCGCAGATCGGATAACTCCTGATCTTCCGTCCCCAGTTCGGCCATTTTTTGATCCAACAGTGCCAGCGCGGCGGTTAATTGCCCGGCCGCCATCAGATCGGAGGTTTCGGCAAGGGTGGCGCGTGAAGCCGTGCGTTGTTGCAGCCGCTGTTGCACTTGCTGGCGCAGTGCCAATAACTGCGGCTGGCTTGGCAGCAGGTTTAAACCTTCTTCAATCAACTGGGTGCTATCGTCAAGTCTTTGATCGGCTAAGTTTTTTTCAATTTGCGGCAGGAGTTGATTGACGCGCATGTGTGCCAGCACCCGCTGTTTGATCGCCAGTAAGCGGGCATCGGTTGGTGCGGCGGATAAGCCCAGCGTGAGGGTGTCCAAACTGCGTTGGAATTGACCATCACGCAGCTGCGCCAGCGCTTGGGTTTCGTAGTCATTGGTGATGACCCCGCGCTGCGCGGCCGGCGTGGGCAAGGATGCGATGAAAGTGGCGAGTGAATCATCGGTTGGCGCGATCAACATGGTCGTTACGCCGCCGGCGGCTAAAATCGCAGTGAGGCTGAGGCCAAGTGCGACTTGATTGCCGCGCCGTTGCCACCACGCCAGCGGCGGTGATTTGGCGTCATCTTCGGTTGATTCTTCTTTAAATAAATCAACCATTTCGGAAACTGCTCGACTGCGAATGACGGTGCGCTCGTCATCCGGTATGGCGGTGAAAGTACCGGTGGTGATGCCGTCCAGTTCGCGGATCAATTCGGAGGTGCTGTTAAACCGATCTTCGGGTTTTTTGGCCAGCAACTTGTCAACAATTGGCTGATAGCGCCGCAAATCATCGGTCAACACCGGCAGCGGCGCCGTGCAGTGTTTTAACGCCAAACTCACGACATCTTCGGCTTGATACGGCAGTTGACCGGTGAGCATTTCGTAAAACACCACGCCCAAACTGTACAGATCGGAGCGCGCATCAATCGGGCGGCTCATGCTCTGTTCGGGACTCATGTAACGCGGGCTGCCGACCACCATGCCGACGGTGGTGTGTTGCGGGACTTTGGTGCCGACGGCGCGGGCGATGCCGAAATCGGTTAGCACCGGATTGCCGTCCGTGCGGAACAGGATATTTTGCGGTTTGATGTCGCGGTGGATGACGCCGTTGTGATGCGCGACCGTCAAGGCTTGCGCGATGCAGCGGGTGATGCTGACGGTTTCTTCGAGACGTAATCCGCGGGCGATGCGTTGGGCAAGCGTGTCGCCGGGCAAATATTCCATCGAGAAATAATGTTGCCCGTTGATGATGTTGAAATCGTAAATAGTAACGATTTGCGGATGTTGCAGTTGGGCGATGATCTGCCCTTCTTTGACAAAGCGGGCGGTGAATTCGTCATTGGCATTGTCCTGCGGCATCATCACTTTGAGCGCCACCTGCCGCCCGAGGTGATCTTGACGTGCCAGATAAACCGTCGCCATGCCGCCTTGACCGAGTTCGCCGAGGATGGTGTAGCCGGGAATGTGCATCAGGAACCACTCAAGTTGAGATCATCAATTTCGTCAATCAGGTCGGGAAAGTTGCCGATCTTGTCGGCTACGGATCAAATCTGTCAGCGCCGCCTCGTCCAGTACCGCCACGCCCAACGCCTGCGCTCGGGTCAATTTACTCCCCGCCTTGTCACCCGCCAGCAGATAATCGGTGCGGCTTGACACGCTGCCGCTGACCCGAGCGCCGAGCGCGGTCAACTGCTCGGCAATCTCCGAGCGCGGCTGGCTGAGTTGGCCGGTGATGACAACCGTTAAACCCGCCAGCGGCAACTCAGCGGACGCCGCGCTCGGCTCAGTGACCGGTGCGCTGTCAATCGGCCACTGCAATCCCGCACCGGCCGGCTCCCGCAGACGGGCGATCACCGCTTGATTGCGCGACTCGGCAAAAAAATCGCTGATAAATTGCGCAATCGTCGGGCCAACGCCGTCAATTGCTTGCAACTCGGCCGCGCTGGTGTGCATCAATTTGTCCAAATCCCCGCCGACGTGCCGCGCCAACAGTTTAGCCGTCGCTTCGCCAACCTCCCGAATGCCCAACCCAAATAACAACCGCGCCAGCGTCGTGGTACGGCTGCGGTCGAGGGCGGCAATCAAATTGGCCGCGGATTTCTTGCCCATGCGTGGTAATTGTGCAACATCTTCCGCTGTCAGCGCGTACAAATCCGCCGGGTCGCGCACCAATTCCCGCTCGATCAGTTGGTCAACCAGTTGTTCACCCAACCCGTCAATATCCAGCGCCCGCCGTGACGCAAAATGCAGCACCGCCTGCTTGCGCTGCGCCGGACAGGATAACCCCGCCTGACAGCGCACCACCACCGCATCGGCATCGCGCACCACCGCCGCGCCGCAGATCGGGCAAATGCTCGGCAGCGTCACCACTTGCGCGGTCGGCGGGCGACGATCAAGCACCACTTCGACGATTTCCGGGATCACATCGCCAGCGCGGCGGACGATCACCGTGTCACCCACGCGAACATCTTTGCGCAACAATTCGTCGCCATTGTGCAACGTCGCCCGCGTCACGGTCACGCCCGTCAACTGCACCGGTTGCAACTGCGCAACGGGCGTGATCGCACCAGTGCGCCCGACTTGAAACATCACCGCCTCAACAATTGTTGGCAATTGCTCGGGCGGAAATTTGAACGCGATTGCCCAGCGCGGCATCCGCTCCGATTCGCCGAGCTGCTGTTGGGCGGCACGGTCGTTGAGTTTGAACACCGCGCCGTCAATCAGGTACGGCAACTGCTCGCGCTGCGCCCGCAGCTCGTGGTAATAACTTAACGCGGCGGCGTAACCCGTCACGACCTGCGTCCCCGGCACAATCGGCAAACCCCACGCGGCCAGTTGCGCTAAACACTGACTCTGCTGGGTTAACCAATCTGCCGCGCTGACCTCGGCACTGGTGCGCGCCACGCCGTAGCAATAAAACGTCAGCCGCCGCTGCTTGGTCGTCGTCTCAAGTCGCCGCAAACTGCCGGCGGCGGCGTTGCGCGGATTGGCCAGCGGGCGACGGCCGGCGGCAATAGCGGCGGCGTTGAGAATGGCAAAATCCTCCAGTGTCATCAGCACCTCGCCGCGCACTTCGAGTAACGCCGGCCAACTTTCCCCCGTCAACTGCTGCGGCAAGTTGCGAATCGTGCGCACCTGCGCGGTCACGTCCTCGCCGTGATACCCGTCACCGCGAGTTGCCGCCCGCGTCAGTTGCCCGTGTTCGTAGCAGATGCTGACCGCCAGCCCGTCCAATTTGGGTTCAGCCGAATAAGTCAGCGCGGCGGCGGGATCGGCGGATAATTTGGTGGTGAGGCGGCGGTCAAAAGCGGCGAACTCGGTTTCATCAAACGCATTGTCGAGCGACAACATCGGCACCAGATGCGCGATTTCCACCAACGCCGGCAGCGGCGTCCCACCGACGCGCTGCGTGGGTGAATCCGGCTGGCGCAGCGCCGGGTAATCGCGTTCCAGCGTGACCAATTCCTGCCACAGCAGATCGTATTCCGCGTCGCTGATTGCCGGGGCGGCGAGGACGTGATAACAGTGATCGTGGTGCGCAATCAGCCGCCGCAAATCCGCCGCCCGCATGACTAAATCGGCTGGTACGGTGTTCATGGTTTAGCCCGCGGGCGCTGGTTTTTTTGCAACGCCTTGACCTGATCGCGTAACTTGCTGATTTGCAACGGCGTGAGCGGACTGCGAGTTCTGTCCTGCACCAGACCGTTGAATTGTTCCGCCAACGCGGCCGCGGTTGAAAACATCGTGTCCAGGGTGCGCAAATCGTCGGCATCGCCGTCCAATTGCGTGAACAGCGCCAGCCCGCGAGTACGAAAATCGCGCATCCCGGTGCCGAAGGGAAAACTACCCGGGTTGACCAAATTAGCCATGCTAAACAACGTCTTTTTCACCGGTGGTGTGGTCACGCCTTTCGGCGGTTTAACCAGTGTGTAATGGTGAAAAATGGCGTGTTCCCCGGGCTGCAAATGATGTTTATTGGCGGCGGTCATCACGTCGGCACCGGTGATAGTGTCCTCCGGCACGACCACGAACAGTTGCACCAACAATTCGGTGGCGGCGGTTTGGTCAGCGGGTGAGGCGGTGGCCGCCGGTGCCGTCAATTCCGCCGCGGGTGCTTGTGATGACGGTGATGATGCGGCTGCCGTTTGATTTTCGACCGGCGCTGGGCGGGTGCGACGTAATTTGGATGACAATCCGCCGCCCCAGCGCGGCGCGGGGGGTTCTACCGGCTCGTCGTCGTCAAAAATACCTAAACTGGGTTCACGTTTGCCCAAAATCGGCTCACGTTTGCCCAAACTGGGTTCGCGGTCGTCCTCGTCAAAGCGGTTGGTGGGTGATTTGAAACTCGCCCGGCGCTGATCGGCCGCATCATCATCATCGGTGTCAGCCGCCGCCCGATCAGCGTCGTCATCGTCGTAATTGGGCGCACGGGCGTACTCCCACCAGTACAGTCCCAGCAGTAGCACCACGCCAATAGCGAGCAAAATGATCCGGAGAGTAACAGCGTCCATGAGAGTTGATCTGGAGTAAGGAATGCTATCTATTCACAACGCTCCCCGAGCATCTGACAATTTTCCAGGGTAACGAGCGGGTTTTTGCAGTTAAATTTGAGTATATCAATCTGCGGCGCCCAACGCAGCGGCCGTGCTGACATCCACTGCTACCAGGCGCGACACCCCCGGCTCGTGCATCGTGACGCCCAGCAAATGATCGGCAATTTCCATCGTGGTTTTGTTGTGGGTGATGAAAATAAATTGCACCTGCTCAGATAACGCCTTGACCAACTGGCAAAACCGCCCGACGTTGGCATCATCCAGCGGCGCATCCACCTCGTCTAGTAAACAAAACGGCGCCGGGTTGAGTTGGAAAATGGCAAACACGAGGGCAATCGCGGTCAATGCTTTTTCACCGCCCGACAGTTGATGAATATTGGCATTCCGTTTGCCAGGCGGCCGCGCCATGATGGTCACGCCCGCGGTGAGCAAATCCTGCGAGGTCGGGATCAGTTCCGCCTGCCCACCGCCGAATAAACGCGGAAATAATTGCTGCAACTGCTGATTCAGTTGATCAAACGTCGTGGTAAAGCGCGAGCGCGTTTCCCGATCCATCGCCTTAATTGCCGACTGAAGCGCCGCCAAAGCCGCCTGAATATCCTGCTGCTGCGTGTCTAAATAATGCAACCGCTCGGCCTGTTCACGGTATTCATCCGCCGCGGCGAGATTGACATTGCCCAGCCGCGCCAATTTCGAATGCCCCGCCGCCAACCGTTCCGTCCAACGGTCAATCGTCGCCTCAGCCGCCACCGTCGCCAACACCGCCGTTGCTTCACTGTTTAGCGCCGCCAATTCTTCCTCCAGCAACCGCCGCCGCACCACCGTATCCTGCAAACTGCCCTGCAAACTGGTCAACTCCTCACGCCGCTGCGTCAATTGTGCCGCCAACGTGTGGCGTTGCTGTTCACGCGCCTGAATCTCCCGCTGAAGCGCCGTGACGCGCAGCTTGACCTGAGCGCACTGCTGCTCCAACTCTTGATGCCGCTGGCGCTGTTCGTCTAACGCCTGTTGTAAATCGACCAACGGCGCCGCGCCATCCGTCACCGCCGCCGCCAACGACTCGCGCACCTGTTGGGTTTGCAGCAGCTGAGTCTGCGCACGTTCCAAACTCACCACCACCGCCGAGCGCGTCGCCTGCAAAGTCGCCAATGTCAATTGCAACTCGCGCACCCGAGCCTGGCACTGCTGTGCCATCGCCCGAGTGGTCGTCACCGCGCCACGGTGGCGGTCACGTTCCACCAACAATTCCGCCGCCGTCACGTCCAACGCCGCCAGCGCTTGACTGGCTTGATCCAAAATCTCGTGTGCCTCGGAAATTGCCGCCAAGGTCTCTTCAATCCGCCGCTGCAATTCGCCGCCCTCCACTTGCAGCGCCGCCTGTTGCAACTGGTGATGTTCCGAATGCGCCTGCGCGGCACTCAAATCGGCGGACAGCGCGGCACGCTGTTGATTATGCGTCGCCACCTCAGACAGCGCCGCATCCCGCGCCATTTCCGCCAACTGTTGACGCTCCGCCAACCAGTCAGTTGCTTCCAATAACTCAGCTTGGCGGTCGGTCAACTCGGCGTAACGGCGCTGCAACTGGGTCAATTCCTCCAATCGCGCCAAACTGCCGCGCAATTTACCCGCGCTACCGTCACGCGCTGGGGAATAAAACCAATCGCGCCCGACGATAATCCCACTGCGGGTGACAAACCGCTCGTGTGCCGACAGGGTGTGGCGCTGCGCCAGCGCGCTGGCAACATCTTCACAGTAACGAAAGGCGGCTAACCACGTCAGCAGCGTCTCCGGCGTGGCGACCTGATGCAGCAAACTGTCGCGGGGTAAATCGGTCAAGGCGGCCGGCGCCGCGGCGAGTTGACAATCAAATAACATCACCCCAGCGCAGTCGCCCGCGCTAGAAGCGTGAGCGGGAAATTGGTCACTGCCAACGGCCGCAAGTGCCTCAGCCAACGCACTTTCAACCGCTGTTTCATACCCGGGCGTGACGCGAATCAGGTCGAGCAGCCGCGGCGCGGTGTGCAACTGATGCTGTTCCAACCAGCGCGTCACCGTCACCGCGTTACTGTCGCGGGCCGCCGCAATCAGTGACTCCAGCGCCGCCACCCGCCCGCGTACCGTGTGTAATTCAGTCCGCAACAGATCGAGTTGCTGACTGGCCGCGTGACGCTCGCGTGCCACCGTCTGCACCGCCGCCAGTGCCGCCGCCTGCGCCGCCGTGGCCGCGGTCAATTGCTGCTCAACCGCCTCCAGTTCGGCGGCGAGCGCGTGACATTCCGCCACCTCAGCCAGATCAGCCAAACGGCGCAGTTCGGCTTGAATCCACGTCAGACGCGCTTGATCGTGCGCTAAACGCGGCTCTAAATGCGCCAAATCGCGTCGGGACTGCTGCATCTGCTGCTGCGGCGCGGTCAATTGCATCTGCACCGCATCCGATTGCACCTGCCACGCCTCCTGTGCCAATGCAGCAGTGGTCACGGCCTGATCCGCCGCGGTAGTCGCCAACTCGGCCGCGGCCAGTTGCGGCATTAATTCCGCCAATTCGGCGTCTAATTCGCTCAAATGGTGCGCATCACGTTGGCTAAGAACGGCAGCAGCCGCGCAGTCGTCAGTCAAGCGTTGTAATTCAGCCACTTGGCGCTGGCGCTCGCGGTCGGCAAATGCCAACGCACTTTGCAACCGCGCCACCTCAGCGGCCGCCTGATACACCGCCGCTTGCATGGCGTTAAAGTCATCGGTCACTTGGGCATGAGTGGTGCGGTGTTCATCCAACTGCGCGTCACAGTCTTGCCAAGCGGTGGTGGTGGTTTCCAGTGCCAGCGCGGCGGTGGCCAGTGCCGCTTCACCTGAGGCCAGTGAGCGGTTAAATGCTTGCCAAGTCAGCGCGAGTAATTCAAGTTTGATGCGCTGCTGTTCAACTTGCAGGGTCTGGAACTTGACCGCCTGCGCGGCTTGACGTTCCAAATGCGCGCACTGTTTGGCCACTTCAGTGCGCACGTCGGTTAAACGGGCGAGGTTGTCACGAGTTTGGTCTAACCGCGTTTCAGTTTCACGGCGGCGTTCTTTGTATTTGGAAATGCCGGCGGCTTCCTCGATGAATGCGCGCAAGTCTTCGGGGCGGGCTTCGATAAAGCGTGACACCATGCCCTGCTCGATGATCGCGTAGCTGCGCGGGCCGAGGCCGGTGCCTAAAAATAATTCGTAAATGTCACGGCGGCGGCAGCGGGTGCCGTTGAGAAAATAGGACGATTGCCCATCACGACCGACTTGACGGCGCACGGCGATGTGTGGCAATGCCGCGTAAGCACCGCCGGCGCGGCCGGTGCGGTTGTCAAACACCAGTTCGATGTTGGCGCTGGTGGCAGGTTGGCGGCCGGCCGCGCCGTTGAAAATGACATCCGCCATGCCGGCGCCGCGCAACATTTTGGCGGAACTTTCGCCCATCACCCAACGCACGGCGTCAATCACATTCGATTTGCCACAGCCATTCGGGCCGACCACGCCAATTAAATTGCTGGGCAGCGGAATGGTGGTGGGGTCAACAAACGATTTAAAACCAACCAGTTTAATTTTTTCTAAACGCATCCGCAGTGGCAACCGTGATGAGAGTTATCCCAAACAAATCATGGCACAACCGCGTGGTAATGTGGGATAAACTGCTAATCATGTTAAGAAGTGAGCGCTTATCCTCCTGGTTAGGAGGCGACACAAGATGAATGACAATACAGCAATGCGTTATTGGATACGGTTACTGGCAGGGGGTTTATGTTTATTTGTGGTATCAAGCCATGCCAATGTGATACTGATAACAGCGTATTCTGATCTTTATGAAAGTGTTGATTATCGTCAAGTTGTGATCTATCAAAACTGGTTTGATCGAATCGGGACGCTCATTGCAACCATTCGCCGGGTGCAAGACATGGATCACACGACAGTCGCCGTGACAATAGAATTACCGCCCGTTACAGCGATTGAGCAGATCAATATCAATGATGTTTTTATCTCAATGAAAGGTTTAACGCCATTCCGTGAAACATCTTATGTTGTGACCAGTCCGTATTTAGAAAATACTTGGATTTATGTATTCGCGTTCGATCGTTTATGGGACAGTGAATCTTTATTACCAGACTTGCCCGATTTCTTTAAGGGTCCGCGGCGGAATATTCATCCGCATCGCTATGGATATGTGCTCAATAATAAATATGTGACAAAAAAGAAAGTACCATTTCGCTACAACGAAAACAGCGTGTTTTATATGCCATTGGAAAATACATACATGTTCACCGCTTGGACACCACAGCTCACACCCGTCAAAAAAGAAAAAGCCATGCCAATTGATTACTCCAATCCGTTTTTTAATCTACTCACTCGGATCAGAAATTTCTTCTATCAACCTTGGATTGATAAGAGGAACAAATATGACGATTGAACATGCCGTAACGACCACCTCAATTAGTACGCCTCCTCATTTGACCAAGTGCTTTCACAGCACTCGCGGTAATAGAATGTTCGCACACCCTGAACGCGCCACTATTTTAATTATAGATGACACGCCCGCCAATCTCAGTTTACTCGGACAAATCCTTAAAACCGATTACCGCGTTAAACTGGCTAATAATGGACAACGGGCGCTCGATCTGGCAATGGCAGCGCCACCGGATCTCATATTATGTGATGTAATGATGCCAGATATTGATGGGTTTGAAGTGTGCCGGCGGCTTAAAGCGGAATTAAAAACAGCTAAAATTCCGGTGATTTTTATTACAGCATCCATGACGGTTGAAGACGAACAAACCGGCTTCAAAGTCGGCGCAGTTGATTACATTCATAAACCAATTACTCCCCCCACCGTCATGGCACGGATTAAAACCCATTTGCAAATCAAGCAATGGCATGATTTTCTTGAAGATCAAAGCATCTGGTTGCAACGCGAGGTCGCTCGCCAAATTGAACAGGTTGTTCAGCTACAATCTGCCGCCATTAACATCATGGTTTCTATGGCCGAATTTCGTGATGAAGAAACCGGGAATCATATTCGGCGTACTCAAGAATACGTTTATCAACTTGCCATTTACTTGCAACAGCAAGGGCAATATCCTGATGAACTTACTCCCACAAATATCGAATACATCAGTCAAGCAGCGCCGTTACATGATATTGGCAAAACCGCAATTCCTGATTATATTTTATTAAAACCAGGACAATTAAACGCAGAAGAATTTGAATTAATGCGTACCCATTCATTGCGTGGCTATGAAATTATTGAACAGGCGCGCCACCGCATGGGCGAAGATAATCTTTTATTATTTTATGGTGCGCAAATCACGCGCCATCATCATGAACGTTGGGATGGAACCGGCTACCCTGATGGACTAATTGGAACAAACATTCCATTATCAGCACGGATTATGGCAATTGCCGATGTATATGATGCAGTCCGTTCAGTCCGCCCCTATAAACGTCCCTTTAGTCATGCAGAATCTGTTGGCATTATTAATCAAGGGCGTGGCAAACATTTTGATCCAGATATTGTTGATGCGTTTCTTGCCATTCAGGATCAATTGAGTGAGATTGCTACACGACTTGCAGATTAAAGCATGCGCCGCGTTGTTTGTGTTCAATAAAAAATAGCAATTCTATGTTGGTATTAGTAGACAATAATGCTAGATACCGCGTTTATAAAATCTTAATGCAGCCGCGCCAATACGATTTGATGCCGCCAATGATTATCACCTCAAAAGCGACGATAAATATCATGTACTCAATACTCCCGCATCGGCATCTATTGTACACATGCCGCCAAATGTGGTGGGCGATATTTATTTTTTTATTAGCGATACCGGGGTATGCTGAAAACCGTTTCGACATTCACTTGTCGGGATTTGGCACCGCAGGATTTGCCATCTCTGATCAAGATTTTATTTACCAACGTTTTATTGACGATGGCGGCACCCTACAACGTGATTCAGTAATCGGAATACAACTAGATGCCCAATTTAATGACACATGGGGATTGACATTACAAACCAAAGGCGCCGCGTCAGGACATGATGAAGGGTGGGAACCGACATTAAGCTGGGCATTTTTATCCTGGCGACCAAGTAATGATTGGCTATTGCGCGCAGGTAAATTGCGCCTACCACTCATGCACTATTCAGCAAATAGTGATGTCGGCATGACCTTTGATTTTGCCCGTTTGCCAATTGAAGTGTATTCACTCATGCCGACAACTGATGTCACCGGGTTGGCTTTTTCTAAAACATGGTTTAATCAACAACAGGAATTGACATTAGAAAGCTATCTTGGTCAAGCGCACACAGACTGGCGTTATTTCATTCGTGAAAACAGTCCGCCTTTTACGACAGGCCCTATGTATATCGGCGTTGATTTAGACATGATCGGGTTGTCATTATCATTACATAATGCTAATGAAAATACCTGGCATATTGGATTACATCGCGCCAATCTTAATTCTGATTATGGCGACCTTCCCAGCGATTATCCATTCGTACAAATCATGCCGGGCGTTGGCTATTATCAAATGGATTCTAATTTTCCAGGCCCAGGCGTGCCAACTGCCAGTGAATTACATATTTATGTTTTCACAATCGGGGCTGAAATCAATTTACCCTACGACTCTCAATTGATTGCCGAATATGGACGGCGCCGTATCACAAATGCGACCATGGGGCCTGATACCAGCGCGGCGTATTTGGCATTGAAAAAAACAATTGGGCATTGGACATCTTATCTTTATTGGTCTGGCATTCGCACTGACGGACCGGTGCTTGATCTTTATGTAGCCATTGAAAATAATCGCGTACCTGATTTCATTCCTGAAGCAGCAATGATTAACGCATCTCAACGAATTGGTGCTGATTTATTAGGTGCATTCGATCAGCACTCATGGGCAATTGGCGCATCCTATACGCTGTCGCCTACCAGTAAATTAAAAGCAGAATGGTTATACACTCGCACAGGAGAAGTATCGAGCTTTATTGATAGTCAAGACAGTCGTGGACAAGATATTCATGTGTTCTCCTTATCCTATAGCTTTCTATTTTGACAAGGGGAATAAAATGCCGACTCTGTTTTGTCTCTTGTTATTAATAACCCTGCCCAGTTTTGCCGACCCTATCATCATTGGTCACGCTAATCTAACGACATTAGATTCAACCACTATTCAACGCATTTATACAGGTAAAGTTGTTGAAGTCAATGGCATACGAGTCACGCCAGTGAATTTGCCAGCAAATAATCCTTTGCGTGAACAGTTTCTCCAATGTTACCTCAACCAAAATAATGAAAAATACATTGGTTATTGGACGGTACGGCGCTATATTGGTAAAGGAACACCGCCGCGTGAATTAGAAAGCGTTGCCGCCATGATTCAATTTATCGCAAATACGCAGGGCGCCATTGGTTATGTTGATACGACACACTTGCCAAATAATATTAAAATACTGCTTGATACTGCGCGGTGAGTGAAGTATTTAAACACCGCTATTGTAGTTGAGCCAATATAAAATGATTACTGAATTCCTTCGGTATGCCCGCGTACGCGGGAATGACGTTTTTGTTTTCTAGTTCATTACCGTATTGGAATCAAATTATCTTGGATTAACTATAGAATTAGTTTTAGCTGAATTAACCCAAGAAGTTTAGCAATCAATCCCGCGCATTTTTTATTAAAAAACAGTTGTTAAATACAGAATTAACCCGCTATTTTTTAGACGCATCAGAGTGATTGACAGGCAACACGGTTACGGCCGGCACGTTTCGCTTCATATAATGCCGCGTCCGCACACCGTAATAAATCATCTCCTCTTTCATCTGTCAGTTTTTCTTTAGGATAGGCACTTGGCATGATTGTACCAACCCCAATGGATACAGTGATTGACAATTCCAATCCATCACTTAAAACAAAGGTATGATTAACAATAGAATGCCGAACTCGTTCTGCTAATAAACAGGCGTCATTGTTAGCAGTTGCAGGTAATAAAACTACCAGTTCATCACCACCAAACCGTACAGCAAAATCACAGGCGCGTAATGAAAATTGCAAACATTCGGCAAGTTCCATTAATACCATATCGCCTGTTGCATGACCGTAACTATCATTGATTTGTTTAAAAAAATCTAAATCTACAAAACAACAGGATAAGGGTTGACCTAATCGTTGTGACCGCGCTAATTCATCATGAAGGCGCTGCTTAAGCGCCCGGCGATTATGCAATCCCGTTAAAGGATCGGTTAATCCACCTATTTCTAATCGGGTGCGATTAGTGATGTTTTCTAAACAAACTGCGCAAATTGCCGCTAATCGTTGTAAAAAATGTGTTCCTAAATCCGGTGAATAGCGCATTGGATCATGGCTGCCAAAACATAAAAAACCTAATAAGCGTTGTTCCCGCCATAAAGGCAACACGGCGGTGCTGGCAAGATCAGGCGCAGTGTTAAATAAAACACGATGGGTGTCTGTATCCATGAGACCAACAATTGGCGTGGTTAATTGCGTGAGCGGTGCGGGTAATTCTGTCACGGCGGCATAAAACATGACGCTAATAAACTCGTCAGGTGTTTTATTTAAACGGGTGAGCAACCCCCGAATACCATGGTCGCCGTCTAATAAAAGCAACCGTACTTCATCAAGTGTGAAGCGGGCGCACATCGCGGTTGTGAGGCACTCTAGTAATTGATCGAGTGTGCTAATGGTTAATAGCTCAATTTCCCAATCTTGATGGCGCTTGAATAGCGCTTCTGTTTCTAAAGCACAGTCACGCAGCGTGATTAATTGTTCGCGTAACCATTGATTATCGGCAAGCAATTGCGCGCAATCATTTGATACAGTTGTGACGGGTTGGCTGATTGAAGAGTCTGTTGGTAGATTCATTGGTGACGACATGACAACACGGGCGATGTGCAATAATTAGGGTATTAATTATTTGTAATCCACATGAGCTGAATGAGTAATGGTTGCTGGTTATTAAATAATAATGGCGTGACGACGTTCCCGTCGTAAGGCGCATGATAAATCATGGTGGCTAGGGTATGCGTGACCAGCGAAATTTAATCGGCTGGATTAGTAAGTGCAATTAGTGATAGCTGGGTTGGTCAACTGCTGCAAGTTGGTCAAGCAATTGTTGCGGCGGTAACTCGTCAATATCACAAAATAGCGTTTCCATCGTGTATTTTAAATAACTAATGTCACAAGCACGAACGACATTTTTGACTGCTAATAATGAACCCGGCTGCATACTTAATTCTCTCAGTCCTAGCCCTAATAATACGCGGGTATAGCGCACATCGCCGGCCATTTCACCACACATACTCACACGAGTGCGACTACGCGCCGCTGCTTCAATAATACCACGCAATAAACGTAGTATCGCAGGATGTAAGGGTTCATACAAATAACTGACGGAATCATCCATTCGATCAATGGCTAACGTGTATTGAATTAAATCATTTGTTCCAATAGATAAAAAGTCTAATCGTCGTGCTAACGTTTCGGCCATTAACGCCGCGGCTGGGACTTCAATCATGGCGCCAATTGGCATCAAGGGATCAAATCCTAATCCATCGCGGCGCAATGATCGCCGGGCGGTGTGCAGCATTTGTAAGACGGTTTCTACTTCAGCAAGGGTTGAAATCATTGGAATCATTAACCGCACTGGACCAGCGGCGGATGCGCGTAAAATAGCGCGCAATTGCGGTACAAATAATTCGGGATGGCGCAAACATAATCGAATAGCGCGCAAGCCTAATGCGGGATTAGTCAGCGCCGGCAGTGTATCGGCAATGTATTTGACGTGTTTATCCAGACCTAAATCAAGCGTCCGAATGGTTAAAGGCAGTCCATCTAACCCGGCAATAATTGCTAGATAATTCGCTAAATGTTCTTCTTCATCCGGTAAATGATCATGATTTAAATATAAAAACTCCGTGCGGTATAAACCAACACCCGATGCGCCATTTTCCTGCGCCGCTCGCACATCTTCTGATAATTCCAAATTCGCTAATAACACCACCGGCACACCATCTCGACTAATTGATGGTTCCCGAATTAAACGACGCAATATTTCACGTTGTGCTTCTAAGGCTAAATGACGTTCCCGATACACTGCGATTGTTAGGGGGTCATCGGTTGCAATGACACTGCCGGCGTCCGCATTCACAATTAATAATTCGCCGTGAATTAAATATTGCGTTGCGTTATACACGCCAAGTACGGTGGGAATATCAAGACTGCGCGCTAGAATGGCGGTGTGTGATGAAGGACCACCGTATTCTGTGACTAACGCATCCATGCCGCGTTGCCGCAGTAAAATGATTTCGGCAGGTGTTAAATCTTTTGCAACAACGATCTTGCCCGACAATTCAATTTGCGCAAATGAATCGACTGTTTGCGCCGTCTCATTCGTTAAAAAACTTTGAATCTGCCGTACTACATGATCCACATCATCACGCCGTGCATGAAGATAGGGGTCTTCCATTTCATTAAACACTTCAATTAACAAATCACGCTGCATTTGTAATGCCCAACTGGCATTAATATGTTGACTGCGAATTAAATCCCGCGTCGCGTCAACTAATGCCGAATCGGTCAGCATCAGCAAATGGGTGCTAATCAATTCATCAATTGGTGCAGCGGTGTCTGCTGGAATCTGCCGCCGCACCCGCTCTAAATGACAGCGCGCACTATCAAGCGCCTTATCCAGCCGCCGTAATTCGGCTTCAATACGATCCGCTGTAATTGTTTCAGTGGTAATAGGAATAGGCGTTGGTGCTAATAGATGCGCCGTTCCCACCGCAATCAGGCGCGCTCCTGCTACTCCGACGCCTTGAAACGCGGTGTTCATTCAATTTCCCCAAAGCGATCCGCAACCAGACGTTCCAACGCATCCAGCGCGGCAACCTCGTCTTCACCGCTCACCTCGACCACGATGCTGGTGCCACGCGCTGCCGCCAGCATCATTACACCCATGATGCTTTTACCGTTGACGCTGCGCCCCGCCCGCGAAACTTTCACTTGGCTGGTGAATTGACTGGCGCAAGTCACAAATTTGGCAGAGGCACGAGCGTGCAAACCAAGACGGTTGATAATGTCAAGTTCTTTGCAAATCACAGGCTGCGCGACGGCGCTGGGTTAGTCATGGACAGAGTGTAGCATGAACCTGTTAAACAACAAGTTACATCACTGATATGAAAGGCTGCGGGTTAATAATACACGCGATTAAGAAGTACTGGATTGCAAATAGCGTAGCACCCCCTCGCGCCCACCATTAAAGGCTTTCTCGGTCATGGCGGCAAGATCAAGTTGGGCATAATTAAAAATACGCACCAACATCGGTAGGTTAGCACCAGTTAATACTTCCACGCCCGGGCGACTTGTAAGATTGCTGGCGATATTTGCCGGGGTAGAACCAAACAAATCGGTGATGATTAACACACCACTGCCATCATCGGTCGCTTCAACGATTTGCAGCGCGTGACGGAGTAATACATCAGGATCATCGGTTTCATTTACACCAAGCACGGTTGCAGTCAAAGGACAATGCCCCAACATGCGTGTCGCCGCATTTAATAACTCTGCGCCAACTTGATTATGCGAGATGATTAACACTGCAACAGTCAGATTCATTCCTCCGTTGCGTAACCACGATTGCATCATTCCGCACAATTGATGTGTTTGATGTCATGGCTAAATAAAAAAGGCAGTCCAACGGACTGCCTTTATCCTACAAGTCAGGTCAGACATCCTACTAAACGGTTATTACTCAACCAAAGCACAGACATGCTTGCAGTCAACTGTTTGTCTAGTTGGTGGCCGCCATCTTGAATAAACCTACAGATGATTCGCTGTATTATTTTGCTTGGGTAACAGGCGGAATGCCATCACTCAACCAATTGAAATCAGCAGTACCAAGCAAAATGAAGTGAATCAATAACGCTAACACAAACAAGAATGAAAATAACGCGACCAATGTGCGACGTGGGTCGAAAATCTGCCAAATCTTGTGCATAAAAAAATCCTCTTTACGGTGACTACGGGGCTTAACGGGCAGTCAAGTGATAACCCGTGTTTAGATAAACTAGCGCCAAATCTTTAGCTGCTTACAGCCAAGGACGCCAAAACCAAGCTAACAGGTGAGCAAAGATCACGACGCCAAAAAAACTGGACATCGTTGACACGAAAATACCATGAAACTCTTTGGCTTCGCCTTCACTAAGACCTGTCATGCTCTTGTCTGCCATGGACTTATCTCCACTGAATATGACCTTGCGGCCGATAACGCGATCTACTAAATGACCAAACAGTTCATAGATCCAAAACCATTAACAACGTCGCATGAGCCAGCTGCAAACTGGAGTTCTGGATCTAGTTGCTATCCAATCAAAACCGCGACTAATTAATGTTACGTCCGGCTGGCATCGGTGATACCTGTGCAGTCGTCGGCGCGGCCGCGGCTGCTGGCGCATCACTTAACCAATTAAAATCCTTCGACCCAAGTAAAATAAAATGGATCAACAATGCCAGCACAAACAGCATACCAAACAGAGCAATCAAGGCCCGGCGGGGATCAAAGATATGCCAAACTTTGTACATCGCATTCATTGGATTTTCGTTACTCATGCGCGTGACTCTCAAATAAGGGGCGAATAAACCTGAATTAGATCAGGAATCGCAAAACAATTAGAAAAGTGTCAAAAACAGACCAATTTAACCTAGCCTGTCATCAAGACTCTGAATTAGAGCCAAGGACGCCAAAACCAAGCCAAAAGATGTGCAAAGATAACGATACCAAAGAAACTCGTCATGCTTGACACGAAAATCGCGTGGAATTCTTTCGCTTGTTCAGCAGTCAGCCCCGTCGTGCTTTTATCAGCCATGGTAATTACCTCGTTGTTTCAAAATTGACCACAGATTTGGTCAGCAAGATTACTCGTCAATCCCAATCTGGGGCGTATCCGCCCCAGTATTTTCTTCATCTCACGGGTACCAGTAACACCTAAGGTGTCGGTTGATAACTCGTTGGTGCAGGTACAGGCTCCATTGGAGCTGGCTCGGTCACGACTGCGGTGGTGAGCGGTGCAGCAGCAGTTTCTGCTACCGCCGCCGCCTGAACTTCTTTGCTCGGACCAATTAGCCCCGGATAATCCTTGACCATTGGTGCCCCAAAGAGCGGCTTATAAGCACCCTGATGGCAAGTAGCGCAATTGACCTTGAACGGATCACCGAGCGGACCTTTGCGCGACGCCGGGAGAACAGCACCCAGTGGCGACACATAGTCATTATTCAGCGACCGCACATGACGAATGGCATACCATGCTGTCGTGCGCTGCGGGGTACTTTCACTCCACGACATAAAGGAACGCGAATTGTGGCAATAAGTACAATTCACCCCAAGCGACTGAGAAATGTGCATCATCAAGCCATAGGTCCATTCCGCCTGCTTGATTGATTGGCGATTGCGCGCCTCACCAGGTTGCGGTAATTCCGTACCGCCAACCACCCGCACCTCGGTACTCCCCGTCTCGCCACCTAACAAAAATGGCGTGAACGGATCGTAAGGCAATGACGTATGAGCGACTGCTTTACCAACCGTATTTTGTCCAGTCGGTGACAACCCAGACGCTTGCTTCGGCCCTGGATCAGACACCCAGACCTTTGCCGGCACCGGATTTCCACGATGGCAGGTGTAACAAGTAATCCCTGTTTCTGCAACATGGCTCTTCCAAGCGGCATTGGTATCGCGGGTCATTTCTAACATGCGCCGCGAAACCACCTTGGTATACACATTATCAGATGGCCAATTCACGCCTTCGTGGCAGTAAGTACAACCCTCTTTCGGTGCTACCCACGCCGTTAAGGCCACCATGATGCGGTTAAAGTCATTGACGGTCAGATCACCCAACACCTTGACATTTTTGTACACGTCTTTGGCGAGTTTTCCACCCGGTGCGGCGGCTGGAATCACATCCGGCACCTTGTTAGCGGCAATCACAGCCGCCAAGCGGTCAGGATGATAATTTTGCTCCATCGCCAAACCGCGATAGCCATTTTGCACAATCTCATGCGATGGCACTTCACAGCCAACTAAAAACACCGATGCGGACACACCGACTGTCGCAATGGCGAACGCCTTATGATTACGCAGACTCATTGCGCCACCCCCTGCAACAGATTCGGGTCTTGGATTGTCAACGCTGACGGATAGCCTGGCGCCACCCCATGCTTGACCGCCCACAGATACCAGTTCTCAACAACCGTGCCAGTCAACAAAATGCCGATGCCTGCGGTAATCACCGTCAACACCGCAAACCACCAGGCCCAGCGGTGAATGGATTCCATCGTGGCATTAAAGCCCATCGTCCAGCGCCAGAATAACGCCGCCCGTTCAGCCGCTGTACCACGATCAGTGATTTGGTCAATTTCACGGTCGCCACCATAGCGTGACACCCCAAGAATTGTCCCTGCGTGCATGGCAAATAACACCGCCGACCCATACAAGAATGCAATAGATAACGCATGGAACGGGTTGTAATAGAAATTGCCATAACGAATGGAAATTGCCGCTGTCCAGTCAAGATGCGGGAAAATACCGAATGGTACTGCCTCACCCCAACTCCCCATTAACACTGGGCGAATAAACCCCAATGTCAGGTAAAAGAAAATAGCGGCGGCAAATGCCCATGCCAGATGGGTACTCATGCCCAAATCCACTGCGCGACGATAAACTCGTACCCACCACAGCAGAATGGATGATGTTAAGAAAAAGCCAGCAATCAACCACCAGCCACCGTCATTCAGGGGTGGGAAACTCAACCCATAAGATGGCGGTGGTGGTTCGAGTGCTAACCAAAAGAAATTCTTAACAAACTCAATTGGACTCCAACCAACCGACGCCATCATGTTTAAACCCATGATGAGAATAGCGATTGCGCCGCAAATCAGTGATGCAATGCCAAGAAAGCCTAAATACAGGGGCCCAATTTGCGCATCACCTAACTTGCCGATCCAGTAAGAAAAAATCGGCGTACCCAGCCGCGGCAGACTGCCCTGCGGTAATTCAACCCCGGGGTAGGCCGGCTCACGCACCTGCACCCGTGTAAAGATATTTTGATATTCAGCCATTATGGTGTCCTCTGATTACCAGATCGGAAGCTCAAGCCACCAGTTCCACCATTCCGGCCAACCGCGTGTCCAGAAAGGCCCGCTGATCACAATACAGACGGCACTCCAGAATGCGGCGTTGATTGCCAGAAACAGCCCCAACCGATGAATACCGAGCGCACCAATTGAATAACCAACGATGTCGCGGAACACGGTGTTTTCATGCTCACCAGTTTTAACCGGCTCGCCTGTGCGGGGATTGGTCACTGACAGAATCAATGACCCATGCATGGCTAATGCCAGACAGGTGGTGAAAAAGAACGAGATTGCCAGCATGTGCGCTGGGTTGTAATGGAAATGCAGGAACTGGTAACCAACATTGGAGACCCAGTCAAGATGACTGAAAATCCCGTATGGAAAACCATGTCCCCATCCCCCCAGTAACACCGGGCGAATGACAACCAGTGTGAAGTAAGCAAAGATTGCAAAACTAAAGGCAAAGGGAATATGTAATCCCATGCCCAATTTGCGCGCAATCTCCACTTGGCGTAATGCCCATGAGACAAAGGCGCCTAATGCACAGATCGTGATGATCTGCCATAGCCCACCTTCCGTCAGCGGTGCCATGCCCAAGCCGTAACTCAAATCTGGCGGCGCAATACTGATCTGCCAGAGATTCCACGTTGGGCCTAAAGACGCACCATAAATAATCAACAAGGTTCCGAGGGTGGCGAAAAAGACGGCTGAAATTCCGAAGAGACCGACATAAAACGGCCCTACCCAGAAATCAAACAGGTCCCCGCCTAACAGCGTTCCACCGCGAACGCGATATTTTTTTTCAAAACTCAGCATGGCCATCGTTAATTCCTCTGCTTTGGAGACACCATGACCTGCTGCCTCCACATAGCAACTCAGATGACCGCCGCCGCGCTATTGGCGACACGGCGGCTATCACCATCCGATGATTAAGGGCCTATTGGTTCTGGGGCACTACGGGTGTGGCGGCCTTAACCACTGCCGAACTAGCCGGCACCCCATCTTCCAGCCAATTAAAATCATTGGTGCTGAGAAGAATCATATGGACCACTAAAGCCAGAACAGTCAGGAAGGCAAAAATCGCAATCAATGCTTTACTCGGATCAACTAAAAACCAAATTTTGTACAGTTGGTCTGACATGAGAATTCTCCTTTCAATCCTTATTCAATCGGATTAGACATTAAAATAGTAAGCAGCAGCGGTCGGTTGGCTTACAGCCAGGGACGCCAGAACCAGGCTAACAGGTGAGCAAAAATGACAATCCCGAAAAAGCTGGTCATGCTGGAAACAAAAATGGCATGAAATTCTTTTGCTTCGGCATCGGTCAATCCACTCATTGTTGCTTTATTCTCGGCCATGATAATTCCCCCCAATTGGGTTTAGTTGTTTAACAAATATAACGTGCGTCAATTCAATTGACACACCACTCAAGTATGTCGCGGCTAAATGACCAACGACACAAAAACTGATTAGCCACCATTGCGCAAACCTGCCTGCGCGTGCGTGACCCATTCCACCGTCACCTGCGCCGCCCCTGCTAACCGTGCCGCGTGTTCCGCCGCATCGCGCAAGCGCTTCGCCGTCGAAATTCTGACTAACACTGGCGTCGCCTCCAACACCTGATCGAGTGCCGCCTGTGCCGCCGCATCCCAAGGCAATTCCTGATGCGGCCGTGCCAACGTTGCGTCCACCCGATCCAAGTCCGTCGCCAGCGGCAGGATGTGAAACAGCGCATCAAACAAGGCGTTGCACACTTCCTGCACCAAAAACGTCGCGCCCGCAAAGCCCATAAACGGCGTTCCCAAGTGCCGCCGTACCAGCGGCCCCGGCAGTGACGCGGGGATATAGGTCGCCCGCCCGCCGCACTCGGCCAAATACATGCGCTCGTTGTAACTACCAAACAGAATCAGCGGCGTTTTGGTCTGCACCGCCTCGCGCACGGCGGCGTTATCCATTTTCACACCCGCCTGCCGAGCGATGGCAAACTGGCACGGCATCCCGAGTTCCTGCTCTAAAAAATGCCGCACACCGCGTGCGTAAGTCTCGGTCGCCACGATGGCGAAACTGGCGGTGCCGAAAAAATCCTGCGTCACCGAGCGCCACAAATCCCATAACGGCTTGACGGTCGTGTGTTTTTCACGGGTGATAAACGGCTCGGGGTCTAAACCGAGCAACTCGCCTAACGTCCGCAAAAACTGCGTCGTACTGTGCAACCCAATCGGCGCTTGCAAATACGGCTTATCCAGCATTTCACACAACGCCCGCCCAAATTCGCGGTACAAACACACGTTGACTTGCGCATCAGCCAAACGCGGGATCTCATCCAAGTGCGTCCCGAGCGGGAAAATCAGGTTCACTTCCGCGCCGATTCCTTCAATTAACCGCTGCATCTCGGCCACATCCGACCACATGTTGAACGTGCCGTACATTGCACCGATCAGATTGACTTGCGGCCGTGATTCAACCGTTGCCGCCGCCTTTGACCGCTTGCTGCCCCACTGCTCCCACAGCCAGCAAAGCGCCCGATTCGCACTTTGCCACTGATCCTCGTCAATGGTGCGCGGCAAAAAACGGTGAATATTTGTCCCCGCCGGCGTCACGCCCCCGCCAATCATTTCGGCAATTGAACCCGTCACCACCACCGCCGGCTGGCTCGGGTCCAGCGTGGCAAAGGCGCGTTTCATCGCGTTCTCAGTGCCATGCTGCCCCAATTCTTCCTCACCCAACCCGGTCACAACCACTGGCAACTCATGCGGCGGCAGCGCGTCGGTGTAATGCAGTACCGCCGTCACCGGCAAATTTTCGCACCCGACGGGGCCGTCAATAATGACCTGCAACCCTTTAACCGCTGTGAAGGCATACACCGCCCCCCAATAACCACCAGCGCGGTCGAGATCGAGCATCAGCACGGATGCGCACCTTGCAGCGTCGCAGTCACCGACCGCGGTGGCCGAATCCAACCGCCCGCCGTCGCGCCCGTGCCGACGCCCGCAAAAAACGTGTGCATTTTTTCAAACCGCTGGCGACTGCCCAGCGCAGTGTTAATCACCTGCGCCAATGACCCTGCGCCAGCCACGCCAAACAGCGGACGTGCCGAAATCAAATTGGTGAAATACAGCGCCGGAATGCACAACTCTTTGGCATGTTGCACCAGCGGCGTTGTGCCAATCGCCAAATCGGGCTTGACCTGATCCACTGCCGCCTTGTCCTGTTCCAACGTCGCCGCAAACTGCACCGTCACGCCCCGCGCCACCAACCACTCGTGATCTGGCGCTGACCAGCGCGTTTGCGCACACGCCGTCCCGACATACGGCACCGTCGCGCCGCTCTCGATCAACAGCCGCGCCACCAACAATTCTGACCCTTCGTAACCGGAAACGGTGATGGTGCCACGGATCGGCATTTTCGCAAACACACCCGCAATCGCCGGCAACACCGCCTGTTTGGCCGCGTCAATTTGCGCGGCGGTACTGCCACACGTCCGGCCAACTGCCTCTAGCCACGCCGCCGTGCCATCGCAGCCAACCGGTGCCGAGGGAATAATCGCCCGCCCGGCCAATTCAAATTCACCCGCCGTTTTGGCGTACTGCGGATGCAACGCGGCCACGGCGGCGCAATCCAATGCGGCATACAATTCCCGCCACTCGCGCACCGGCGCCACCGGCCCCGCCGCCAATCCCAGCGGACTGAGTAACTGATTGATGCCCACCGGATCCACCGGGAATAATTCACCCAGCAACGTCACCGTCGGCAACTGATTCCGCCCACCGCGTGGCGCTTGCACTGGCCCGCGTTCCGCCTCACCCCGCGCATAGCGCAACATGACGCTGGTTAATAAATCTTTCGCTTCCGCGTGCGTCGGGACACCAAAGCCGGGAATGTCCAACGTGATGATGCGCACGCCGTTAATCTGGGTTGGCAACAACCGCAGCGGAACGCCCGCCGCCGTCGGCACACATAAATTGATGACCACAATCGCGTCATACCGCGCCGGATCAGCCAGTTGCTCCACTGCGCCGCGCACGTCCTCAAAAATCTTGCCGGTGACGAGCGTTTCGGAATCAAAGGGAACGTAACCCACGCTGCGCCGTGCGCCGTAAAAATGCGTCGTGAAGGTCAAACCGTAAGCGCAGCACCCTGATCCGCACAGCACCGATGCGATCCGCCGCATTCTCAACCCGATGCGCAACGCACCGAACGCCGGACACATGGTTTGCGGCCGGTCGTGCGAGCCGGCTTGTTTCACATCCAATTGCAGTGGCGGGCGACTAGGCGTCGTCATACACCACCTCAAGCGTCGGGCGCGCCACCAATGTTTGACTGCACATATCAGCAGCCGTGGCCGGCTCTAGCACCACATCCCGCCCGACGACATCGCCGGCAAACAACCCCAGCAGCGCCTCGTGCGTCAACGGTTGCGGATGTAACGGTGATGCCGTCGCCACGTTAGCGGCCAAATCAGCAAACAACCCGCCCCACTGGCTCGCTTGACTCCCGATAATCTGATACGCCGCGCTTTTACGCCGAATGTCGTCATCGTGCGGAATGGTTGCCAGCACTGGAATGCCCACCTGCGCGGCAAACGCTTGCGCCTCACCCGTGCCGTCATCTTTATTGATAATCATGCCCGCCACGCCGACGTGACCACCGAGATTGCGGAAATATTCCACCGCCGCGCAGACGTTATTGGCGACGTACAGCGATTGCAGGTCGTTCGCACCAATTAACAGCACCTTGTGGCACATATCCCGCGCAATCGGCAGACCGAAGCCGCCGCAGACCACGTCACCCAAAAAGTCGAGCAGAACGTAATCAAAATCCCAGTCGTGAAATCCGAGGCCGGCCAGCAATTCAAAGCCGTGAATAATGCCGCGTCCACCGCAGCCGCGCCCGACTTCGGGGCCGCCCAATTCCATCGCAAACACGCCGTCGCGTTTGAAACACACATCGCCGATGGTCAGAGCCTCCCCCGCCTGCTTTTTGCGCGCCGAGGTATCAATCAGGGTTGGGCAATTTTTCCCGCCAAACAGCAACGTCGCCGTGTCGCTTTTGGGATCGCAGCCGATCAGCAACACCTTTTTGCCCAACTCGGCCATGCGATAGGACAGATTGGCGAGCGTAAAACTTTTGCCAATCCCGCCCTTGCCGTAAATGGCAATAATTTCAGTGGCTTTGCGGGGTGTCACGGCGGCATTAGTCATGTTCGGCGCTCCAATCCAACACCAGTTTGAGACAACTGGGATCGGTAAACGCGGTGTGATATGCCTCAGCGGCGGCACTGGCGGGATAGCGGTGGGTAATCAAACCATCTAATGAAAGTTTGCCGGCGGCGAGGAGTTTTTTCACAGCATTCAAATCGGGATCGCGGAATTCTGCCGCCACCCGCAAGCGCAACTCGCGCATAAACGCTGGTGGAAAATTGAATGACAGCGGCGCTTCGTAAAAACCAGCGAGGATTATTTCACCGCCCGGGGCAAGGTGGGCAATCAGGTCGTCGAGCAGGCTGCTGTCACCACTGACATCGTAAATGGCGCGATAATCGTGGCGCGTGTCCACCGCTGGATCAATCACACTATAACCCTGCACACCGTCGCGGCGTTGCGGGTTGCGTTCCCAAACCACTGGCGACCCACCGAGCGCAACGGCAATGCGGGCTAACAAGCGCCCGAGGACGCCATGACCGACGATCAAATCGGGGGTGACTGGCAATGCGGCCGCGATGGCGTGGTAAGCCGTTGCAGCCAGTGCAAGTAACACCGCCTGCTCACCCAACTGCGGCGGAATGGTCAGCAAGCGGGCGCCGGGGACTACGACTCGCGCCGCCGCACCACCAAATAAACCGCGCACCGTTTCACCGTAACACCGCGCACCCGGGACAAACACCAGGTCGCCGATGTGGCAGCCGCTGTCATCACCGGCGCTGACCACCCGCCCGACCGATTCGTAGCCCGGCACTAATGGATAGCCCATGCCGGGGAAGTTCGGCATTTTTCCTGTCCAAAGTAACCGCTCGGTGCCGGTGCTGATGCCGCTCCAGTGAATGTCCACCACGCAATCGGCCGCACCCGGTGGCGTCAAGTCAAGTGACTCGAGGCACAGTTGTTGCGGTTCGGTGATGACGACCGCGAGGGTGTTGAGAGTGACGGCAGCAGTCACGCGGTATAATCCTTAGTCGTGCTTGAATATCAGGTCACAACACAGTCCGGCAAATGCCGACACTGCAACTTAAGTGTCAGTTTAGCCTGACTGATTAGTATGTCAAGTCTAATTTACACCTGTGGTATCTGTGACCACACTTGTAACAAAGTGGACACTTTAGTTGGCACCTGTCAAGTTGGCACCGAGCGGGGCGGGTCAGGCGAATTGTAGCCACGCGACAAGGGCGAGCGCGATGATAATGCTGGCGCTGACCAGTCCGATGGCAATTTTCACCCAGTGGCCCGCCGCGCTGTCGTTATCAAATAACGGCGGTGTGACCGTTGGTGGCGCGGCCGGCGGCGGACTGTCCTCGGCGTCATCCTCATCTGCCGCCACAAAATACAGGTCTTCCAAACCTGTGTTCGCCAGCGTCAAGGCTTGCGTATCCATACCCCACACCGACGATTGCTGTTGCATTGATACCACGATCACGGGCGGGCGGGGCGGCGCAGCGGTGGCGACATCAGATGATGGGGACTGCACTACCGCCGGCGCTGGGCGGGTAAATAACGCCCGCCACGCATTAACCGTTTGCGGGCGATCATGCGGGTCGGTTTTAAGCGCCGCATGGAGCGCTTTCAAAAATAATAAACTGAATTGATCGCTATACGGCAAATACCATTTACTGGATAGTTCATTAGATAAGGGCGGGCTGCCGGTCAGTGCAAAAAACCAGGTCGCGGCCATTGAATAAATATCAGTCCACGGTCCCTTTTCACCACCAATTAATTGCTCCGGCGCGGCAAAATCGGGCGTGTATTGCGCAATGACGGTGACAGTTTTATTCGGCCGATCCCAATGTGCGGCGCCGAAATCAATTAACACGGGGCTGTGATCGGCATCCCGAATTAAGATGTTGGATGGTTTAATATCACGATGCCAAATATTGCGCGAGTGTGCATGGGCGAGGCCGTCTAATAACGGGAATAACCAAGCACGAATACGCGCTTCATTTAGCTTGGGTTTTTTTAATAAAAGATCAGCGAGTGTCCGGGCGCGTTCAAAGCGCATACATAAATAAACGGTGTCATTTTCCCGAAATGCGGCAGTCACTTCGACAAGATTAGGATGTCCCCGCGGCCGCGCCATGTCTATTAACATCCGCCCTTCTTCTAAAAACTTACCGCGTAAATAATCAAAGCGTTGTTCCATGCCCGGGAATGGACATACCCGATCACCGGCATCGCGGTATGCTAAATCCCAGGGTAGATATTCTTTAATAACAAATAACTCATTGAGCATGGCATGTTCGGCAGCATACACAATACCAACGCCACCCCGCCCGAGTAACTCTCGAATGATAAATTCATTAAGACGTGTCCCGACTGGTAGTGCGGTGAGATTAGAATCTGGGTGCATGATGGGATAACCCGCCGCTGGTCTATTTTGTCAACATTGATCCGATTTATTTTAACTGACAAGTGCGACAGTTGCGTTGCGCAAATAACTCAATCAATTGATCCCAACGTGCCGCATTGTCATCTTACCACGTCAACTGTGTTAATTGCTCCATCGCATTCACCGTCGCCACGCTCACCCGGCACACTCGCGCCAATAACTCGATCACCTGTTCTTTATAATCAGCGAATTGATAAGTATTAAACTGTTCCCGAATGGTCGAGTCTTTGGGCGTCCGTTCCTTGTATTGATCTAATACCCATTCCAATGCCGAACGAGTGCCGAGTTGATAATCCCACGCGCTGGCGGGAATGTCGGTTAAAACTGTCGCGCTATCAATTTCAATCGTGCCATCAGTTTTATTCGCTTTTAACCGACATTTAGGCGCAGTTTTGCTGTCATACTCAATTCGCTTTAATGGCCACGGCGGCACCGTTTCAAATTCGGTGTGCAATTGCACCAATTCACCACCAATGCGCGACCATGCCCAAAACTCGGGATGGGTTGGAATACGCGGGAATTCACTTTTCAAATTAAGCGCGAATTGTTGCCGATAACGCGGGTCGTGCAACACGGCATAGACATAATCAAAAATTGCCCGCTTATTAATAGTGGCGTCGTGATAATGCTGTTGAAAATGATTTAATGACCAATCGGTGATGTTGTCGTGTTGGGTGCCATCAGATAAATACGTCCACAATGGGAGCGTTATCGTATCCCCACAATAATGCAAATCTGGCAAATATCGAATGCCAATAGTTTCAAACCGCGTACTATTCGTGACACCATTAATTGCAATAGCCAAATTGGCTGTTTGCAGCGGGAATATGTTTTGTTGTTTGTAAAGCATTTCGTTTAGTTGTGCATTAAAATACAAAACACGTTTAACAAAAGGACGATACAATGCACTGCTCAAATAAGACGGATCGTAACGACACGGCACATCGCTAACTAAGGCATTTTTTAATGCGCGAGTCCATTTGATACCGCCATCATGTGCATTTACGTCTGATCGTTTCGCTTCGTAATAGCGAATCAAATACTGCACTTTTTGCGCAACAGTTTCCTCACTTAATCCGTACACCCATTCATCTCGATTAGTTGCCACTCCAAATGAAAACAACTGAAAAATCACCTCGTCCGATTTCCCCGCTTTCCCGTCTTTACTCGCCACCGCTATCCAATGACTCCAATCGGCGGTCGGCTGATTCAACCATTCACCTTTTGCCGTCGGTTTAATTCGCCGAAATTCACCGGCACGCTCTAATGTGCGTAATGAATGTTGATTCAGCCAGCGGCGTTTTCCTAATGCACTGTAATAATCAGCAACCGCTAGATAGTGAATACGACATGATTGATGTAAATCAGGATTTTTTTGACGTACACAAAAATAAATTGCCACACCAACACGAATTTTATCATCAAAAACGTTGCCCCCTTCACACCGCCTTAATTCGCCGCTAGTGCGCGCATTTCCTTTCAAATCAATAACCCATATTTCCTGAAATTCCTGCGCCACTACTTGACGGAAACCGTCGAAACTGCGAGCGCTAATAAAAGACGAATTGCTAATAAACGCAACAATTCCATATTCCCCAATTCGATCCGACGCCCAGCGCAAAAAGCGCACGAATGGATCATACAATTTAGTTTTTTGCGCGGTACTCGCCGCTAAATACGTTTCTTTAATTCGTGCATCCGCCGTTTTTTCAATCATATTTTGATTATTATCATTCGCATTTTTTTGATTGGCATTATACGGTGGATTACCCATGATGACCGGAATCACCCGCTGCTTTTGCGTCATCGTGCGGCGGTGATTTTCTTCCGTAATACTGCCGAGCAAATCATTCACCTCACCATGTTGAATTAAACCCATTTGCCAATTTGCCAACGTATTGACAAAACACGCGCCGGTGAATTCGCACCATTGATCGGTCGCTTCATAATAGGTTTGTTCAATGTTCAAACAGCCAATGTAATAGGGCAAAATCGCAATTTCATTGGCGTGAATTTCACCCGCAAATTTGCGTTTTAATGCCTGTTTATCCCCGCGCAAATAATCAATTAAATCAATAACAAACGTGCCGGTGCCCATGCACGGATCGAGAATATCCAATTCAGGATCGGCTAAACTTTTATTAAAATGCTGCTGCGCCAACCAATCGCAACCCTCAATAATAAACCGCACCACCTCACGCGGCGTATAAACAATCCCCAATTTATCCGCCTGTTTTGGATTATAAGCGGTGTAAAAATCCTCATAAACTTGTTTAAGAAATTCCTGTTTTTCATAGGAGGTAATTGCATTGGCGGCCGTGCGTCGAATGGCGGCAAAATACGGCTCTAACCGTTTTAATAACTGCTGGCGGGTATCGCCGCGTAAAAAGGTATTTTCTAATTTAACCAGTGCCTGTGCTAAATGATTTTCCCGATGAAAAATGGCATTGGTGAATACTGCCGCGAAGATTTGATCGGTTAATAAATGCTGAATGAGCATTTCATCCACATCGCTTGCCGTCACTTGCGCACCAATTGAACGGCGACAGGTTTTGAGAAATGAATCTGCCTGTTGCCGGAATAAATCTAATTCCTGATATGCCTGCGCTAATAATTCACGCAGCGCCGCCGCCACGCCCGGCAATTCAATCATAAACTGCTGCCGTGCTTGGCGAAAATCGGCGACAGCGGGCAGTTCATAATTAAAAAACTTGGTTAATAACTGCTCTAATCGTTTGCCATCATCCGTCGGACAGCGCATGACGGCCAGCCCATTTTGAAATAATACCGCCGTGCGCGTATCCTCAAAAATGATATTATCTCGGGGATAACCTTTCGCAAATTTAGCGGTAATTTCTTTATCCAAATCATCTTTTGCATCTTTCGCTTCCCAATAACCATGCACCAAACGAATACGATCCACCAGCGCACCGTCCACGCGAATCGTATTGCCCGCCGCAGTTTTGATTTCGTATTCGTTCACTAAAATAAGCTGCTGTTCATGCCCGAGCGTTTCTAATAATTGTTCAAATGCTTTGCGTAAGCTGCCTTCATTATCGGCACCCGCCACGCGGTATAAATCATCTAGTTTGCGTTGATACTGTTGAATGGCATTGTGCATTGTTCATTCGCCTGTTAAAGTTGTCAGCATGATGCGTTGCTTCACATCGCCCGCCCAATTTGCTATTATAACCCGCTCACCACGACCCTGTGTTAATTGATTTCAGGAACCCCTATGCTCAACAGTTTTAATACCCGCGCCACCCTCACCGTCGCCGATCAACATTACACCATTCACCGCCTTGCTGATTTACCCGGTGCGGCGCGCTTGCCATTTGCATTACAAATCTTATTAGAAAATCTATTGCGTTGCGAAGACGGCGTCACTGTTCGCCGCGCTGACATTGAGGCGCTACTCAATTGGGATGCAACCGCCGAACCTGACCGCGAAATTCAATTCCGCCCAGCGCGAGTGTTAATGCAGGATTTCACTGGTGTGCCGGCGGTCGTGGATTTAGCGGCAATGCGCGATGCGTTGCGTCAATTGGGTGGTGATCCAGCGCGTATTAACCCATTATCACCCGCCGAATTAGTCATAGATCATTCAATCCAAGTGGATTATGCCGGTGATGTGAATGCCGCCGCCCGCAATACTGAATGTGAATTCGCCCGTAATCAAGAGCGCTATCAATTCCTCAAATGGGGGCAGAGTGCATTCGCTAATTTCCAAGTCGTGCCGCCGGGTAATGGCATTATTCATCAAATCAATGTTGAACATCTCGCCCGCGTGGTATTCGCGCAATCAAATGATGGGCAATTAATCGCGTATCCCGACACGGTGGTTGGCACTGATTCACACACCACCATGATTAATGGATTAGGTGTATTAGGCTGGGGCGTCGGTGGAATTGAAGCGGAGGCCGCGTTATTAGGTCAACCGATCTCAATGTTAATTCCCAAAGTGGTCGGTGTTGAATTAACTGGGCAATTATCACCCGGCACCACCGCGACCGATTTGGTATTAACACTAGTTGAACGGCTACGCCAGCACGGCGTCGTCGGCAAATTAGTCGAGTTTTACGGCCCCGCCGTCGCCAATTTGCCGATGGGCGAGCGCACCACCATCGCCAACATGGCGCCAGAATACGGCGCAACTTGCGGCATTTTCCCGCTCGATGCCGTCACAATCGCGTTTTTACGCCTGAGCGGCCGCCCCGAATCGCAAATCGCGCTGGTCGAGCAGTACGCCCGCGCCCAAAACTGGTTTGGTGGCAGCCACGCCGCGCCCGCCGTGTACAGCGAAGGCTTCACGTTCGATTTGGGCAGCGTCGTGCCGAGCCTCGCCGGCCCGAAACGCCCGCAAGATCGCGTCGCGTTGGTTGACTTAAAAACCAATGTCAATCAAGCACTTGCCGCGATGCACCGCGAGCGCGGCTGCGCCGGCACACCCGTCAGCATCGCCATTGACGGGCAATCAATTGAATTACGCGACGGTGCATTAGTCATTGCCGCAATTACCTCCTGCACTAATACGTCGAATCCAAGTGTATTATTTGCTGCCGGTTTATTAGCACACAACGCCGTCGCTCGCGGTTTAATGGTGCCGGCGTGGGTGAAAACGTCACTCGCGCCCGGCTCGCAAGTCGCCACCCGCGCATTGGCTGCGGCGGGATTACTTAACCCATTGGAAACGTTAGGATTTCACGTCGTCGGCTACGGCTGCACCACCTGCATTGGCAATAGCGGTCCATTAAATACGGCGGTATCAAACGCAATTAACGACGGGCAATTAACCGTCGCGGCCGTATTATCGGGCAATCGCAATTTTGAAGGGCGGGTTCATGCCGAAGTGCGCTTGAATTATTTAGCGTCGCCGCCGCTCGTAGTCGCTTATGCGATTGCCGGGCGAATAGACATTGATTTAATTAACGAGCCGCTTGGGAATGATAAAACGGGGCAGCCGGTGTATTTGCGTGATATTTGGCCGAATGAAACCGCCATTCAACAGGCAATGACCGCGCATTTAAGTCGTGCCGATTTTATTGCCAGTTATGCGGATGTGTTTCGTGGCGAGCAACGCTGGCAGCAATTAGCCGCGCCGACGGGGCAACAATTCGCGTGGGATGTCAATTCCACTTATATTCAACAGCCGCCGTATTTTAAGCAATTGACATTGACGCCCGCGCCATTAACTTCAATTCACAACGCCCGCTGTTTAGCGGTATTAGGTGATTCAGTCACGACCGATCATATTTCACCGGCGGGTAATATCAAACGTGACAGCCCGGCCGGACGTTATCTATTAAAACGCGGCGTCCAACCGAGTGAGTTTAATTCTTACGGAGCGCGGCGCGGTAATCACGAGATAATGATGCGCGGCACCTTTGCCAATATCCGTTTGCGCAATCAATTAGCACCCGGTACCGAGGGCGGCGTCACTCGTCATCAACCCAGCGGTGAATTATTGACCATTTATGATGCGGCCATGCGCTATCAATTAGAACAGGTGCCGGTCATTATTATTGCCGGTAAAGAATACGGCTCCGGTTCATCACGCGATTGGGCGGCGAAAGGCCCGCAATTACTCGGCGTCCGCGCTGTCATTGCCGAAAGTTATGAACGGATTCACCGCACCAATTTAGTCTGCATGGGTATTTTGCCATTGCAATTCATGGCGGGCGATAGCGCCGCGCAATTAGGTTTAACCGGTGAAGAATTGTTTTCAATTCCCGATCTCACTGCTGATACGCGGCAGTTGTTAATCAGCGCAACCACGCCAACGGGGGCGATGATTCAGTTCAATACGCAAGTGCGCATTGATACGCCAAACGAATGGGAGTATTACCAACACGGCGGGATATTGCCGTATGTGGTGCGCCGCTTGGCCATGGAGAGCAATTAATGAAAACACCAGTGTTGGAATTATCAGCATTAACGGCAATTTCACCGATTGACGGGCGTTATGCCAATAAAACCGCTGAATTGCGGGCGATCTTTAGTGAATACGGGTTAATGCACCAGCGCGTCTTAGTCGAGGTACGCTGGTTGCAATTATTAGCCGCGACGCCCGAAATTGCCGAAGTCCCGCCATTATCCGCTGCCGCGTGGGAATATTTAGAACAAATTGCAATTGATTTTTCACTCGCCAATGCGCAGCGCATTAAAGACATCGAGTCCACCACTAATCACGATGTTAAAGCGGTGGAGTATTTCATTAAAGAGCGATTGGTTGAGCAGCCGGAATTGGCGGCAATTGCGGAGTTTGTGCATTTCGCTTGCACGTCTGAAGATATTAACAATTTAGCGCACGGGTTAATGCTGCGCACCGCCCGCGAGACGGTTTTATTACCTGCAATGGACGCGGTCATTAATACCATTCGCACCGCCGCGCATCGCTACGCTGAATTACCGTTATTAGCGCATACGCACGGTCAACCGGCCACGCCAACGACGGTTGGTAAAGAATTAGCCAATGTCGTGCAACGCTTGCGGCGGCAACGCACGGTCATTGCCAATGTGCAGTTATTAGGCAAGTTCAATGGTGCAGTTGGCAATTACAATGCGCATTGTATTGCATATCCTGAAATCAATTGGCCGGAGTTATCAAAAACATTTGTGACGCGCTTGGGATTAACATGGAATGGCTACACCACGCAAATTGAACCGCACGATTACATGGCAGAATTATTTGACGCCATTGCGCGGTTTAATACCATTTTAATTGATTATTGCCGCGACATTTGGAGTTATATTGCGCTCGGTTATTTCAAACAAAAGGTAGTGGCGAATGAAGTTGGCTCGTCCACCATGCCGCATAAAATCAATCCGATTGATTTTGAAAATGCCGAGGGCAATTTAGGCGTGGCCAATGCGTTATTTGCGCATTTATCGGCAAAATTGCCAATCTCGCGTTGGCAACGTGATTTAACTGATTCAACCGTTTTGCGCAATTTAGGCGTCGGTATGGCACACACGTTATTAGCGTTGCAATCCATTCAACGCGGCATGGCGCGATTAGATGCGGATGAAGAGCGTTTGGCGGCTGAATTGAATGGGAATTGGGAAGTATTAGCCGAAGCCATTCAAACGGTGATGCGGCGGTATGGCATTGAGCAGCCGTATGAGAAATTAAAAACCTTGACTCGTGGGCGGCGCTTGACCAGTGATGATCTGGCCAGTTTTATTAATCAATTGGCATTGCCCGACGCGGTGAAAGCCGAATTGTTGTTATTAACACCCGCGAATTATTTAGGTAAGGCGGCGGAATTGGCGGCGGGAGTTTAATAAAACAACGTGTAGTGACCGTTCCCATGTGGAAACGTGGGGGCGCTCAATCCAGAACGGTATTCGTATGGTGGTCACGCTGTTTACTCTTGCAAAGTATTTTTGTTATTCACAAAACAACACAAGTGAAAACAGTCGAGACTATGTCAATCCAAGATAATTTGATTTCAATACGGCAATTAATATCGTCATTTCTGCGATAGCGGGAATCAGAATGCGCCGTCGCTGAATTCGCGTATAAGCAGGAATGACGAAGAGTAAGTGCAATTCAACGCTATTTTTAGACAGCATTTCGCAATGCCACACAAAAGCCGCCGTTGTTAAATCAGGTATAAATCACGCCCCGATTAAACGGGCGGGGCCAGCGGCGGCATCAATTATACAACGCGCATCAATCCCGCCGCTAATACGCCAGCGGACGATTAAACTTACGCCGCAAATCTCCTTTAATTGCCTGACTAAACGCCAATAACGAATGCGTATCAGTTGCCGTGCACGGATCATTTGCCCGCTGCAATGGATAACGCCGTTGCAATTCCACTCGCTGCGTGGCTTTATTAATCGCATTCAATTGCAAATACGGCGTGGTTGTCGCAGTCATTAACTGCAAATCCAATAACACATCCGCTTCATTCGGTCGGGCGCGACTTTCCAATGGCATGACGAATGCAAACGTATTTGCCGCCGCCAATTCATTAGTCAGGCGTTGAAATAACTGCGCCCCCCACTGGTGACAGGTCGGGGCGTTGGGCGGAACGGTGATCGGCAACACCCCCGCAATCCATTGCCCGGCATAATTTTCCCCTGGTTTGGCAACCGATGTGGGTAGGCGTTTGGCGGCGGCGGGTGGCGCGGCATCGGTGAATGGCGCCGGCGGGGTCGCATCATCCTGACGCTCGGGGGTGGTCGCACAGCCCGTCACCGTCAAGCTAATGGCGATCAGGGCGGCGCAGGAATAGGGTGAGTTGAGCAAAGTGGCGTGATTGAAACACATGGTAGTTACGCGGAAATCAGGTTCAGCGGAGTAGTCATTGTTCATTAAAGATGACCAATAAACAACAGGGTTACGACAAGTTGTTGACATGCAACAGTGGGCGACGCGGCGTGGCTCGCGCCAGTTGGGCAAATGCCGACACGGCATCGTCACTGGTCAACACCCGCACCAGCGCCACACCACTTTGCGCCATCAACGTTTCCAGCCGCGCCTGCGCCTGTTGTAATTGCGCAACGTAACGCTGGCGAGCGACGCGACTGTGCGTATCAATGATGCCACCGCCGGCAGCGGTACGAATGGCGTACTGTCCCGGCGGCGGCGGTTTTAATTCAAGCGGATCAATCAGTTGCACGGCGCGCAGGTCGGTATGCCGCGCCAGCCGCTGCAAGGTTTGCCCGACGTCGGCGGTCAAGTGGTGAAAATCCGACAGCAAGATCACCTGACTCCCCGGGCGGGCAACGCGCAGCAGCCGCGCCAGTGCTTGCGGCAGCGCGGCAGGATTGGGCGGATTGTGCAAACCAATTGTCGGCTCGCCCGCCGCGACCAACGCTCGGATCAGGCGCATTTGTCCACTGCGCCCACCGCGTGGCGGCAATTCCAGCGGCGGGTCAGACAACAGCGCCGCGCCAATCCGATCCCCGTGCGCAATCGCTGACCAACCAAATAACGCGGCAAGGCGGGCGGCTAACACCATTTTGAAAGCGCCGCGACTGGCAAAAAACATGCCGGCGCCGCAGTCCACCACCACCATCACCGGGCGCTCGCGCTCTTCATCAAATACCTTGACGTGCGGGCGGCCGGTGCGGGCGGTGATGCGCCAATCCATGTTGCGCAAATCATCACCCGCTTGATAATGCCGCGCTTCGCGGTAATCCATACCGCGCCCGCGTCGGTGGGTGCGGTGCAATCCAGCGAATGGTGAATCATAACGGCCGTGATTAAACCCAGTCACAACCTGCGTGCGCAGGGCAATGAGATCATCCGCTGAAACGCACCATTGGCGGGGATCATCTGGGGAATAGGCGTGAGTAAACATCAATTAAAAACCGCTCTGATGCTGGTGAATATGACGGGTGATTTTTAATTAACGCACCCGAAATACGCTGCCCAACTGGTGATTAAACAGCACGTCAACGGCGATCTGCTGCGGCTGGGAATTGAATAGCCAAGTTAATTGCTGCTGCGCGGGTTGATAATTCACCTGTTGCGATTGAATCACGACCACGACATCCCCGCGTTGAATCAATGAAGCGGCGGGTAATTCTTGTGACCCGCGCTGCCACGCCACGCGATACGGTAATAAATGATACGCGGTGCGCATTCCAATATAATCATCACTGCTGGCAATTAAAATCCGCGGAGCGAGTGACGCGGCAGGATCAATTGCGCTGGGCGGCGGTGATAATTGCGCTATTTGCTGTTTGATTTGCACCATCAACTCATATAACCACCCATCTTCAGCGCGATACCGCCGTTGTTCATTATCATAACCGGCAAATAACGCTTGCGTTTCTAATTGCTGGCGCTGCAATTGCCATTGCCAGGGCACATCCAAACTGCCCCAACCAATTAACACCAGTGTTGCAATAACGCGCCAGTCCCACTGGAGTGTCGCATTTACCCAACGCCGCTGTGCCAGCACCAGCAGCAGATACAGCGCCGCGCTGCTCATCACCACTGCGATCACCAGCGGCAGGCGCAGGCGCGGCGCGGGCAGTGCGGTCAGACCCGGCACCGCGTTGATCGCCGGCTGCGCCCAGGGTTGATAACTTGTCCACTGCGCGACTGTGTAACGTAGCAGGTTGGTCAGGGTCAGCGGTAGCAGATTAATCTGTTCAATTTCAATGCGTTGCCCGGGCGCGCCCTGCAAACCGAGCGCCAGCCGAGCGACCTGATCCGACCATTCTGGGAGATCATGTAACGGTAGCCACAGCGACGACCAGCCGTTGAGCGGCAGCGTGGCCTCGTGCAGTGCGCCAAACGTTGGTGGCGCGTTGAGAAATAATGAATCCGGAGTGTGTTGCGTTTGCCACAGTAACACGGCGCCACTCAGGCGGTGCAGATGTTGCCCGCGTACCACAATGAAACTGTATTGCCCAGCAGTGCGCGCTGTTAGTGGTAAATTCACCACAGCCCGCCCGTCGGCATCAAATGTGACCTGTAACCGCTGACCACGCGGGCGGGCGCTGCCGTGCAGGGTGGTGAGGGTGTCAACCGACCAGCGGTGCGCGGCGGCAGCGGACGGTGCGGGTGTGGGAAAATACCACAGTCGCAGTCCAGCCACAGTCAGAATGAGTCCGCAGCTAAAAACAATAGCGGTAGTCAAATACCAGGGTAAATAACGGCGGGATGGCGAGGCGGTGGTGAATGATGATGAAGTCATGTTAAATCAATGCGTTGAATAAATGAATTGAATGAACACGGTACACGGCGGTGTGAAGCATGTCAATTAATGCGGTGATTATAAATGCTGTGTAACAGATAAAGTAAAGCCCGCTTCAACCGGTACGCGAATATAAAACAAATCGAGTGATTCTTTGGCTAAATGCGCTAAAAAACGGTCGGCTTCATCTTCGGTCACGACAAAGCCAACTTCAACTGCTAGATCGCCTGCTAATTCAAAAAAATGCTCTTCGTGTAAGCGCCCGTGCCGCCCAAATCCCGCGAGGGCGCGAAATGCGGAGCCGCCGTGTAATCCGAATGCTTCGGCCTCTTCTAATAACCATTCGTAAGTCAGTTTGTGATGATGAATGCGATTTTCTGCGACATAAAACTTGAGAAAACATCCGTGCATGATTGCTGACCTGACTGTCATCAATTGTAATTGATTGTTAATGAATCGGCGTATTGAGTCCGCCGCGTAACATGAGCCAGTGGGCAATACCTAACCCAGCGGCGGTGAGGGTTAATGAACCAATTAAATGGGCGTTGATGGCAATGATGCCCCATAGCCATTCGCGCCGCGATAATAAATTGACGACCTCGGCGGAAAAAGTGGAGAAGGTGGTTAATCCGCCTAAAAATCCGGTAATTAAAAAGAGGCGAATTTCGGGTGGTAAACCCGGGTGGCGGGCGCTCCACGCTAATATCACGCCAATTAAAAAGCCGCCGAGTAAATTGGCCGCTAATGTGCCGAGTGGCAAGGTTGGGAATAGTGGATTGAATAAACTACCCAATAGCCAACGGAGGAGTGCGCCGCTGCCGGCACCAATGAATATTGCGATGGCGGCGAATACTGTCATACAGTGCATCCAACAAGTGTTTTTAATCGGTGGTGCATGATTTTTTGTACACTTTCAATAAATTTATCTATGAAATTCAGCAGGAAATTATTCTACCCGCGCTTGGTTTAATTGCAATAGCCGCTGTAAAATCTCGGCATCAGTCAATTCCGTTGGCCAACCATACGCGGCCGCCACTGCTTGATCTAATTGCTGATGTGCATTAACTAACCACGCTGGTTGTTGATTGTACAAATTGGTTAGGGCGCGCTGTTTTAATTGCGCGGCGTATTCGGGTTTGGCAATGATGCGGTCGGGATAACCAGCCACGACTTCTGGTACGCGATCAATCCAGTCGGGCGGATTTAACCAATGATCACGCAGTTGATTTAATTGGTGTGCGGCTTTGGCAATCACAATTGCATGAGCGCGGTATTCAATTGCAACGCTAGGAATAATAGCGCCGCTATTCAAAGTTTCAATTGCATGGTTGGCAGTGTCGGCGGGGGTTAAGCCAATTGGAAAGGGAAAGGTTGCAAAGCAAGTATTTGCATTATAAGTTGCACCTTGACCGCCATGCCACGCACAGGTTGCCAATGACCAAATATGATGAATCCGTGATGTTAAAACGCCAAAATTCACATCATCAGCGCGTGCAATTACTAATAACCGTGTGTCGGGTATTATACCAGATTCACACCAAATAAATATGCGATGTTTGGCAACACGGGGCGTGGCAATGTAGCGCGGTAATGTATTTAATGCACGGCGCATATCGGTGCGTGGTCTTTCATGTAACCACCATAATCGGCGGAGGCGTTCATTGCTTTGTTGAGCGCGTATAGTGCGAACATGTAATTGCACATATTCAAAAGGGAGTTCATAGCAAGCGGCTTCTTGTTCTGATCTATTCACGCCAAAATCAATAATCCATTGATCTTGACCGCGCCCCATCATGTCTTGGGCATTACGCCACTGTTTAATGACATCTTGATTATGATGTCCGGCGGGATTGGGTGTCGTCAACCACTGCCGTGCAAGTGTACCGTCAATATCAAATGCACCGTATTTTTTAATTCCCTCAAAACAGGTGGCGACATTTTCAGGTAATGGTTGAGCATTGGTAACATCACAATTTAAATCACCGGCGGCTTGTCCAGTTAAATCGGCATAAATCCTATTAACCACTTGTCCATTTAATACGGTTGGCAATTTAGATTGACCAAAGCAAATAAAAGCAACATGCACATTTGCACCATCATTAGTCCATCGTTCATTAGACCAGGCATGAAAAATTCTTGTTTGTTGCAGGATGCGTTCTAAAACACTACGGTTGCTATTATTACGAATTGCTTGCGTGGCAACCAATCCTGCCGCCCGCGCTTTGCCAGTTTCTATTTGCGCTCGTGCTTTTTCAAACCAATAACACACCAAATCAGCACCAGCGGGAACACGTCCGGCGTAAATGGTTTCTAATGCCGTGAAATAATCATCCCCTAATAACCCGCGCTTTTTACTGCCGCCTAAAAACGGCGGATTACCAATAATGACATCGGCGGTTGGCCAGTCAGGTTCGCTGCCATCTGCATTCACCACCGCATCGCGCTGTTCAATACTGTTAATTGGTTTTAAAATCGGATTTTTTGATAATGAAAACCCATGTTGCAGCATCCACTGAATCTCACCAATCCACACCGTCACCCGCGCCAATTCCGCCGCGTAATGATTCTTTTCAATCCCCAACACATTATGCGGACTGACGGTTGGAGAGGCGCGCATTAACCCGAATTGTTCACCCGCTAAAATAATTTCATGCTCTAAATCTTTTAACCCTTTTAATGCTAAGAATAGAAAATTACCCGCGCCGCAGGCCGGATCCAAGACGTGAAATTGATTTAACCGCTCCAACATTCCAGTCAAAAGCGCCCGCAATTTAGTCAATTGTTTATCACGCACAGTGGGCGATTTCGCCGCGTCTGCTGCCGTTTTTAATTGCAGCATTTCTTTTTGTACGCTCTGCCATTCTTTACGCAATGGCATTAACACCACCGGCGCCACCAATCGCATAATTGAATTGGGATCGGTGTAATGCGCACCCAATTGCGCCCGCTGTTTTGGATCAAGCCCGCGCTCGAATAACGTCCCGAAAATGCTCGGTTCAATCGCAGACCAATTCAATTTAGTGAATGAATGCAGCGTTTTCAAATCTGCCGTTTCTAATGGCAACGGCTGCACCTCGGCAAATAACCCGCCATTAAACCAATCAATTGCTTCTGATCCGAATAACCCACCCGTCGCCATCGTATCTAATAAATTGGTCAACATCTGTTCAACTTGCGCGGGATATTTCAAGCCATTTTCTAATAACCGCGTGAATAACTGATTCGGCAATAATCCAATATCTTGCGCAAATAAACAGAATAATAATTGCTGACTAAAATGCGCCACCGCGGCCGAATCATGGCCGCGCTGACGCAACGCCGCCGCCCATTCACTGAATTGACGCGCCGCTCTTTCAGTTAATGCCGCAGTTGTATCAATTGGCCGCAATTTTTCGGGATCAGAAAACGCCCATTTTAATAACTGCAACTTGGACGGATCGCGCAGGTCATTTAATGTCAGCGTGTATTGATCCGGCACCGTGCCAGTAAAGGCGGTGTGAATAATGATTTGCTCCATATCGGAGACAATCAATAGCGGCGGATGATTCAACGCCGGTGCGTAAAATTGCAATCTTTTTAATGCCTGATCTAAGTTTTTACCCGCGCTTTTATATTCCCAGCCGAAATGACCACTTTTCCACACATCCGCCCAGCCTTGACCGCCGGTGGTTTTAATCGTGCCATGTTTAAAACAATAAACCGCGCCGGTTGGATCAGCCGCCGCCGGTGTTAATTCATTTAATAATTGACACAGATCGCAAAAATGTTCTTGCGCTGCCGCCCGCTCTTTTAAGGTGGCGCGCTGCCATTTAATAATGAATTCGTCGGGAGTCATGGTATTAGTCGCGCTGGAATTGATTGGAGTAGGCGCTATTATGAACGCGGACTGCTATTTTGTCATGTCAGCGCGGGCGGGAGTGAAAAAAAGCGGGGGGAATGATTGACAAGTATCATTAAATGGGTTTAACGTATTGATTGGTGCTTGAGACACACCTAGAAGCGGATGCCGTCCCGTCAGACATGCGGTCTTTTTATTTTTGCGCGTTTTTATTGCGCCCGATTTATGCCGGGGTGCGGCGATATATCTAAATAAGCCCGCCGTCTTCTAGCGGTCTCAAGCCCCGGTGCCAACTTTGGCTTTTTAATTGAGAAACTAGAAGGAGACACATCGTGTCTAATCAAATCATTCCGTTCTTTTTTCCCGAATCAGAATCAATTCAACGCGAAGTGCGCGTCATTATGCGCGACGGTGAACCCTGGTTTGTCGCGGCGGATGTTTGTTTAATACTTAGTATTAGTAATCATCGTGACGCTGTCGGTAAGTTGGATGATGATGAAAAGAGGCCGTGTTCAATGCAGACTTCTCGCGGCGCTCAAAATATGACGGTAATCAATGAATCTGGTCTCTACGCGCTGATCATGCGCTGCCGCAATGCAAAGTTTAACGCAATAAAAAAGCAAATACTTGAACAGGTGTTAGACAGTAAAGCGATACTCAAAGCATTAAATAACTTTGAAGTGCCGGATGACTTGCCGGATATGTACGTTTATGCCATTCGTGAACGTGAAACCGGTCATGTAAAACTGGGAATATCACGCAACCCACAACAACGCTTGCGTCAACTCCAAACCGGTAATAGCAGCACACTTGAGTTAGTCGCCTATCGTAAAGCTGAAAATAGATTTGCAGATGAGCGGGCGCTACATGCCGATGCTGATGTTTATCGCTTGCGTGGCGAATGGTTTGATGATCGTGCTTTGAAACTTTTTAATTGTGCCCACGCTGAAACATGGAAACAATCAACATAGCTTTATTATGAATTAACCCCATTAGGGCAGCAGTTTGGTGTTTATCTTGACACGGGTAAAAAGCATCAGGACGGTACGCCAGTGCGGCAAATCAAATGGCACACGAGCATTATTGAGTTTTTGCAAACGTCGGTGCATTAATCATTGGTTGTGATTTAAGCGTTCCCATGTCCCAGCGTGGGAACGATCAATCAAAAATTGACGCTTTGACGGCATAACTTCTGCAAAATTAAACATAAAATCCAAGTCGCTCTATTAACCAATAATTAGGGTTTTCAATACGAGTTGCGGCCGCTGATTGACCGCAACCTAACCATTGCGGTTAATTCACTCACGCCGCCAATAAACGGGGCTTTAATTGCCAATGCGCTGTATTTAATCCGAAAATACCAATGCTGAGGAAGGCGAAGGTGGCGAGTGCAGGGCAAATATTTTTTAATCATAACAGGCGCTTAAATTGTTCAAACTCAAGGCCCGCATCATGGATGATTTTCGCCATGGTGATTGCGTTAACTGGATTATGACGCGGCACAGTAATGATTCGGTGGCCATTCGTCATCACAATATGTTTGCCTTATCTGGCAATCCAAAAACCAGCTTTTTCTAATGCTTTAACTGCGGCAAGGTGATTGACGCCCGAATAGGTCGGCATAATTCACGCTGCGATTTCAATGTCACGCACAGTTTTACCGCGTGTTAATTCGTTAATCACGGCAAGATATTCGATAATTGCATCCACGATGTTTGCTAATGCTTCTGCCTCAGTTGCGCCCTGCGAATGACAGCCCGGTAGTCCGGGGACAAAAACGGCGATGCCTTCTTCTGATTGTTCTAATACAACGGAATATTTCATGCGTTTTATCCTGTCGAGGATTCAGAAAAGGTTGGATTGCTATTCAACCGGCAACCCAACCACTGCATTTAATAATTCAATCACACCGCCCCTGAACGGGTTTTTAATTGCCGCCGCGCTGTGTTTAATCCGAAGGTGCCAATGCTGGACTGTCAATTAATATCACGCGATAGTTTCAATAGCAGCATGAAAAACATTTGGTGGTGGTAATGGTGCGGTGGATTCCATCAGTAATGCTAATACCGCTTGTCCGTTATGAAACGCTTCTTCATAGCTATCTCCATGTGTTAGCGCGTAGGGGCCAAACTCAGGGAGAGCGGCGATATAGCAGTCATCTTCATCCGACCATTGAATGAGAACGCTGTAGTGACTATTCATTGTTGTTTAGTGATGTGATTAAGATAATGATAAACGGCACGTTCTTGATAAGGTTTTGCGTCCGCACCATCTGCACCTGACAGAATCAGTTTATCAGTCAATAAAGGATGCGACCACTTCGTATGGCTGCCTTTGCCTTGCTCAAGGTCACAACCTGCTTTATACAATAGCGATTTTAATTCTCTAATTTTCTTTGGCACGATGTGCTTCAAACGAGTTATAAATAACCCCCAATCATTCAGTCATCATTGCTGTTGACCGGGGGTTCAATACAGGTTGCAGCCGCTGAGTGACCGCAACCCAACCCCTGCGTTTAATTCACTCACGCCGCCAATAAACGGGTTTTTAATTGCCGCCGCCGCGTCGGGCCGATTGAATTGCCATAATGATTTTAGGCAGCTTGAATGTGTGAATAATGCAAGACCATTAAATCTTGGTTTTTAATGGCGAGTGTCGCATAAACGTTGCCATCATCGCCGCAAAATTCAACTTCACACGCGGATTCACTCAGTACCTCAACGACAGTGCCGACTTGTCCCTGGACGAGTTGTGCTTCGGGCATGGCGCGCAGTAATGCAACGACATCTAATGTTTTAATGGTATTTGACATGCAATTGATCTCATAAGACAAAACAGGATGTTAAGCGGGGCGTCTTTTCGCCGGTTTTAATGATCCATGTACTTCTTACCATTGCTTTTTTATTTTCTCTAACATACATAAAATCAACACTGTAACGCGCACCATATTCATCAGCGGTGCCGGTGCTGCAATCTACGCATCTCACTTTTTGTAATAAAACATTCTGCAATTCTTTTGCATGGTTGGTTGTGAGTCCCAATGCAGATAAAAAGACTTTTGCTTTATGTTGACCTCTAGGATGCGTGTGGCTCAGGCAGTAGTCTGTGAGTTTTCGGATGTCAACAATTGCGGTGTCTGCGTTGGGTATTTTCACTGCGTTTTATCAATCAAGCAATCTAACACCAACAGACTAAATAAGGCCACTCAATGCCGTAGGTGTTTATCCATCATAACGGCGGTGTGCAAAAAAACAGCAACACATCTGCAATGAAAAATAACCCCAAGTGTTCCGGTGATGGATAACAATTTGGGGTTACATGCGGGGGTGATTGGATCACCACTCAACGGGCAATCCAACCCCATCTTTTAATTACATCACGCCGCCACTGAACGGGTTTTTAATTGCCGCCGCCGCGTGGCAGCTAATCCCGCAAAACCAATGCCGAGGAGGGCGAGGGTGGTGGGTTCGGCGACTTGATGAGTTTCCAAGCTCCAATTCAAAATCTCATGCGCACCATAAGCTCCACCGGTGCCGGCGGTAAAACCAAAAAACGCACCATTCTCGGTAATCGGTAAAGCTGTTGAACTGATTGTATAGCTTAATAACGCAACCTCTGGTCGCGCCTCTTCCGTACCTTCAATCAAGCGCACTTCCATTGAATCCGACACGCTATTATAATCAACCCATGCCGACCAAACATTGCCATTATTCATGCGGGTCGGCACAGCTACTTGTGTAACGGAATTGATGTCGCCATTCAAATCTATGCCGACATGATTGCCGTTGTTGTCATCCCAACCGCTATTGTTCCATGTGTCGAATTCAACACCAAAACTGGGCGATAATCCTTTATAACCCATACCACCACCAATAGTACCAGCGGTATTGGACATCGTTTGCATTACGAATACTAACCCGTCTGCGCCTATTCCGTCTGTGTCCCTGTTTCCACCAGAATTAGTAATACGAAATTGAAACATGCTGCTAAACGAAGTATTAGCATCGAGCATGATCCGATCAGAAGAAAACACTGACCCGCTTTGATTATTCGTTGCAGGCGTTAAGCGTAATATCCCACCTGTTACTGTGGCGGCACCATTCAACTGTAATCCTGTGGTATTAGAAAAATCATTAAAATCCAGTGCGGCGGCTGATGCTAGTTGACTGGATAATAACAGTGCAGAGGTTAAAAACGTGGTTGGTTTAATAGTCATGATCAATTTCCGTTGGTTTGATTAGTCAATTATTAGGGTTGTTGCAAGTAATTTACGCTGCGAATGAACTGGCTTTCAATTACCGCCGCCGTGCTGCACCTAATCCTGCAAAGCCACTGGCGGTCAATGCAATTAAAGCAGTGGCAAGTTTTGTTTTCATGTTTGCCAAGCGGCAGTGAATGATAGACGCAATAGACTTTGCTAAAAGCTTCATTACAGTGTCGGTCGGAAATGCTGTGTTTTGTGTGATGAACTTGATACACATTGTACGGCACACTAAAAAATAGCGGCTCAATGATTGTTCGGCCGTTACGCCAAATTTAATGCACATCCTATGCCAAAAACTAATTCTCTTAAAAAATCAATCAGATAAGCAAAAGCGTTACTTTATTTTTGGCAAATGAGTGTAAAAAAACCTGACATTTTTTATGACACAAAGTAGCGTTGTTTAATACCTAACTACTTGAATAATAAAGTATTTATTGACAAAAAACCGCCAACTACCGCTCAATTTTGCATGTCAGGATTTTTTACACTTTTTGTGGTGTTCTAACAGACACCAGACACCGCTAAAACTAAAAAAGCAGTGATTTCAACTAGATAGAACAAAACAGGGCTTTGGCGAATGGTGTCAGGATTTTTTACACCCCACCCCCCTGCGGTGCTGTAACCCATTGAAATAAAAGTAATTGCTGAAAAATGCCAAAACTGAGCCGCGCCATCCAATGTTGCGCCGTATTCACGCCCGCTACGACCGTTAAATGATTGATTTTCATCATAAAATCTGCAGTCTCACACTGACGCCCAAAACCGCTCAATCAACCGCTGTTAGCGCAATTAAATAACATCAAAAAGGCGCCGCTCCCCGCCGCCGGCTGTTAAATGCGAATGAACAGCCAATTAAAAACTGCACTCCTCGTCATTCTGGATTCCCGCACTCCTCGTCATTCCCGCGAATGCGGGAATCCAGCACAGCAATCGTCGCAGTCTGGATCCCCGCTTGCGCGGGAATGACAATTAGCCGCGCCGCTCAACGCACCCGCACCTGTCGCCCACGAATGCGCAAATCCAGACGACGGCACGCTAAACTTCCGCCGCCCTGGGCAGATGTGAATGTTGACGTGGAAATTGGGAAGACAACGACAGAGGTGACGCCGGTGTGGATTTAACGGGTTGATTTTTCAGGAAGATTCCGTTCCCACGCTGACGCACGAGACCGCTCAAAAAGCAGTGTTGGGGGACGAGAAAAAATTAACCGACGGTCAGCGGGTTAGAATGCCGCTGCCGTCGGTTATTTCTGCAACAACTGTTGCGTTAAATCAACAGTGCTGTCAAAGTGACAAATCCCGCGCTGGTGCGCAGGTCAGGTGCAGACTCTTCTGCATCATGCGATCATAAAAACCGCGCTTAATTCTCATCTAACACATTGATTGGTGCAGTATTTTGCACCGTTTGCGGCGCTGAACTGGACACCGCCTGTGCGTCCGCTTGCTCTGTGGTGGAAAGCAACACCGTTGTTTGGATGCTACCGACGAGTAACGCTACAACTGCTAAACCGGCTAACATAACTGCCTCCTGTCTGAGTAACACAACACTGTGGTTGATATGATTATAATTATATCAGTGTTTGCTAATATTGCAAGTTTACTTGACAAATTCTTGTAACCCTTTGACAAGTCAGCTATTTCTTTAAAAACGCTTGTTGAAGATTTATTTCACATTCTGCTGCAACAGCTTGATTTAACATGAAATTCTTTGTCACCACCGCCCGCCATCTCGAAGCATTGCTGACCAGTGAATTGTGCGAACTGGGTCTTAAAACGGCACACGAAACGCGGGCGGGGGCGCACCTGACTGGCAACTTGACCGACGCCTACCGCGCTTGCCTGTGGTCGCGGGTCGCCAATCGCGTCCTGCTGCCGCTGGCACAGTTCACCGCCACCGATGCCGAGGCGCTGTACGCCGGCACCGATAGCATTGATTGGTCAGCACATTTTTCCCCCGCGCAGACCTTCGCCGTGCAAGTAGATTGCGCCCAATCGCAACTGACTCACAGCCACTTTGCCGCGTTGAAAATCAAGGACGCCATCGTGGATCAATTCCGCCGCCGCAGCGGAGAACGCCCGAGCGTGGACGTATCGCAACCGGACATCCGCCTGTACGCGCACCTGTTCCGCGACGAGGTCACGCTCAGTCTCGATTTGTCCGGCCACTCGCTGCACCGCCGTGGCTATCGGGAACAACTCAGCGCCGCCTCGATGAAAGAAACACTCGCCGCCGCCGTGCTGTTACGCGCAGGTTGGGCGCAACTCGCAGCCGACGGCGCGGCGTTATTTGATCCGATGTGCGGCGCTGGGACATTGCCGATTGAAGCTGCGCTGATCGCCGCCGACATCGCCCCGGGGTTACAGCGCCAGCAGTGGGGATTTACCGCGTGGCACGGTCACGACGCCGCCGCGTGGGCAGCATTGGTCAGTGAAGCGGCCGAACGCCGAGCGGCGGGATTAGCGCGCTGGCGACGTGACGGCGGCTCGATCACCGGGTACGACGCGCAACCGTCCGCCATCCGCGCCGCGCTCGGCAATCTCGCCCGCGCTGACTTGATCGGTGACGTGCATTTTGAATGCCGCGACCTCAGCGCCAGTCGCCCGCGCCGCGCTGGCGACACGGGTTTAGTCGTGGTCAACCCGCCCTACGGCGAGCGGTTGAGCGGTGACGAGGGCGAGTTGGAGAATTTGTACGCACAGCTCGGGCAACTGTTGCGCGACCGCTTTGACGGTTGGCACGCGGCCGTGTTGACCGCCAATCCCGAGTTGGGCAAGCAGATTGGTTTGCGGGCGACGCGCCAGCATCGCTTGTTTAACGGGCAACTGGACTGCCGCCTGCTGCATTTCAGCGTCACGCCCGCGTTGGTGATGTCGCACCAGCCGCGGCCGCTGCCCGTGATCGAGCGCAGTGCTGGCGCGGAAATGTTCGCCAATCGTCTGCGCAAAAATCGCCGCACTCTAACCAGTTGGTTGCAGCGCGAGCAGATCAGTTGTTACCGCCTCTACGATGCCGATTTGCCCGAGTACGCGGTCGCCGTTGACATTTACACCAGCGTGGCGACGGCGACCGCGCCCGCTCGGCACTTTGCGCAGGTGCAGGAATACGCGGCGCCGGCCAGCATTGATCCGACAATTGCGCGGCGGCGGTTGCGCGAGGCGGTGGCGGTGATTGCGGAGGAATTGCAACTGCCGGCCTCGGCGGTGGTGTGCAAAATCCGCCAGCGGCAGCGCGGCACGGCGCAGTACGAGCGGCAGGATGCGGCGGGGCAGTGGCTGACGGTGGCGGAGGACGGGTTGCAATTGCTGGTCAACTTGACCGATTACTTGGATACCGGGCTGTTTCTTGACCACCGCCTCACGCGGCGCCAGTTGCGTGATCGAGCGGCGGGGCGGCGGTTTCTCAACCTGTTTGGGTACACGGCAACGGCGAGTTGTTACGCGGCGGCCGGCGGGGCGCTGTCCACGACAACGGTTGATTTATCAAACACTTACTGCGATTGGGCGCGGCGGAATTTGGCACTGAACGGGTTTGCCGCGCCGCAGCATCGCGTGATTCAAGCCGAGTGTTTGGAGTGGTTGACCGAGGCGCAGCGGGCGCGGCAGCAGTTTGACCTGATTTTTCTTGACCCGCCGACCTTTTCCACGTCAAAGCGCATGACCACGACGTTTGACGTGCAACGCGATCATGTTGACGTAATCCAAGCGGCGGTGGCGTTGCTGGCGGCGGGCGGGGAGTTGATTTTTTCCACCAATCGGCGCGGGTTTCGGCTCGATCAGGCGGCGCTGGCGGAGTGGCAACCCGAGGACATCACGCGCTCGACCATCCCGCGTGATTTCGCCCGCACCCCGCAGGTGCATCGCTGCTGGCGCTTTAAAATGGCGTAATAATTTGATTATTACCCGTGCGCCAGTGTGGAAACGCAACCGCAAGTTAATTAAACGCCTTTTCATTTAATAATTGTAATGCTTCACTTGACGTTTGATATTGCGCTGCGTGACCACACCCAATATTTTCCAATTCAATCCCGCCAATGGAATATCGGGAAACATCGGATTTAATGCCACCAGCCACGCTTGACCTTGATGATCGCGCTGGTATTGCCGAAACCACCGCTCGCCATTCACTTCGGCAATGACATACATGCCGGGTTGGTATTCAGTTTTCTGCTCGAAAATAATAATACACCCGTCCGGAAACTCCGGCGCCATGTCAATCCCTAATACCTGCAAAGCAACGGGTTCAGCGGCGGAACAATTATTATCTGGTTCAATTGAAACTTTCATTAGATGGTGTTACTCGTGGTGCGTTTCCACGCTAAAGCGCGGCAACGATCAGTTAATTATTTGGTCAATGATTGATAAAACAATAATCGCCAGCCCAGCCACACCAATCCGCCCGACACAATCACATCACTCAAAAAATGACTGCCGCTGGCAATGCGTGATAGTGCAATGGCGCTGGCATAAAGCGTGGCAAGTATTAACCACCGCCGCTGGGTTGCCTGTAATGCTGCTGCAACCGCAATCAAATAAAATGCGGCAGCGGCGTGACCGGAGCTGAATGAACCGCCGCTCTGATCAGATGGAATAAACGCGGGCGTAAAACGTTTCATTCCGCCAAATTGCACGGTTTCAATTGGGCGGGCGCGGCCGCAGTGTTCTTTCAAGCCTTGATTAACAATTAACCCCGGCACCGTCACTAATAACGCCAAGAGTAATAACAGAGTGCGGCCGGTCAAGCCGGGTAAATTGCGGTGAATGGCGTGGGCGAATGGGCTGGAATGAAAATGGCGGCGGGTGATCCACCAAATCGCAATTAAACTCAATAACACGCCGGCAATGACGTAGCCAATGGAATGATACAGCAGTCGCTCCCACCATTGCCCGCGCATGATAAATCCACTGCCAGGTTGATAAAACCATTGCGTAATCATCAAGTCAAGTTGCGGCCACGCCAATAGCAAATTAACGCTGGCAATTATTATGATCCATTGAGTGACGGTCAAGTTGCGCATTCCCATAATCATAACCTGTCCACCCGCACCGCGTCCAAAGCTGTTACAATCGCGTTGGTCACGGATAGGGCGAGTTGTTTAATACCGCGCCGGGCGTGTTATTCGGCACGGCGCGAGTTGAATTATTTGCCAGGCTGTGCCGGATGGCGGCGCTACTTGAGCGGCATATTGAATTTTTGCCACTCAATCATCAATGACCATCCACTGCATTGCCACATTGCGCCGCTGTCTAACAACGATTGATCCTTAAACTATGCACACCCACCGCTTGTTTTTATTGACCTTACCCATGCTGCTGGTCACATTCACCACCGGACTCAGTGCCTGCGGTCAAAAGGGTGATTTATATTTACCCGCGCCGCCGTCACCCGCAACCCATTCACCAGCGCCCGCCAAACCAGTGACGCCCGCACCATGAATTGCAATCACGCTGAACCCTTCACTTATCATAATGGCCAACTCCACGTTGAACAGGTCGCATTAACCGCGATTGCCGCCGAATTCGACACCCCGTGTTATGTTTATTCCCGCGCCGCTATTGAACAGCAATGGTTGGCATTCGATAGCGCGCTGGCCGGTCAACCGCGTTTAATTTGTTTTGCCGTCAAAGCCAATTCCAATTTAGCGGTACTCAATCTATTGGCGCGGCTCGGCGCCGGGTTTGACATCGTGTCAGTGGGCGAATTGGAACGGGTATTGGCCGCCGGCGGCAATCCCCAACGCATCGTATTTTCCGGCGTGGGCAAACGCGAGGACGAACTGCGCCGCGCCCTCGAGGTCGGCATTCGCTGTTTTAACGTCGAATCCGCCGCCGAACTCGACCAGTTAGCCGCCGTTGCCGCCCGCTGCGGAAAAATCGCCCCAATCGCGCTGCGCGTCAATCCCGACGTGGACGCCGGCACTCACCCGTACATTGCCACCGGCCTCGCGCAGAGCAAATTTGGCATTGACATTGCCTCTGCTGAACAGTTGTATCACCACGCCGCCGCCCTGCCGCAGTTGAGCGTGTGCGGGATTGATTGTCACATCGGCTCGCAACTGATGGATTTAACGCCCTTTATTGCGGCACTAACGCGGGTGTTATTGCTGGTAGATCGCCTGAGCGCGGCGGGGATTGCACTGCGGCATTTGGATTTTGGCGGCGGGTTGGGCGTGTGCTACACCACCGAACATCCGCCGACGCCGGCCGAGTACGTCGCGGCGCTGCAATACCAGTTACGCGGGCGGGATTTGGAGCTGATGTTAGAACCCGGCCGCGCCATTGTCGCCACTGCCGGCGCGTTATTAACCCGCGTTGAATTACTCAAATCCACGCCGGGGCATCATTTTGCCGTCGTGGACGCGGCGATGAATGATTTGCTGCGGCCGGCGCTCTACCACGCCGTGCAGGATATTTTGCCGGTCACGCCGCGCAGTGGTCAGCCGATCAGTTATGACATCGTCGGGCCGGTGTGCGAATCGGGTGATTTTCTCGGCAAACATCGCGCATTCGTGTTACAAGCGGGCGATTTATTAGCCATCCTCGGCAGCGGTGCGTACGGGTTTAGCATGAGTTCCAATTACAACAGCCGCCCGCGGGTGGCCGAAGTGATGGTGGACGGCGACCAGGTTCACCTGATCCGCCGCCGCGAAACCATTGCCGATTTATTTGCCCATGAATTGTTATTGCCATGAAACGCCGCCCTGAAATTGAATTGATGGAGGACGACGATCAAGCCGTCGCCTACGCGCAAGCGGATTTCCGTGATGCCAACAGCCGCTTTGTGGAACTGGTCACGCGCCACTGGCCAGCGCACCTCAGCGCCAGCCGCGTCAGTTACCGCGCATTGGATTTGGGCTGCGGACCGGCCGACATCCCGCTGCGCCTGTTGCGGCAGTACCCGCCCTTGCAGTGCGATGCGGTGGACGGATCAGCGGCGATGCTGGCGCAGGCGACGGTGGCGTGTCAGCAACAACCGCCGCAATTGGCCGAGCGGTTGCGCTTGATTGAAGCCCGCGTCCCGTTGACGTTGAGTGATTTAGCCAACTTGGCGGTCACGGGAGCGCTGCCCGTGCCGGCGGCGGGCTACGATCTGATTGTTTCCAACAGTCTGCTGCATCATTTACCCGAACCGCTGGCGCTGTGGCAAACCATTCGGGCGGTGGCGCACTTGGGTAGTTTTGTGTGCGTGATGGATTTGATGCGCCCGCCTGAGCCAAGTTGGGCGGAGGCGCTGGTAAAAACTTACGCGGCCGATGCACCAGCGGTGTTACAGCGGGATTTTCGCCAGTCGCTGTGCGCGGCGTTTGAACCGGCCGAGGTGGTGGCGCAGTTGACCGCCGCCGGGTTGGGCGAGTGCTTGTCGGTGCAGGTGGTCAGTGATCGCCATCTGGCGGTGTGGGGGGTGTTGGATTAGGCGGCGCCCCCGCCCTGACCCTCCCCCGCTGGGAGCGGGAATTGAGAAGAATCATTTGTTGGGTAATGCACCATGACTACAACTGCTGTTGGCAAAATGACGGCTAAAGGACAAATCACGATTCCGCGTGACATCCGCGATTTTTTGCAAGTCAAGCCCGGTGATCTCATCACTTGGGAAACAACAGCGGATGGTGGAGTGCGGGTGCGCCGCGCTGACCCACTCGATTTAGCGTACTTGGGCGCTGTCCAAGATGGTCTAAGTGAGTGGAATAGCGACGCCGATACCGAGGCGTATCGTGATTTATAGTGCGTTGACTGTCGTGCGGGTGCCGTTCCCGATACATTTTTCTTAAGCATTACTAAGCAACGCTTAACTGCCAGTCCGCAGACTGGGGTGTATCTACCAAGGCTGCAACAGCATTTGCAGCGCGTCACTCTTTGATGCGTTTCAAGTTTTACGCCAGCAACTCGTGCTGGCAACCGCATACTCGAACTTGTTAAAGAGCGTATTGGGCAGCACGGGCTTGGTTATCGCCATAAAATACATGCCACCCAGTCTCAGGATAACGACGGATTTTTGTACTGTCAAAGTCCTTGTCTGTAGATGAGCATTCCTCAACTATGTTCAGCAAAGCACAATTTATTGAATACTATATGGCAACCTTCAAGCCGCCGGGCTACCCGCGCCGTCATGTGTGCGCTTCAAACTGTTTACACTAGATCATCGTCTGATACGCGGCGTGTTGGGGCAATTATCGGCGGAGGATGCTGCGCGAGTGCAACATGCGCTGACGCTGTTGTTTGCGTACCCAGATTTTACGCCGTGCTTGTAATTGATTTATTAAAAAAGAGCGTTCCCACGCTGGAGCATGGGAACGATCAAAATAACAGCATTCTCATCAACCCCGCACCGCGCTATTCACTCAACCCCGCGCCGCGCAATTCAAGTTTTAATTAGGAAATAATCAGTCGTTATGCGTTTGAAGTTCACCAAAATGCACGGATTAGGCAATGATTTTGTCGTGATTGACGCCGTGCGCCAGCCAGTCACCATGACGCCCACATTAAGCCACCATCTGGCCTCCCGCCGGCGCGGTATTGGCTGCGATCAAGTGTTATTAGTCGAGCCGCCCATTGCCGCCGACAGCGATTTTCATTACCGCATTTTCAACGCCGACGGCAGTGAAGTCGCGCAATGCGGCAATGGCGCCCGCTGTTTTGCGCAATTCGTGTTTGAACAGGGCTTGACGGCTAAAACCGCGATTCGCGCCACCACCAGCGCTGGGTTATTAGAACTGCACCGCCAAGACGACGGTTTAATCCGCGTCAACATGGGGCAGCCGCGTTTAGAACCCGCCGCCGTGCCATTTTTAGCCGACTCCCGCGCCCCCGCCTACGATTTGGGCAGCGGCTGCGCGGCACTGCGCATCGGCGTCGTGTCACTCGGCAACCCGCACGCCGTGTTGATGGTGGATGCCGTCGAAACTGCACCGGTCATCAGCCTCGGCCCGCGCATCGAGCGCGACCCACGTTTCCCACAGCGCACCAACGTCGAATTCATGCAAGTTATCTCCGCCCGCCACATCCGCCTGCGCGTGTGGGAACGCGGCGTGGGCGAGACCGAAGCCTGCGGCAGCGGCGCCTGCGCGGCAGTGGTGATCGGGCGACTGTGGGGCGATTTGGCCGACAGCGTCACGGTCAGTTTGCCGGGCGGCGACTTGCACATCCACTGGCTCGGCGAAGGTGAACCCGTCACCATGTTAGGCCCAGCCACCAGCGTATTCACCGGCGAGATTATTTTATGAAGCGCACAGTGCGCGGATCAACGGCAGATCGAGAAGAGCGGCTGGTATTGCGGTATTTAGAACGCAATCCGGATGTATTTGAACGGCATCCGGACATGATTGCCAATCTGCGCATTCCACATGGCGATCAAGGCACGGTGTCATTGGTCGAACGGCAATTGACATTATTGCGCGATCAATTGCAACAGGAACGCCAGCGGTTGCGGGATTTAATTGAACGCGCCCAAGAATACGAACGCCTGCATCAACACTTGCATCAATTAACTGTTCACCTCATTACAGCGTGTGATTTAACCCAAGTCTATGATGTATTGGAGGTTGAATTGCGGCGCGAATTTCATGCCGAAGCGGTAGTGGTGAAATTATTTCCATTAGCGAGTGATGGCAAGAATACGCCGCCGCCCACCGCCGAATTATCGGTATTATCTTCTGATGCCATGACGCGCTCTTTTTCAGAGTTTATTCAACTCGGTCATTGCCTATGCGGCACATTAGACACTGAACAATATCAAACGTTATTTGGCGATTTAGGCGATCAATTGAATTCCGCCGCGTTAATTCCATTACGCGGGGATGGCTTGAATGGTGTATTAGCCATCGGCAGCCGTGATGCCAATCGTTTCACTGCCGATTTGGCGACTGATGTGCTGGCGCGGTTGGGTGAAATTGCCAGCGCAAAATTGAGTGAGATGATTCAGTTGAATGAAACGGCCGCACCAGTGCCGGCGGCTGACGTGGAGCATAGACCACAGCAATTAGAATTGCCCCACCGCAACTAATTAAATTGCCACGCACTATCAATTCAATCGTCATTCCTGCGGCGGCGGGAATTTAGCAATACGGCGCCGGTCTGGAGTCGCGGGAGCGATGAAAGGTGAGTGCCATTCAGCAATCATTTTATGTTGGCTTAACTATAGCAGTTGGCACAATTGCAAACTCAGCACCGCTCGTTTTTAGCCATACCAGTATCCTTGTTTGAAGTCGGCAAATATGTCAATCGTTATACAATGCCTAGATGATCACTGATTGGCAGCAAAACTTTAAATTCAACACCTTTGCCAAGTTGACTTTCGCATTCAATTGATCCTTTCAAAGTTTGCGTGACTAAATTATAAACAATATTCATTCCTAATCCACTGCCCCCGAGATGACGTTTTGTAGTAAAGAATGGATCAAACATTCGTGCCTTAGTGTTCGCATCCATACCTTTGCCGTCATCTTTATAAATAAGATTCAATGTATGATCGGCTAGATAAACATGAATCGTTATCGTGCCGGTTTGATGAAGGTCATAGCCATGAACAATCGAATTCATCACAAAGTTAGTTAAAATTTGGGAAATTGCGCCCGGAACTGTAGTGAGTTCTAACTGCTCATCAATGTCAATATTAATCAAAAGTTTAGTTTTTTTAATACGATTGTGCAAACTTATCAGAATTTCATCAACATACTCTTTGAGTTTAAATGTCCTTAGTTCTTCGCTGCTCTGATCCACTGCAACCTGCTTAAAACTTTTAATTAGCTCGGCAGCTTTATTCAAATTAATAATAATTGAGCGATTCAAATCATCGGAATCTTCCAAGAAAGAATAGAAATCTTCTTCCGTCATCTCATCATCGTTGTACTTTTGGCGAATATGTTTGGTTTCCTGATCAATATGGGTAATGCCTGTCAGCGCCATACCAACTGGCGTGTTAATTTCATGCGCCACACCCGCAACCAATCCCCCTAAAGAAGCCATCTTTTCCGATTGAATCAATTTAGATTGAGTCGCTCTCAGATCGCGTAAAGAGGTTTCTAGTTCGCTAGTTTTTTCTTTTAATCCCCTTTCCAGATTTTTTCGGTCTGTGATATTTCTAGTATTTGCATGAATAACTGTTTTGCCTTGAATGACAATTTTTGTGAGAACAACCTCGGCCCAAAATTCAACCGCATGAGCCGTTTTATGTACCCACTCAAAATGATGTGAGCCTTCCGTTAAGCAAATATGCATCATTTCACAGGCTTTTTCATAAGAGTCCCGACCATCAGGTTGTAATTTCGGCGATATATCAGCCGGATGAAGACTAAGTACTTGGCTTTTATTGTCATACTCAAGGAGACGGACGCAAGCATCATTACAGTCAATAAATCGGTTATTTTCAATTAAAACCACTCCATCAGTAGTTTTATAAAACAGCGTTTCAAAAACCTCTTTTTGTTCTTCTAAATCATGTGTTTTTTCTCTGACATTAAAATCTAATGTTCGAATATTCTCTTCAATTGTGTCCAACATGTCGTTGAAGGTTTCCGCAAGCATTCCAATCTCATCACGCCGTTTTATCGTGTTACGAATAGAAAAATTACCATGCTTTACCAGCTTGGCTTTTTCAGATAGTTCAAAAATTGGCTGTAATAAACGATGAAAAAAGAAGGTTGCAAAAATAATAACAGCGAATAACACTAGCAGCGTTGAGATTAAAATAAAGCGCCGCAAATTGCTAGAGGTTTTTTTAAGTTCACTGACATAAGCCGAGGCACAAATATACCAACCAAAGTAAGCATTGTAGTCAACCCAAGCAACTTTATCGTAAATGTAATTACCTTTATCGTCTGGTCTATTCCATTTATAATAAAATACACCACTGCCATTTTTATAGGCATCAATCAAGCCCGCAAAAATCTGCATGGTGTAGTCTGGATTACTAAAATCAGTAAGGTTTTTCCCTTCCAGCGCATCGGGATAAAAAACTACATTCGCCTTAGCGTCCAGAATGTAAAAATAACCATTCTCACCAACTTTCTTTTCTTGAAGCGTCTGACGTAGCTGGCGCACTAATTGTTGTTTACGTTGCGCTATTTCCTGTTGAATATTATCAAGATAGATACCCGTTCCTGTCACCCATTGCCATTCTGGAAAATGCCGCGCATAGCTTAGTTTTTCATAAACCGTTTCATCGTCCTTATTCTTTTTCCACCAATACGAAACAAAACCTCCACCCTGTTCTTTAGCAACTTGCACCATTGGTGGGATGATGAAATTTCCATATACGTCTTTAATATTCGAAAAATTAATATCTTGAAGGTAGGGATGAGAAATAAGGACATTATTGTAATCACTGATAAAAAAGTAATCGTTATCGCCATAACTAAGACTTCTCACATAATCAATTGCCTTTTTTTGTTGCTGCCTCACGATATTTGGCAAATAGAAGCCGGTGCTAATAATCCAGCCAGTTGGCTTAAATAAAAAACCGTAAGTCAATTTATCTTCTGGCTGATTAGTCAGTGGATTATTCCAGACATATTGAATATAGCCTTCACCATTTCCGTCAAGCACACGTTTTACTAAGTCTTTAACAAAATAAACGCCGTTTTGATCTTTAAGATCAAAACAGTTTTTTCCGATAAAATCGTGGTTAACTGGGTGCATCACTATAGTTGTATCTTGCTTGGCAGCAAAGAAATAACCAATTCCATTATCATACCGATAATCATCAATGTATTTCAATATATCTGTTTTTGCAGCTTGTTCACCTTGCTTTATCAAAGTACTGGCATAGCGTTTTTCCAAAATTGCTTTGAAGTCTTGAGTACGAACTCTAAGGTCTTTTTTAAGATTTTCAGGCAGGGAAGCATCATGCAAGCGGCGAATAAGATTAAAGGCTACTTCCGTTAAGCTAATCAGCTCTTTTTTGTGAACTTCTAAAGAAGTTTTTTTGTAATCTTCCATTTCTCTAGCGGCATTATCCACCAATAAAGAAATCTTAGACAATTCAGAAATACCAATATGTTCTTCAAGCCGAATTGTATTTTTTTCAATCTCCGGCATGAATAACAGCAGAATCGCTGCCGCATAAATGACGATAATTCCGGTAATAATAACAATGACCTTAAAAACAAGGCGGGAAATCATGATGGCTCTTTAATAGCCTCAAGAATTTCATCGAGATTTTCAAAAAATAAATCTACAATCCTTGGATCAAAATGCCGACCTTTTTCTTCTTTAATTAACTCCAAGATGCGTTCTAGTGGCCAAGGCTCTTTATAAACGCGTTTCTGACTAAGTGCATCAAATACATCTGCAATTGCAGTGATGCGACCGTACAAATGAATTTCATCACCTTTAAGACCACGCGGATAGCCCGTTCCATCCCATTTTTCATGGTGTTCATGGGCAATGATGGCGGCAGTTTTGAAGATTTCCCGATCAGATTTACCCATAATTTCATAACCAATCTGGGCATGTTCTTTAATAATTGCAAATTCTTCATCAGTCAACTTCCCAGACTTGAGAAGTATGGCATCAGGTGTAGAAACCTTGCCCACGTCGTGCATAGGAGACGCCATCCTAATCATTTCACATTCTTGTTCATTGAATCCTAAAGCATGTGCCAAGATATAAGAAACTTGTGCAACACGATAAACATGACGCGCCGTATCATGTGAACGATATTCGACGACCTCTCCTAAACGTTCAATTATCTCTTTTTGCGTATTAATGATTTCACTATTGAGCAACAAGTTTTCATACATGACTGTAATGTTAGACATGAACACATCTAATAATTTGCGGTCAGTAGTATCAATCGTTGCGCAGCCAGGCAAATAAATGAGGCAATGCTCACCTTGACTAGTCTCCATATAACCTACAAAAACATTTTGTTTATAAAGATTTTCTCGGCAAAACAGGGTTTCATCTAGTAATTGACAAACATCAGGGGTTAGAATGGATTCGGACGTTTGTTGAGTATAGCAACCCGTCATAACAACTAATTGATAACCACCTGCCACTTTATGTGCAATAAAAGCATCCCCTGCATTAAACAAAACTGAACTCGGGCTGCGTTTTAGGATCGCAAGAATCTGCGTCAAAACCCCTTCAGAAAAAAGTTTAGCAGAATTAAAGGTAAGAAGATTGCGTGACGATTCAATGATTTTTTCTAATCCAATACGGTTTTGTTGAATTGTTTGTAAGTCACGAAATGAACGTAACGACGTCATAACAGTGGTGTAAAGTTTTTGGGTAGTCAATTCGGTTTTTTCTTTATAATCATTAATGTCATAGTTTTTGATGACATCAGTTTCTGGTGCAGAGCCGGGCTGTCCGGTACGCAATACAATGCGAACCATTTTATTGTTTAGTTCTTGTCGAATTGCGCGAGCTGTATTGAGACCAGCGTCATCAGTCTCCATTACTACATCAAGCAATATAATTGCAATGTCCGTGTGTGTCTTTAGTTGTTCTAGGCATTCCTTACCGCTGTAGGCGCTAATAAACTCTAGACCATTCTCTTCAAAGTCAAAATTTTTTAATACTCTTTTTGTAACATTATGTACTTCAACTTCATCATCAACAATTAAAATTTTCCATTTTTTGTAAGTTTTTACTGAAGAGACGGCATTTACTTCTTCATCTCTTTTTTTAAATTTAAGGACTGACAAGTGATAAACTCCTTTTAAAAGGTTAAATTATTGACAACAATCTTGTTGCAGATATAGAGCCACAGTTTTGCTAAATATAACTGCTCACAAATATATTTTTTCTAAACGAGTTTTCGGGTTTAGAATAAAATATAAAATAACTACAGTCTGTTCTGATTAAGTCAAGGAATGCTGCATTCTTCGACAGGATCACGATTAGTTTGAATTATTCAAATAGCCGAAAACTGGTATTTACTTGAGTATAATTTGATCACAGTATCAAGCATGATCATCTTATGTTAGATTGACTACATGACAATTGTTCTACAAAGATTTATCTAACAAATCGCGTCCAACTGTTTTTCAGAATGATGCAATTAAATTAAATTGTTTTTTAGTTAAACTTTTTAATAAAAAATTAACTACCACTTAACTACTTTATTCGAGAAGCACAATTTTTTTAGCAACTTATTCTAAGAATAGCGAAGACAACAAAGAAAACAATTGCCCCAAGGGGCAAGCGTGTAGATTTCTTGTAATTACTTAGTTTTGCACAATACCTGAAAAATCTTTGCCAACTCAATCAAGAGTTTTCATAGTGTTGGAAATGACAAGCTCAAAGGATGCAGTGAATCTGGTTGAATAATGACACCGTTTTCTACTGTATTTTTGTCAGGAGCGTTGACTTGGGCGGGGTAATTGAGAAGATTGTTACGGGTGAAAGATGCCCACGCCATTGCAGGGCAAAACTGCGTTATTTAATTATTGATTACGCAGTTCAAATAATAGAGTTGTTTTAAACGGTATCGTCGTTCCCACGCGCCAGCGTTATGATGCTGCTTAAAATACCCCAAAACAATCTAATACAGTTAATCCAAAATCATTTGATTTTAATGCGGTAATGAATCCGCAAACAAAATCCTCACTCCCGCGACAGCGGGAAACTAGAATACGGCGCGGCTGGATTTCCGCATCCGCGAGAATGACGAAGAAAGAGTACCAATTTAGCAATCATTGTATGTTGGCTTAACGTTGATTAAACAATAAATCTACTCATCACTCCAGAAATGGAATTTACTACAATCAACAGTTCATCATCCAAATGCGTCACTCCTGACGTTCAAAAAACTACGTTCAACAATGGTATGACTATAATAGTCTATTAAACGAAGATTTTTAATCCCCAAACAAATCCTTGAATAATTGCCAAGTCACCGCCCGGCCTAATTCGCCAATTGCAGTAGTTAATGGAATTTCTTTTGGACAGACGCGCACACAATTCTGCGCATTGCCACAATCACTCAATCCACCAACTGTCATAATACGATGCAGGCGCTCGGTTTTTTCATATTGCCCGAGCGGATGATGATTTAATAAACGCACCTGCGCCAGCGTTGCCGGCCCCACGAATTCTTGATTCTCATCATATTGTGGACAGGCTGCCATACAGCAACCACAATACATGCAGCGGCTATACAAATAATTCACCGCCACGTCATGCGGTGACATACGCAATGGCGGTTGCTGCGTCTCCCAAGTGCCATCTAATGTAATCCACGCCTTCACCCGTTTTAAGTGCGCAAACATGCGACTACGGTCAACAATTAAATCACGAATAATAGGAAACTTTGATAAGGGTTCAAGCGTAATCATGCCGTTGAATTCTTCAATCAATGCCGAACACGCCATGCGCGGTTTGCCGTTAATTAAAATGGCACAGGCGCCGCACACTTCTTCCATGCAATTATGATCGAACGCCACTGGATCAACGGTTTCACCGTCAATTGTCACAGGTTGATTGCGCAATTTGCGTAATAACGCCGTAATGGTTTCCTTACCTTGACAGGGCAAACGAAATTGTTGCCAATAAGGTTTAGAAAACGGGTCATCTTGACGCCGAATCTTGAGATCAATCTGATCGATGCTTGACGCCGGCAACGAATCATCATTGCCGAGTTCAAATGCCAATAGTGGGTCTCGATTCAAAATTAAATCGGCTGATTCTGGTACAACGTCTGGGGGCTGCGTCGTCATTGCCTCATGTTACTCGTCAGTCATTCAATCACATCAATTAAAAAGCCGCGTTTTAGGGATTGTGATGCTAGGATCGCATCCTAAATATGTATCCACGCTATAAAAAATATCAGCGGTAATCACGCGGTTGTTCTGGCTTGATTAGACAGGTATCTATTGGATCATAGCGAATACGCGGTCCTTCTGGATGATAATCAGCAATGGTCGTTTTTAACCATTGTTCATTATTTTCTTGCCAGTGTTTTTGGTCAAGTTCGTATGCTTCGTGATGCGTTAATATATCATCGGATAATTGATTGATAAACGCCGGTTTATAATGCGCTCCACGACATTCATCTCGCGCCCGCGCACTAAATGCAACGACTTGCGCTAATTTAACCATATCAAACACTTGCCGCGCATAGGCTAAACTTTGATTTGCCCAGGGCGTGACTTCACCCAATTTCAACCGCGCAAAACTCTGTTCTAATTCATACAGTTGACCAATGGCAGAATCCAAGGGGCCATTGTCGCGTACGACGCCAACATTATTAGTCATCAATTCACCCAGATCGGCATGAATACGGTAGGGCGAGCAATCACCATTGGCGTGCATAAAATGATGATTGATGCGATTTTGATAACGCACTTCCGCATCATAGGCGTCTGGACTCAACCCATCACTGCTGTGTTCTAATCCGTTAATATAGGCGGCGACGGCATCGCCAGTTAATCGCCCGGCAAAAGCCGTTGATAATAATGAATTGGCGCCAAGCCGATTAGCACCGTGATAGGCATAATCACATTCACCACACGCATAGAGACCGGGGATATTGGTGGCATGATTACGCGGGCTGTCTGGGCATAATTGCCCTCTATCATTCGCGTCAAAATCCACCCATAATCCCCCCATTGCATAGTGGGCAGCGGGGAAAATTTCCATTGGCGTGGTTAATGGATCAAGGCCGGTGAATTTGCGGTAAATGTTCAGTAATCCACCTAAACGCAATTCGGCAAACGTCGGGTCTAAATGGGTCAAATCTAAATACACCCGATCATCACCGTTAATACCTAATTCTAATTCACGGGTGACTTTCCAAATTGCCCGTGAGGCAATATCACGCGGCACGTTATTGCCATAACGCGGAAACCATTCTTCAAGGAAATAAAACCGATCTGATTCGGGAATCGCAGTCGGATCACGCCGGTCATTTAATTGACGTGGTACCCAAATTCGCCCACCTTCACCCCGCGCCGCTTCACTCATTAACCGCGTTTTATCTGTTCCCAACATGGCGGTCGGGTGGAATTGAAAAAACTCGGCATTGGCAATGCGCGCCCCTTGTTGATAAACCCGACTGGCGGCGGCACCAGTAGAATTAACTGAGCAAGTGGTTTTCGGTGCGTATAATTGACCCATGCCGCCGCTGGCTAATACCACTGCATCGGCACGAAATGCGCGCACTTCTAAACTGCGCAAGTTCATTGCCACAATACCGCAGCAGCGACCATCACTGTCTTTAACAATGGCGAGAAATTCCCACCATTCATATTTAATAATTTGTTGAACGGCTTCTAATCGCCGCACCTGTTGATCGACGCTATACAACAATTGTTGTCCGGTACTGGCGCCGGCAAAACAGGTGCGGCGGTGGTGCATTCCACCAAAACGGCGTTGATCAATTAACCCTTCGGGGGTGCGTGAAAAAGCAACGCCCATCCGCTCGAAGATATAAATCAATTCAGGGGCGGTGTCACATAAGGCTTTGACGGGCGGTTGATTGGCTAAATAACATCCGCTGGTAATGGTGTCAAAAAAGTGTTGGTCAACGTTGTCATGTTCGCCTTTATTATTCAGCGCAGCGTTAATGCCACCTTGGGCGCAGACGGAATGAGAGCGCAGCGTTTCAAATAATGAAAACAGTTGAACTTGATGGCCAGCTTCGGCAATGCGGATGCTTGCCCATTGCCCTGCCAAGCCGCCGCCTACGACAATAACTTGCCGTCGTTCATTCATGGTAAAAATCCAATGAGTGCGTGTGTACCCAGGCTGCCAAGTATCACACCAATTAATAGACACACATAGCCAAATCGTCGCTGTGCGGCGGCATTGGTGGTTAATCCCCATGCAATAGCGGCTGTCGCTAAACCATTAGATAGATGAAAAACCGATAGCCATAATCCGAGTAAATACACCACCAAGGTGACGGGTTGGGTTAATGATTGCTGCATGTAACCGAATAAGTCTTGATAAATGGCCGGATCAAGCCAGGCAGCCACGCGAGTTAATCCAATATGCAGGGCTAAAAAGGCGACTATGGCCACACCCGATACCCGTTGTAACCAATATAACCAATTGCGGCGGTAGCGATAACGAAAGGGTTCAGCACTGCCGCTACCAATAATGACTAACCCATAACCGGCGTGAAATAATAATGGCAGGGCAATCACCACGATCTCAATGATTAACAGGTAAGTGGTGTGCATGATCGGCTGGGCAACATAATAATTAAAATACTCAGCGCCCAGGTGGGATTGACCATTTTCCCAGATATGCAAGACTAAAAATCCGCCAATTGGAATTAATCCGAACAGTGAATGTAGTCGGCGCAAAATAAAATGGGAATCGTGAATAGATGTTTGCATGGCATCGTGATAAATTCAATTGGATATATGCTGCGTGTGTGGGATGCGGTGAACTAAGACCTGCATCAGTCAACAATGATAAATGAGTATTATGCGCGAATCACCGACTAAATTACCTGATCCCGAATTAGCCGCCGTCGCTCCCCGCGATCCACTCACCTGGTTATTTGCTTACCGATTAATTTTAATTCTGATTTTAATTCTGATGTTTTCCTACCCCGATCACGCGCCCTGGTTAGCCAGTAGCGCCAGTAATGACCCGCGTCACGCCCGGTTATTACTCGCATTACAAGCGCAATCGGTGTTAATCGGTGGATTATTCCTCATGTTGCGCTGGCCCAAACGTGAGCATCAAATCGAAATCGCCGTGTTTCTCGACATTTTGCTTTATACCCTGCTCATGCACTTGAGTGGCGGCGTCAGCACCGGATTGGGGTTGATTTTAGCGATGGTCGTCGCTGCCGGCGCTCTCACCATGCAAGGGCGGTTATCGCTACTCTTCGCCGCCTTCGCCACGCTCGCGGTCATCGCCCAGCAGGTGTACACCGAATTGTACGCAACCTCGACCACCGGCACCTCCACCCAAGCCGGCTTATTGGGCATGACCTACTTTGCCGTCGCGTTACTGGCACATGTACTCGCCCGCCGCCTGCGCGCCACTGAATACCTCGCCACCCGCCGGCAATTGGATTTAGCCGATTTATCCAAACTCAACGATTACATCATTCAAAACATGACGATGGGAGTGCTGGTCATCAACGCGCAACGTGGCATCTTACTGTTAAACCACGCTGCACGGCGCTTGTTAAACCAGCCGCAGCTGCGCATTGGTGAACAACTCGCCGCCGTTGCGCCAGCATTAGATGACTGGTTGGCACAGCACACGCTCGATGCCAGCCGCCGCAAGCGTACTGTATTGCTGCTGGCTGAACAGGAATTGCACATCAGCGCCCATTCACTCCGCGATTTTCACAGCAGCGGCGTCTTACTCTTTCTGCGCGACCAGCGCGAACTGATCCGCCAAGCCCAAAACATCAAACTCGCCTCCCTCGGGCGCTTAACCGCCAGCATTGCCCACAATATTCGCAACCCGCTCTCGGCTGTCACCCACGCCAGTCAACTGCTGGCCGAGGCGCCGGGCTTGGTAGACGATGATTTACATTTACTCGACATCATCCGCCGCAACGCCCGCCGCATTGATGAAACCGTCACCAGCGTGTTGGAACTCTCCCGCCGTGACCCGTCACAGCCGCAAGTATTTGACCTCAACGGGTGGCTGACTGAGTTTAGCAGCGAATACCGCGCCTGTACCGCCGCCGCGCAACAGGACTGCGTTCACCTGGAACTGTCACCAGATCGCGTCATGGTTGCGGTGGATCCACGCCATTTCCGCCAAATTCTCAGCAACTTGTGTGATAATGCCTTTAAACATGGCCGCCGTGCTGACCACCAAGCGCAGGTGACATTGCGCGTGACGCGGCTTGCCGACGGCGACGCGGTGCAGTTGACCGTCACTGACAACGGCCCTGGCATCGCCGCCGCGCATCTTGCCACGCTGTTTGATCCATTTTTCACCACCTCCAGCAGCGGCACCGGTTTGGGGCTGTACGCGGCGCGGGAACTGGCGCAGGCGAATGGAATGGAGTTGGAGTATATTGCCGTTCCCGACGCGGGCGCTCAATTTCGCCTGACATTTCAATCCAATCAAGACAACTAGAGCAGCGCAGATGACTCGGGCAAATGCACTGATCGTTGATGATGAAGCCGACCTGCTTGATCTGGTGCGCATCACGCTGGCGCGCATGGACATCACCGCGCATGGTGTGACCACCTTGGCCGCCGCCCGCGCTCAACTAGCCAGTCGGCCGTTCGATCTGTGTTTAACCGACATGCGGCTGCCCGACGGCGACGGTACCGAGCTGGTGCGCCATGTCACCGAACTCTATCCCGACCTGCCGATTGCGATGGTCACGGCTTACGGCAACATGGACACGGCGATTGCGGCGATGAAAGCCGGGGCGTTTGATTTTGTCGCCAAGCCGCTCGATCTGCGGGTGTTGCGCGAATTGACCACCGCCGCGCTGCGCCTGCGCCCAACCAATCACGTCACGGCCGCTGTTGCTGACCTGCCCACCAGCGCGCAATTACTCGGTGATTCGCCGCAAATTGACGCTTTACGCGGCCTGATCGCCAAATTGGCGCGTAATCAAGCGCCGGTGTACATCAACGGCGAAAGCGGCACGGGCAAAGAGTTGGTCGCCCGCTTGATTCACCAACTCGGGCCGCGGGCCGAGCAGCCGTTCGTGCCGGTCAACTGTGGCGCCATTCCAACAGAGCTGGTCGAGAGCGAGTTGTTTGGACACCGCAAAGGCAGTTTTACCGGCGCGGTGAGTGACAAGGCGGGGTTGTTTCAAGCGGCGCACGGCGGCACGTTATTTTTAGACGAAATTGCCGATCTGCCGCTGCCGATGCAGGTCAAATTACTGCGGGCCATTCAGGAAAAAGCGGTGCGGCCGGTCGGGGCGGAAAAAGAGCTGCCAATTGATGTGCGCGTCATCAGCGCCAGTCATCGTCACCTCGAGGCGGAAGTGACTCGCGGGCGGTTTCGCCAAGATTTGTATTACCGCATTAACGTCATTGATTTAACCATTCCGCCGTTGCGCGAGCGCCGCAGCGACATCCCAATCTTGACTCGTTACCTGCTGGCGCGCATTGCCGATGCCAACGGCGGCGCGGTGTCAACGCTGTCTGAGGCGGCGCTGACGCGGCTGGGCAGTTACGATTTTCCCGGCAACGTGCGCGAGTTGGAAAATATTTTGGAACGGGCGACTGCGTTGTCTGACGGCAGCGAGTTACTGCCCGACGACCTGCGCCTGCCCGTGACGGTTGAGGCGGCCGCGGCAACTGCGCCCGTGTCAGTTACAACTGCGCCCGCGCCACCGTCATCACCGCCAGCCGCGCCCCCGCCGTCTGACACCACCGCGTCACTCGCCGAACGGCTGGCCGCGATTGAACGACACATCCTCACGCAAACGGTGAGCGAGTGCCACGCCGATCTGGCACAGGCCGCCGCCGCGCTCGGTGTGACCCCCGCCTCGCTGCACTATCGGCTGGCGCGGTTGGAATTGAACGCCGCAGACATTTTGTAAAACGCCGCCAATTGCATTACTCTAGTCGCCGGGCAACAACGCCGCCGTTCGCCACACTTGGCAACCGTTCGCGCCAGTTACCCGCCGATTCCCGACAGTTCAATTGACCGCCTTTTTGTTAATTGCCCAACGTTTATTAAAAACATGTCCGCCATCCTGTGCTTAAACGGCCCCAATTTGAATCTCCTCGGCAGCCGCGAACCGACTCATTACGGGCGCGAAACTTTAAATGATATTGAACAGCGCCTCATTGCCGCCGCCACTACGCTCGGCTTTCGCTTATTATTCATGCAGAGCAATGCTGAACACCAATTGATTGAACGCATTCACACCGCCCCGGCCGACGAAGTCGAATTCATCTTATTCAATCCCGCCGCCTTCACCCACACCAGCATTGCCTTGCGCGATGCGTTATTAGCGGTGGCCATTCCATTTATTGAAATCCATTTATCCAACATTTACGCCCGCGAACCCTTCCGCGCCCACTCTTATTTCTCCGATATTGCCGTCGGCGTCATTAGTGGATTCGGAGCGCGGGGCTACGATTTAGCATTGATCGCCGCCGCCCAACGGCTGGGATTAGAATTACCACGTCGCCTTGAACAAGGAGAAATGCCGTCGCATGGACATTCGTAAAATTAAAAAACTCATTGAACTGTTGGATGAATCCAACGTCACTGAAATAGAAATTCACGAGGGCGAAGAATCAGTACGCATTAGTCGTCACAATCAAGCGCCGCCATCATTTTTCATGCAGCCGCCCGCCGCCGCTGCATTTAATAACGCGCCACCCGTGAATGCCGCTGGATTAAATACAAGCGCGGCGGTGGTCACTACCCCAGCGGATGAATTTGATGACAGTCAATTAGTGCGCTCCCCAATGGTCGGCACCTTTTATCGAGCGCCATCACCGGGCAGTAAAGCCTTTGTCGAAGAGAATAGTGAAGTCAAGGTTGGCGACACGCTTTGTATTATTGAGGCAATGAAAATCTTAAATCAAATCGAATCAGAACACGCGGGCAAAGTGAAACGCATTCTGGTCGAAAATGGTCAACCCGTTGAATATAACCAACCGTTGTTTGTCATCGCATGATTGAAAAAATTCTCATTGCCAATCGCGGCGAAATTGCACTGCGTATTCAACGCGCCTGCCGCGAGCTGGGTATTAAAACCGTCGCCGTTCACTCCGATGCCGACCGTGAATTAAAACACGTTTTATTAGCCGACGAGACGGTGTGCATTGGCCCCGCGCCCTCGCGTGACAGCTATTTGCACATCCCGTCATTAATTAGCGCGGCTGAAGTGACTGATAGCGTTGCCATTCATCCGGGCTATGGGTTTTTATCCGAAAATGCCGACTTTGCCGAGCGCGTTGAACGCAGCGGCTTTGTTTTTATTGGCCCAAAACCTGAAACTATTCGGTTAATGGGCGATAAAGTTTCCGCGATTCGTGCAATGCAAACGGCCGGGGTGCCGTGCGTCCCGGGATCGGATGGTCCATTGGATGATAATGCACAAGAAACCTTGACGTTAGCGCGCCGCATTGGCTACCCGGTGATTATTAAAGCGGCCGGCGGTGGCGGTGGGCGTGGAATGCGCGTGGTGCATTCGGATGCCAGTTTATTAAATGCGATTTCATTAACCAAAGCGGAAGCAGCGGCCGCGTTTGGCAATGACACCGTCTATATGGAAAAGTATTTAGAAAACCCGCGTCATGTTGAGTTTCAATTGCTGGCGGATAATTACGGCAACGCGATTCATTTGGGTGAACGCGATTGTTCAATGCAACGGCGGCATCAAAAGGTGGTGGAAGAATCCCCCGCGCCCGGCATTACCGAAGAACAGCGCCGCCGGATTGGTGAACGCTGCGCCGAAGCCTGTAGTCGTATTGGCTATCGCGGCGTCGGTACATTCGAGTTTTTATATCAAGATGGCGAGTTTTATTTTATTGAAATGAATACGCGGGTGCAGGTCGAGCATCCGGTCACTGAAATGGTCACGGGCATTGATATTGTTAAAGAACAAATCCTTGTGGCGAGTGGTGAGCGGCTGCGCTATTCACAAAGTGATATTGTGCTGCGCGGTCATGCCATTGAATGCCGAATTAACGCCGAACATCCCGAAACCTTTATGCCCAGCCCCGGGCGTATTACCGAATTCCACGCGCCGGGTGGGCCGGGTATTCGGATGGATACGCACATTTATTCGGGTTATGTCGTGCCGCCGTATTATGATTCAATGATCGGCAAGTTAATTGCGCACGGCGAAAATCGTGACTGTGCATTGGCGCGGATGTGTAATGCGTTGCGCGAAACGGTAATTGAAGGAATTCATACCAACATTCCATTGCAACGCCAAATTGTCACCGATTCGGTCTTCCACGCCGGCGGGGCAAATATTCATTATTTGGAAAAGAAACTGGGCATGTAGGCGCGGCAGTTTATTCCCGCATTTTATTCAACTTTTCATTAGCGGTCATTCAACATGTCTTGGCTCGCGCTCACGCTGACCACCACGCCCACCGCCGCGCCGCAATTGGAGGCGGCATTGGAACGGGCGGGCGCGTCGGCCGTGACGTTACAAGATGGCGGTGATGATCCGATCCTCGAACCGGCGCTCGACACCACGCCGTTGTGGGCGGTGGTGCGCATTCAGGCGCTGTTTGAAAATACCCCCGTCGGTCAGGCGCAGGCGCAGCACAGCGCCCAACTGTTGGCTGGCTACTTGACAGAAGTGCCGACAATTCAACCACTTGCCGATCAACCCTGGGAACGGGCGTGGCTCAAACACCGCCAGCCGCAGTGTTTTGCCGACCGCCTGTGGGTCGGGGCGCAGGAGCAATTGGCGGCGCTGACGTTGCCGACGGACGCGGCGGTGGTCAAATTGGATCCGGGCTTGGCATTTGGCACGGGCGATCATCCGACCACTGCATTATGTTTGCAATGGTTAGCGCAGGCGCAGTTATTAAATGAAACCGTAATTGATTATGGCTGTGGGTCGGGTATTTTAGCCATTGCGGCAATTCAATTAGGCGCGGCGCGGGCAATTGCGATTGACCATGATCCGCAAGCATTAGAAGCGACAGCGGCCAATGCGGCAGTCAATAACGTGACCGAGCGGTTATTGATTACATCGCCAATGGCATCAGCAATTGAACCGGCGGCGGTGGTCATTGCCAATATTTTGGCCAAACCGTTAATTGAATTGGCGCCGCACTTGTGCGCATTGGTCAATGAAAACGGTCATTTGGTATTATCTGGTATTCTTGCGCATCAGGTGGACGCGGTGATGGCCGCGTATCAACCTATCATGCACTTTGCACCCGTGCAATTGCAGGATGAATGGGCGTTATTACACGCACGACGGGCAATTAACCGCGCCGCTTAATTCACTGTTCAGCCATGAGCAGCGCGGCGATCTTCACAGCTAACAATTCGGGTTTTTAATCGGTTTGTTGGAATAGCGCATTATGAAACGATCCATTACTTTCTTGATTCCGCTCATCATGGCGTTATTAACCATTGCGATGTGGGGATTACTCAATCGCCCGATTGATGAGCCACCATGGCCTTCGCGTATTCAAGGGTTTTCATTTGCCCCGATGCGCGCTTATAACGATCCCACGAAAAATAATTATCCGACCATTGCTGAAATAGATGCTGACCTTGCATTATTAGAAGGCAAAGCGCACGCGGTGCGTACTTATGAAGTCAAGAGTACGTTAATTGAAATTCCACGTCTGGCGCGGGCGCATAATTTGAATGTCACATTAGGCGCGTGGATTGGATCGGATGATAAAGCCAATCGCGCCGAATTAGAGCGTTTAATGACGGTATTGCGCGCTGGGCATCGCAATGTCGTGCGCGTGATGGTTGGGAATGAAACGTTGCTGCGCCGGGATGCGTCAGCTAAAACCCTCATGGGGTATTTAGATCGTATTCGAGAAGTGACGCACGTTCCAGTCAGCACCGCTGAACCCTGGCATGTTTGGTTGAAATATCCTGAATTAGCTAATCACGTTGATTTCATTACGATTCATTTATTACCCTATTGGGAAGGACTGCCGGTTGATAAAGCGGTTGAGTATGCGTTGAGCCGCTATAATGAAATAAAAACGGCTTTTCCCGATAAACAAGTCATCATTGGTGAAGTGGGTTGGCCGAGTAATGGACGCAGTTATCGAGCGGCAGAAGCATCACAAGCGAATCAAACGCGGTTTTTACGGCGCTTTTTAACTGAAGCGGAAAAAAACGGCTTGATTTATTACGTCATGGAGGCATTTGACCAACCATGGAAAGCGCAGGTGGAAGGTGCCATTGGAACTTATTGGGGGATTTATAATGCGGAACGTGAGCAAAAATTCACCTTTACTCAACCGATTGTGCGCATTCCGCATTGGCAGGAATTAGCGGCGCTATCAGTGGGAATTGGCGTCATTTTATTATTATTAGTGTATCGGGACAGCTCCACTCTCTCATCCTCCGGCAAAGGCTTTTTGGCATTAATGACGTATGCCATTTCCACTGCCGCCGTCTGGATTATTTATGATTACACGCGCCAATACATGACGCCCGCCACCGCTGTGGTTGGGGTATTATTATTAGTTGGTGGATTTGGGGTAATTGTTTTATTAGTTGCGGAAGCGCACGAATGGGCTGAGGCATTATGGTTGCGGCAATGGCGGCGTCCATTCCCACGCCGTGATGTACAAGATAATGAACTGCCGTTCGTATCAGTTCATGTTCCCGCCTATAATGAACCGCCGGATTTATTAATTGAAACACTCGATGCGCTGGCGGCATTGGATTATCCGCAATTCGAGGTATTGGTCATTGATAATAATACGAAAGACCCCGCCGTTTGGGAACCCGTGCAAGCCTATTGTGCGCAATTGGGTGAAAAATTCCGCTTTTTTCATGTCGCGCCATTAGCCGGTTTTAAAGCGGGTGCATTAAACTTTGCATTGCGTCATACCGCGCCGCAAGCAGAAGTCGTGGCGGTTATTGATGCCGATTATATTGTGCATCAACGTTGGTTACGCGATTTAGTTCCCGCCTTTGCTGATCCCGAAGTGGGAATTGTACAGGCGCCGCAAGATTATCGGGATGGCGATCAAAACGCATTCAAAGCAATGTGTTTATCCGAATATCGCGGCTTCTTTCATATTGGCATGATTACGCGCAATGAACGCAATGCCATTATTCAACATGGCACTATGACAATGATTCGCCGTGAAACCCTAGCAGCGGTGGATGGCTGGGGTGAATGGTGTATTACCGAAGATGCCGAATTGGGCTTGCGGTTATTTGAACGCGGTTATAAAGCCTTATACATTCCACAGACTTACGGCCGCGGGTTAATTCCCGATAGCTTTGCTGATTTCAAAAAACAACGCTTCCGTTGGGCCTATGGTGCGGTGCGTATTCTTGCTCATCATCGGCATGAGTTTCTTGGATTAAAAAAGACGCAATTGACTGCCGGACAACGCTATCATTTCGTTGCCGGTTGGCTGCCGTGGTTTGCCGATGGATTTAATTTATTATTTAACTTTGCGGCATTAGGATGGTCGGTGGCAATGGTGATGGCGCCCACTACTATTACTCCGCCCTATATGACCGTTGCGCTCGTGCCATTGGTGTTATTTGTCTTCAAAATGGCCAAAAGTTTCTTTTTATATCGCCGCCGTGTTATTGCCACATTACGGCAAAGTATTGCCGCTGGATTAGCTGGGTTGGCGCTGTCTCATACGATTTCAATGGCGATGTTTGCTGGGATGTGGTCGGGTAAATTACCATTTTTCCGCACACCCAAATTAGCGGCTGCGCCCGCGTTCATTCGTGCAATTGCCGATGCGCGTGAAGAAGTGATTTTCTTATTGGCATTTTGGCTTGCGGCATTCAGTGTATTACAGCGTGAAGATGGATTTATGCTGGATGTGCGCGTTTGGGCAGCAGTATTATTAGTACAATCGGTGCCATATTTCGCAGCGCTCTTGATGTCATTGATTAGTGCGTGGACGCGCCTACCCGCCGGTTTAATTGGTACTATGCCGGAAATGCAGACACCAGAGATGATGACGAGTGCAAAATAAAAGCGCCGGAATGCTTTTAACCTTGATTTAATACAGTCGTCATTCCCAACCAGAGTGCGGTGCTACTGGATTCCAGCATACGCGGGAATGACGATAAAGTCCTGTTTTAATTATCAGTTAATTAGCACTTAACAACCCCGCACTCAGTAACCGTAGGTTTCATGCCATCAGAAATTGCGCAGCTTAGATTTTAACTAATTGATTTTTTCAAAGCAGAATGTGTTCCTACACTGAAGCAAGGGAATGATCAATCAATTACCGCCCAACTGCGTAACTCCTGAGTTTTACAAAGAGATTAAATGACTGTTTTAATCTTGAATGATATGTACCTCAACATGAGAACGCACCAATATCTTTTGCATTCCTAAACGGGTACGCACGTTAATTAAAATAGGCCCAGCGATATTCGCATTAATACTCGCGCTATCGGCGTCCGGCGCCCGCTTTTTAGACAACATCAAAAACACCTGAATTTCATTCGGGTCTTCAGATTGCAATAACGCCTCCTCCTCATCCGTGAGATCAAGTGTGTAATTCACGCCATACACCGTTGGATCAACCAATGTGAATTGAATCTCCGGCGCCTCTACGGATTCCAACCAATACAGATTACTGTCCTGTTCTTCACTGTGAAATAAAACATACTGCTTATATTCCTCAAATCCGGGAATCCCTTCTGGAAAAGAAATGATTTTATCTGCTTCATGGGGAACATGGGCGGTATCGGTTGTCATATTGACTCTCCTTAAAAAGAATTGAGCTAGTATTCAAGCAGTTTACATTATTTGACGCGCCTGTTGTCATACGTTATCAATCACAGGCGCCATCGCATTCAACATGTGATCATATTAAAATTCCATACGGAACCCGCCTGTAATGGTGTAGTTATCGGTATCTTCACACCCCAATAACGTGTTGACAGCAACAAAACCAGAACGGCCTTGTGCGAATTGACCTGAAAGCCCTAATCCGAGATCAAAATAATTACGGTCAGGCTTTGCAGTCATAATTGGTAACGGCGTATTACTCACATCGTTTAATAAAGCGGCATCTAAACGCTGTTGGTCATTATCGAATTCATGCACCCAATCAACACTCATTTGTGGCACTAATACACCAGTACCAGTACTAATTGCCTTTGCCACCATCACGCCCAATTTAGACGTCAATGATGTATAAGTTTGATCGGTATAAGTCATTGCCAAACTACCACCCGGCGCATCGGGGTTTGACATGCGCTCTTGATAATCATCCACCGCATTTTTCAAATAATTAAAACTTAACTTTGGTGTCATGGTAAAAGCCTGCCGATCAATCGCATAACCGCCACCAATGCTGGCGTAAAATATTTTAGCATCCGGACTAGACTTGGCGATTTGATTCACAGTCACCATCGTATCATTCGCTGCAAGCGAATAAGCAATTTTGCGTTTTAAATCATAGTTGTTATTATTATAGCCAACAATTCCTTCAACAAAACCGCCATTATCCCAATAATAGGTACCATAACTCCCAATTCCCCAACCGTTACTATCCATCGTGCCTTTATCACGATTATAATCGGTACTACCCTGACTCATATTAGCAAGCAAACCCGTAATTAGATTGGGACTCAACCGATAATCAGCGCCCAGCGTTAGATACCAATCTTTTGTCGCATAACCCGTCGTATAATTATTGGCATCTTGGGTATTATTGGCATATTTCATATTCATAAAAGTACTGAATTTGCCGAATTGTTCATCGGCACTCGCGCCACCACCAGTTGCTTGTTTGAATAATAAACTGCTCTTAAATCCCGTTTCTACAGTCGCACCCGAACCGCGTGAGTCTGTCATGTGATCGGTGACTATTCCTGATCCAAGATTGACCTGTTGTATAGCGACATTGTTTTGCACCACAACTTGATCGGGAGTAATTGCTGCTAATGCTTGCGCAGCGGCGGCAGGATCAGTCACGCTACTATCAATAATCGCGCCGAGATCATCTCCTAATTGCGTCCCCTCATTCGCTTGATAAGCATCAACAACCGTGCTAGCCACACTATTCGTATTATCATTGCCCGTTGTATTAGCTATTTCTATCACTGGCTGACCACTGGCTGATACGCTGTTATCATCTTGTGCGACTGCAATGCGCTCTGTTGGATTGGTATTGACCAAATTACTCACCGCATCGAACGTATTACGCACTACCGCATTCCCGTCATTTGCCAACGCGAGCGTTGATACCCCGCCAAAAGCAAGCCCTAAAATAGCACTCGCCGCCGTTTTTTGACCCGTTTTCATTACATTTTATTCCTCATATTTCATTAAAATAAGACCAGTTATTTGGTCAAACTAGTCATCCATATATCGAGATCATCATCTAATAACCAATGGGTTTCGACCCAGCGTTTTAATTGCGCACCGTCAGCACGAGTAGTAGTTAAATCAAAAATACGCGCCCGCAATGCCGCCAACCACTGCGCCGGATCATTCGGCAACCGTTCAACTGGTGCGTGGCGATATGGTTCAATATCCGTACACACAACGGGGACGCCTAAAATCCCAAATTCGAGGAGGCGTAGTGCGCTTTTACAACGGTTAAAATCATGCAACACCAGTGGCGCAATTGCAACATCCAGCGCCAATGCTGCCAGTGTATGCGGATACTGAGCAAAGTCAACCATCGGCGTCACCGAGGTTGCGTAAGGCTGCAAGGCTGATGGGCAAAATCCCAAAAAATGCCATTCCACATCGGCACTTAGCTCGGCAACGACGGGCGCTAACCACGCTAAATCCGCCTCATGCTGCATCGCACCCGCCCAACCGATGCGTGGCTTGCGTTCACTTGCTGACAGCGCTGGATCATGTACTAATTTCCCGTCAAGACACCAGCGCGAGCGCCGTAGCCGATTTGGAATAATAAGAATATCAGCATGATACGCAGCATAGGCAGTAGCGAGCGCCTCGGTGCTAACCAGCAACCGATCACAGTGTACCAGTGCTTCATGCAAACGGCGTTCCATGTCTGGATAATTGGTCTGGCGAAACGGATTCCACGCGGGCAGGTCGGTGATGAGGTCATCCAGTGACAGTATCCGTAATGCCTCACTGTAGCGTGAATACAACGAAAGCGCATGGAGGTGCTGGTCATAGAGTGCATTATGTAACAGGATTGTGGTGGGTTCGAGACGTGCCAATTCAACCACATTTGGTGTACGCGCCGCCCGAGGTTCAGGGGTAAGCGTAGCGCACACCAGCCCATGCGTATGCAGCAATTGCAATGGATCAATCACCCGATAATGACCACTGCCAGCATAATCACCAGGAAATCCTAATACACGCGGGCGATTTTTATAAATCACTGGATCACACTGATGCACCAAATGTAATGCGGGTGTACAAGAAAATTCACGCAATGTTAATTGCGGATTATACCCAGGATCATGCGCCAGTTCATTCAACCAATGGTCATATAAGTGTGCCACTTCATTGGCAACTTCGGTTTCATTTAATGTGGTACGGCGCTGTTGATAAAAGCTCCCTTCATGGATTTCTACGATGGTTGCATGAGGAGTCCAAACATTTCTATAACCCGCCTGCGTGAGACGCAATCCCGCATCGAGTAAATACCACGCATTCGGAAATTGCTGTTCATTAAATCCTTTAATTGTATGAAATGCACTGCGCCGCAAAACAAAAAAACGGTCAGTCACGGTGACACAATTTTGCACACATAAATTGCGCTGTAAATAACCCGCTTGCCCTAATGTTTCGCCGGCGTGTAATTGACCTATAGCACCAAACGGCCAAAAACCCGCAATTGGATAGCCATGTACAATCGTGTTATTGGAATCAAGAATGCAGGGGGCTGCTAGTGCAACATCTGTCCGCGTTAATAATCCCCACAGAATGTTTAACGCATGGTGGGTATGAAATCTAATGCCATCGTGGGTAATACAAATGAATTCTGTGGTCGCGTGGTTAATTGCTTGATTTAATGCAGCAGCAACAGGATTTCCAGCTTGCACCCGCACCAATTGAATTGACACATCGCGTTTGCGCTGTTGTAATGCTGACCAAATTGAGCCAGCGCGTTGTCGAAAATCAAGCACGGTAACGGTAAAATGATTAGCAATAGAACGCACATTATCAATCGTTTCAGCGACTTGGGTGCCATCACCATTGGTTAAAATAATTAAAGTAAATGCGATGCGCCGCGGCCGCGCATAATCAATCCAAAAAATACCCGCAACGTCGGTTTGATGAATGGTGCCAGAGAGTTGTTGACGGTCTAAATGCGCGGCGAGCGCTTTTTTCATCGTCCCAGTCTCAATTGCTGTCGGTGATGATAATAGATGGCGGTCGTGACGATGATAAATAACGTGTGGAATATGACCAATACAATTTACCCCGTGTTTATCAATTAGTTTTAAACACAGATCATATAGCCCAGCGTGTGGATAAAAACGCAATCCACCTACCGCAATAAACGCATCACGCTGTATCAATGCACATTGACCAATGATGTTGTGTGAACGCAATAAATCTAAGTTACAATCTGGTTTAAATAATCCTTGATAGCGCCGCCCATCTTCGGCAATCATGTCTTCATCAAAATAGATAAACCGCCACGACAAAGTGTGTTGCAAATAGGCTGACCAAATCTGAATTGCATTTGGTGCGAGCCGATCACCACAGGGTAATAATGCTATCCAATGACGCCCCTGTTCAACAATCCAGTGATTCAAAACACGCGCAAGATCATGCGTGGCGGGTTGTTTTACCCAAATGATATTTTTAATTGGCTCTTCATCGGCGGTTAAGGGTAAATCAAAATGACTAATAATAATCACACGAGCGCCGGCTTGCGCGGCAGTTTTTAAACTCGCCAATGTTAAGTTTAATTCGTTATTTAGGCGCTCAGTTTCAATAATGACTAAATCAAACTGCGTTGCATCCACCGCGCCCAGCGGAGATGGATGTTTAATATTTAGTTCCAACCATTGCCGATAGGATGCCGTACCATATCCCTGTTGCCATTCACGCCAGTCTGGATCAATTGAGGTGAAAATTGTGTCAAGTAGCGGCGGGTTTAATTCGTTCAAATCAATTGCAATAGGCAATGGCAACGCGGGCGTTTTTATTAAATGACGATACAGTGCCGCGTAGTCAGCGATATTATTAGCTAAAGATTTAATTGGCGAAGTGGTGCGCAATTGACGCCGCACCTGCACTAACGCTGAATTGCGTGTCATCAATGACATAATACGCTGCGCCAGTGCCTCAGCTGTAATTGGTGTGACTAAAAAACCGGTGACTTCATCTTGAATACGTTCATTAATTGCGCCGACTGCAAAGGCAATGACAGGCACCCCTAATGATTGTAATTCTGCAACGGTTAAACAAAAGGTTTCTTCATAGATAGACGGGACAACCGCTAAATCAATTGCGGTGATTAATTGGCGCAACGTTGCGAGTGAATAACTGCCGCATACGGTAACGCCGGTTGCCGCCAATTGCGCCCGATAAGTTTCATTTGCGCCGCCGTGATGTTGAATATGGATGCGGTGATCTGAATCAAGTTGCCGCAATTTTTGAATGGCTTTAATTAATAAATCTGCACCTTTGCGGCGCGTCATGTTCGTAAAGACACCAATACGAAATTGTTTAGCAGTTTTATGGGAAACAGGTTTGCCAAGATGAGGAATGCCGTGTTCAATAACCTGTAATTTTTCGGTTAATTGATCGCCATAGACTTTAGCAAAACACTGTTTAACATACATCGAAGGCGCAACAATCACATCGCAACATGCAAACATTGCTTTAAGTTGTTGGTGACGCTGAGTTAAATAATCATCCAATTTTTCAGGCGTGATTAAAGGGCGAGTGTAATGCGTTAAACAGTTGCGGCACTTGGGATCATTTGCATTAGGTTGATGTTGACCACAACTGCGTCCACTTGGTAATAGTAAATCATAGACGGGACAAAATAGATAATAATCGTGTAATGATAAAACGACTTTAGCACCGAGGGTTTTGGCAATTAAAGGCAGTCTTAAAGTGCGCCAACCAATTAAATGTTGAAAATGAACAATTTGAACATGCCCGCCGCGAATGAGTTGCGCAAATATCTGCTCAGTTTCTGAATGTTGCAATGATGCGCTATGACCAAAAATGACTAATTCATCTTGCGCAATGTGTTTAGGGTATTTGAGAACCCGCACGAATTCATTATGCGCAACCGTTTCAAATGTTGTATAAGGATTGGTCACGACATCAGGAAATAATACGGTGACACGCCATTGATCGGCGATGCCATCAATAATGTGCCGGGAGTGCAATTCGGTACCGCCCAAACTGGCATAGGCATGTAATACTTGCAATAGATGCGGTGCGGAATCACCTTGATGATGACAAAGCGCTGTTTTAATTCGTTCTTGGGTGTCTAGCAGTGGATTGATTTGACAATAACACTGAATGAGCTGATTATAAAATGGCCAGCGCGTTTGCAATGTTTGCTCATTACGTTTTTTAATAGGCGCCATGCCGACAACGGTCGCAAAACTGCCTTCGCCGGCATGATAAACAAAACAGTCATCACAACAAGCGATTTCAAAACCTGCTTGCCATGTGCGTAAAGACAAATCGCATTCTTCACCATAACCTCGGTGAAATGCGGTATGTAAAAGCCCCACTTGTTTTAATACGGCGAACCGAATTAACATACAGAAACCCACTGCAACGGGTAAGCGTGGATAGCTGCGATTGGCGCATGTTTCTATTAACTGAGCAAAGCTGCTGATATCTAACCCGGTTGGCAATGGGTTATTGCGATTCATGTCAGGCACAGAGAGAATAGTGGCGTAATTAGACAATGGGCAAACGATACCAATTTTTGCATTAGAATTGGCACATGTGTATAATTTTTCTACCCAATGTGCGGTGACAATCGTGTCGGAATTCAGTACAATAACATCGCTAGTTGCGGCGGCTAATCCACGATTAACATTGCCGACAAAACCGAGGTTTTCTTGATGACTAATTAGTTTCAAACGTGCATCTTGTATTGTCTGTTGTTTCAACCAATCAAGCAAACACCAATCGGTACTCGCGTCATCTAATATTGTCACAGTGCAAAATGATGGGGCGGTCTTAAGAACGCTGGTAATACAGCGGCGCACCTGTGTGTCACCGTTATAAACTGGAATCAAAATTTCACAGTGGCGGCAATTTTTTTGATACATTGTGACTCGTTGCAAACTATAACAGTTTTATTCAAAAACCATCGAATTTTTCAATCACAATTGAACTAACATAGCCATTATTTTACTGCGCAATCATGTATTTAAAACTCACACTTTCCGATGTGCAAGCACAATTGCTCAACACCGATCCAACGATTGAGTTTCATTATCGTGGCGGCACCATTGGTCGTACCCGTGATAATGATTGGGTGCTTTCTGATCCCGAACGGGTTGTATCTAGTCATCATGCACGAGTCCTGTATTATCGCGGTAGCTATTATGTTGAAGATACGAGTGCTAATGGAACATTTTTGAATCAAACAGAAACAATTTTGCCGAAAGGCCGCCCGACAATATTGGCACATGGCGATACACTTTATATTAGCGATTATGCGATTCAAGTTGAATTACTAGAAGAATCGACGGTGACTGCAAAGCAATTACCACCATCAGAACCGTTGAAACGTGATGCGACAGAAGCAACAATTCCGTTGCCTGCGACTGAATCTTTATTCGATTTACCGCCATCGGCATTAGCAGTTACGCAGCCATTGCCCGCAACAACAATACCGCCACTGAATGAAAAAGTACAAGATATGCTGGCTGAAACAATGCCGCTCCCAGCAACAAATACACCGATTGATATATTAGCTGCAACCATGCCATCGCCGGGTGTGACGCCACCGATTATAGGCAATAAAATGGATGAATTGGCGGCAACGCTGCCATTACCAGTTATGCCAGCAAATCTCAATACAGTTGATCCATTAGCAGATACCATTCCATCATTAACACCATTCCCAGCTGCTGCTGTTTTAAATTCGCCAATGCTAAATGAACAGTTATTGACGGCGTTTTTTCAGGGATTAGGAATAACGCCGCCGGCAACTTTGACAGCCGCGGAAAGTACGGCATTATTCGAACAGTTGGGACGTTTATTTCGCTTGTTTACGCAGGGTATGATTGATGTTTTACAGGCGCGGGCAGCATTTAAAAGTCGCTTACGGGCAGCGCCCACGCTTATCAAACCCACCGAAAATAATCCATTAAAATTTTCACCAAATGCTGAACAGGCACTAAGTTGTTTTATTGAAAAACGCACCGGATTTTTGGATGCAGAAGCGGCATTTACTGAAGCATTTACTGACATTCAAAAACATGAACAGGCGGTGGTTTTAGCTATGCAAATTGCCATGATAGAATTATTACAGCAGGTCTCGCCTGCGACAGTGGAAACCGAACGACTGTCGAATAAACAAACCGCCCGCTTGTCATTTAATCATTCCCCCTGGGCATTTTATCAAAAATATCATGCCGCATTGCAGGCCAATCTGGAAAACGATTTTTATAAGTTCATCGGTCAAGAATTTGCGCGGGCGTATGAAGAAAAATTAAAGTAGTATCGAACGCTTAATCACCGAGAAGTTGTTGAACAGCAATCAAATCCTGTGGCGTATCCACTCCACGCCCAGGTTGTTCTATTGCCATGGCCACTTGAATACGTTCACCGTAATATAAAACGCGCAATTGTTCCAGTGCTTCCGCCTGCTCCAATGCCACTGGCGGCCATTTAACATAGCGCCGTAAAAAACCGGCGCGGTAAGCGTATAACCCAATATGACGCAAAAATTCTGTATTAATAGGTAATTGACTTGGCAGTGAACTTTGGTCAAATGAGTGAAAGGCATCACGTTGCCAGGGGATAGGAGCGCGTGAAAAATATAGCGCTTGTCCATGTGCATTGATAACAACTTTAACAACGTTACGATCAAATAGTTGCTGCGTATTTGCTAATGGATAGCACAGTGTGGCCATATTAACCTCTGAATGTTCTGCTAATATCGCTGCCACTTGATCAAGCAATGAAGGTGCTATACAAGGTTCGTCCCCTTGTAAATTGACAATTAACGTATCGTCTGCCCAACCGTATTGATCGCTGACTTCGGCAATACGGTCAGTGCCGCTACGATGATGCTTAGATGTCATTGCCACCTCTGCCCCAAATGCGCGACATGCAGTGGCTATACGCATATCATCAGTTGCAATAATAATGTGTTGGGCATGACTACGGCAGGCGCGTTCCCAGACATGTTGAATCATTGGCCGTCCGCTAATATAAATGAGTGGCTTACCCGGCAGGCGAGTAGCACCAAAGCGAGCGGGAATGACAACAATAAAACTGTGATTTAACATAATGGCAATAAGTGTCAGTTAAAAAATGAATGGTTGCTTTAATTGCGGTGCGTGAATATCATAGTTCAATCGCGCTCGTTTAATCAATACCGCACTCACAACTGGCGTGGCGGTGTTCAAATGTACTTATTTTAATCACGGAACCAACAACGATGTTACTCATTCCAGCAATAGACTTAAAAGACGGGATTTGTGTGCGACTGCGACAAGGTCGAATGAATGAAGAAACCCGTTTTAGTAATGATCCAGTGGCAATGGCCGGGCAATGGGTCATGCAAGGTGCACGGCGGTTACATTTAGTGGATTTGAATGGCGCCTTTGCCGGCAAGCCAGTAAATGCTGAGGTGATTCATGCTATTGCGAATGCATATCCATCATTACCTATTCAAGTTGGCGGCGGTATCCGCGATATAGACAGTATTGGTACTTATTTAGATGCCGGAGTGCAATGGTGTATTTTAGGTACACAAGCGATCATTGAACCAGGCTTTGTTGCCCAAGCCTGCCGCGCTTTCCCAGGACGTATTATTGTTGGTCTGGATGCGCGTGATGGTCAAATTGCAATTCGTGGTTGGGCAGAAATAACTGCCTATCAAGTTGGCGAATTAGCACGTCGTTTTGCTGCCGATGGTGTCGCCGCGATTATTTATACAGATATTGGCCGGGATGGCATGTTGACCGGCCCTAATATTCTTGCTACACAACAGCTTGCCGAAATAAGTGGAGTACCAATTATTGCCTCCGGTGGTATTACTGATTTGAATGATGTAAGCGCACTGGCTGCTATTGCTCACTGCGGCATCATTGGTGCTATTACGGGACAAGCGATTTATACTGGCAGTTTAGATTTCGCTGCCGGACAGCAATTAGCAGATGCGTTGGTAATGGGAGTCAATACATGAATCAACAGCAGCAGTGCGCCATCTTAACTCAATTAGCTGACGTCCTGGAAGCACGTCAATTAGCTGACCCTGACACTTCATACGTCGCTCGCCTGTATGCAAAAGGATTAGATGCCATTTTGAAAAAAATCGGTGAAGAAGCAACAGAAACAGTGATGGCTGCAAAAGACAATGATAATGATAAAATCATTTATGAAATCGCCGATCTATGGTTTCATTGCTTAATATTACTCGCAGCGCGTGGCTTACATCCTGATGCGGTTCTCATTGAATTGGAACGGCGGTTTGGTATGTCAGGCATTGCCGAAAAAGCGGCGCGTTCTCAATAATGTTGGCAGGCTATTTAGAACAAAAAATGCTGGTTAAACTGGCATCTGTTCTAAAATATAATTGAATAACAGATTTGCCGCCAAATCAGGTAGTGAATTAAATTTAACGGGATGAGCATCGTTCATCCCGTGTGAAAAACATATTTTGTTCTGCGTCATGCGTCATCACTCAACTGCGTCACTATTTAATCACTTCGTCCCAATCATTCCAGAGACGCAAGGAATTAAATACGCCGGATCCAAATTAAAACTCATTCCCCATATTCTGTCATTATTTGACGATTTAACTGTGCGCACGGTATTAGATGGTTTCTCTGGCACCACCCGCGTCTCACAAGCATTTGCACAATTAGGGTTGCAGGTCATTAGCAATGACATCTCCGAATGGTCCTATATTTTCGGCGTGTGTTATCTCAAAAATCGCAAACCGCCTGCCGCTTACACCGCGTTAATTGACCATCTTAATGCCGTACCGGGCTATGACGGTTGGTTCACAACTCATTACGGCGGCTATGATTATGCCGGCAATGCAACGCAATTAGACGGTAATAAAAAACCCTGGCAAATACACAATACGCGCAAAATTGACGGTATTCGTGATGAAATAGACGCATTAGGCTTACCTGAAATAGATCGCGCCGTTGCATTAACCAGTCTCATGTTGGCAATGGATGAAGTGGATAATACCCTCGGTCACTTTACGTCTTATTTACGGCAATGGTCGCCGCGATCTTATCGCAGTCTTCAACTCAAAATTCCGCGTGTATTTATCAATAACCAAGACAACATCGTATTAAAAGAAGACATCTTTGATACCATTCAACACGCGCAAGTAGATTTTGCGTACTTCGATCCGCCCTACGGCTCCAATAATGAAAAAATGCCGCCTTCACGGGTGCGTTATGCAGCCTATTATCATTTATGGACAACCGTTTGCAAGCATGATAAACCGGCAGTATTTGGCGCGGCATTGCGCCGTCAAGATAGCAGCGATCAATTAGCGCCTAGCGTGTTTGAAGCGTTTCGCAGCAGTGAAACTGGACAGTCAATTGCCGTCGCTGCTATTGAAAATTTAATTAAAACCGTGACAGCGCGCTATGTTGCGCTCTCCTATAGTTCTGGCGGTAAAGCCAATGCAGTTGAGCTAGATGCAATCCTAAATCGTCATGGTAAGCGTATTAAAACGATGATGGTTGATTATAAGAAAAATGTCATGGCTGACATGAAATCAACGCAGGCGTGGCTCAATGCAGTTGACCAGCCACATCGGGAATTTATTTTTCTGTTGGATAAGCACGCATAAAAATGACTGCTTGCTAAACAACTTGTGCTGCTAATTCGTCGCATTGGTATTAGCAAGTGATCTAATCGTGACAAATAGCACCGCACCATTTTATTTAATTTTCAGTAATAAAATCGCGCCGCGTTGATACAAAACTTCCAATTGTTCTGCTGAATAACGCGCTCGCAATCGCGCCGCACGATCAATGCGCGTTAATACAATATCACCCCGCTGGGGCGGGCGATCTGGCGTTATTGCTTGACGATAAACGCTAAAACTTGGCTGGCTTATTCGATAACTGACTACTGGTGCATTTAATTGCCGCGCAAATAATGCTGCGTCTTTAATTGGCGCTTGCAAAGTAGAGAGAACCGCGGGCAATACCAAACCAGAGACTACCCCCAATTGAATCACGCCGATTAATAAGAGTCGCTGCCAAACTGAGAACTGAATTGCAAAAAACAGCGCAATGACTGCAACTAACGCCGCGAAAGTTCCTAAATGATATTGCCAATTAAACACCGATTGTCCTTCCACCAGCACGGCATGAGTGTACAGATGCGCTGTCGTGAGTGCGGCCAATGGGTACATGAGAAATGGCAAAACGAAAAAAATACTAAATAGAATTAACGCGGGCATAAACGCCAACCAACGGTTAATCGGCAATTCCCGATAACGCGCAATTAAAATGCACAGCGGTGTCATGCCATACACCAAATAATGCGGCAATTTAGTATTGGCAAATGAAAATAAAATAAATACGGTTAAAAACCACAAGATCATAAAACGGTTAAATGAATCTGCCCAAAGTTGTCGCCACTCAGTGAACATTCTAAATATAACACCGGCAAATGGTAGCGTAATGAGCGGCAACATCACCAAATAATATCCGACAAATCCCTGATGACCGTGAATGACGCCTTCAAAGCGTTCTAAATTATGATGTAAGAAAAAACTGCGAAAAAATCCCGCGCCGTCGTCGAAATAAATTGCTAAATACCAGGGTAATGTGATGAGTAAAAATACTAGCCAAGCGCGGGGCGCTACAATTGCATTAAACCAAAGCCGCAGCGTGTTATTAGAGAGTGAAAATAACAGCGTGGTTAATAGCGGTAGTATGATTGCTACCGGCCCCTTCGTTAAAAAACCCAACCCTAGCCAAATATAAATCCGTATCAATAATGCTTGGCGGCGCGTCTCGGTTGTTGCACAGTAATAGCGGTAGCAATCAAAAAATGTTAATACTAACCACAGATTAAGCAGTGCATCCGCCACCGCCGCTTTACCAATTAAACCAATTTCTAATGATAAAACTAATGCAAATCCAGCCGCCGCCGCCGTCGCTTGATTGAATTGCTGACGCACGAATAACCAGACGGCCAATACCCATAAGGTGGCGGCAATTGCCGATGGTAAGCGGAATGCAAACTCATTTAATCCTAAACTAATAACCGCTGCTGCTTGCAACCAATAAATTAAAACCGGTTTATCATAACGCGGCTCGCCATCACAGTGTGGCGTAATGAAATTGCCACTTGCCAACATTTCACGGGTCGCCTCGGTAAAGGCGCCTTCATCTAAATCGTATAATGGCGGCGTGCCGAGTTGCCAAAAAAATGCCAGCCATACGATGAATAGCAATGCCCAAGTTGATGTGAAAATGCGTGTCATAAAAATTAACATTAAGATTAAATAATTGCCAATAAATCCAACAGTTTTTAATCAATAGCAGCATTTATTATGTTGATTCATCATTTACCCACCAACAATCAACACCACTCGTCTATTCAATACGCACTCTTGCATGGCTTTACTGGTTTAGGGCGCGATTGGGAATTATGTTGGCCAAATGAAACAGACGCATTTGCATTGGATTTACCCGGACATGGCACGGCGGTCGATCCCGTTGGTCATTTCAACGATGCAATTAACAAACTATTAATCGCATTACCCGCCTCGGTGACGCATTTAATTGGCTATTCACTTGGCGGGCGATTAGCATTGGCATTAATGGCAATGGCACCACAGCGGTTTAATCATTTAACGATCATTGCGGCGCATCCCGGATTAGAAACGACAATTGCGTGTAATGAACGTCGCCATGCCGATCAGCAATGGATTGATTGCCTGCGTTATCAAGGTATTCAGGCATTTGTCACAGCGTGGGAACAGCAGCCGTTATTCGCCAGTCAATTGCATTTACCGGCTGCCGTACTCACACAACAACGCCAACAACGTTTGCAACAGCGCGCAGAAGGATTAGCGCAGTGTTTAGACTGTTTTGGTTTGGCTAATATGCCGAACACTTGGCCGCAATTAACACAATTCACCGGTCAATTGCATTGGATCACGGGTGCTAATGATGCAAAATTTAGCACCATTGCTGCGCGTATTAAACAATTGCGCCCAGCAACACACTGGCATTGTTTCAATCACTGCGGTCATAATCCATTATTAGAAGCGCCAGATCAATTGCGCAAAACTTTGACAAACATCATTGCTGCTAATTGATCTGTCGTTCAACTATCGGTGGCTTTGTTTAAAGCGGAATTGGAGCAGGTGCAATGTTCCAAATGCGTTCGCAGTATTCTTTAATTGCACGATCCGATGAGAACTTGCCAATACGCGCCACATTCAAAATTGCCATGCGATTCCAGGATGCTGGATTACGAAACGCCTGATCTACGGTTTTTTGACAGTCAACATAAGCACGAAAATCAGCTAATACCATAAAAGGATCGTGATAAATTAGGTTATCAGTTAAAGGTTGAAACAATTCAGTATCGCCGTGTGAAAACAGCCCCGAGTGAATCAAATCAATAATTGATTTAATTTCAATATCGCCATTGTATAGAGCGCGAGGATCATAGCCGGCTGCTTGGCGTTGTTGCACTTCTTCTGCGGTCATGCCGAATAAAAAGAAATTGTCCGCGCCAACTTCTTCTCTAATTTCAACATTCGCGCCGTCCAATGTGCCAATTGTCAGGGCGCCGTTCATTGAAAATTTCATATTACCAGTGCCGGATGCTTCTTTGCCGGCTAATGAAATTTGCTCGGATAAATCGGCGGCGGGATACAATCGCTGCCCATTTTTCACGCTAAAATCGGGCATAAATAACACCCGCAAATGACCATTGACTTGCGGGTCATGATTAATGACTTCTCCCACCGCGTTAATGAGTTTAATCATCAATTTGGCAAGAAAATAGCCCGGCGCGGCTTTGCCCCCGAAAATGAAAGTACGGGGTGTTATATCCGCATGAGGATCATTTTTTAAGCGTTGATAAAGCGAAATGATGTGCAATATATTCAAATGTTGACGCTTGTATTCGTGAATCCGTTTGGCTTGCACATCAAATAAACTTTCCGGGTCGGCTAAACAACCAGTTTGCTGCCCTAACCAATTAGACAGGTCACGTTTATTCGCCGTTTTAATGTCGCGCCATACTTCTTGTAAGGCGGCATCATCGGCATAGTCTTCTAATGCACGCAGGGTTTCTAATTCGCGTATCCAGCGATCATGGCCAATGGTTTTGGTAATTAACCTCGTTAAACGCGGATTAGCAACCACCATAAAGCGGCGCGGAGTCACGCCATTGGTGATATTATGAAATCGCTCCGGCCACAGGTCATTAAAATCGCGCATGACCGTTGTTTTTAATAAATTGCTGTGCAATTCAGCCACGCCATTGATCGCACAACTACCGACGGCAGCTAAATGTGCCATGCGCAAGCGCCGCCCGCCATCTTCATCAATTAACGACATGCACCGCACGCGGGTTTCATCCGCAAAAAAATGAATGCGTACTTCATCAAGAAACCGTTGGTTAATCCCGTAAATGATTTCCAAATGGCGTGGTAATAACCGCTCGAATAAATCAATCGGCCAGGTTTCTAATGCTTCGGGCAGTAGCGTGTGATTGGTGAAATGACAACTTTGCTGGGTGATGTGCCACGCTTGTTCCCAGGGCATTCTGTATTCGTCCATTAATAACCGCATCAATTCAGCAATGGCTAACGACGGATGCGTATCATTTAATTGAATGGCGAATTTTTCGTGGAATTGATCTAATGAACCGGCAATGCCTAATTGCAAACGAATCATGTCTTGCAATGAACAGGAGACAAAAAAGAATTGTTGTTTTAAGCGCAATTCTTTTCCAACGCCCGGTTCATCATTCGGGTATAGCACTTTAGAAATGGTTTCTGCTTCAATTTTGGCATGGACGGCGCCGTAATAATTACCGACGTTAAAGGCTTGAAAATCAAAGGATTCTGGCGCTTCTGATTTCCACAATCTTAATAAATTGACGTTGCCAACGCCATAACCCATGATTGGTGTGTCATAGGCAACGCCATTGACAACTAAATCCGGCACCCAGCGACGGCGCATTTCACCATGATCATCGCGGTATTGTTCAACCCGCCCGCCAAAGCCAACCGGGAATACAATTTTCGGCCGTGGTATTTCCCAGGGATTGCCATTGCGCAGCCAAGTATCGCCCTTTTCAACTTGCCAACCATCCACAATCATTTGGTCAAAAATACCGAATTCATAGCGAATGCCGTAGCCAATGGTGGGGATTTGCAAAGTGGCTAATGAATCCATAAAACAGGCGGCGAGGCGGCCTAATCCACCATTGCCCAAGCCGGGTTCTTCTTCGGTTTCAATCAATTCATCAAAATCCAGATTTAATTCATCACCAGCGGCGCGGGCGGTGTCGGTAATGCCAAGATTTAACATGTTATTGGCCAATTGCGGCCCAATTAAAAACTCGGCGGATAAATACGCGACGGTGCGGGAATTATGTTCTTTAAATGTGCGGGCGGATTTTAACCAGCGTTCTAATAATCGGTCGCGCACAGTAAATGCCGCCGCCATGTATAAATCATTTCGCGTGGCGACTTCACGAAAACGCCCTTGAATATAAAACAGGTTGTCATTAAAGGCTTTTTGCAATGCGTGTTTGGATAAACCGGTACGAATGCGCTCGTGTTTGGGGCGATTATCATCCGCCGGTTTGATAGTACAGGTGGTGTCAGTAGGTGTAGTCATGGAATCACTTCTCGTGTGCAGAGTAAAGGGTAAAGTAATTGCGCGTTGAATTAAGTCGAGCATGAATAATTCGGTAATGGTTTAGCGGTGAGTGGAATGGTGGTGAATGACCACAGTGGTATAGCAGCTTGCCAAAATTCGCGCACGGTGGTTAATTCAATCGGTAGCGGCGCTTGGCCTAACCAATGCCAAATGTGGCGCAGGGTTTTAATCGGCTGATTGATTAACACCGGTGCGGCGGCATCAGATTTGGATAATTTCCGCCCGTGTGCATCTATTACCAATGGTAAATGGGCGTATTGCGGCCGCGCCAGCCCGAGTAAGTGTTGCAAATAACATTGGCGCGGCGTGGCGTGTAATAAATCGGCGCCGCGCACCACTTGATTAATCCCGTCCAGTGCATCGTCAATGACGACGGCGAATTGATACGCAATGAACCCATCCGCTCGGCGTAAAATAAAATCGCCGCAGTCGTGAAATAAGTTTTGTTGAATGAACCCGTGCAGACGGTCGGTGACAATTATCATTTGATCGGGGGTGCGCAGGCGTTCGCTGCGGGCGATGGTGCCGGGTGGTAAGCCGGCGCGGCAAGTGCCGGGGTAGATAGCGCCGCACTCGCCTGCGCGGGCGGTGGCGGCGATGTTGGTGCGTGAACAGCCGCACGGGTAACAGTGTCCGTCGCGGCGTAACTGCGCCAGCGCGGCGTGATAATGCTCCAAATGCTGGTGTTGATAGCGGATTTCGCCGTCCCAGTGCAAGCCAAAGGCGTCGAGGGTGCGCAAGATGTCGGCTGCGGCGCCCGGCACCGTTCGCGCTTGATCCAAGTCATCAATTCGCACCCGCCAAGCGCCGCCGTGCGCTCGGGCGTCAGCAAAACTGCCCACCGCCGTTGCCAGTGATCCCCTGTGCAACGCCCCGCTCGGTGAGGGGGCAAACCGCCCGCAGTAGTGGGTTGCGGCGGGATAAGGCGTTGATTGGTCAGCAGTTTTTGGCACATCGCCCTCGTTGCCAACGGAAGGGCTGTCGCTTCACCACCCGCTGCCGTGCGCATCACCCCCGCTGTTTTTCGCGGATTTCGTCCAGCGTTTTGCAATCAATGCAGAGCGTGGCGGTCGGGCGCGCCTCCAGCCGGCGGATGCCGATCTCAACGCCGCAACTTTCGCAGTAGCCGTAGTCGTGGCTATCCAACCGCGCCAGCCCTTCATCAATTTTTTTAATCAACTTACGCTCACGATCACGGGTGCGCAATTCCAAACTAAATTCAGACTCTTGCGTGGCGCGATCATTCGGGTCGGGAAAATTGGTGGCGTCATCCTGCATGTGATGCACGGTGCGATCCACCTCCTCCATCAACAGGCGCTTCCATGCCAGCAGGATCGCGCGAAAATGCGCCTCCTGCCCGGGACTCATGTATTCCTCATCGGCACTGAGCGGATAGGGTTCAAACCCAAAGGCTTTCGCATCCTGTTTGCCTAAATCAGCCATGATGGTAACGACCTCCTATGACAGTAGAGAGCGGGATGGCGCACGCTCGTCTGCGCACTGATGCGGCGGGCGGGGCGCAACGAGTTTGAGGGCAATTTTAATGCGCCGTCAAAAACCCGCCCTTGTATCAAATCGCGCTGTCAGTGGCAACCGCTCTGCGTATGACTGTTGCGTACAATTAACAGTGATAAATACGCGACAGGCGCGCCTGACCACTGTTGTAAATCGCGCACAATACGCTCGTCCGGGCTGCCGACATGTTCCACCAACTGCGCCTGTGCCAATACCCCGCGCTGGCGCAATAAATCCAACACTTGCGGCAGCACCGGTTTGATTTTGAGCAGCACGAGCGTGTCGGCCTGATCTAAATGGCGGGCGATGGTGGTCATATCAGCGGTGGCGGCGGCGATGATGAGCGTGTCATTTTGCTCGACCAGCGGCGTGGTCAGGGCAGCGGCGGCGGCGTGAAATGAGGTGATGCCGGGGATGATCTCAACCGTCACCTGCGGCGCGAGGCTGCGCACGGTGCGCGCTAAATGCCCGAAAGTCGAGTAGGTGCTGGCGTCACCTTCGACTAAAAACAACACGTCGTGTCCGTGCAACAGCGGCGTCAAGCATGTCTGACCGGCGTGTAACCACGCGGCCGCCAGCGCCGTCGGGTCGCGGGTCATGGGAAAATGCAGCGGCGCAGCGGCGGCGGGAATTGCCAAGCCAGCGCGGTGAATGATGTTTAATGCGTAAGACTCAGCGCCCGCTTGACTAATTGGATAGCGCCAATGTGAATGGGTTTTTAATAGCGCCCAAGCGCGGCGGGTAATTAAATCAGGATCACCCGGCCCGAGTGATACGCCAATTAACCGCCCAATACGCGGGTTAGAATCGGATAATAAAGTAGTGGTGTGCATCGTTAATTTTAATAAAAGGCAGCTCTACTCCACGCCCAAATCATATTGCTCTGATGTATTCACAGCGGGCGCAGTTTTTAAGACATCTCGCGTCATGGGTAATTCAAACCGTGCCACGCCGTCCATCATCTCTTGAATGGTCACAATTTGAATACACGGGTAATCCCGATTGAGTAGCTCATAATGATAAACGCCGGACGCTAATGCTTCATCGCGCATTGGTTTAGTCGGTTCTTCGAGCGTAATAAAAATCGCCATCGCAGCCTGTTCACGCAGGCGGTCACTATTCAAGGTGGCAATGTCATTGCGTTTAACCTTGCCGGATTTGACCTGTAATACGACGCGGGCGCTATCCTCTTTGTCTTTACCAGTCACGATGTAAACAATGCCATCAATGCCTTTTTTATCATTAATAACAGCGCGGTGATTGGTATAGGTTAAAACTGCCCATTTTTCAAATTCTTTACGCAAGCGGTCATCCTTTTTATTCGCCAAAGCGCGGGCTGATTCCATATCACGCGGAATGCCGCCCAATGTGATTTGATTAAGAATATCCGCACCAAAACTCTCTTCGAGGCGTTTAAGAATCACGGCAATACTTTGATAAGTGATGTCAATCCCAATCCATTGCCGATTAAACCGCTGGGCAACGGCAACGGTGGTGCCGCAACCGCAATAGGCATCTAATACCACGTCACCTTCATTACTGCTGGCTTGAATAACGCGCTCTAATAAGGCTTCGGGTTTTTGCGTGGGATAATGGAGACGTTCTTTGGCTTGAGAATTCAAATACGAAATTTCCCATACATCGCGCATTGCCTTTTGCCGGCTGGTATCATTTGTGTATTGTTGCGCAATGACCTTGCCTTTGGCCGCAGTTGAAACTCTTTTCGCCTTATGTTTTGATTTATCAGAATACGCCTCATATTGCACATTAAAAACAAAATCTTTTTTATCTTTTGTGTAGAAAAATACGATGTCGTGCATTCTTTGAAAATGGCTAGTTGTACCCGTCCAGCGATGATAGCTCCAAATAATTTCATTTTGAAAATCACCATTGCGTCCCCCACCACAAAACACACTATCCAACACCAATTTTAGATAATGACTGCAAGTGGGATCGCAATGCAGATAAAAGCTGCCGGTTGCTTTTAATACCCGCTGGATTTCATTCACGCACTGCGTCATGTTAATCAGATACGCAAATAAACTCCCGGCGCCCAAAACGGGCTTTAATCCTTTGATTAACTCAATCGTTTGCCGGGTATAATAACCCTGATTGGTTTGGGTAATCTCGCGCAATCCCAACTCGGCCAATTCATTCCACGTCCAGGTATCAATAAACGCCTGTGCCTGCGCCGCGTCTTCTTTGCCGAGATTATTATAAATCTGAAAGTAATTGCGTTTAGAATTAAACGGCGGGTCTATGTAGCATAAATCCACCGAGTCATCTTTGATTTTATTGCACAAGATGTCGAGGTTGTCACCGTAAAAAAGCTGGTTCATTAGGTGTATTCCACACCAAAACTTACAATACTAACATGATTGCTTTTTATCCTGTTTATCAAAATTCACGCACAAATCAGCGGCAAGTGCGAAGAAGTGTTTAATAAACAGGTCGCCCACCGCTGGTGTAAACCCAAGGTTTAACAGCAGATATTCAAATGCGTTGCAATCATCATGGATTATTAATCACCATCACCTGAATCAATCAGGACAACCTATCTATCAGTATTCAAGTTTGCGTTCCACCAACCGTCAATTCATTTACCCGCAATGTCGGTTGCCCAACTCCAACCGGCACATTTTGCCCATCCTTCCCGCATGTTCCTACACCCGCATCGAGCGCCAAATCATTCCCGATCATAGTGATGCGCGTTAATACTTCTGGTCCATGACCAATTAACATTGCCCCCTTTACCGGCTGGCCGATTTTCCCATTTTCAATGAGATAGGCTTCACTGGTGGAAAAAACAAATTTGCCCGAAGTAATATCCACCTGCCCACCGCCGAAATTAACTGCGTATAAACCTCGCGTCACCGACGCAATAATTTCCTGCGGATCATAATTGCCGCTCTGCATATAAGTATTTGTCATACGCGGCAACGGTAAATACGCATAAGACTGACGACGACCATTACCTGTCGGCGCCATGTTCATTAACTTTGCATTCAAACGATCCTGCATATAATTCACTAAAATACCATCTTCAATTAACGTTGTTGAGCGCGTTAACTCACCCTCATCATCACAATTTAATGACCCGCGCCGCTGCGGTAATGTGCCATCATCAATTACGGTCACACCCGCCGCCGCCACTCGTTGGCCAATTCGCCCACTAAATGCCGACGTCCCTTTACGATTAAAATCTCCCTCTAAACCATGCCCCACCGCTTCATGTAATAAAACGCCTGGCCACCCATTACCTAATACTACGGTCATACAGCCTGCGGGCGCATCTTGCGCTTCCAGTTTAATTAACGCCTGCCGCACCGCTTCACGAGTTAATTGCAACGCTAATTCACTCGGTTCATGAGTCAAAAAATAATCCAGCGCATAACGTCCACCACCGCCCGCGGTTCCTTGTTCACGTCGCCCATCCGCCGTCACAATCACATTCACATTCAACCGAATTAACGGCCGCACATCCGCCATTAATAACCCATCATCACGCACAATTAACACAATCTCTTGCTCGGCTGTTAAACTGGCAATGACTTGTGTCACACGCGGATCACAGCGCCGCGCTTCGTCATCAATCCGCTGCAATAACGCCACCTTATTCGCATCTGATTGACTGTCAATTGGATCAATTGCCGCATAACGCAGCGGTGGTGCCATGTTTGTATGAATATGCGGCTTGGCAAGTGATTGCACACCGCCACCATGACGTGCAATTGCCGCCGCCGTCATCGCCGCCTGTTTTAATGCCGCCCAATGCAATTCATCCGAATACGCAAACCCAGTTTTATCACTGCACACGGCGCGTAATCCGACGCCTTGACCGATTGAAAAATGTCCCTCTTTAATACGTCCATCTTCAATCGTCCATGATTGAAATCGGCTGGTTTGAAAATACACATCCGCAAGCGTCACACCTGGGCGCTGCAATATGCTAACCAATTGTTCTAAATGTACATCGGTTAACTCATAGGGTATTAACAAAGCGGCACGAGCGAGAGTAAGTGAATCGTTTATCATAATTAGAAAAGTCATGCAGAGTGATGAATGTCGAATTAAAGAAGCGGAGCAACTACCTGTCACGCATTGCTGCCGCTAATGCAGCTAATAACATTTCTTCTTCTTCGTGAATAAAATGCCCCGTCATTTGACGGCGTGGATCAGCGCGCATAATTGCTTCACTGATTTGATTACGCAATGTGTCAAGTTCATACTGCGCCTGTTCTTGAATCATCACCACTGGCAAATGGGCGCTTTCGCAACTGTGACGTAAAAATTCCAATTGTCGCTGCTGTGCGCGAGTCAACGGCGCCGTCGGAACGAGTAAAATGACGCATAATGGATGACCATCAGCGACGCCACAAATGACAAAATCTGCCCATAATCCACTATGATGAAGATAGCTGCGAGCGGTGCGATAATGCGGTTGGCGTTCATCAGTAATCATTAATGCAGTCAGTGCGACCTTGCTAAATACTCGATATTCGTTGCCAATTACGGTAGATAAAACCGCTAAACATCGCTGCGCCACTGGGCGTAAAAAAGGCAGGCGTCTTTCATAAATAAAGTGGCGCTCTGGTGAACGCCATAATACCCCCAAAGTGGTTAATATTGTCAATAAAATATTGGTGATTAACACCACCCCAATAATGACTAAAAGATAAAATGGTTCCAATGTAAATCATGCTCCAGCATCATAGCGTTGGAAAATGCTTTCCAATCACTTTTTATTAATATACACGACGGCTAATCGGCGTTTTTATGGATATTAAACCCACATGCTGACAGTAACAAATCTTAGCTTACGACGTGGAGAGCGATTGCTATTCACAACATTAAATTTTCAACTCCCAGCCGGCGCTTTATTGCATGTACGCGGGCGCAATGGCAGTGGTAAAACGACGCTATTACGGGCGCTTTGCGGACTATTGCCAATTGAACAGGGCGATATTCAGTGGCGCGGTCAAACACTCACTAGTTTGGCAGAGGATTATTATCAAGATTTATTCTTCCTCGGGCATCTTAATGGAATTAAGGGAGATTTAACTGCATTAGAAAACCTTCGTGTTGCCGGCCGTTTAACTCATAATTTTGCTACTGAGATTGAACTTCAAACCGCTCTCAATACCATTGGGTTAATGAACTGTAGCGACTTACCCACTCGGATTTTATCGCAAGGACAAAAGAAACGTGTGGCACTAGCGCGGTTAATTTTTAGTCGTGCCGCCTTGTGGATATTAGATGAACCCTTCACTGCATTAGATATTGAGGCAGTTGCTTTAGTTCAACAACTCATTACCAATCATATTAAAAATGGTGGTAGCGTCATTTTAACTACACATCAAGAGGTCGCATTAACCAGCGGTACACTGCACCAATTAGATTTAACAGATTATTCCCCAGTCTGTACTAATCTTAATCCAATTCATTATACCACTTCACACAGTGATCTGCTCTCATGTTAGATAGTTTTATTTGTATTTTAGCCCGTGATTTACGTCTCGCATTACGGCGACGTACCGAAGTATTCACCGCGCTACTCTTTTTTATTATTGTCGTGAGTCTATTCCCGCTCGGCATTGGCAATGATCAAGCAATTCTCCGTCAATTAGGCCCTGGCGTCGTGTGGGTTGCTGCATTATTAGCCGCAATGTTGGCTCTAGAACGCCTATTTGCCGCTGATTATGAAGATGGCAGCCTGGAACAACTATTACTCACTCCGCAACCATTGGCCTGGTTGGTATTTGCTAAAATTATTGCACATTGGCTTTTGACTGGACTACCATTAGTCATCATTGCACCTTTAATCGCCATGCAATACCACTTATCGGCCAGTGCCACGCACACCCTCATGCTCACTTTACTATTAGGCAGCCCCATTCTAAGTCTGATTGGTGCGATTGGCGCGGCGCTCACTTTAGGGTTGCGCGGTGGTGGGATTTTATTATCGCTGTTAATTCTACCGCTGTACATTCCAGTTTTAGTTTATGGGGCTAAAGCGGTCAGCGTGAGTAGCACAGTTGCCAGTGCCGGCCAGCCTTATTTTTTGTTGTTAGGTGCGGAGTTATTATTAGCATTGTTATTGGCGCCACTCGCAGCTGCGGCCGCGCTTCGCATTGCACTCGAATAATCTCGTGTGCTGATTAATAATTAAACAATATGTGGTTTTTCTGAAGACTAAAAAAACTTTTGATAGCGCAAAGTCCAGCGGTGTTCTTCAATTAAACCCTGTTCTGTATTTAAATCACGACCGTATTGAACAACAATACGACCAAATGAAAATCGCGCCGTGCCAGTTAAAAAATAGCGTTGTTGATAAAGCGAGTTATTTTGTTTAACATCATTAATACTGGTTTCACCGCCTTCGCTATGTACCCAGGTTAAGCCGAGTTGGTAATGTGATGCGATCTGGTGTTCAAGCGCAATTTGTGCAGAATACAGCGGGCGTTGTTTTAGTGTGTCACGGTTTGATTTAAATTGTTCATTATCGCTATGATGCAAAACATCAATTGCCGTCATCCAAGTTAATCGTTTAGTGAGCGGTGTTTGTATTCCGATTTGCAACGCCGCTCGATGGCGATTTTCACCGCTATTAAATGGAAGATAATGATGATAGTTACCAGTAGGCAGCATTAAATATGCTGCAATACCAATATCAAATTGTCGCGCATGATTCGTAGATGGCCACAAAGCAAAACACAGTGTTGTATCACCAAGACCGCGAGTATCCTCACTGTGGGATAAATCGCCTTGTGGATCAATTGAGGTCACGGGCGTTTGAATAAAAATATATGCAGGATAATGATCTAGTGTAAAAGACTGTCCCACGCGTATTTGAAATAGTTGTGTAAAAAGTTGCGGTTGTCCAGATTGCCGCTGTCCGCGTAGATAATAATCACCACGGTCACTCCATTGATAAGTCAATTGCATACTTTGTTTATCTGTCCGCGGCGGCCGCACATCACTCGGTTGCAGATCAATTGCGCAGACTGTGTATGGCAACATCATAGTTATTGCAACAAACGAGCGGTTATGGTTGATGATCATAGTGACAACTAATTCGTTCATGTTAATTCAGTCTTACATTCATTACGCCAAACATGTTGGCACAGAACGTTAAGGACAGCTCAACCACTAAAAAAATTAAATGAATATGTTCTTGTGCCGTTATAGTTGTCACTATAGCGATTAAAGTGTACTAAAACACCGTTTATTTGTACATTGCGCAGTGATTTAAGTGTGATTTTTTAATCTGACTTTTCACCACACTCAACAGAGTAAAAAAAACATTATGAATGCCAATGCCTTAGTGCCAACTAATCCTGATGATTTTGAAAAATTCATTGCACGCTTGTGCCAACAAGCTGGTTATGATGTCATCATGCCTCCGGCAAATACCAAAGGCTATGATATTGAAATCATCAAAGGCGAGTTGTGCATTGCACTTCAAGTTAAAAATCATAAAGCCAAGTGTAATATATCGCAAATACAAAAGTTCCAGAATTATTTGGAGCTACCAATTGCTTCTCGGTTTTGTTCTGGGTGGTTTATTTCGGCTAGTGGCTTTAGTAAGCAAGCAATCACACATATTGAAACTGAGCGGCCAACCAATTTGGAGCTTGTTACTTGTGACAATCATGAATTGATTTGGAATTACCCGCAAACAGCGGCGAATCAAGCAATAGAAGATGCACCACTGGAGGAAATAGAGCGCCCCTTAAAATATATTGGTGTCTTTACTTGTAAAGGCGGGGTTGGTAAAACAACCGTTGCTGCCCATTTGGCGGGCGCCTTTGCCCTAATGGGGCATGATGTCATTCTAGTTGATTTGGATCCAGATAAAAACCTACGCAAATTGTTCTTACAAGACCCGACTGATGAAGAAGGTGATGCTTCATTATATGTGCCACCAAAAACTAAAGGGCAGGAAGGCGCTACCATTACAGTTTTAAATCACGATCAATGGGATGAACGCCATTATAAAGACACCAAAATTGTGATTTGTGATTGCTCACCGGTGTTATCAGAAAATCCCCGTTCACTGGTTGCAAGGTTTAATTATTGCATCATTCCAACCACATTAAACCCGCTCGGCATTGCCAAACATGCTGATGTGATTACGCGTACGTTTAAACATATTCGCGCATTAAACCCAGAAGCCGAGTTATTTGCCGTTATCAATTCGTATGACACCAGCAAAGATGTCGAAAAGCGCAACGAAATTTTGTTATCACACCTTAAACGTCATATTGAACAATATGCTGCGACCGATTCAAAATGCAAATTTATTCATCCAGATGCGGCTAAAATTCGCTATAGTACCGCCCTATTGTATTGGGGCTATCACATTATTGAAGGATCAAAACCCCAATTGGCTTTTCGTGAAATTGCCGGTCGTAGTTATCCACGCACAGACTTTTTGCAACTGGCTGAGTATTTAGAAAATCATACGGATATAGATCAACTGCGCGAAGATCATTAGATAACACCGCATTCAATCAACCGATTGTTTTATGCGTCATCTTAATACCGAAGTCGGCTGTTTCAATTCCGCTCCCAGCAATAAAACAAGTCACTGGGAGCGCCCGCTAATCAATTGAGCGTGTCCACTGGCAATTAATCTGCCGCCACATGACACCCTTTTGTAATCACCACTATTCCCTGTGGTGAGACTTCAAACCGCTGTTGATCGCGTTGAATATCTAATCCAATTCGCGCTCCCGGGGCAACGGTCACTTCTTTATCAAGAATGCAGCGGCGCAATTCAGCACCCGCGCCAATTTGCACCCCATCACATAATACCGCGCCATCCACAATTGCCCCATCTTCCACCTGCACCCGCGGAAATAACACCGAATGACTCACGCCCCCACCGCGAATAACCGTCCCTGCCGCCAGCATTGAATTAATAAAAATACCTTCATTGCCGGAATGCTCACCTGGCACCGTCCGCGCCGGTGGATATTGCCCTTGATTAGTCAAGATATTCCAATCAGGTTGATACAAATCCAATGGGGGTTGCGCGGCTAATAACGCCATATTCGCTTGATAATAGGCATCTAATGACGCCAAATCACTCCAATACCGATCTGGCGTGACACGCCCACGTTCACCACCAAATTGATAGCCAAATACTCGCTGTTGTGCTAGTAATGGTTCAATTAACAAAGTCATAAACTCTTCATGGGTACTGGCGCTTATTTCATTTAAACCCTGATCCAATGCGTTTAATAACACATCACGATTAATTAACACCACACCCATTGGCGCTAATCCCGCAGTTTTATTTGCCATTTCATTCGGATTACAGGCAACAATCTGCTCCTGTTCGTTACATTCAATCCGCACCCGACTGGCGGTTGATTCGGGAGTTAATTGGCGTAATGGCACCGTGACTTCAGCCTGTTGTTCACGATGCCAGCGAATTAACGCGGCATAATCCATGCGATAGACTAGCCCGCCATCCAATAATAAAATGGTCTCTGCGGTATTGCGTTCAATTAAATAACGATTCTGGCGCAGCGCGTCTAACACGTTAATATACCAGCCGCTATCGGTGCGCATTTGCGGTGGCACGGGCGTAATAAACTCGCCCAATTCGGGATTAAACACCGACCAGGCATCGCGCAAATGTTTATGCAGAGAATGCGATTTATATTGCGTTAATACCAAAATTTGCCGCAATCCCGAATGCAACGCATTAGTTAAACTGAAATCAATGACGCGGTATTTACCAGCAAAAGGGACGGCGGCTTTCGTCCGATGTTGCGTTAATGCAGTGGGCGTCCCGCGTTCGGTAGCGAATACAAAAGTGAGCGTCGTTTTAGACATGTGAATTATTGACATCCCAAATAAGCGGTATTGATGTGCGCTTTCATGTCGCGCACCGCCTCGGCAAATCCGCAGAATAATGCGCGGGCGACAATGGCATGACCGATATTTAATTCCCGCATAGCAGGTAAGCGCGCAATGGCGGCGACATTATGATAATGCAACCCATGCCCGGCATTCACTTGTAATCCAAGTGAATTGGCTAATTGTGCGGCGGTGTGCAAGCGGTTTAATTCAATTGCCGCCTGTTCGGTATTTACCGCATCGGCAAAGGCGCCGGTGTGCAATTCAATTACCGGCGCGCCCACTTCGGCGGCGGCTTCTATTTGCATTGGATCGGCGGCAATAAATAATGACACACGAATACCAGCCTCGGTTAATTGCGTGCAAAAGTCGGTTAAATAATCCCGATGTCCGGCCACATCTAATCCACCTTCGGTCGTTAATTCCGCCCGCCGTTCTGGCACTAAACAGCAATCATGCGGTTGGATTTCACTGGCAATACGCGCCATTTCAGCGGTGGCGGCCATTTCCAGATTCATGCGGGTTTGTAAAACCGCTTTTAATAATTGAACATCCCGATCTTGAATATGCCGTCGGTCTTCGCGTAAATGCAATGTAATGGAATCGGCGCCGGCCTGTTCGGCTAATAACGCCGCCTGTAATGGTTCGGGATAACGGGTGCCGCGGGCTTCGCGTAACGTGGCAACGTGGTCAATATTAACGCCTAATAAAACGGGTTGGCGAGGAATGAACGTCATGGCATCAGTACATCAGGTTGGAATGCGTTGGGTGGCATATCATTAAATAACTAGCGCTGGTTTTGTCGGCAATTGCAGGTTAAAACCAATGATAAACCGGAAATTAAACGGCGTCATACGCTTGATAAGACGGTTCAAAAAACCGCGCCTTGATGAATGCCGTTAAATCATCTGGCCGTGCAATGCCAGCCAAGTTTTCAGCAAAGGCTAATTCGGCAACGGCAATGGCGATCTGTAATGAAATGTCGCGGATTTGAGTTAAATCGGGATATAACCGCCCCTGTGCTAATTGCGCGTCACTGACCATGCCGGCTAATGTGCGCGCTGCAATATAAAACATGCCGTCGGTGACGCAACATGATTGACAACTGACCACACCTTGACCAACGCCGGGAAAAATGTACAGGTTATTGCATTGACTGGGCGTGACTAATTGACCAGTGCGCAGAATGGGCGGAAATGGACTGCCGCTGGCGAATAATGCAGCGCCATTAGTCCAGCTATCAACTTGCGCGGCGGTGCATTCGGCTTTGCTGGTGGGATTGGATAATGGAAACAGGATAGGACGGGGGCAATACTGCTGCATGGCGCGAATGACTGTTTCATTAAAACTGCCGGCTTGTCCGCTCACACCAATTAAAATTGTCGGTTGCACGGCGTGAATAACGGCAATTAAATCGTCTAATGGTGGCGCGTCTTGGGCGAATGGACGTTTATGTTCGGATAATTCATCAGTGCGATTAACTGTGACTAATCCTTGTGAATCAATTGTCCAAATGCGACGGCGGGCGGCGTCAAGTGTTAAGCCATCTTCCGCCATCATGCCGGCGACGATGCTGTCGGCGATGCCGCGTGCCGCCGCGCCCGCGCCTAAAAATACGATACGTTGTTCCGATAGGCGCTGGTCGAGAATGCGCAGCGCGCTCAAGATGCCGGCGAGGGTGACGGCGCCGGTGCCTTGAATGTCATCGTTGAAACAGAGTAGCTGGTCACGGTAGCGGTCAAGTAACGTAAATGCTTGATCGTTCGAGAAATCTTCAAACTGGATCAGCGCCCGCGGCCAGCGCGCATGTGCCGCCTGCATGAATTCGTCCACCGTCGCGGCGTAGTCGGCGCTGACGCTGCGCGGTTGCCGCAAGCCGAGGTAGAGCGGGTCGGCGCGCAATGCAACGTTATTGGTTCCCACGTCAATTAACACCGGCAGGGTGCGTTGCGGATGCAATCCGGCTGCCAAAACGTACAGCGCGAGCTTACCGATTGGGATGCCCATGCCGTTAGCGCCCAAATCACCCAAGCCGAGGATGCGGCTGCCGTCGCTGACCACGATCACTTCGACGTCGTTTTCCGGCCAATTGTTGAGGATGGTGGCGAATTGACCGCGCTGGTCGGCGCTGAGGTAAAGACCTCTAGGTCGTTGAAATATCTCGCTAAATTGGGTGCAGGCGTGACCGACGGTGGGTGTGTAAATGATCGGCGTCAGTTCCTCCAAATGCGTGAGGAGAACGCGGTAGTACAGAGTTTCGTTGCGGTCGTGCAGGCTTTCTAAATAGACGTAACGGTCGAGATCGGTGGCTTGGCGGCGCACATTGACGATGATTTGCGCGATTTGCGTGTCTAAATCGGCGATCCAGGGCGGTAATAAGCCGTGTAAACCAAAAATAGTGCGTTCGGCGTCGCTAAATGCGGTGTCTTTGTTCAATAACGGATCGCGGAGCAGCTCGCGGCCGCGTTTGGTGATGCGGGGCGCGGCGGTGATCGAGTCGGGTTGGCGCATGATGACCTCAAATAAAGCGCAAAAATCACGAGGGTTGATGCGGTTATTTTAACGCGATTGGCGGACTAATGGTGATTCATTGCAGGCGGGACGCGAGGTAATTGATAAATCAGTGGTGATGATGCGGTTGGTGTGAATAAAAATCAGCGCGGGTATTATGACAAATGTGCGGTGTAACTATAATAAATCGCGGGGCGCAAACCTAATGTTTTATTTCCAACCAGCGCATTAACCAATTCGTATCGCAATGGGCGTCCACCGCATCGGCTAATTGTTCAATTGTGGATTCACGCTGTGCAAGATAATCAATTGCGGCGGGTTGTGCAATCCCCGCCCATTGCAAAATAGCATTCAAGGCGGCAGCAGATTCAAATAACCCGTGTAAATAAGTGCCGAGGATTTGTCCATCTTCACTCATTGCCCCGTCATTACCCGTCTCTAATAAAACGGCGGGGCGAGTTAATGCCTGACCGGCAGTGATTCCGGCGTGGATTTCATAGCCCTGCACCGGCGCTTGATTCAATATCAAATGCCCGCGTGTATTGATTAACCGTTTATGCGCCGTTAAGGTTGTATTCATCTCTAATAAACCCAAACCGGGCGCACTGCCGGGCGTTCCTTCTAATCCAAGCGGATCAGCAATTGTCTGCCCAAGCATTTGAAATCCGCCGCAAATGCCAATGATTTTGCCGCCGTAACGTAAATGACGGTGAATTGCCGTTTCCCATCCTTGATTGCGCAGCCACATTAAATCAGCCGCGACCGCTTTGGAACCGGGGAGAATAATTAAATCGGCCGCTGGAATTGATTCACCAGTTCCGACAAAGATGACCTCGCTATTGGGATGCAAGCGCAGTGGATCAAAATCCGTATGATTGCTTAAACGCGGCAATGTGGGAATAACAATGCGCACCCGCTGCGCCGCTTTGTTTTCCTGATGTTTAATTAAGGTATCTTCGGCTTCTAAATACAACTCTTTGAAATAAGGCAGCACACCTAAAACGGGTTTTCCGGTGTGATTGTTAAGCCACTCTAATCCAGGTTGCAATAAGCGTAAATCACCGCGAAAGCGATTAATCACATACCCTTGAATCCGCGCCTGTTCTGAAGGTGATAATAACGCTAACGTGCCAACTAAATGCGCGAATACACCCCCGCGATCAATATCAGCAATTAAAATCACCGGGCAATTAATGCGCTCGGCAAATCCCATGTTGGCAATATCTTGCTGACGTAAGTTAATTTCAGCCGGTGATCCAGCGCCCTCAACAATAATTGCTTCATATTGCGCAGATAAGCGTTCATAAGATGCCAATACCGCCTGCCAAGCAGTGGTTTTATAATCCTGATAATCCAACGCATTCATATTCCCAATTGCTTGACCGTGAATAATCACCTGCGCACCAATATCGCTATTGGGTTTTAATAATACCGGATTCATATCGGTATGCGGTAATACACCACAGGCGTATGCTTGCACGGCTTGCGCTCGACCAATTTCACCGCCATTACAGGTGACGGCGCTATTTAATGCCATGTTTTGCGGTTTGAATGGCGCGACGCGAATATCACGGCGTTTTAACCAGCGACAAAGCGCCGTGACGAATAAACTTTTGCCGGCATCAGAGGTCGTGCCTTGAATCATTAAGGTTGGAGAATATGCCATGATGCTATTTTAGTAAACTTTGTCTAACGTTAATTAAACCCACTTCGATTGCGTTGATGCAATTATTCGAGATTAGTTCAGTAACAAGCGCGGGTTGCTATTAATCATACCCGCATTTATAATGATTGCACAGTCTTTTGGTTTGATAAGGAATGTCCACTATGACATCAACAATAGAGTTGTTTTAACTAGCAAACTCAGCTAGTTAGCTAGGTTGAAATTCCACAATCCAGCACAAACACCGAGAATTTTGTCATACAAATCAAAATTATGAATACGGAGCCGATCTGAAAGAACACGAAATCGCTTTAATCC